>JBIOVI010000036.1:0-36107 GCA_044867645.1 Solirubrobacterales bacterium | reverse complement strand
ACAAGCCGGCCTCGGTCTACTACCACGTCATGCGCGGCACGGTGACCGGGACGAATCCCGGTGACTCCGTGGAGGTCTGGTTCGAGGGAGGCGGCCAGACCAGTGAGTCGTTCACCTATCAGGCCGTCTCGGAGACGGGTAACCGCATGCTCGTGGTGGCGGCCGAGGACTACTCGGGCGCCTCGCCCGCGCAGACGCCGGGTCCGCACTACCTGAGCTACTACCTCGACGCCCTGGCCGCCAACGGGGTGGACGCCGACGTCTACGACGTCGACGCGCGCGGCCGGATCGCGCCGGACCAGCTGGGCGTGCTGAGCCACTACGACGGCGTCATCTGGTACACGGGCGACGATGTCGTCACCCGCGCCGCCGGCCGGGGCGCCGGGAACGCCGACCGGCTCGCGCTCGACGAGATGCTCGAGATGCGCGCCTACATGGACGAGGGCGGCCACGTGCTCTACACGGGCAAGCGGGCCGGGATGCAGTACACCGGCGTCGGGGGCGTGGGCAACCAGTTCTACGACCCGAAGGGCGAGGCCGTCTGCCGGCCGGTCAACCCCGCTATGGACCCGCGGCAGTGCCTGCTGCTGCGCGGCTCGACGCAGGGCGGCGACCAGATCCAGGACGTCCTTCAGTACTGGTTCGGCGGCATGGTCCAGATCGCGAACGACGGCACGGATCCGAGCACGGGCCAGCCGTTCGGCCTCAACGGCATCTCCAACCCGTTCGTGGGCCTCTCGTGGTCGCTCAACGGCCCCGGCGGCGCGAACAACCAGGCGGATGCCAACTCGTCGTTCGTGACCACGAGCGGCGTGCTGCCGACGGCGGAGTATCCGCAGTTCGAGAGCACTGCGTCAGCGCGCTGGGCGAAGCCCGGCGGGCCGTTCGACCCGCACACCGG
The DNA here is from genome assembly GCA_044867645.1 of Solirubrobacterales bacterium. Classification (GTDB taxonomy): domain Bacteria; phylum Actinomycetota; class Thermoleophilia; order Solirubrobacterales; family 70-9; genus VRUE01. Next base: position 35,206 of record JBIOVI010000036.1, on the reverse strand, counting down.
CGCCAGGTACGTGTACTCGCAGCTGGCCGACGTGTCCTACAAGCGACTGACCCGTGAGATCGCGGTGCCGGATGGCGGCGGCGACCTGAAGTTCTGGACGTCGATGGACACCGAGGAGCACTGGGACTTCCTCACCGTCGAGGCGAGGACCGCGGGCGGCGACGACTGGACGACGCTCCCGGACGCCAACGGGCACACGTCGCAGGACACCGGCGAGAGCTGCCCGTCCGGGTGGTTCGAGCTGCACCCGTTTCTCGAGCACTACCAGACGCTCAACGAGGACGGGACCTGCTCGCCGAATGGGACCTCGGGTGCGTGGAACGCCGCGTCGGGGAACTCGGGCGGCTGGCAGCAATGGTCGATCGACCTCGACGCCTACGCCGGGAAGACGGTCGAGATCTCGATCGCCTACATCAGCGACTGGTCGACCCAGGGTCTGGGCGTGTTCCTGGACGACGTGACGCTGCCAGACGGCACGTCGACGTCGTTCGAGACAGGCCTCGACGGCTGGACGGTCGCCGGTGCGGCCCCGGGCAGCGGCGACAACGCCAACGACTGGGAGGTCACCGACGCCGGCGGGTTCCCCGTCGGGGCGGCGATCACCACGCCCAAGTCCCTCCTGATGGGCTTCGGGTTCGAGGGCATCTCCACCCCGGCCGAGCGCAACGCCGTGATGGAACGCGTGATAGATCGCCTGCTCGGCTGACCCGCCGAGCAGGTGCCCAGCTCGCCGGGCGGCATCCGCCGCCCGGCGAGCTCGGCTCTCGCAAATCTTTATCCGCGGGTAATTCACGGTGGCCATCGTTGGCTGCCATGAAGTCACCTGTTCGCCCACGGATGTTCGCCGTCGCCGGCCTGTCGTTTCTGCTGCTGGTGATGCTCGGTGCCGTGTGGCAGTACCTCGGCTCGGCCAGTGCGGCCGACCAGACGCAGACGCTGAAGCCGCTCCCGCCCGACTCGGGCGCTCGGAACCTGATCCTCGGCTCGCAGGACGGCACCCAGCCTCAGAACATGGAGCAGTTCCTGACCGCGGTCACCAAGGACGTCGACAGCTACTGGACCAAGGTGTTCCAGGAGTCCGGCCTCTCGGAGCCGAGAGTCAGCTACCTGTGGATCCCGGCCGGTCAGACAGCGGCGAGCGCCTGCGGTGACGAGAACGGCACGCTGGGCGACAGCGCCGCCGCCTACTGCCCGGGGGACGACACGATCTACATCTCGCAGCAGTTCGCGACCGACATATACAACGGCGCGCTCGACCAGGCGCTACCCGGCAGCTCCCAGGGCTACGGGCAGACGATGGGTGACTTCGCGGTCGCCTACATCGTCGCGCACGAGTACGGCCACGAGATCCAGGACGAGCTCGGTGCCCTCCAGAACGACCAGCAGCTCCCGACGATGGCGTTCGAGCTGCAGGCCGACTGCTACGCCGGCACCTGGGCCAACAGCGCCTACCAGGAGAACCGGCTCGAGGACGGCGACGTGCAGGAGGCGCTGGACGCCGCGCTCGCCGTCGGCGACTTCGACACCAGCAGCCCCGCGCATCACGGCACACCCGACCAGCGCGAGCAGGCCTGGAACAGCGGCTTCGAGACGGGCGACCCGTCCGCCTGCAGCGACTACCTGACCGCCGCCTAGCTCGGGCGGTAGGTGAGCAGGACCACTCCGGAGTCGAACCGCTTCACGTCGTCGAGCTCCATCCGGATCGTTCCTCTGTCGCCGAGCACGTGCACGTTGCCCTGGCCCCAGACGAGCGGGTTCAGGTAGACCTCGTACTCGTCGATCAGGCTCTTCTCGGCGAGGGCGTACGCGAACTCGCCGCTCCCGTGCATGAACAGGTCACCGTCGACCTCGCCCTTCAGCTTCGGGATCGAGTCCTCGAGGTCCCCCTCGAGCAGGGTTGCGTTCCATTCGAGATCGCCGAACAGGGTGTTGGACCCGACGTACTTCGGCATCGAGTTGACCATGTCCGCCCATTTGCCCGACTGGCTCGGCCAATAACCCGCCAGCCCCTCGTAGGTCTTGCGGCCCAGCACCAGTCCGCTGGATCTCGCCTGCCGCTCGAACGAGTAGTCGCCGTGGTCTCCGTCCGCCTGCACCCACTCGCCGACCGGGTCTATGACGCCGTCGACGGTGGCCTGCGTAGTCGCGATCAGCTTTCCCATCTCGATTCTCCTTCGGTCAGGGCGATGACGTAGTGCCGCTTCAGGCAGCTGAGGACGTGTTCAATGCCACGGCGGCGCGGATGAGCGCCTTCAACGCCTTCTCATCGATCTTGTCGCCCTCATGGAAATCGATGGCACGCCTGGTGTTTCCTTCGAGGCTGGAGTTGAAGAGGCCCGAAGGGTCCTCCAACGAGGCGCCCTTGGCAAAGGTCATCTTCACGACCTTCTTGTACGTCTCGCCGGTGCAGATCATCCCGGCGTGGTACCAAACCGGAACGCCTCTCCATTTCCACTCCTCGACCGCTTCGGGGTCAGCCTGCTTGACGAGACTTCGGACCCGAGCGAGGGTCTCGCCCCGCCAATCGCCCAGCTCCTTGATTCTCGCGTCTATCGGCTGGGAGGGAGAGTCTCCTCCCTTTCCTTCCTTCGAGTCGCTATTCCTCTTCTTCATGGTTGTTGTCGCTCTCCCGTCACTTGAGCCTCCTCGCCGACCGCCTTGAGTTTAGGCGGGCGGTCGCTGAACTCGCTGCGAACCGAAGCAGTTAGAGCGCCTCGAGCCGCGTCCGAAACGATGCAGCCGGCTCCACGGCGGCGCCGGCGGCGCGCGCTCGATCGGCGAGCCGGCGATCCGAGGTGACGACGCGGATCTGTCTGGGATGGCGATCGGGGCTCAGTCGGCGGACGATCTCGTCGTCGGCGGCATCGCGGCGCGCGCGGGGGGCGTGGGCGACCCCGACGAGCGTTGAGTCGATCGGCGGCGACGGCGGCTGCTCGAAGACGACGGTTACCTCCTCGCCGGTGGTCGCGGCGAAGCGCTCGAGCAGCTCCACGAGCCGAACCATCGCCCGGTGCCGGTCTTTCCACCACGCGTCCGGGCGCGTGCCGATCACGTTCAAGCCATCCACGAGCCAGTGCACGCAGGTGAGCGTACTCGCGCCTGGGCGGGTGCGCCTGGGCGGGTGCAGCGAATCCCGCCAAAGATCCATTTTCGAGTTTGGCTACCCAATATCGTGGTATACATGTCCAAATATCGGGTATGAGCTAATGATCGTGAATGCAAGGCTGAGACGGATCGCTGTGGTTGGCGTCGCTGGCGTCGTCCTGCACGCTTGGATCCCGGCAGGAGCCCTCGCGTCAGTCACGCTGTCGCAGCAGGTGGAGCAGGTGATGGGCGCCGTCAAGTCGGCTGTTCCACCGATCGGCGTGCCCGAAGCCCAGTCGCCCCAGAGCGTCCCCGCGCCCGCGCCCTCGGCACCGGCTGCGCCTCAGGGTCCGGTCAAGTTACCGGTTGGAACGACGCCAGCCTCCTCTCAATCGCCGAAGCCAGCTCCGGTTCCTTCGGGCAACACGGGCAAGGGCTCGGGCCTCCTCCCAGACGTGTCGTCGGGGGGCGGAGGAACCGGGGCGGTGAAGAAGACCATCACCGCGGCAACGAGTGCTCCGACGGAAGCGGCGGGCCAGACGGCCGCTTCGGGTCGCGGGGTGGCGCCTTCAAATCGCAGCGGTGAGGCTTTGACTCGCCAAGGCGCCTACGGCGCGAGCGCACCGGCGGCCGGCACCACCGGGAGCACGGCAGGCGACGCTCGCTCCTCGCGAGCGTCTCCGCAGAAAGCCGCTGCGGGAAGCGCTCCGCTGTCGATCAGGTCGGCGAGGGCCGCTCCTCTGCAGCGATGGTTCGCTCGCGTTTGGCCCGCGATCGCGCTTGGGGACGAGTGGGCGATCCTGGCGAAAATCGAAGGCGGGCGCCCACTCACCTTGTCCGAGGCCGCCCGATTGCTGATGGCTGGAATCGTGCCGACGAACGACGCCCCCGCGAACGGCGTTCTCGGGCTCTCCGAGAGCCTCTCGAAAGGGGACGCTCCGGTTTCAGCGCCGACCGGCGCCGACCTCCCAACCGGCCTCGAAATCTCCCTCTTCGTCATCTGCGCGTTTGCGGTGCTGCTGGCGTTGCTGGGCTCCTCGGTGTGGGCGGAATTGCGCGCTGCCAAGTACCGCTAGTCGCGGCGACCGCGCGAGCCATCGGCTGCTGAAACCTGTTGTCGCATGCCTCCTGGTCCAGGAAGTGGCGAGGACGTGGTTATGCCAGTCTTTCGGGAGCGGGTAGCCGAGAGGCACCACTCCGCGATCTGCGCATTGGGGCAGGTCGGCGCAGCAGGGAGCATCGCCGTCAGCCAGTGATGAAGGCGCGCCCGAACGACATAGGGAGACCTCTGGGCGAATCGCCGCGATACCGCCAGCTCGGGACGATCCTCGTGCCTCTCGTCTTCATCGGCCTCATCTTCGCGACCTCCGTCGGGGCCCAGCAGTCCGAGTGCGGCGGGCGGCGCGCGACGATCGCCTCCAACGAGGGGACGATTCGCGGGACCAGAGCACCCGATGTGATCGCCGCCGGTCGCGGCCCGAACGTCATCGTTGGCGGTGGTGGCAACGACGTGATCTGCGGTGGGTCCGGTCGCGACAGGATCTTCGGCGAGCGGGGCAACGACACGATCGGCGGCAAGGGGGGTAACGACTCCATCCACGGCGGGCGCGGCTCCGATGAGCTGGACGGCGGCACCGATCGCGACGAGGTCTTCGGCGACAGCGGCAACGATGCCGTGCGCGGAGGGCTCGGCAACCGCGACGACGTCGACGGCGGCCCGGGCGATGACGACGTCGCCGGCGGACGAGGCATCTTGGACACCCTCTTGGGTGGGATCGGCAACGATCTCATCGATGGGGGTCCGGGTGGGCACGACATCGCCTCCTACCGGGGAGCGGGCGGCCCGATCGAGGCCGATCTCAGCCAAGGGGCCGTAGTTGGGGCCGAGGACGAGCAGCTGATCGGCATCGAGGACATCGTGGGCGGGTCCGCCGCCGACACGTTGGTGGGCTCCGACAGGACGTCCAACAGGCTCGATGGCGGCCCCGGCGACGACCAGCTGCTCGGCGCGAGGAGCGGCGATCAGGCCATTGGCGGCCCGGGCAGCGACCACTGTGTCGGGCCATTCGCGGTCGAGGACTCCTGTGGCCCCTCCGCCGGTCGCGGCAGGGGAACGCAGGTCGAGTTGTACGAGAGCATCACCGCGTCGTCGAGCCTCACGATCGTCGGCGACGACCAAGTCGACGACGTCACGGTCAGCCGCGGAGACCGTGGCTATCTCGTTCGACGCGGGTCCGGCAACCCCGTGCTGCTCAGTGCTCCTCGCTCGGGAGGCTGCGGCTTCGGCGTTGGCTCGGTTGCCTGTGCCGGGCCGGTGACTTCGATCCTCGTCTCCCTCGGCGGTGGCGAAGACAGGCTCGAGGTCGAGGACAGCGTTCCGGCGGAGGTCTCGGTGACGATCGAGGGTGGACCGGGCAGCGATTGGCTGCGCGGAGGGCTCGGTGGCGACACGATCTACGCCGGCGACGATCGCGACCCCGACACCCTGAGCGGCGGTGGAGGGGACGACGCGCTCTTCGGGGTCAACATCCTCCATCCACGTCGCGACAGCGGCGCGGCAACGCTGGTCGGCGGGGGCGGCGACGATCTCCTGATCGGCGGTCAGCCTTGCGGCGACCTCTTCCACGGTGGGCAAGGTGACAACGACAGCGCCTCCTTTGCCCGGGTGCGCAACGCCGGCATCGTCATCAGGGCAGCGATCGGCGGACGGGCGATCGATCCCGACCTCGGCTATTGCGGTGGCAGCCGTATCGACGGCAGCGTCGAGAAGATCGAGGGCTCGACCGGCCCCGATGTATTGATCGGCGCCGCCGGCCCGGACACGCTGCTCGGTCGCGGCGGCCCCGACGTACTCGACAGCAGGGGCGGACCCGATCGCTGCATCGGCGGTCGCGGCAACGACCGGACCCGTCGCTGCGAGTACGTGCGCTAGCGCTCCTCCGTCGAGGGGAACGGGGTCCAGCGCTCCGAGGCGAACGGCAGGGAGCTTTTCCATGCCGTCGCCGCGATCTTCGGAGCGATCCGGCCCAAGTCCTCGAAGATTGCGCGCACCAGCATCTCGGCGCTCGCCCCGGGTCCGATGGCGAGTGCGGCGACCGCATCCAGCAGTTGCTCCTGGGTGAGGGCGCTGGCGGTCCGGCCGGAGGCTGGGACCGCCGCGAGCGCGACTGGTTCTCCGTTTACGCAGAAGGCGCCGAAGCGGGAAACGAAGGCGAGAATCTCGCCAAAGGTCGTCGTATCGTTATCGACTTCGAAGGTCGTCCGCAACCTACCCAGCCGATAGCTGAGCTCCGACCAGGCAAGCTGCGTGAATTGGGTTGCGGTGACCCAGAGGACCGTCGCCTGAACCTGGGTGTGTGGGCTTGGGAAGAGGGTGGCCGGCATCGCGCCATACAGCGCCGGCTGCGGTGAGACCCCGACGTCGAAGTCGTGCAGATGACCGGTCAGAGCCAGCACCGCTCGGTCCTCCTCGCCCGGGAAGTGGGCGAACTTTCGCTCGAGCGCCTCCGGCGCCGCGTTGGAGCCGAACGCTAGAACCGGTAGGCGCCCGCCGTCGGCGGAGGTGAATCGATCGAGAGCGTGCTCGCGGTCCGCCGCGGTCAGATCCTCGAGCAGCTCTACCGACCCGCCCGCCAGCCGGTAGGACCCGCCCGGTCGCGGCCACGGGTAGCCGAGCGCTCGCGCGAACGACGCCTCGTCGTAGTCGCGAGGAGGGACCCGCTCCGCCAGCGCTTCGATGAACGCTTCGAACTCGCGATCGTCCAGGGCAAGCCGCTCGAGCAGCTCCGGCTCGGCGATCGTCGGCCAAGTCGACATGGGGGCGATCGTAGCCTCGACTGGGCGATTTGCTTCAATCGGATCACCAGAGAAAGGAGGTGGTCCTACGTTGATTCACATGCTTGAGGGGACTCTGGAGGTGCAGGGCCGCTAGGCGCCGCACTGGTTCGGGCGCCCGGCGGAATCCACCCCGGGCACCGGCGAGCAAAGGGAGGCCGGGCTTTGTCCCACTCGGTCGCTGTTCCCGCGCTCGTTCCAAGCACCTGGCCAGGGCCGCCTTCGGGCGGTCCTGGCGCTTTCGGGTTCAGGTTGCGGTCTCGACGACGCCCTTGTCGATCAGGCTGCGGCCGCACTCGGCGACCGTGTCCTCGACCGGGCGTGGCGACCAGCCAAGGACCGTCTCGGCCTTCTCGTGCGACAGCTCCGTCTTGCGGCCGAGCTGGCCGACGACCGAGCGGATGCCGGGGTCGAAGACGGCCATGGCGCGCACGACCAGGTTCGGGACGGTTCGCTTTGGCACCTTCGCGGCCGCTCCGCCGAGGCGGTCGCGCAGCATCTCCGCGACCTCCGACATCCACTGGAACGACGCGACCGCGATGAAGCGCTCGCCGCCGGCCTCGGGGGCGGTCATCGCCCGCAGCTGAAGATCGGCGACATCGCGGACGTCGACGATGCTGAAGCCGATCCGCGGTGCGCCGGGAATGCCCTTCAGCAGCCGCTCGACCATCTCGATCGAGTAGGAGCGATCCGCGCTGAAGACGGGGCCAAGGATCGCGCCCGGATTGACGACCACGAGCTTCTCGACCTCGCCCCGCTCGCGCACGAGGTCCCAGGCGGCTTGCTCGGCGAGCGTCTTCGAGCGCACGTACGGCGTCAGGTCGGGATTGTCGAGGTCGGTCCAGTCCTCCTCGGTGAGCGGTGCGGTCGAGCGCCGGCCGCCGGCGATCGCGGCAACCGAGGAGGTGACCACGACGCGCTTGACGCCGGCGTCGAGGCTCGCGCGCAGAACCCGCAGGGTCCCCTCCCGAGCTGGCACGATCAGCTCGTCGGGGTCCTTCGGCTGCGCCGGGGGAAATGGGGAGGCGACGTGGAGGACGTAGTCGCATCCGTGCGCGGCCTGCTCCCAGCCGTCGTCGCCGCGCAGATCGGCCGCCAGCACGGAGAGACGGTCGCCAGCGTCTACCTCGGAGGCGACTGCCGCCCGGACATCCGGCTCACGGGCGAGATCCCGCACGGTCGTGCGCACCCGATAGCCGCGACGCAGGAGCTCGATCGCGCACCAGCCGCCGAGGAATCCCGAACCGCCGGTGACCAGCACCGTCTCCGAACCTGAGAGCATCTGGAAACCATGACTGACTTCTTGGTCAAGCGCGGTGACCTCCGCGAGTGCCGCCTTGCCGACTCGTCGGCGCCCGAGCTCGAGCCGGGCCAGGCGCTGCTCCGGGTCGCGACCTTCGGGCTCACGTCGAACAACGTCACCTACGCGGTCTTCGGCGAGACGATGTCCTACTGGGACTTCTTTCCGGCCGAGGAGGGCTGGGGCCGCGTTCCGATGTGGGGGTTCGCCGAGGTGGAGCGCAGCGAGGCCGAGGGCGTCGAGCCCGGGACGCGCCTGTACGGGTATCTACCGCCTTCCTCTTACCTGGTCGTGACGCCGGCCGATGCCGGCGAGGCCGGCTTCGTCGACGCCTCGCCGCACCGGACGGCGCTGCCCTCGGCCTACCACCGCTACCTGGCCACCGCGTCCGATTCCTTCTACCGCGCGGACACCGAGGAGATCCAGATGTTGCTGCGGCCGCTCTTCTTCACCTCGTTCCTGATCGACGACCAGCTCGCCGACGACCGGCTGACGACGGGTGGCCCGGTCGTCATCTCCAGCGCCTCGAGCAAGACGGCAATCGCCGCAGCTTTCCTCTTGGCACGGCGCGACGGCGTCGAGGTCGTCGCCCTCACCTCGACGCGCAGCGCCGGTTTCGTCGAGGGGCTGGGGATCTACGATCGCGTCGTCGCCTACGACGCGATCGACTCGCTCGGGCGGGGGCCCGCCACCTTCGTCGACATCGCCGGCGACGGGGAGGTCCGTCTCGCGGTCCACTCGCACTACGGCGGCGATCTGGCCCACAGCATGGCCGTGGGGGTCACCCATTGGCAGGAGTTCGGGACGGGCGCGTCCGAGCTACCGGGACCCGCGCCGGCCTTCTTCTTCGCCCCCGACCGGGTCGTCAAGCGCGCCAAGGACTGGGGCCGGGAAGGGCTCGAGTCGCGCGTCGCCGACGCCTGGCATCCGTTCTGCGAGTGGACCGGTGGCTGGCTCGAGCCGATTCGGGCGCAGGGCTTCGAGGCTGTGCGGAGCGCCTATCTGGAGGTGCTCGAGGGCCGCGTCGCCCCGACGAGCGCTCACGTCCTCTCGCTCTCCTAGCGGGCCTTCGCGACCGCGGCCGCCACCGACGGGCTCGCCGCGAGCCAGGCGCTCCTTCGAGCGCATCACCGGCTCGGAGACCGTCGTCTCGGCGATCTCCTCGCCCTCGACCGCGATCCGAAGCTGCGCCGGGAGCTGCGCGCCGGTGGCGGCTGCAGCGGCGCGACGAGCGGCGCCGATCGACTCGGCTAGCTCGGCGCGCACCGTGCCGGGGTCCTGCGAGCGAGCCGTCGCCCGTCCTCGACCCTCCTTGGTCGCCAGACAAAGGTGTGCGAGCAGAAGCCTCGGGGGCTGGGCGTGCGGGCGTGGTGGCCGATCATCACCACCGCGTCGAGCGGACCGCCGTGAGCCTTCGCCATCGAGGGGCTGGCCTCGACCAGCGCCAGCTCGGCGATCGGGCGCACCTCGATCCCGTTCGGGATGCGGTCGCGTTCGACGTTGGTACCGACCATGTGCCAGTCGCCGACCGAGATGTTCTCGACGCCGCCGCCGCGCAGCGCCTCGATCGCTGCCAGCACTCTCCATGTCCGCTGCGATCAGGACGTTCACAGCGCTCACCGTACCGTCGGTAATCTGAGCTGGGGATTCCACCGTTCCGACTGACACTGGAGGGCTCGTGATCAGCAAGACCGATTTCATTGGCATCCCGTCCCAGGACAGCGAGCGGTCGCGCCGCTTCTACGTCGAGACGCTCGGGCTGCGTCCGGACGAGCACGCTCAGTTCGAGTTCTGGGCCGGCGACACCTGCTTCGGCATCTGGGAGCCGGGAAAACTCGGCATGGAGTTCGCACCGCAGAAGAATGCGCATCCGGCGCTGCACGTGGACGACATAGAGGCGGCTCGCAAGGAGCTGGAGGCCAGGGGCGTCGTCTTCGCCGGCGAGACCTTCGACACCGGCGTCTGCCACATGGCGTTCTTCACCGACCCGGACGGCAACGACCTGATGTTGCACAACCGCTACGCGCCGCGCGACTGATCGCCATGCCCAGGTTCAGGTTTCAGATCTCGATTTCGGTGGACGGCTTCGTCGCCGGTCCCAATCAGAGCGAGGAGAACCCGCTCGGCGAAGGGGGGGAGCAGCTGCACGACTGGGTCCTCAAGCTTGCCGTTTGGCGCGAGACTCACGGGTACGAGGGTGGCGAGGTCAACGCGAGCACGCCGCTGATGGAGGAGGCGACTGCCAACCTCGGCGCGACTGTGATGGGCCGCAACATGTTCGGGGGTGGGCCGGGGCCCTGGGGAGACGATCCCTGGCAGGGCTGGTGGGGAGACGAGCCGCCCTTCCACACGCCTGTCTTCGTAATCACCCATCACGAGCGGGAACCGCTGGAGAAGCAGGGGGGGACGACCTTCCACTTCGTAACCGAGGGAATCGAGTCGGGGCTGGAGCAGGCCAGGGAAGCCGCCGGGGACAAGGACGTCGCGCTCGGGGGCGGCGCCGAGATCGCCCAGCAGTACCTCGCGGCCGGCTTGCTCGACGAGCTGCAGCTGAACGTGGTTCCGGTCCTGCTCGGCAGCGGCGCCCGGCTCTTCGAGGGCGGCGCAGGCGCCGGTCTCGAGCTGGAACCCACGCTGGTCGTTGAGACGCCAGACGTCACCCACCTCAGGTACCGCGTCAAGTAGAGATCGCGGCGCGGCGCTATGCGGAGCGTCACACTGGCTGACCAGCCAGCCTGCGACAATGCTCGCCGTGGCCGCTGCAGCGCCTGAACACCGCGATGTGCTGATCGTTGGCGCCGGCCTCTCCGGCATCGGTGCTGCCTACCATCTGCAAGAGCGCTGCCCTGGCAAGAGTTACGCGATCCTCGAGGCGCGCGGCGACCTCGGTGGCACCTGGGACCTGTTTCGCTATCCGGGCATCCGTTCCGACTCGGACATGCACACGCTCGGGTACCGGTTCAAGCCGTGGACCGAGGCCAAATCGATCACCGACGGCGCCTCGATCCTCGAGTACGTGCGCCGGACCGCCCACGACCATGGGATAGAGGAGAGGATCCGCTTCCACCATCGCGTCCTCGGCGCCGAGTGGTCGAGCGCCGACCTGCGCTGGACCGTCGAGGCGGAGCGCACCGACACGGGGGAGAAAGTGCAGCTGACCTGTGACTTCCTCTGGACGTGCAGCGGCTACTACCGCTACGACGAGGGCTACACCCCGGACTTCGATGGCCTCGAGCGTTTCGCCGGCACGGTAGTGCACCCGCAGCACTGGCCCGAGGATCTCGACTACGCCGGCAAGCGCGTCGTCGTGATCGGCAGCGGCGCCACCGCGGTGACCCTGGTGCCGGCGATGGCGGAGAGCGCCGAGCACGTGACGATGCTGCAGCGCTCGCCCACCTACATCGCCTCGCTGCCCGCCGAGGACCGGATTGCCAACACGCTGCGCCGCCACCTTCCGGATCGCGTCGCCTACTCGATCGTCCGCTGGAAGAACGTCCTGATCCAGACGCTCTTCTACCAGCTCAGCCGCCGCCGGCCGGAGATGGTGAAGAGGTTCATCCGCAAAGGGGTGGAGCGCTCGTTGCCCCCGGGCTACGACGTCGACAAGCACTTCAGGCCCCGTTACAACCCCTGGGATCAGCGCATGTGCCTGGTCCCGGACGGTGACCTCTTCAGGGCGATCTCGGACGGCAGCGCCTCCGTCGTCACCGAGAGGATCGCGACCTTCACCGAGAACGGCATCGAGCTCGAGTCGGGGGAGGAGCTGCAGGCCGACGTGGTCGTGACCGCGACTGGGCTCAACCTGCTCTTCATCGGCGGGATGAAGCTGGCGGTCGACGGCGAGGACGTCCACCTGCCCAGCACGATGGCCTACAAGGGAATGATGTTGAGCGGGGTGCCCAACTGCGCCTTCACCGTCGGCTACACCAACGCCTCCTGGACGCTGAAGGCCGACCTCACCTCCGAGTACGTCTGCCGCCTGCTCAACCACATGGACGAGCACGGCTACCGGCGCTGCGTGCCCGAGGTAACCGATCCGAGGGTCACCGAGCAGCCGCTGCTCGATTTCACCTCCGGCTACGTGCTGCGGTCTCTGGACCAGTTCCCGAAACAGGGATCCAGGGAGCCCTGGCGCTTGCGTCAGAACTACGCCTTCGACATCCGCACGATCAGGCGCGGCCCGATCGACGATGGAGCGATGCAGTTCTCCGCGGGGATGTCTCAGGCGAGGCCCGCCGACCCCGTCGCCGCCTGAGCGCTCGCCCTTCGATTCAGGGGTCGGTTTCCCGTTCTACGGGTCTGGGTAGTCAACGGCATGCGAGTCATGTCGCCGCCCCCGCGGTTTTCGTCTCTTTTGACGATTGGCATTTTGGCCCTCGCCTTTGCCTCCTGCGGGGGCGGCGATGATGGTGATTCGAACTCTGGAGCCGCCGGGGGCACGGCGGCCACGACGGGGGAAACGGAAAGCTCGCAAGCGAGCGGCAACGCGTCTGCGCCCAGCGGCGACGCGGTGCGAGCCGAAAAGGTCGAAATCGTCGACTTCGCCTATGACCCGGACCCGGTGACGATCGAGGAAGGCGGCAAGGTGATCTGGCTCAACAAAGACTCCGCGCCCCACACGGCGACCGCCGAAGACGGCAGCTTCGACACCGGGACCCTCGAGGAAGGCAAGCTCAAGTCAGAGACCTTCAAGGAGCCCGGCACCTACCCCTACATTTGCTCGATCCACCCCGACATGCACGGCACCGTCGAAGTGGTCGAAGGCTAGGACGCGGCGTTCTCCAACCGCTCGGCGAGGCGGTTCATGCCGCGCTCGCGAGCGGCCGCGGCCGCGGCCGCCCAGTCGGTGGGACGATCGGGGGGTCGGTCCACGCCCGCATCGCGGAGGGTTGCGATGTCTTTGAAGGCGACTAGCTCCTCGCGGGCGTCGAGCAGGGCGCCGCGCAGCTTGGGGCGCGGCTCGCGTATCGCGTTGTCGAGGATTGTCTCTAGGGAGCCGTGTTTGCGCAGCAGCTCGGCCGCCGTTTTCGGGCCTACCCCCTTGGCTCCGGGCAGGCCGTCGGAGGGATCGCCGCGCAGGGCGATGAAATCGGGCACCTGCCCGGGATCGATGCCGTAGCGCTCGCGCACCTCGGCCGGTCCCACCTCTTCGGCGCCTTTGCCGCCGCCGGTGCGTACGTAGAGCACCGTGACCCCCTCACCGGCGCACTGGTACATGTCGCGGTCGCCCGTCATCAGCAGGGCATGACCGCCGGCCTCGGCCTCGCGGCGGGCATAGGTGCCGAGCAGGTCGTCGGCCTCGAGCGAGTCGCTGGTCGCGATCGTCCAGCCGAACGCCTCGAAGAAATCGCGGCTTGCCGCGAATTGGGGCGAGAGGTCGTCGGGCATGGCTGCCTCACGCTCGGCGTGGTAGGCGGGATAGAGCTCGGTGCGGTAGGAGGCGGCGTCGGGTCCGAAGCAGAGGACGACGGCGCGCGGATCGTGGGCTTCGACCTCGGCCAGGATCAGGTTCGCGGTGCCGAGCAGCGCGTTGACCGGCCGCCCGTCCGGCCCCTTGATGGAGTCGGGAAGAGCGTAGTACGCGCGAAACAGCAGTGACGGCGTGTCAACCGCTAGGAGGGGTGACGGCATGGCCATAGGCTATGGGCGTATGGGTTTCTTCGACCCCACCCCGCCGCCGTTCGAGTACGAGGAGTGGAGACGCCGGCCGCACCTGGAGCGGATCAAGGTGCTGGCGCAGGACTGGGCGCTGAACGGGTTCGGGACGCCCTACTTCGTCTACCTGCTCTACGTCGTCAAGCTCGTCCTCTACGCGGGGGGCGGGTTGCTGCTGATCTCCACCACCTCGGGGCTGGGCGGTCTCGGCGACCTCGGCGATTGGTGGACCGAACCGATCGTCTTCCAGAAGGCCGTGATCTGGACCATGCTGTGGGAGGTGCTCGGCCTCGGCGCCGGCTCGCTACCGCTGACCCTGCGCTTCTCGCCGATGATCGGCGGCGTCCTCTACTGGCTGCGCCCCGGCACCACGCGACTGCCGCCGTGGCCGGAGCGGGTGCCGTTGACTCGCGGCACGCGGCGGACGCTGTTCGACGTCGCCCTCTACGCGGGATTGATCGTCGCGGCGCTCTACCTGCTGCTCTCCGATGGCGAGTCTGCCGCGGGCGCCGCCGCCGGCAGGCTCGACCCGGTCGCAGTCGGCGCCCTGCTCGCTCTGCTCGTCCTGCTCGGGCTGCGCGACAAGGTGCCCTTTCTCGCCGCCCGCGCCGAGATCTACGGCAACTTGGCGATCGTCTTCCTCTTCCCGCTGACCAACATGATCGTCGCTGCCCAGCTCGTCTTCGTCTGCATCTGGTGGGGGGCGGCATCCTCGAAGCTGAACCGTCACTTCCCCTTCGTCGTCACGGTGATGATCAGCAACACGCCCTGGAACCGCTGGCGGGCGGCTAAGCGGCGGCTCTACCGCGATCACCCCGAGGATCTGCGGCCGTCGTCGATCGGCGCCCTCACCGCCCATCTGGGCACGGTGATGGAGTTCACCCTGCCGCTGATCCTGCTTGTCTCCCAAGGGGGATGGATCGGCACCATCGCCGTCGCCGGGATGGTGATCTTCCACCTCCACATCCTCTCGACCTTCCCGCTGGCCGTACCGCTGGAGTGGAACATCTTCATGATCTTCGGCGTCCTCTTCCTCTTCGGCCACTACGGCGACACGTCGTTCTCGACCCTCGACGATCCGCTGCTGCTGGCGATCCTCGCCGTCACCTGCGTTGGCCTCCCCGTGCTGGGCAACTTCCGCCCCGACCTCGTCTCCTTCCTGCCCTCGATGCGCTACTACGCCGGCAACTGGGCGACCAGCCAGTGGCTCTTCCGCCGCGAGGGCGACGCCAGCAGCGAGGCGAAGCTGGATGCCGAGCTGGTCAAGCCCGCGTCGATCGTCACTGAGCAGCTCGCCAAGTTCTACGACCCCGAGCTGATCGAGGTGCTCGTCTACAAAGGCCTCGCCTTCCGCTCCATGCACTCGCACGGGCGGGCGCTCAACGGGCTCGTGCAGCGAGCCGTGCCCGACGTCGAGGACTATGTCGTGCGCGAGGGCGAGCTGATCGCCGGAGTGGTGCTCGGCTACAACTTCGGCGACGGCCACTTCCACGACCAGCGGCTGCTCGCGGCGATCCAGGAGCACTGCCGCTTCGAGCCGGGCGAGGTGCGCGTGGTCGTGCTCGAGTCCCAGCCCGCCCACGTGCAGCACCAGCGGTACCGGATCTTCGACGCAGCTACCGGCCTGGTCGAGGAGGGCTTCGTGAATGTCGCCGACATGGTCGAGCGCCAGCCCTGGTTGGACGGCCTGCCGTTTCCGGTTGAGGCGGTCGGCGCAAGCCAGGACGACGGTCGCGCCGTGACCCCAGCGTGAGCGACGCGGTCGTCGTTGGCGCGGGGCCCAACGGCCTCGCCTGCGCGGCGACGCTGGCCACACGCGGGGTCGGGGTAACCGTGATCGAGGCCGCCAAGACGATCGGCGGCGGCGCCCGCACGAGCGAGCTGACGGTGCCGGGGCTGCTGCACGACGACTGCTCGGCGACGCACCCGTTTTCTCCCAGTTCGACCGCGCTGAGCGCTCTGGACCTCGGGAGACACGGGCTCGAGTGGGCCTGGCCGGAGGTGGATCTTGCCCATCCCTTCGACGACGGCAGCGCGGCCGCGATGCTGCGCTCGATCGAGGAGACGGCAACCGGGCTCGGTCCCGCCGGGGCGGCCTGGAAGCGGCTGTTCGGCCCTTCCTCGGAGTGCTTCGATGTCCTCAGCGAGGACATCATGCGGCCGTTGCCGCATGTGCCGCGGCATCCGATCCGGCTGACGCGCTTTGGCCTCCGGGCCCTGCCACCGGTGTCGCTGCTGGCCCGCGCGCTGCCCACCCCGCAGGCGCGAGCGCTGTTCGGCGGCACCGCCGCCCACTCCTTCAGCCCCTTCTCGCGCCCGCTCAGCTCGGCCGCCGGCATGGCCCTGACCTGCGCCTGTCACCACAATGGCTGGCCGGTTGCGCGTGGCGGCTCGGGGGCGATCGCCGAGGCGCTTGCCGCGGTCGTGCGCGAGCACGGCGGCCGGATCGAGACCGGCCGCCGGGTGAGCTCGCTGGCGGAGCTGCCAGCCGCCGACACGGTCGTCCTCGATCTCGCCCCCCAGGGCATCGTCGATATCGCCGCCGACCGCCTACCGCCGCGTGTCGCTCGCGCTTACCGCCGCTACCGGCACGGCCCCGGCGCATTCAAGGTCGACCTTGCCGTCGAGGGTGGGGTGCCTTGGGTAGACGAGGCCTCGCGTCGCGCGGGCACTGTTCACGTCATCGGCTCCTTTGAGGAGATCGCCGCCGCCGAGCAGGAGGTCAACCGCGGCCGGATGCCGCAGCGTCCCTTCGTCCTGGTTGGCCAGCAGTACCTCGCCGACCCGTCGCGCTCTCAGGGGAACGTCCACCCGGTCTGGGCCTACGCCCACGTTCCGCACGACTATCCGGGCGACGCCACCGATTCGCTGCTCGACCAGATCGAACGGTTCGCCCCCGGCCTGCGCGAGCGAATCGTCGGCCGCCACATTCGCTCAACCGCGGACCTCGCCGCCTACAACGCCAACTACATCGGCGGCGACATCATCACCGGCGCCAACACGCCATTGCAGTCGGTGTCGCGGCCGCGACTGGCGCTCGACCCCTACGCCACCGGCATCCCTGGCGTCTTCGTCTGCTCGGCGGCGACCCCGCCCGGCGCCGGGGCGAGCGGGATGAGCGGCTACAACGCCGCCCAGTCCGTGCTGCGCGCTCTCGACTAGCGTTCGCGGGCATGTCCGACAACGCCCTCCAGATCGAAGACCTGCAGAAGCGCTACCCGACCGGGGTGGAGGCGCTGCGCGGCGTCTCGCTGCAGATCGAGCCGGGGGAGCTGTTCGGCTTGCTCGGTCCCAACGGGGCCGGCAAGTCGACGCTGATCCACTGCACGACCGGGCTGGCGCAGCCGACCGGAGGCACGATCCAGGTCTTCGGCCACGACGCGATCGACGACTACAGCGAGGCGCGGCAGGCGGTCGGGTTGGCCCCCCAGGAGGTAAACCTCGACTGGTTCCTCACCGTCGAGGAGACGCTCGACTACCACGCCGGTTACTTCGGTATGCCGAAGCGTGAGCGGCGCGAGCGGACCAAGGAGCTGCTGGAGACCTTCTCTTTGACCGAGAAGGCCGACGAACGTACCCGCACCCTCTCCGGCGGGATGAAACGGCGGCTGATTTTGGCGCGGGCGATGATGCACCGCCCCCGGCTGCTGATCCTCGACGAGCCAACCGCCGGCGTCGACGTCGAGCTGCGGCTGGAGCTGTGGCACTACGTGCGGCGGATCAACCAGGAGGGGACGACGATCCTGCTCACCACGCATTACATCGAGGAGGCGGAGCAGCTCTGCGACCGGATCGCCTTCATCAACGAGGGCCAGATCGTCGGCGAGGGCACGAGTCCCGAGCTGGCGGCCCGCTACGGCGTCGCCAACCTCGAGGACGCCTACCTGACGCTGGTCGGGCGCAAGGAGCTGTCGCGCTCGCACATCGAGGTGAGCCCGGCATGAGCGCCGCTCAGATCCGCTTCGCGACCCTCTGGCGCCGCGAGGTCAACCGCTTCATGAAGATCAAGAAACAGACGATCGGCGCGCCGCTGCTGGAAACCTTTCTCTACATCTCGGTCTTCGGCGCCGCGCTCGGCTCGCGGATCGACAAGCTGCACGGGATCGACTACGTCGTCTTCGTCATCCCCGGCCTGATCATGATGGCTTGGTCGATCAACGCCTTCGCCAACAACTCCTCCTCGATCCTGCAGCAGAAATTCCAGGGGGCGATCCAGGACCAGCTCTCTTCGCCCGCCTCGCCGCTGGAGCTGCTGCTCGCCTTCTCGCTCGGCGGCTTCATGCGCGGCCTCATGGTGGCGCTGTTGACCTTCCTCGCCGCCTCGCTGCTGGTCGACCTGCCGGTCGACCACGTCCTGGTCCTGATCCCCTCGCTGTTCCTGGTCGGCTTCTTCTTCTCGCAGCTGGGGGTGCTGATCGGCGTCCGCGCCGAACAGTTCGACGACGTCGCCTTCGCCCAGACCTTCGTCCTGCAGCCGCTGATCTTCCTCGGCGGCGTCTTCTACTCCGCCACCCTTTTGCCCCAGCCTTTCCAGACCCTGACCCACTTCAACCCGATCTTCTACATGATCAACCTGGTCCGCTACGGCTTCGTCGGCTTCAGCGAAGTCAGCATCGCGCTCTCGCTGCTCGCCCTGACCGCTGCCACCGCCGTGCTTTTCTTCGTCAATCTGCGACTCTTCTCCAAGGGCTACCGCTTGCGGGCCTGAAAACCTTGCTCAGAAAGGAGCATCTGTGAAGCCAACTCGTCCCCACGGTGAGCTGACCAAGTTCACCGTTCTTGCCGCCGCCGCGCTCGTCGCCGTCTGCTGTGTGTTTGCCTCGGCGGCCTCGGCCGGCACCGTCCCGACCATCTTCATGAAGGACGGCAAAGGTGGCCTCCGCTTCGAAGCGCCGAAGGCGATCGTCAACGGCGAAGAGCTCGCGGTGGTCAATCTGACCAATCCCCACAAAGTCGGTCCCCACACCTTCTCGCTGGTGACGAAAGCGTCGCTGCCGAAGACGGCCAAAGCTCGTCAGCTCTGCTTCACCCCCAAACACATCTGCAAAGCGATCGCCGCTTGGCACGGTGTCAAAGGCAACGGACCGGTGAAAAAGAACCCGGTCATCGGCCCTGAAGGCTGGAGCACGCTCGGTAGCGTGACCCAGACGGGCGACTCCTGGTTCACCGGTGAAAAACCCAATACCTCGTTTGTCGCCAAGACCGCCTTCGATACCTCGGCCGGGGCGACGAGGATCTACTTCCTCTGCGCGATCCATCCCTGGATGCAGGGGACGATCAACGTGCTGCCGGGCGGCTAGCGACGGACGGCACGCCTCAATCTCCGCCGCGCCTCGGGCGCCGAGCTTTCCTCGGCGCCCTGGGCGGCGGTGCGGCGGCCCTCCTGCTGCCGCTCGAGGCCCGCTCCGGCGGGCCTTTCTCGCCGGGCGCTTGGGGAACCGAGCCGGCGGCAGCTGCCCCCGTTCCCTTCCGGGCTCGGCTGCCGATCCCATTGGAGTTGCGCGATTCGCATCTGCGGATCCCAATCCGCGAGGCGGAGGTCCAGCTCTTCCCCGGTGCTCCGACGCGGATGTGGACCTACGGGGGGACGTTCCCCGGTCCGACCGTCCGGCGTCCCGCCGGGCAGCGCACGGAGGTCACCTTCCACCACCAGCTTCCGGAGGCAGGAGAGCTGACCGTTCACCTGCACGGCGGCCACAACCGCACCCAGTTCGACGGCCAACCGGGCGGGCTGACCGCTTCGCATCCCAGGTCCTTCTACTGCGACGTTCCCCGCGGCCTTTCGCCGCGCAAGTCGGGCAACGACTTGCTGATCGAGCCTGGCGGGCGCAAAACCTATGCCTATGACCTGCGCGAGAACGGACGACCCGAACGGGCCGCGTTCCAGTGGTACCACGATCACCGGCTCGACCATAGCGCGCGAAACATCTGGCGCGGCCTGGCCGGGATGTGGATCGTCGACGACGAGCTCGACGCCTCGCTGCCGCTGCCGTCAGGTGAGCGAGACCTGCCGCTGATGATCGCCGACCGCACTTTCGACCGACGCAACCAGCTGATCGACCCCTTCGCCGGACTGCGCCCTCCGGCCGACGGCGTGTTCGGCCACCGGGTCCTCGTCAACGGCGCATACATGCCTCACCACCGTGTGGCGCCGCGGCGCTACCGGCTGCGCCTGCTCAACGTCTCCGGCTTTCGCGCCTACAACATCCACCTCTCCAACGGTGCACCGCTGGTCCAGATCGCCACCGACAGCGGCTTGATGCCGAGGCCGGTGAGGCGAGGGGAAGTGCTGCTCGGGCCGGGGGAGAGGGCGGAGGTGGTCGTCGACTTCGCCGGGGCGGGTGGGCAATCGGTGGAGCTGCGCAGCGGTCCCCGCCACGATGGCGGGAACGGAGCCGGAGCGCGGCCGTACGTGGGGGCGCTGATGCAGTTCCGTGTTGGCTCGGGGCGTGCGCCGGACAGGACCCGGGTGCCGCGCTCTCTGCGACCGTTGCCGGGCTGGACCAGACACGTCCGACGCGAGCCCGATCGCACTTGGACGATCTCGATCGGCGGCCTCTTCAAGACCACCTGGCAGATCAACGGCAAAACGTTCAACCCGGCCCGCGCCGACGCTTTCCCGCGGCTCGACACGACCGAGACGTGGGAGATCGTCAATCGAACCGGGGTGGCTCACGCGATGCACATGCACCACACCGACTGGTACCTGCTGGCGCGCAACGGCAAGCGGCCGCCGCCCTGGGAAGACTGCCTCAAGGAGACCTTCTTCGTCTACCCCGGCGAAAAGATCCTCGTCGCTGGGCACTTCGCCGATTACACGGGCAAGTTCCTGATCCACTGCCACATGCTCGAACACGAGGACCATGGCCTGATGACCCAGTTCGAGGTGGTCTGACGCCTGCAAACCGGCGCATTTCGGGGTCAGTCGCCCACGCTGTGACTGACCCAGTCGAGATAACCGGCGCTGCCGGCGACGATTGGGGTCGCGACGATCTCGGGCTCGTCATAGGAATGGAGCTCGCGGATGGCGGTCTCTACCTCCGCGTATCGCGCCGCGGCGGTCTTCGCCAGGCACTGCCACTCCTTCGCCTCCTCGACCTCGCCCTGCCAGCGGTAGCGACTGACGATCGGCCCAAGCACCTGCACGCAAGCGGCGAGCCGGCGCTCGACCAGCACAGCGGCGATCCGTCCTGCCTCCTCCTCCGACCCGGTCGTGGTCAGGACCTGAATGTAGTCCGTTCCAAGTCTTGCCATCCGCCGCTCAGCCGGGGTCGGCGACCAGCACCTCGCCGTCGGCATCCGGCATGACGAGGATCGCGCCCTCTCCGGAGGCGTACGCCTCCTCGCCGTGGTGGACGACGTCCATGCCGACCGCCTCGTCGTGCTCGCTGCCGCGCAGCGAGGTGAACAGGCCCATCGCCCGCAGCAGCACGTAGGTCATGCCGAAGGCGTAGACAGGGGTGACCAGTGCCGCGAGGGCCTGGTCGCCGAGCTGGGAGGCGTTGCCGAAGAAGAGGCCGTCGGCGATGCCGTTCCAGGCGAGTGAGGCGAAGAGGCCGATGAAGAGAATGCCGGTGAAGCCGGCGATTCCGTGGGCGGCCAACACGTCGAGCGTCTCGTCGACCCGGGTCCGCGGCCTCCAGACGATCATCGCGTAGCAGGGCAGCGCGCCGACGGCGCCCAGCACCATCGCCCAGCCGGGGCTGATGAAGCCACCGGCGGGGGTGATCAGCACGCAGCCGACGATGATCGCCGTCGCGGCGCCGATCGCGGTCACCTTGCGGCCGCGGATCAGGTCCAGCAGGAACCAGACGACCAGCGTGCAGGCTGGGGTCAGCAGCGTGTTGACGAAGGCGAGCACGCTTGGCTCACCGGTGGAGAAGCCGCTGCCGCCGTTGAAGCCGAACCAGCCGAACCAGAGCAGGCCAGCGCCGAGCAGCACGTAGACGGCATTGTGGGGAAGCAGCGCCTGGCGGCCGTAGTCCTTGCGGGCGCCGACCACGAGCGCCGCGGCCAGGGCCGAGAAGCCGGAGCCCATCTCGACCGGGATGCCGCCGGCAAAGTCGAGCGTGCCCCCGGCTGCCAGCCAGCCGCCGCCGAAGGACCAGTGGGCGAGCACCGAGTAGACGAGGATCGACCATAGGGCAACGAAGATCAGGAACGGGCCGAAGCGCATCCGCTCCACCACCGCGCCAGAGACAAGGGCGGCGGTGATGATGCAGAACGTCGCCTGGAAGGCCATGAAGAGCAGGTGCGGGATCGTCGTCCCGTCGCGTGGCACGAAGGTGACGTCGTGCAGCCCGACGTAGTTGAGGCCGCCGATCAGCGAGCCGTCGCCGTCGAAGGCCAGCGAGTAGCCGACCAGCGCCCAGACCACACCGGCGACCGCGATCGCCCCGATGCACATCATGAAGGTGTTGAGGGTGTTCTTCGAGCGCACCAGGCCGGCGTAGAAGAGGCCCAGCGCCGGCGTCATCATCAACACCAGCGCGGTGGCGGCGAGCATCCAGGCGGTATCGCCGGTATCGATTTCCGCGGCCGCTGCCGCGATCGGCAGGCTCATCACTTGCCCACCGGCGTCACGGCCGCCTGGTCGGACTCGCCGGTGCGGATGCGCACCGCCCGCTCCAGCGGAACGACGAAGATCTTGCCGTCGCCGACCTCACCGGTCCGCGCCCCGTCGCAGAGCGCGTCGATCGTCGGCTGCACGAAGTCATCGGAGACGGCGATCTCGAAGCGCATCTTCTCCGAGAGGCCCACCTGCACCGTCGTGCCGCGGTAGGTCTCGACCCGGTCGAGCTCACCGCCGTGACCCTGCACGCGGCTCATCGAGACTCCGCGCACCTCCGCCCGGTAAAGGGCTTCCAACACGTCGTTCGCTTTCTCGGTGCGGACGATGCCGATCACCAGTTTCAAAGCCTCCTCCTCCCGTCTCCCCAAACTAGAGCGGGGTGGAGGCTATCGTTCCGCGACGCTGAAGGTCGTTGAGAGTGGCTGAGTACTACGGAATGCGCTCCTCGACGACCTCGTAGAGCCCGTCGGCGCCGACCGAGTCGACGAAGGGCGCGATTTTCTCGAGCTGCTCCTCATAGCCCTCGTTCGCCGCGACCTCCCGTAGCTGCTCGACGCTGCCTTCGAAGAAGCCGAAGGAGATCACCTCGTCGGGGTTCTCAGCATTTCGCAGCATGTTGAAGCGGACGAACCCCTCGGGCATCTCGTCCGCGTTGCTCATGAAGGCGTCGCGGAACTGCTCGAACGTTCCCGGTTTCAGCTTTCGAACCGTAAGCGCGCAGATCATCTCGTCTCCTCTGGTAGGGACCGGTCGCCCAAGCATCGTCCCCCTGCCGGCGAACGTCAAGATCTCGACTGCTCGGGCGTGTCCCGGTGCACTTCGGTCGCCGCCGCCTGGTCGCGGGGCCGGACGACGATCTCGTCGACGTTGACGTGCGAAGGCAGGGCGACGGCCCAGCGGATGCACTCGGCGACGTCCTCGGCGCCCAGCGGCTCCATTCCCTCGTAGACGCGGCGGGCTGCCTCCTCGTCGCCGCCGAAGCGCACCAATGAGAACTCCGTCTCGACCATCCCCGGTGCGACCTCGGTCACCCGCACTGGCTCGCCGAGCAGCTCCAGGCGCAAGGTGCGGAGCAGCGCCCGCTGCGCGTGCTTGGCGGCGATGTAGCCGGCGCCGCCGCGGTAGGACTCGAAGCCGGCGATGCTGGTCACGGCGACGATGTGGCCGTCGCCCGACTCGATTAGTCGCGGCAGCAGCGCCCGGGTCATCCGCATCGTCCCCAGCACGTTCGCCTCGTACATCTGACGCCACTGCTCCTCGTCGGCCTCGGCGAGCGGTCCCAGCCCGAGCGCGCCACCGGCATTGTTGACCAGCACGTCGCAGCCCGGGACACCGGCGGCAAACGCCTCGACCGATTCGGGGTCGGTCACGTCCAGGGCGACCGCTTCACCGCCGATCTCCGCTGCGACCTCCTCGAGCCGGTCGATGCGCCGCGCACCGAGGACCACCCGGAAGCCATCGCCGGCAAGCGCCCGCGCCGTGGCTGCACCGATCCCGCTCGACGCCCCCGTGATCGCGGCGACCTTCGCCATTGGCAACGGCTACTCGCCGATCAGCTCGATGCGATAGCCGTCCGGGTCGCGGACGAAGCAGATCCGGTGGCCCTCGGTGCGCCCGCCGGGGCGGTAGGGGGGCTTCTCGGGATCGATGCCCTGCGCCGCCAGCTCCTCCAGGGTGCCGTCGAGGTCGTCGACGGCGAGCGCGATGTGGTTGTAGCCGCTGCCGTGGTCGTAGTCGGTGACCCCGTGGTTGTAGGTCAGCTCGAGGCGCGGGTCTTCGCCCGGCATGCCCATGAA
Source organism: Solirubrobacterales bacterium (assembly GCA_044867645.1). Classification (GTDB taxonomy): domain Bacteria; phylum Actinomycetota; class Thermoleophilia; order Solirubrobacterales; family 70-9; genus VRUE01. The sequence goes on along the minus strand of JBIOVI010000036.1, from coordinate 10,965 downwards.
GACGTTGATCGCCTCGTCGCCGATCGGCATCCGCGCGACCTCCTCGAAGCCGAGCTTCTCGTAGAAGTCGACGGAGCGATCGATATCGCCGATCCGGTAGCAGGTGTGCAGGAAGCTGGGCATATCGGTCTTCCTGGAAGGCTACTGTTTCACCGCATGTCCGAGGTGCAGATCAAGACCGCGACGGTCCATGGTCGCTCGGTCTCCTACGCAGACGCCGGCGAGGGGCCGGTGTTGCTGCTGATCCACGGCATGGCCGGCCACTGCGACAACTGGCGCGAGGCGATCGAGCCGCTGGCGGGCCGTCACACGGTCATCGCCCCGGACCTGCCGGGCCACGGAGAATCGGCGCCAGGGGGCGGCGATTACTCGATCGGAGCGCTCGCGTCCGGTCTGCGCGACCTGCTTCTAACCCTCGGCCACGAGCGCGCGACGATGGTCGGGCACTCGTTGGGCGGCGGTATCGCGATGCAGCTCGCCTACCAATTCCCCGAGATGGTCGAACGCCTGGTGCTGGTCTCCAGCGGGGGGCTGGGCCCAGAGGTGAGCCCGGTCCTGCGCGCGGCGGCGCTCCCCGGCGCCGACCTCTTCATCGGCGCGACCGCTGGGATCGGACAGAGGGTCGGCGCCGCGCTGGGCCGCGGACTGTCCGCGGTCGGCCTGCGACCCAACGCCGACGTCGCCGAGGTGGCGCGGGGCTACGCTTCGCTCGGCGACCCCGAGCGCCGCGCCGCCTTCCTGGGAACGCTGCGCGCGGTGGTCGGCACAGGGGGACAGCGCGTCGACGCCGGCGACCGCCTCTACCTAGCCGAGGCGGTGCCGCTGCTGATCGTCTGGGGCGCTCGCGACTCGATCATCCCGGCGCGTCACGGTGAAGACGCGCACCAGCTGATCCCCGGCAGTCGCCTCGAGGTCTTCGAGGACGTCGGCCACCTACCCCAGCTGGAGGCCCCGGGGCGCTTCGTGGCGGTCCTCGAGCGGTTCCTCCGCGAGACCGAGCCGGCCCGCTTCGACCCAGCCGAATGGCGGGCGCGGATCAGGGCGGCTTGAACCCGCCCAACCCGGCTGCGCACGCGAAATTGCGCTTGGCGAAGCGAAAAGGGCCGGCTCCGCCGCCTCAATAGAATTTTTTCGATGACGAGTCGGGAGCGGCGCCGGAGACGCCGCCATAACTTGGGCTGGAAGAAGAGGCTGCTGATCCCCGTCGGTGCCCTGGTCGCCGCCCTCGCCATCGCCGGAGGCGTGGCGGGAAGCTGGGCGATCGACGTCTACAACTCGGCCCCGCCACTCGCCAGCCTCAAGCCCGTACAGAAGGGCCGCTCGTCGGCGATCTATGCCGCCGACGGCAGCCTGATCGGCTTCATCCGCGCCAGCAGCATCCGCCAGCCGGTGCCCGCACGAGCGCTGCCGCAGAACCTCAAATACGCGACCGTCGCGATCGAGGATCGGAACTTCTTCAACCACGGCGCGATCGACCCCGAGGGCATCGCCCGCGCCGCCTGGAAGAACCTGCTGGCCGGCGGCAAGCCGGTTCAGGGCGCTTCGACGATCACCCAGCAGCTGGTCCGCAACCTCTACATCCGCGACCCCGAACCGACGATCGAGCGAAAGCTGATCGAAGCTCACCTCGCCTACGAGGAGGAGGAAGAGCACTCTAAGAAGTGGATCCTCACCGCCTACCTCAACACCGCTCCGTACGGCACGGTCGAAGGCGAGACGGCGGTCGGTGCCGAGGCAGCGGCGCAGACCTACTACGGCAAGCCCGCCCGCGAGCTCGACCTGACCGAGGCGGCGATGATCGCCGGCCTGCCGCAGGCGCCCTCCGAATACAACCCCCTCCTCGACCCGCGCGCGGCGCTGGAGCGCCGCAACCAGGTGCTGGAAGCGATGGAGGACCAGGGCTACATCACCTCCTCCGAATACCGCAAGGCGATCCACGAGGGCCTCGATCTCGATCCAGGCCACAAGTACCGGGTGATCCACGACCGCTTCCTCTTCGATCTCGTCCAGCAGGAGTTGATCGACAAATACGGCCTCAACACCGTCCGCTACGGCGGCCTCAAGGCGTACACGACGATCGACCCCGAACTGCAGGAACGGGCGCAGGAAGCGGTCGATTCCTGCAGCGTCTGTTACCCCGAAGGCGGGCCGGCCGCCGCGCTCGCCTCGGTCGACCCCTCCAGCGGTGAGATCGTCGCCCTCGCCTCGACCGAAGGCTCCGCCGACGAAAGCGAATTCAACTACGCCTGGCAGGCGCACCGCCAGCCGGGCTCGTCGTTCAAGACCTTTGTCCTCACCACCGCGATCAAGCAGGGCGTCGACCCCGACAGCACCTACTACGACGGCACTTCGCCGAAGACCCTGGACCCGCCGGGGGCAGGCCCACCGTGGGTCGTCAACAACGCCGAGCCCAGCGGCGGCACGATGTCGCTTGCCTCCGCCACCTGGCACTCGACCAACGTCGTCTTCGCCCAGCTCGACCTCGACGTCGGCCCGGAGAACGTGACCCAGACCGCGCACCAGATGGGGATTGAGGCACCGCTGGAATCGGTCCCCGCGGAGGCGCTCGGCGGTCTCGCCGTCGGAGTCACGCCGCTGGAAATGGCGGACGCCTACGCGACCCTGGCCAGCGGCGGCATCCACCACGAGCCAACGGCGATCGCCCGCGTTGAGTTCCCCAGCGGCGAAGTCGACGAACCCGATGCAGATGCCGGCGACCGCGTTCTCACCGAGGGAGAGGCCTACGAAGTGACCAGGCTGCTCGAGGGAGTGATCACCCAGGGCACCGGCGCCGGCTATACCTATATGGGCTGCAGCGCGGCGGCCGGCAAGACCGGTACCTCGGAGGATCTCTCCGACGCTTGGTTCGCCGGCTACACGCCGCTCTACTCAACCGCGGTCTGGGTCGGGCATCCGCAGTCACGGGAAGCGACCGGCTATGGCGGACCGACCGCCGGGCCGATCTGGCGCTCCTTCATGGAATCGGCCGTGGCCGGCGATTGCCCCGAATTCCCCGAGCCCGCGAGCCTGCCCGAGCTTTCGGGGCTGGACAGCGAACACACGAGCGGCTCCGCTGGCTACTCGAGCGAAGGCGAAGGGGAATTCGAAGAATTCGAAGAAGCCGACGAATCGAAGAAACCGTCCGAAGACGGTGAGGGCGAACAGGGGCAGGAAGCGGAGCCCGAGCCCGAACCGGCCCCGGAATCCGCCCCGGCGCCCGCTCCGGCCCCCTCGGCGCCTGGCGGAGGGGTGTCGGCCGGCGGCGTTGCCGCTGGGTAATGATGCGGCGGTGAGCGGTGCCGACGAGCGGTCGCTGATCCGGCGATACCGAACTGCACGGCGCGACCCGCGCCTCGCCGTCCTGGAGGGCTTCCACGCCCTCAAGCACGCGCTGCGCTTCGGCGCCGACGTAGTGGAGGCGGTCGCCGCCGAGCCGCGGCGCCTGCAAGAGCTCTCCGAGGAGCTCGCCCCGGATCTGGCTGGCTCGCTGGCCGAGCGCACCGCCCCGGTCGCCCCCGAGGTCCTGGCCGAACTGGTCCCGCAGACGCCGCGCACGGGCGTCGTCGCGATCGCCCGCCGCCCCGATGTCGACCTCGCGGCCGTGCTCGCGGAGCACCGATCGGCGCCGCTGGTGCTGCTCGAGGACCCGCGGACGATGGGCAACATGGGTGCGTGCGTGCGGGTCGCAGCTGCCGCCGACGCGGCCGGGGTGCTGACTACGGGGCCAAACGACCCTTGGCACCCCGACGCGCTGCGGGGCGCGGCCGGGCTCCATTTCGCCCTGCCGGTCGCCGGGGTCGAGAATCTGCCGGAGTGCGACCGGCCGCTGGTCGCGATCGACCCCGGTGGCGACGACCTCCGTCCCGCCGAGTTGCCGCCGCGTGCCATCCTCGCCTTCGGTACCGAGCGCTATGGCCTCAGCGCCGATCTGCTCGAACGCGCCGACCTCCGACTCGGCATTCCGATGCGGGCCGGCGTCTCCAGCCTCAACCTTGCCACGGCGGTCGCCGCCGTCCTCTTCGCTCAGCGGCTCTGACCTCACCCTGCATCCCTGAGTGGATCGCCCCGCCGATCCAATATACGATCGACGTGCCCCATCCACCCGCCGAAAGGACCCACCGTGCCGTTCGCAGACATTGACTTTGGCGAAGCGCTCCTCGTCGCCTTCGAGGTTTTCTTCTTCGTGATCTGGATTTGGATCCTGATCACCATCCTCTCCGACCTTTTCCGCGACCACGCGCTGTCCGGTTGGGCAAAGGCGGCCTGGGTGCTCTTCCTCGTCTTCATCCCCTTCCTGACCGCGCTGATCTACCTGATCGCACGTGGCAGCGGTATGCGCGAAAGGGCGATCAAGGCGCAGGCCGAGGCGAAACAGCACTTCGATTCCTACGTGCGCGAGCAGGCACACGGCGGCTCGCCGGCTGACGAACTGCACAAGCTCAACGAGCTGAAGGAAAAGGGCGCGCTTTCGAGCGAGGAGTTCGACAAGGCGAAGGCCAAGCTGCTCGCCTAGTCCCGCCACAAGACGTGCCGGTGATCGAGCACCCATATGGTCCGCTAATCACCGGCACGTCTGAGGTTTCTCCTGCAAAGGAGAGATTTCTGCAACGGAAGTTGCAAGTTATTAGCAACTCCTAACAATCTTCAGGCGAGTTCGTTAGCGTGGCGGCGGATGCGCCTCCGTGCCCGCACCCCCTGGCGGCTGCTTCTGCCCGCCGTCTTGCTGCTGCTTGCGCTCTGCCTGGTGGCGAGTGCGCCGGCCGAGACGCTGAGCGAAAAACTCGACGACACGCAGGGAAAGCTGAGCAAGGTCCGCGAGAGCCAGAGCTCACTCTCGGCGACGATCGCCGAGCAGAACCGGGCGATCGACTCGATGCTCGGCGAAGTCTCGCGGCTGCGCCAGCAGCAGCTGGAGCTCGAGTCCGAACTGAGCGAGAAGCAGGACGAGCTCGACAGCGCCACGGCGAAGCTGGAAGCCGAGCAGCGTCGGCTGGATCGCATCCGCGCCCGCCTGCAACGAGCGCTTGACGTACTGCGCGAACGGCTGGTCGCTATCTATGAGACGGGTAGCCCGGACGTGCTCAGCGTCGTGCTCGAATCGGAGACCTGGTCGCAGGCCAGCGCCCGCGCGGACTACCTGAGCCGCATCCAGGACTACGACAACTCGGTCGCCGACCGGGTCAAGGCGCTGCGTGACGAAGCGCGAGCCGCCGTCAAGCGGATGGCGGCGATCCGCCTGCAGCTGAAGGAAGCGCGCGACGCGATCGCGGTCAAGGAGCACGAAGCCGCCGCCGCGCGCGCCGAAGCGGCCGCCCGTTTCGCCGATCTCAAGGCCGCTCAGGACCAGCGCCAGCAGCAGCTCGAATCGCTCGAGTCTCGCGAAGAGGCGCTGAGCGACAACCTGGCGGCGATCTCCGAACAGCTCTCCAGCACCGGGGCGGCTGTGCCGACCGGCACGCCGGCGCCGCTCACGCCCGGGCAGAGCGCCACTTACATCTCCGAAAGCCAGGCGAGCGTGCCGAGCGATGCCCCGCCGGCCGTGCAGGCCGCGATCGAAGCCGCCAACTCGATCGCCACCACCCCCTACGTCTGGGGCGGAGGCCACGGTTCCTTCGAATCGTCGGGCTATGACTGCTCGGGCTCGGTCAGCTTTGCGCTGAACGGCGGCGGTTTCCTCTCCAGCCCGCTCGACTCGACCGGTCTCTCGACCTGGGGCGACCCCGGTCCGGGCCAGTGGATCACCGTCTACGCCAATGCTGGCCACGCCTGGATGATCATCGCCGGCCTCGCCTTCGACACCTCGGGCGGCGCCGGCCCGCGCTGGCACCCCGAACCGGTCAACTCGCCGGAAGGCTTCATAGCCCGCCACCCGTCGGGCTACTGATCCTGCGAACGCTACGCCCTCGCCTCGGCGAGGGCGGCGACGTAGTCCGGGCACTCGACGCCTGGCATGAGCCGCTCGTCTTGTTGCGGTGCTTTGGCGGCGAGGCGGAGGCCGATCGTGCCGGCCCATACCGGTAGCTCGTAATCGGCCTCCTCCTCGACTGGGCCGCCACGGCGGACCTTGGCTGAGGCCTCCTCGAGCGGGATCCGCAGCACCGCGGTTGCGCGCAGCTCCTTCTCACTTGGCAGGCGAACGTCGGCCCAACGCCCGGGGACGAGCTTCTCGGTGAAGGCTTCGAGCGCGCGGCTCTTGTCCTCGCTTGCCTCGACCTGTTCAGCCTCGCCGAAGACGACAACCGAGCGGTAGTTGACCGAGTGGTGGAAGGCCGAGCGGGCCAGCACGAGGCCATCGAGCAGGGTCGTGGTCAGGCAGATTTCGGACCGCTCCGCCTCGCGCAGCGTCCTGCTCGCCGCTGAGCCGTGGATGTAGAGCCACTTGCCTGCCCGGGCGTGAAGGGTTGGGATCACCACGGGGTAGCCGGCGGGATCGACCGTACCGACGTGGGAGATCAGCGCCTCGTCGAGGATCGCCTCGATTGTCTCGCGCTCGTAGACGGCACGGTTGGGCACCCTGCGCACTCTGGTTCTCGACTTCTCTGGCATCGATATCCGTCCATATCTGTTACAGTACAAATCTGTCTACTGAGCTAACACAGTATCGAATATCGGGTGCTGGCGCGGCGGAGATCGCCGCGAGCGTCGAACGCGGGATCGACGAAGGCCTGCTGCCACCCGGCGCGCCGCTGCCCGCGGTGCGTTCGCTCGCCGGCGAGCTGGGCGTCAGCCCGACCACCGTCGCCGCGGCATTCGGCGATCTGCGCTCGCGGGGGCTGATCGTGACCCGGTCGCGTAGCGGCGCTCGCGTCAGCTGGCGGCCCCCGGTCGCCGGTGCGTGGCTTGGCACTCTCGCTCCGGCTGGGGCACGCGACCTGGCGAGCGGCAACCCGGACCTCGAGCTGTTGCCCGACTTGACTCCTGTCCTGCGCGGGATCGAGCCGCCACGGCAGCTCTACGGTGGCGACCCGGCGGATCCGCAATTGCTCGAGCTGGCGAGGGAGGAGTTCGGGCAGGTAGGGGTAGCCGCTGAGGAAATGGCGGTCGTCAGCGGCGCCCTCGACGGGATCGAGCGCGCTCTGGATGCGCAGCTTCGGCCTGGAGACGTGGTGGCGGTCGAAGACCCGGGCTTCGCCGGGCTCTTCGACCTGCTGCGGGCCTTGGGGCTTGCCCTGCACCCGGTGCCAGTCGACGGGCGAGGAATGCTTCCCGCCGCGCTTGCGGATGCGCTTGACGAAGGCGTCGCGGCGGTCGTCGTCAACCCGCGCGGCCAGAACCCCACCGGGGCATCGCTTAACACGGAGCGCGCCGCCGCTCTGAAGCGGGTTCTCGATCGCGATCCCGAGGTCATGGTCCTCGAGGACGATCATCTCGGCCCGATCGCCGGCGCTTCCCGGCTGACTTTGACCAAGAGCCGGCGCCGTTGGGCAGCGGCGCGCTCACTGGCAAAGTCGCTTGGACCCGACCTGCGGCTCGCCGTCCTCGCCGGCGACGCCCAAACGATCAGTCGAGTGCGAGGGCGGCAGGCGGTCGGTCCCGGTTGGGTCAGCCATCTGCTCCAGCGCACGGCGGCGGAGCTGTGGAAGGACCCGAAAGTTGCTCGCGACCTGGAGCGGGCTACCGAGACCTATGCCGAGCGCCGCGAGTCATTCCTCGCCGCCCTGGCCGAGCAAGGCATCGAAGTCGAAGCCCCCAGCGGCCTAAACGTCTGGATCCCGGTCCCGGATGAGACGAGCACCGTCCAGGCGCTCCTGGCCGACGGTTGGGCGGTTGCCCCGGGAGCTCCCTTTCGCCTCCAAGCCGAGCCTGCTATCCGAGTCACGACCAGCTCCCTACGGCCAGCCGAGTCGCCGGGCCTGGCCGAGGCGATCGCCTCGGCGCTCCGCCCGTCCCGCCTGACGCGCGCCGCGTAGGCCCCTCACGCAGGCACTTCAGCGGACTCCACCGGCCGCCCTTCGGCCTGCCACGTCCCGACCCCGCCCCGCGCGACATGGATGGTCTCGAATCCCTCGCGCTGCAGGACGGAGGCGGCGAGGCCACTCCGTTTGCCGCCCTTGCAGATAGTCGCCAGGGCGCGGTCGCGGGGAAGCTCGTCGAGCCGCCGCTGGAGCTCGCCATAGGGGATGTGGAGCGAGCCGGAGATGTGTCCCTCGGCGTACTCGCCGGCGCCACGGACGTCGAGAACCAGCGGCGGGTCCTCGCCGGCGAGTCGTTCGGCCAGCTCCTCCGGGCCGATCGGCTCGATCCGCGCCACCAGGCGCTCCTCGGCCCGCCATGCGCTCATGCCTCCGCCGAGGAAGCCATGTACCTGCAGCCCGACCGCGGCGAGAAGCTCCGCCGCGTCCAGCTCGTTGCCGTCCGACGCGGCGACGACGACCACTTCGGCATCGGGTGGAACCACCTGGGCGACCTTGGTGGCGAAACCGGTGTCGTAGGCGGAGGCGCTGATCGCGCCAGGAATGTGAGCCTCGTCGAACTGCTCGTTGGTGCGCGAGTCGACCGCGTAGGCGCCGGCCGCGATCGCCGCCTCGAAGCGCCGCGGCGTCAACCGCGCGGGTGAGCCGATCGCCTCGATCAGCGGTCCGCGGTTGAGGGTGACGATGTGTTCGACATTGGGCGGGCGCTGGCCCAGCGTGGAGATGGCGTCCTCGACGAACTCGCCCTCGTCGGTGAAGGCAAGCGCCCGGTTGTGGCGGCGCTCGAAGCCGATCGTCGACGAAGTTCGCAGATCGATTCCCGAGCTGCCACAGAGCGAGCCGCCGAGGTGCCCGGGCCAGACCTCGACCTCGTCGGGAAGCGCCAGCAGCCGCTCGTGCAGCGAGCGGAAGATCTCAGCCGCGCCCTCGCGCGGCTCCACCGCGAGGTCGGGGCGGGCGACGTCGCCGACGAACAGCGAGTCGCCGCTCAGCACAGCCACCGGGTCGCCGCCACGGGCCGCGTCCCGCAGCAGGAAAGAGGTGTGCTCGGGTCGGTGACCGGGGGTGTGGATCGCCTCGATCGTCACCGCATCGCCGAGTGCCAGCGCCCAGCCGTCGGCGAGCGGCTCGTGCTCGTACTCGGCCTCCGCCAGCCCGTTGACATGGATCGTCGCGCCGCTAGCGCGGGCGAGGCGGCCGTGGCCGGAGACGTGGTCGGCATGGTTGTGGGTCTCCAACACGTGCTCGATCCGCACCCCGTGCAGGCGGGCCAGCTGCAGGTAGGGGTCGATGTCCCATTGCGGGTCGACAACCGCGGCGACTCCGGAGCCGGGATCGCCGACTAGGTAGGAAGCGCAGCCCAGATCCTCATGGATGATCTGTCTGAAGAGCATTTGGTTTGGCCGGTTTGCTTCGAATCGTTGAAGGGGTAGCGTTCCCGCTCAGAGTAGCGGCCAAGGAAGGAGCCAAATGGGGGTTGAGGAGGAGACGAGGCTGGAGCGGGAGCTGAGCGAGCTGCTCGAGGTCGAGCGCTTCGACCCTCCTGCCGAGTTCCGCCGCCAGGCGCTCCTTGCCGATCCCACGGTTTACGAGGAGGCCGCGGCCGATCCCGAGGCGTGGTGGATGCGACAGGCGACCGAGCTGCTCGAGTGGGCGCAGCCGCCGAGCCAGGGCCTCGACGATTCCAACCCGCCCTTCTACAAGTGGTTCGCCGACGGCAAGCTGAACGCCTCGGCGAACTGCCTCGACCGGCATGTCGAGGCCGGGCTTGGCGACCGGGTTGCTTACCACTGGCGCGGCGAGGAGGGGGAGGAGCGCGACATCACCTACGCGCAGCTGCTGGCCGACGTGCAGCGCTTCGCCAACGCGCTCAAGGACGTCGGCATCGACAAGGGCGACGTGGTCGGGATCTACCTGCCGATGATCCCCGAGGTCGTCGTCGCGATGCTCGCCTGCGCGCGGATCGGCGCGCCGCACAACGTCGTCTTCGGTGGCTTCTCGCCCGAGTCGGTGCGGGAGCGGATGGAGTTCTCCGCAGCGAAGGCGCTGGTCACCGTCGACGGTGCCCGTCGCAAGGGCAAGACCGCGCCGATCAAGTCACAGGTCGACGAGCAGATGGGAGACCTGACTTCGCTGGAGACGATCGTCGTCGTCCGCCACACCGGCATCGATTGCCCGATGCGCGAGGGGCGCGACCGCTTCTACGACGAGCTGATGGATGCCGCCGATCCTGAGTGTCCGCCGGAGCCGCTCGACGCGGAGCACCCGCTCTACATCCTCTACACCTCGGGCTCGACCGCGAAGCCGAAGGGGATCCTGCACACGACCGGCGGCTATATGACCGGCGTCACGGCGACGCACCGCTACGTCTTCGACATCAAGCCCGAGTCCGACGTCTACTGGTGCGCCGCCGATGTCGGCTGGGTCACCGGCCATTCCTACATCGTCTACGGACCGCTCAGCAACGGCGTCACCAGTGTGATGTGGGAGGGCGCGCCCGACTACCCGCACAAGGGGATCTGGTGGGAGCTGATCGAGCGCTACAAGGCGACGATCTTCTACACCGCGCCGACCGCGATCCGCGCGTGCATCAAGTGGGGCGCGGAGTTCCCGGCCAGACACGACCTCTCCTCGCTGCGCCTGCTCGGCACGGTCGGGGAGCCGATCAACCCCAAGGCGTGGCTCTGGTACCACAAGGTGATCGGCGGCGAGCGCTGCCCGATCGTCGACACGTGGTGGCAGACGGAGACGGGCGCGATCATGATCACGCCGCTGCCGGGGATCACCGCGACGAAGCCGGGCTCGGCGACGACGCCCTTCCCGGGCGTGTTCGCGGACGTGGTCGACGAGGCCGAGGGCAAGCCGGTCGAGAGCGGTCAGGGCCTGCTCGTGCTGACGCAGCCGTGGCCGTCGATGCTGCGCACGCTCTACAAGGAGGACGACCGGTTCGTCGAGACGTACTGGAACAAGTACGGCCGCGACACGTACTTCGTCGGTGACGCGGCGCGGCGCGACGAGGACGGCTACTTCTGGATCATCGGGCGCGTCAACG
>JBIOVI010000035.1:0-18339 GCA_044867645.1 Solirubrobacterales bacterium | reverse complement strand
TGCCGGACGTCTCGCGCGGCCCGATTTCCACGGTGCGATCGAGGAGCACCGGTCCGGTGTCGAGGCCCGTTTCCATCTGCATGATGCTCACCCCGGTGACCGAGTCGCCCTCGAGGAGCGCGCGCTGGATCGGCGCCGCACCCCGCCAGCGCGGCAGCAGCGAGGGGTGGACGTTGAGCAGCGGCCACTCGGAGAGCAGCGGCTCGCGGATCAGCTGGCCGAAGGCGCAGACCGCCGCCGCCCCCGCGCCGACCGTCCGAATCCGCTCCAGCACCGCCTCGTCGTTGACGTTCTCGGCCTGCAGCAGGTCGATCCCCAGCTCGGTCGCCGCGGCGGCGGCCGGCGGCGGCCCGCTCCGGCGGCCCCGCCCCTGGGGGCGGTCCGGTGGCGTCACCACGAGCTGTGGGCGATGGGCGGAGCCGGCCAGGCGATCGAGGACCGCGGCGGCGAAGTCCGAGGTTCCGAGGTAAACGGTCTTCACGCGTCGGTGCGGGGCTCTCGATGCTCTTCCGCGTCCAGCTCCTCGTCCCCTTCTTCGGGCGCCGGGCTGTAGCTACTGCCCTCGCGCAGCGCCCGCAGTGCCGCCTTGCGCTGCTCGCGCGGCGCCCGGTCGAGGATCAACACACCGTCGAGGTGATCGATCTCGTGCTGGAGGACGCGCGCCTCGAGGCCCGATGCCTCGACCGTCACCGGTTCACCCTCGACGTCGAGCCCACCGACTCGGGCATGGAGCGGACGCTCGACGTCCATCGCCACCCGGGGCAGGCTCAAGCACCCCTCTTCGGCCACCGCCGCTTCCTCGGAGAGCCACTCGATAGAGGGGTTGACGAGGCCGGTCGGCTCGCAATCCGGCCCAGCCTGGAAAACCAGCACGCGGCGCAGGATGCCGAGCTGGGTGGCGGCGAGACCGACCCCCATCCCATCGCGCATGATCGCGATCATCCGGTCGACCTCCGCCCGCAACTCGGGGCCGAACTCGGTGACCGGCGAAGCCTTGCTCTTGAGCACCGGATTGCCGAACTTGACGACCTCGGCAAGCGCCGCTTCGCGCCGCTCCAGCAGCTGCGCTTCCAACTGCTCGCGCTCTGTCTCGGCCTCGAGGGCTCCCTCATCGCTCACAGCATCGATTGTATGGATCGACTCGCGGGCGGACGGGCTCTTATTGAGGATCGACGTCGACGCTAATCGCCACCTCGCGAAGAGTGCGGTCGGCGGCGAGGCGCTCGACCGCCTCGCCGATCGCGGCAACCGTCGCCTCGCGGTCATCGGCCTTGGTCAGGAGGCGGCGGCGATGACGGTTGCGAACGCGGAACATCGGCGCCGGGCCGAGCAGGTCGGTGTCGCTCGGCAGCGTCTCGGCCAGGACCGCCGCCAGCTTCGATGCCGCCTGGTCCAGCCGCGGCTCTGACTCCGCCTTGAGGACGACCCGGGCCAGGTGGGAGAAAGGCGGGTAGCGGAGCAGACGGCGTCGCTCCACCTCCTCGGCGAGAAAGCCGGCGGCGTCGTGACGGGCGGCGTGGGCGATGCTGGCGGCATCGGGGGCGAGGGTCTGCACGATCACCTCCCCCCCGGCTTCGCCGCGACCGCTGCGCCCGGCGAGCTGCGTGACCATCGCGAAGGTGCGCTCGCCGGCACGGAAATCGGGGAAGCGCAGGGTGGCGTCGGCGTCGACGATCGCGCTCAGCGTCACCTCGGGAAAGTCGTGGCCCTTGGCGACCATCTGGGTGCCGACCAGCACCCCGCTCTCCGCCTCGCCGAAGCCGGCGAGGATGCGGGCGTGCGCGCCGCGCCCGGCGGCAACGTCGGAGTCGAGGCGGAACACCGGCATCGGATCGAGCCGCTGGGTGAGCAGCGCCTCGATCTGCTCGGTTCCGACCCCCGCCTGGGAGAGCGTCGTCGAGTCGCAGTCGGGACAGACGCGCGGCAGCGGCTCCGTGTGGGCGCAGTGGTGACAGACCACCCGGCTCGCGTGACGGTGGACGATCAGCGAGACGTCGCAGTTGGGGCAGCCCCAATGACGGCCGCAGGAGCGGCAGATCAGCCAGGGCGCGAACCCGCGCCGATTGACCATCACGATCGCCTTCGCCCCAGCCTTGCGCACCGACTCCAGCTCTTCCCAGGTGGCAGGGTGCAGCGGGCCCGAGCGGGGGTCCGCCTCGCGCATGTCGAGAACCTCGACCGGCGGCATGGGACGGCCGTCGACGCGCCGGCGGAGCTCGATTCGCGGCAGCTCCAGCCAGGACTCGGGGCGCGGCGTCGCCGTCCCGGCCACCAGCGTCGCCCCGCATTCCTCGGCGCGTCGCCTGGCCACCTCGCGGGCGTCGTAGCAGGGATCTCCTTCCTGCTTGTACGAAGGGTCGTGCTCCTCGTCGATGACGATCAGGCCCAGGTCGTGGACCGGGGCAAAGACGGCGGAGCGCGGCCCGACGCAAACGCTCGCTTCCCCCTCGCGCAGGCGCCGCCACTCGTCATAGCGCTCGCCAGGCGAGAGCGCCGAGTGCAGGACCGCGAAGCGATCGCCGAGCCGCGCTCGGAAGCGCGCCACCGCCTGCGGGGCGAGACCGATCTCCGGGACGAGGACGATTGCCCCCCGGCCGCGCGCAAGCGCGGCCTCGACCGCAGCCAGGTAGACCTCGGTCTTGCCCGAGCCGGTGACCCCATGCAGGAGCAGCTTGTGCGCTGCCCCTGCCTCGCCATCCAGGGCGGCGACGATCTCGGCAACCGCTTGCCGCTGCTCTCCGAGCAACGTCGGCCGTTCTGCCGTGGCACCCAACGCAGCGTCGCTGGGCCGCCGCCGCAGGGTCGAGCTGCGGGTGGAGATCAGGCCGCGCTGCTCCAGCCTGCGCAGCACCTGACGATCGGCGCCCACAGCCGTGGCCAGCGCGCCGGCCGACATCTCACCGGCCCCCAGTGCCTCCAGCACCGCCCGCTGCTTGGCCCCCAGTCGCCCGCCGGCGGAGAGCGCCTCCTCGCCGGCGGCGGCGATCTCGGCCCGCAGCTCGGTTCGCGAGCGGACCCGCTGACCGCCGGAACCGGTGCCTGGAGGCAGGACCAACTGCAGTCCTCGCGAGGGGGTCGAGCAGTACTCGCGTGCGACCCAGAGGCCGAGTCGCACCAGGTCGGCGGGGACGCCGGCCTCGAGCGCCTCCAGCGGCTCGGCGAGGCGCTCCGGCGGCAGCTCGGAGACCTCGGCCAGCTCAACCACCACGCCCAGCGTCCGCCGCCGCCCGAACGGCACCCGCACCACGCTGCCGACCCCGACGTCGGCCATCTCGGCCGGCAACCGGTAGTCGAACGGGCCGCGCAGCGCGCGAGCGGTGGTCAGCGGCTCGACCTTGGCGATGGCCATCCGACGAAGTTATGTCGGCCGGCGGACGGCCGGATATCCTGGCGGGCGATGGTCCTCAACCTGAGCCCGGGCGAGCAGCTGATCTTCCAGGGGCATCCCTCCTGGCGGGCGATCCTCGGCTTCTACCTGAAAGGCATCCTGATCGCCGCAATCATCGGCGTCGTCGCCAAGCTGTTCGGTGCGGACAGCGGCACGGTGTTCCTGATCGTCCTGGTCATCGTCGGCCTCACCGTCCTGATCGGCTTCGTCAAGCGCGTTGCGACCACCTACACGATCACCGACCGCCGCCTCAACATCAAGCGCGGCATCGTCTCGCGCGAGGTGCAGGAGACGCGCCTGGAGCGCGTCCAGAACGTCAACTACCGGCAGACGGTCTACCAGCGGTTGATGCAGATCGGCGACGTCGACTTCGACACCGCCGCCACCGACGACTACAACTTCATCTTCGCCGGCGTCGCCGACCCAAGCGAAGTCGTCCACCGGGTCGACCAGGCGACCGGGACCGCAGCCTCCGGGGCGCATGGTCTGGGTGAGGCGCAACCTCCGGGCCAAGGCTGACGGGCTAGCCTAAGCCGGCGCGGCCGCAGTCCCGGCAGCCGCCCGCAGAGAGTCGACACGGTCGGTCAACTCCCAAGTGAAGGCCTCCTCAGAGCGGCCGAAGTGGCCGTAGGCGGCGGTCTTCTGGAAGATCGGCCGGTGCAGGTCGAGGTAGCGGCGGAAGGCGCCCGGGCGGAGGTCGAACTCCGCTTCGACCAGGCGGGAGATCTCCATGTCCGGCAGCGTGCCGGTGCCGAAGGTCTCAACCATCAGCGAGACCGGATGGGCGACGCCGATCGCGTAGGCGACCTGGACCTCGCAGCGCTGCGCCAGTTCCGCCGCGACGACGTTCTTAGCGACGTGGCGCGCCGCGTAGGCGGCAGAGCGATCGACCTTGGAGGGGTCCTTGCCGGAGAAGGCGCCGCCACCGTGGCGTGCCATGCCGCCGTAGGTGTCGACGATGATCTTGCGGCCGGTGAGCCCGGCATCGCCAACCGGGCCTCCGATCACGAATTTGCCGGTCGGGTTGACGAGAAATCCCTCGCGCAGCTCGGCTTCGTCGAACATCCCGGCCGCTTCGGCAGTGAGGACCGGTAGCACCACGTGCTGCCAGAGGTCGGGCTTGATCGTCTGCTCGGACTCGACGCCGTCGGCGTGCTGGGTCGAGATCAACAGCTTTTCGACCCGGACCGGGCGGCCGCCGGCATAGCGGATCGTCACCTGCGTCTTGCCGTCTGGGCCGAGATAGTCGAGGGTGCCGTCCTTGCGGACCGCGGCAAGGCGTTCGGCAAGGCGGTGAGCGAGCTGGACCGGCATCGGCATCAGCGCCTCGGTCTCATCGGTCGCGTAGCCGAACATCATTCCCTGATCGCCGGCCCCGGCGATCAGCAGCTCGTCATCGGAAGCGGGATCGGTCCTGGTCTCGTAGGCGGCGTCGACGCCCTGGGCGATGTCGGGCGACTGTTTGTCGAGCGAGACGAGGACGGAGATGTGGTCGCAGTTGTAGCCGTAGTCGCCGTGGTCGTAGCCGATCTTGCGGATCGTCTCGCGGACCAGCTCCGGCACGTCGAGGTGGACGTCGGTGGAGATCTCGCCGGAGACGACCGCCATCCCGGTGTTGACGAGGGTCTCGCAGGCGACGCGCCCCTCCGGATCGCCCGCCATCACGGCGTCGAGGATCGCGTCGGAGATCTGGTCGCAGACCTTGTCGGGGTGACCCTCGGTGACGGACTCGGAGGTGAAGAGGTATTCGCCCTCGGCGAGCGGCTGAATATCGCGCATAGAAAGAAGCCTAGTGGACGATCTTCAACGTCGGCGACCGGTATGGGGAACAAAATCGATCACTAGCGGCACCCCCTCCAGCCCGTACGTCTCGCGCATCCGGTTCTCCAGGTGGTAGGCCCAGTCGCGGACGATCAAGCGGCGATCGTTGACCTGGATCGCGACCCGCGGCGGCCTCTCCCCAACCTGCGCCGCGTAGTAGAGACGCAGGCGGCGGCCGCGCCGCGACGGCGGCGGCGTCTTCGCCACCGCGTCGGCGACGAAGCGGTTCAACTCTGGGGTCGGGATGCGCTCCGCGGCCCGATCGGCGAGCTGCAGCGCCTTGGGCAGCAGCCTGGCGACGTTGCGGCCGCGCAGGGCTGAGCAAGTGACGGCCTCGGGGCGCAGTCGCAGTTTGCGCTCGACCCGGGCGCGGGCGTCATCGACGTCGATCGCGGCGATGTCCCACTTGTTGAGCGCCAGCAGCGTCGCGCAGCCGGCCTGCATCGCCAGCTCCGCGATCCGCAGGTCTTCCGCCGTCACCCCCTCGGAGGCATCGCAGACGACGATCGCGACGTCGGCTCGCTCGACCGCGAGCTCGGAGCGCAGTTGGGCGTAGTAGTCGACCGTGCCGGCGACCTTGGAGCGGCGGCGCAGGCCCGCCGTGTCGACGAGCAGGACCAGGCGCCCATCGACTTCCAGCTCGGTGTCGATCGCGTCGCGGGTGGTGCCGGCGCGTTCGGAGACGATCACCCGCTCGCTGCCGAGAAACGCGTTGACCAGCGAGGACTTGCCGACATTGGGACGGCCGACCACGGCGACGTGGACGGGTTCCTCCTCGTCCGAGGACGGCGGCCGTTCGCCAAGCAGCTCGACCACGCGATCGAGCAGGTCGCCGCTGCCCAGCCCGTGCGTGGCCGAGACCGCGAACGGCTCGCCGAGGCCGAGCTTGTGGAACTCGGCCGTCAGATGCTCGCCGCCAGGCCGATCGACTTTGTTGACGACGACGAGGACCGGGGCGTCGCCGCCGCGCAGGGTCTTGGCAAGCTCCGCATCGCCGGCCCGCACCCCGGCGCGACTGTCGACCACGAGCAGCACCACGTCCGCCTCGGCGATGCCGAGCCGCGCCTGATGCCGTACGTCCTCCGCCAACTCACCCTCGTCGCCGAGATCGATGCCGCCGGTGTCGAGCAGCTCGAAGGCGACCCCGTTCCACTCGCAGCGGACCCGCTTGCGATCGCGGGTGACGCCCGGCTCGGCGTGGGTGACCGCCTCGCGGCCGCCCGCCAGCCTGTTGATAAGGGTGCTCTTGCCGACGTTGGGGAAGCCGACGACGGCGACGGTGGGAAGCCGGCTCACGCCAGGCCCCGCTCGCGAGCAAGCCTCACGACTCGATCGACGACCTGCTCGAGCGAAAGTCCGGTGGTATCGAGCTCGACCGCATCGGAGGCGGGCCGCAAGGCGCTGTGCTCGCGGGTCTCGTCGCGCTCGTCGCGCTCGTGCTGCGCGGCAAGGACCGTCGCCTCCTCCTCGCCGCTCTGGTTGGCGCGGCGGCGCGCGCGCTCCTCCGGCGATGCAGTGAGGAAGATCTTCAAGGGAGCGTCGGGGCTGACGACCGTGCCGATGTCGCGTCCCTCGGCGACGTAGCGGCCGGCCTCGATCAGCTGGCGCTGCCGCGCGACCAGTGCCTCCCGCACCGGCGGATGGACCGAGACGCGGGAGGAGGCCTCCGTGACCCGCGGCTCGCGAATCGCGGCGGTGACGTCATGCCCGTCCAGCACGACCCGCTCACCGTCGAGGTCGATCTCCAGCGAGCGCGCCAAATCTCCCATCGCCTCGGCCGAATCCAGCTCAGCACCCCGATCCAGCCCCGCCAGCGCCACGCAGCGATACATCGCCCCGGAGTCCAGGTAGGTGAAGTCGAGAGCCGCCGCCACCGCACGGGCGACGGTCGACTTGCCGGCCCCGGCGGGCCCGTCGATCGTGATGACCATGCGCGAGAGCCTATGGCGCTCGCCGAACCCGGTACCTCCGCGTCGTCCAGGCAGGCCCCTAGCGCGCTAGGGGCTGAAGAACCCGACGTGTTCGCCGCCAGCTTTCTCGGCTGTGATCGAAATCTTCGCTTCCATCGTGCCGTCTTCTCCCGAGCCAGTGGTGCAGGCGCCGATGCCGGACCCGGCTGTATGGACGTAGGCGAATTTGGTGATGTTCACGTCGATTGTTATTTCCCTTGTCGCGCCCGCGCCGACGTTTGTGTATGTGACGGTCCTCATATTGCTCAGCGCAGGCACATGGATCGTGCACTTGGTCACTTCCCCTGCTTTGACTGTGATTGTGATTTCTTTGCCGGCTGGGCAGATGATGTCCACGCTGCCCTCGCGTTTGGTGAAGCTTTCGACTTTTGTGACTGTAAAGCGATACTTGCATTCGTTCATATCCACCGTGGCGGTGAACCCCCCTGACGCCGTGCATTCCGAGTAGGAGGGAGTCAGTTCGATTTCGACCTTTGCTTTTTCGGTCTGCGACCCGGTGTAGGTCGCTTTTTTGCATTCCATCGTCCCGACTGTCGTTTTGACCACGACGTTAGCCGCGTCATTGTTCCCTGTCAGCGTCACCGGCACAGATTCGGATTCGAATTTGAAAGCGTGCCTTTCCTGGGTGCTTTCAGTGAGCAGCTGGAGTTTCGTGGGCAGTTCTTTGAACTCGGATTCCAACGCCCCGAAAACCGCGAATCCGGTTCCGGAATTCCACCCGACATGGGTGCCCATGACGGTCCCCGGAGCCAATTTTTTGTACCACGGAGCGCCGCTATCGCCTTTTTTCCTCGCCGCCGCCACTTCGACGAGGCCCTTCAGCAGCCCCGATTCCAGTTCTACTTTTTTGACTTCGCCACAACTTGTGCCCGATGACTGACCCGACATGCAGACTTCGAGGCCGACCGTGGGCACCGATTCGGTGGTCACGACGTTCGGTTCCGATTCTGCGCCGGTCCAGATCGCGGTACCGGGAACGACGGGGGTGAAGCCCGCTTTCAGCCAGTACGAATTTTCGACCTTGATCACCCCTACGTCGCCTTCCGCGCCGTTTATGTAGTCGACCGCTTTGCCGATTTCTTCCCGTTCCGCTTTTTCTCCTTTGGACCCTTTGGGCCACCCAAACCATTTTGTCCCAATGCCTTCCCCGCCTTCTTTTTTGTCGATGCAATGCCCGGCGGTCAACAGGTAGGTCTCTGTGGGTTTCATATGGTCCTGAAGGAACACCGTCGGTCCCGCCGTGCACTGATTTTTGGGGGTTTCGTCTTGAATCGAGACGCCGCCGACGATCGTCGGGTTGCAAAAGGCTTTGTCTTCGGCAAATGCCCCGCACTGCGCGTCGCGCTCGATGTCGAGATGCCGGTGCTGTGAAGCGGTGACCAAGACCGTGACGTCGCCGCCGGCCGCTTTTTGCTCCAGATCGCTTCGTTCCTGGGCGGGTACCGCCGAGCCCAGTTCGACCTCCAAGGCATTGAACTGCGGCCGCAGGGAGGTCGCGACTTCGGTGCGCGCGAACAGGTCGGCGAGGCGTCGACTCCAGCTTTCCTGCGCCGCCTGCAACTGCGCCCAGGTCGCCTGCACCGACGTCTCGGTCACATTGTCGGCAAGGCCGGCACGCGCGGCGACCGCTTCGACGGTCTCGCGATCCTCCGAGGAGGTCACCCCGACGTGCAGTTGCGCGGTGGTCCCTTCGAACCAGGCGCCAGCGAAGGCATCGCCCAGGGCAGCTTCCATCCTGCCCGGCAGATCCGTGCGGGCGATCTCGGCTTCCACCTCGAGCCTGTCGCTCGCCGCCCCTCCCCGAGCCGTGGATGCGGCCGCCGTCTGGCCGGCGACCGAGCTCTGAGCGTAGGCATAGATGAACCCCGCGACGATCAGACCAATCGCGAAAACGACGACACCAGACCCAACAACCCTGGTGGACTTCATACCGCGCCTCCTCTCCCGCAAAGGCCTGCCGCTCGACCAATCTGCCAGGTGGACGAGTGTTTGTCAAGAAAACTTGAGTATTAAGGCTTCAGCCAGAGAGCAGCGAGGCGAGATCCGCAGCAAAGCCGGGGTAGCTGACCGCTGCGGCGTCCATCCCCTCTACCTCGACCCCGTCGCGGGAGGCAAGGCCGGCGATGGCGCCGAGCATCGCGATCCGGTGGTCACCGTGGGAGTCGATGGCGCCGCCGCGCAGGCCGCCGGTGCCCTCGATCCGCATCCCGTCCTCGCTCGTCTCCACGTTGGCGCCGAGCGCCGTCAGCGCCTCGCTCACGGTGGCGATCCGGTCGCTCTCCTTGCGGCGCAGCTCGGCGGCGTCGCGGATCGTCGTCTCGCCCTCGGCGAAGCAGGCGGCCAGCGCCACCAGCGGCAGCTCGTCGATCGCCAGCGGAACGTCTTCGCCGCCGACCTCGGTCCCGCGCAGGGGCGCTGAGCGCACCAGGAGGCGCCCGCTCGGCTCGCCGCCGCGCTCGCCTTCGGGCTCAACCTCGATCTCGGCCCCCATCCGGCGGAGGATCGAGAGCAGCCCCGTGCGCGTCGGGTTCAACCCGACCCCGTCGAGCGAGACCTCGCTACCGGGGATCAGCAGCGCCGCGACCAGGAAGAAGGCCGCCGAGGAGAAGTCGGCGGGCACGACGATCTCGCCGGGCTCGAGGCGCGCCGCCGGGCGCACGGTGACGATCCCGTCGCCGCGTTCGATCTCGGCACCCGCCGCGGTCAGCATCCGCTCGCTGTGGTCGCGGCTGGGCAGCGGCTCGGCGACCGTGGTCGTGCCTTCAGCCATGAGACCCGCGAAGAGCAGGCAGGACTTGACCTGGGCGCTGGCGACCGGCAACTCGTACTCGATGCCGTGCAACGGCGCCGCATCGATCTGCAGCGGCGGCAACCGGTCATCGCGGCAGCTGAGCTGGGCGCCCATCAACCGCAGCGGCACCGCGACACGGTCGACCGGGCGGTTACGGATCGAGTCGTCGCCGTCCAGCGTCCATTTGCCGGTCTCCTGCCCGGCCAGCCAGCCCGGCAGCAGGCGCAGCAGGGTACCCGCGTTGCCGACGTCGATCGCGGCCGGTGCCACGCCGCGCATACCGACGCCGCGCACGCGTATATGCGACTCGATCGTCTCCTCGCCGGCGCCGTCGACCTCGGCGCCGAGCGCCCTGATCGCGGCAAGGGTCGAGCGCGTGTCGGCGGAATCGAGATAGCCCGCGATCGACGTCTCCCCTTCGCCCATCGCGGCGATCAGCGCCGCCCGGTGGGAGACCGACTTGTCGGGCGGCGGCCGCAGCGCGCCACGCAACGCACCCGTGGGGTCAAACCGGGCAGACGTGCCGGGACTTAGGCGTCCATATGGGTGCTCAAGTCCCGGCACGTCCAAAGGCCTACTCTCCGGCCAGCACCGTTGCGCTGTGGCCAAGCTCGCGGACAAGCCCCGCGGCGCGCTCGGCCTGCTCGTCGCCGGCGACCCAGAGCGAGATCGCGCCCGAAGTCATGTCCGCCGCCGGGTGCAAAGCCATGTCCTCGATGTTGACCCCCGCCTCACCCAGCGCCAGCGCCAGCTCGGCCACGGTGCCGGGCCGGTTGGCGACGACGACGCGCAGCTCGCGCAGCGGCCCGCCAGCAAGCTCCGTCTCCAGCAGGTTGCGACGGTCGGCGCCCGCCGTGGCGTGCCAGGCGGCGATCCCGTCCGCCTCACCTGAGCGGATCAGCTCCCGCGCCTCCCCTAGACGGGCAACGGCATCGTCGATCGCCGCCACGACAGCGTCGCTGTTGGCGGTGAAGATGTCGCCCCAAATCGATGGGTTCGAGCCGGCGACTCGGGTCGCGTCGCGGAAGCTCGGGCCCACCTCCGGCAGTCGCTCGGAGTCGCGGGTCAGCTCCGCCGCCGCCTGGGCGGCGAGGACGTTGGCGAGCACGTGCGGCAGGTGGCTCACCGTTGCCATCAGCCGGTCGTGCGCTTCGGCGTCGATCGCCTGTGGCCGGGCACCGAGTCCGGCGATCGTCCGCTGCAGACGGTCATAGAGGATGCCGCTGGAGCGCTCTGTCGGCGTCAGGTACCAGCGGGCGCCCTCGAAGAGATCGGCGCGGGCGTTTGCGACGCCGGCGGTCTCGGCTCCTGCCAGCGGATGACCGCCGATGAAGCGCTCATCGTCACCAAAGGCGCCGACGAGCTGACGCTTGGTCGAGCCGGCATCGGTGACGACCGTGTCCCCGTCGCTTGCGTCGAGCGCGGCAGCGACCAGCTCCGGCAACAGGGAGACCGGGGCGGCGCAGAAGACGACGTCCGCGCCATCGCAGGCCTCGGCGGCGGAAGCCGCCGGTCGGTCGATCGCCTCCAGCTCGAGCGCGCGGTCGACGGTCGGCCGATTCGGCCCCCAGCCGACGACCTCGCAACCGAGCCGCCCCCGCGCGGCGAGCCCGATCGAGCCCCCGATCAGGCCCACCCCGAGAACGGCTACGCGCATCAGCCGCGCCGGGCCTTGACCGCTGCCGCCAGCCTCTCCAGCGCCGCTACCGTGTCGTCCCAGTCGAGGCATGGATCGGTTATCGACTGACCATAGGTGAGCGACTTGCCGTCGCCGAGGTCCTGGCGGCCTTCGACCAGGAACGACTCCAGCATCACACCGACGATCGCCTTGTTGCCGTCAGCAACCTGGTCGGCGATCTCACCCGCCACCTGCAGCTGCTGCTCCGGGTCCTTGTCGCTGTTGTCGTGGGAGGCGTCGATCACCAACCGCTCCGCGAGGCCCGCGGACGCTAGCTTCCCGAGCGCGGCGGCGACGCCCTCCGGATCGCAATTCGGAGCGCCGCGACCGCCGCGCAGGATGACGTGGCCGTCCGGGTTGCCGGCGGTGTGGAGGATCGCCGGGCGGCCGGCGTCGTCGATGCCGGCGAAGGCGTGCGAGGCAGCTGCGGCGCGAACCGCGTCGACCGCAACCTGGATGTCGCCGTCGGTGCGGTTCTTGAAGCCGATCGGCATCGAGAGACCCGAGCCGAGCTGGCGGTGGATCTGGCTCTCCGTCGTGCGCGCGCCGATCGCCCCCCAGGCGACCGTGTCGGAGATGTATTGCGGCGTGATCGGGTCGAGGAACTCGCAGCCGATCGGCAAGCCGAGGTCCAGCACCTGGAGCAGCAGGGTGCGGGCCATGCGCAGGCCGGCGTTGACGTCGCAGGAGCCGTCCAGGTAGGGATCGTTGATCAGGCCCTTCCAGCCGGTCGTCGTCCGCGGCTTCTCGAAGTAGACGCGCATCGCGACGAGCAGGTCGTCGCCCAGCTCCCCTGCCAGCTCGGCGAGCCTGCCCGCGTAGTCGAGGGCAGCCTCGACGTCGTGGACGCTGCAGGGACCGACCACGACAAGCAGCCGGTCGTCGACTCGCTCGAGGACGTTGCCGACGTCCGCGCGGCCGCCCACCACGGTTTGTGCGCGCCCCTCGCCAAGTGGTAGGTCGCCGAGCAGGGCTTCCGGCGGGACCAGCTCCACGACTCGCTCGATCCGCTGGTCGCGAACCCGGTCACGCGCCTCCTCTCGCATTCCGATGATCATCTTGCCGCCGCCTTTCTCCACAGTGAAACTCTACTTTCCGTGCGGGCTTCGCCATGCGAGCGCAGCATCGCGAAACGCGCCAACCAGTCGAATCCGGCGCCCGGCCAACGCTCTATGGGTGCGGCGCGACGCCGCCAGGCCGGACGCCTAGCTAAATCGCCAGAAATAGGCGAAGCGGACAGGGGCAACTGCGGCGCGCCTGGCGCACATGCTGCTGGCGGTGTCACCTGTTCGCTTCACTTAGCCTGACTTTGTAGCAGGTGAGACAGGGTTAGTCGAGGATCTCGCCGAGGGCGGTTAGGAAACGGTCATTCTCAGCCGGGGTGCCATAGCTGACCCGGATGTGGCCGGGACCGCCGAGCGGGGTCCCGGGCCGGACCGCGATAGAGCGCTCGGCCAGACCGGCAACGACCTGCTGCTCGTCGGCGTCGCCGAGGCCGATCCAGGAGAAATTGGTCTGGGTCTCGGTCGTCTCGAGGCCGAGCTCCTGCAGACCCTCCTCGACCCGGACCCGCTCGACCAGCGTCCGCTCGACTCGCTGCGCGACGTCATCCTGGTGCAGGATCGCCTCAGAGGCGGCCGCCTGGGCGAGCGCGTTGACGCTGAATGGCTGCCGCACGGCGTCGATGGCGGCGCGGAACTTGGCTGAGCCGAGGGCGAAGCCGACCCGTAGGCCGGCCAGCCCATAGACCTTGCTAAAGGTGCGCAGCAGGACCAAATTGGGGAAATCGGCAAGCAGGTCGACCGTGGTGTCGGGATCGTCCTCGGTCTGGAGCTCGATGTATGCCTCATCGAGGACGATCGTCACGTGGCTGGGAAGGCCCTCGCAGAAAGCGGCGATACGAGCCGCGGGCACGTAGGTTCCGGTCGGGTTATTGGGGTTGCAGACGATCAGCAGCTGGGTCGCCGCGGTTACCTCGGCCGCCATCGCGTCGAGGTCGTGCACCTCTCCCGCCGCGAGCGGTACCCGGATCTCGCGCGCCCCGGTCAGCGCCGCCAAGTGCGGGTACATCGAGAAGGAAGGCCAGGCGTAGAGGATCTCGGCACCTGGCTCGCAAAGCGCCTCGGCGGCGGCGAGCAGGATCTCGCAGGAGCCGTTGCCGACGGCGACGCGTCCCGGCTCGGTCTCGTAGCGCTCGGCGATTCGGCGGCGCAGCAGCGTCGCGTCCGGGTCGGGATAGCGGTTCATCGCCGTCGCCGCGCCGCGGATCGCCTCGATCACCTTCGCGTGCGGCGGGAACGGCGACTCGTTCGAGGCGAGCTGGGCGATCCCGCCGGCTGCGATCGCCTCGGGCGCCTGCCCGGTCGGCACGCCGGCCTGGTAGCCCGGGATGCGGGCGAGCTTCTCGGCAAAGGTGACGGTCATCGGCCCATTGTGGCTTACGGCGCTGCGGTCAGGCGACTTACTGGGCGGCGTGAAGGTCGGAGCGCAAGTCCTGGGTCGCCCCGAGGTATGTGTGCGAGGGCGTGTGCCCGACCGGCGCGTAGTAGTGGACCATCGCCCGGATCACCCGTGGCATCGAGCCCGGCACCGGGATCTCCCGGCAACAGAGCAGCGGTACCGCCTCCAGTCCCAGGTTCCGGGCGGCGACCGCGGGAAACTCGGCGTCGAGGTCGTCGGTGGTGGTGAAAATGCAGCTGACTATCGCCTCCGCCTCCAGGTCGTTGCGATCGAGCAGCGCGCGCATCAACTCGGTCGCCGCGGCGACGATCGCTTCCACGTCGTTGTCTTCCGCCTGCACCGCGCCCCGCACGGCGAAGAGCCTCTGGTCCCCGTTTGCGCTCACAGCGGCATCTTCCCAAACCCAGACGTGCCGGTGATTACGCGCCCATATGGACCCATAACCACCGGCACGTCTGGGTAGGGTCCGGGTATGGCCGTCAACACCGCCGAGCTGCGCTTCTCGACCCAGGGGAACTCAGATGTGGTTGACATCACCACCGAGGTGCAGGGGGTCGTCGAGGAGGCAGGCACCGGCGAGGGACAAGCGCTCGTCTTCGTGCGCGGCTCGACCGCCGCGATCGCGACGATGGAGTACGAGCCGGGCGGCGTGCACGATCTGAAGCAGATGCTGGAGCGGCTGATCCCGACCCGGGGCGACTACAAGCACAACCGGCTCAACCACGACACCAACTCCCATGCCCATCAACGCGCGACGCTGGTCGGACCCTCGGAGGCCGTCCCCGTCCTCGACGGTCGCCTCGCGCTCGGCACCTGGCAGCAACTGGTGCTGGTCGACTTCGACGATCGCCCGCGCGAGCGAACCGTCGTCGTCCAGCTCTTCAGCTGAGCCCGGTCCTACGCAGGGGGGCGATCTCTGCCTCGGAGAGGCGGCGCGCCTCGCCCTCCCCCAGGTCACCCAGCTCGATCGGGCCGAAGCGGACGCGTTTCAGCGCCACCACGTCGTTGCCGACCGCCTCCGCCATGCGGCGCACCTGCCGGTTGCGCCCCTCGCGCAGGACGATCTCGATTTCGCGCTCGCCCAGACGGCGTACCTCAGCTGGCGCGGTCGGCCCGTCCTCCAGCTCCACCCCGATCACCAGCCGGCGCAAGTCGTCCTCGGCCGGCGGGCGGCGCAGCTCCACCCGATAGGCCTTCGGCACTTCGTAGCGAGGATGAATAAGCCTGTTGGCAAGCTCGCCGTCGTTGGTCAACAGCAGCAGCCCGGTCGAGTCGACATCGAGCCGCCCGACCGGGTAGAGGCGCGCGGGTGAATCGACCAGCTCAACCACAGCAGGTCGGCTCCCCGGCTCCCGAGCGGTAGAGACGACGCCGGCCGGCTTGTTGACGACCCAGACCTCGCGCTGCTCGGCAGCCACTGGGCTTCCGTCGACCCGCACATCGTCCCCCTCCCCCACATCCCAAGCCGGATCGCGCACAACCTCCCCATCAACCGTCACACGCCCCGAAGCCACAATCACCTCAGCTTTCCGCCGCGAAGCGACGCCCCCATGGGCAAGGAACTTCGCCAGCCTCACGACCCGGAGGGGGCAGGTATCCGGCTCGGCCTAGCCTCCCCCCGGCACCGCGGAGTGATCCTCGCGCCCGAAGGGCGCTCAAAATCAGCCCCGCCGCAGGCGGGGCTTAGGCGTAGCCGAGACGGATACCTGCCCCCTCCGGATGTCATGGCTCAGCCCGTTGTTCCCCGGCCTTAAGCAGTCGCTCGCGCAACTCCCGCTCATCCTCCGGACTAGGATCGAAGCGCGACGGATCGGGCAGCTGGTCGAGGCCGGCGAGACCGAAGAGCCGCTCGAACAGCTCCGTCGTCTTGAACAGGGCAGCGCCGAACTGCGAGCGACCCGCCTCCTCGATCAGCCCGCGCTCGGCCAGGCTCTGTACTCCGGACTCCGAGGAGACGCCCCGGATCCGCGCCACCTCCGGCCGCGAGACCGGCTGCAGGTAGGCGACAATCGCAAGCGTCTCGGCCTGGGCCTGGGTCAGCGGCGGCGTCCGTGGCTTGGCCAACAGCCGCCGCGCGGCATCCTCGCTGTCCGGGGAGCTGGCCAGCGCAAATCCACCGCTGACCTCGCGCAGGACGATCCCCCGCCGACCCTCGGCGAGGTCCTCGCGCAGCAGGTCGATCGCCTCGGCGATCTGGCCCTCGGTCGCCTCGGTCGCCTCGGCAAGGTCGGCGACCGCCACCGGCTGCGGCGAGAGGAAGAGCAGCGCTTCGATCGTGCGGTGAAGGTCGCTCACGCTGTCTCTGCCTCCTGTCTGCGAATCTCGATCGGCCCGAGTGGCTCGCTCTGCTTCCAGGTCACCTCGCCCTTCCGGTACAGCTCCAAGAGCGCGAAGAGGGTCACCGCCTGGGTCAGCCGGTCCTCGCCCCCGAACTGCTCATCGAAGTCGATGCTGGTGCGACCGGCGAGGGCGTCGCGCAGGGCGCGCAAGCGTCGCTCCAAAGAGACGGTCGGCCGGATGTGGCTGACGTCGACGGGCGGCGGCACTGCCAGCAGGTCGCCGAGCGCCGCGCCGAGCCGGTCCGGGTCGTAGACGGCGGTCGCGGCATCGACGGCCACGCGCCGCAGCTGGGAGGGCAGGGGCGCCGAGCGGTAGAGGTAACCGCGTGCCGCCTCGAAGCGCTCCGTGAGCGTCGTCGCGGCGTCGCGGTAGCGGCGGTACTCGAGCAGCCGCGCCAGCAGCTCCTCGACCGCCTCCTCGGGGCCCAGCTCCTCCAGCTCGGGATCGGCGCCCGGCAGCAGCAGCCGCGACTTCAGCTCCAGCAGCGCCGCGATCAGGACCAGGAACTCGGTCGCCACCTCCAGCTCAAGCTCTCCCTCGCGCTCCAGGTGCTCGACGTAGGCGACGACGACCTCGGCGAGCTGGACCTCGAGCAGATCGACCTCCTCGCGCAGCAGGACCGCGATCAGCAAATCGAACGGCCCGGCGAAGACGTCGAGCTCGAGGTCGAGGTCGGCGACGGTCACCAGCTCAAGTTAACGGGGCGGGCCGATGCCCATACGGTCGCGCACCTCGGCGAGCGTCGGCGCGGCAATCGCACGGGCCTTCTCGGCGCCAGCGGCGAGCGCCTCCTCGAGCACCGCCTCATCGGGACGAAGCTCCGCATAGCGCTCCCGCACCGGCGCCAGCATCTCCGCCACGGCCTCTGCGACCTCGCTCTTGAGATCGCCGTAGCCGGCGCCCTCGAGCTCGCGCTCGGCCTCGGCGGGATCGATGCCCCGAGCAACCGAGAGGATTTCGATCAGGTTGGTCACCCCCGGCTTGTCCTCGTGGCGGACGATCTCCCGCCCGGAGTCGGTGACGGCGCTGCCGAGCTTCTTGCGGATCGCGTCTGGCTCGTCGAGCACGTAGACCCTGCCGGCCTCGGTCCCGGCCGTCGTCGACATCTTCCGCTGCGGTTCCTGCAGGTCCATGATCCGCGCCCCGAGCGCCGGGACGCGGAGCTCGGGCTCGACCAGCGTCTCGCCGAAGCGCTCGTTGAAGCGGCGGGCGATCTCGCGCGTCAGCTCGATGTGCTGGCGCTGGTCCTCTCCCACGGGAACCTCGGTCGCCTTGTAGGCGAGCACGTCGGCGGCCTGCAGGACGGGGTACAAGAAGAGCGCCGCGGGGACCAGCTCGCGCTGCTTGCCAGACTTTTCCTTGAACTGGGTCATGCGGTTGAGATCGCCGTGGGAGGTGACCGCGGAGAGCAGCCAGGTCAGCTCGGTGTGCTCGCGCACGTCGGACTGGCGGAAGAGGATGCAGCGCTCGGGGTCGAGCCCGGCGGCGAGCAGGATCGCGGTCGTGTCGTAGAGGCGCTCGCGTAGCTCTGCCGGATCGAAGGCGACCGAGAGCGCGTGCAGGTCGACGATGCAGAAGATCGCCGGCTCGCCTCGCTCCTGACCCTCGACGAACTTGCGGATCGCGCCGATGTAGTTGCCGAGATGCTTGCGGCCGGTCGGCTGGATGCCGGAGAAAATGACGGGGGCGCTCACGGGTCGCAGCCTAATCGGGGATCGCGGAGGGGGTACCTCTCGCCCGGACAAACGGCGAGCCGGCTGACGACCTACTCTCGCAGGTCGAGACCGTCCTCCGGGAGATCCACAAGACGGTGAGCGGCCAGTTTATCTCGTCCAATCCCGACAACCGGCAGTACTACATCGACCTCAAGAAGACGGATGACTTCGATGCG
>JBIOVI010000034.1:0-10033 GCA_044867645.1 Solirubrobacterales bacterium | reverse complement strand
GCGACAAAGGCGGCAAGCGCGAGCGCTTCGCCAAGCGAAGTGGGGCGACCTTCTAATGGAGTCCGCCACAGTGCAGTCCCAGGCCGCGCCGCCGCCGCGCCTGCGCGAGCGCTACGAGCAGGAGATCCTGCCGGAGCTGACGCGCAAGTTCGGCTACTCGACCCCGATGCAGGCCCCGCGCTTGCTGAAGATCACGCTCAACATGGGTCTCGGCGAGGCCAAGCAGAACGCCAAGATGCTGGAAGCCGCGCAGGAGCAGCTGGCGACGATCGCCGGCCAGCAGCCCAGCGTGCGGCGGGCCCGCAAGTCGATCGCCTCCTTCAAAGTTCGCGAGGGAATGCCAGTCGGCCTCTCGGTCACCCTGCGCCGTGCCCGGATGTGGGAGTTCCTCGACCGGCTCTGCTCGATCGCGGTGCCCCGGATTCGCGATTTCCGTGGGCTCAACCCGCGCTCCTTCGACGGCCGCGGCAACTACTCGATGGGCGTCCGC
Organism: Solirubrobacterales bacterium; assembly: GCA_044867645.1. Classification (GTDB taxonomy): domain Bacteria; phylum Actinomycetota; class Thermoleophilia; order Solirubrobacterales; family 70-9; genus VRUE01. The sequence continues at coordinate 9,543 of JBIOVI010000034.1, read as the reverse complement.
GAGCAGCTGATCTTCCCGGAAATCGACTACGACTCGATCGACGAGGTGCGTGGCTTGGATGTGACGATCGCGACCTCCGCACCGACCGACGTCGAAGCCTTCGAGTTGCTGTTGCGGCTCGGCATGCCGTTTGCCCAGGACGGGCGGCCCGGCGGCGCCGATGCGGAGGCTGAGGCTGCCGAAGAGGAGGAGAAGCGCAAGGAGGAGGCCCGCCTGCGAGCCGAGGCCGAGCAGGCCGCCCTGGAGCAACTGAAGGAAGAGAATCCGGAGGCTTACGAGAAGCCTCAGCCCGCGGGTCCTGTCGAGGACGAGGAGTCCTCGTCCTCGCAAGCTGCGGGCGAGGAGCCGCCCTCCACGCCACCCGCGGGAGAGGCGTCTGGTGAGGCATCCGAAAAGGAGAGTTCCGATGGCTAAGACTTCGATGAAGGTGAAGCAGGGCCGCAAGGCCAAGTTCAAGACGCGCGAGTACAACCGCTGCCGCCGTTGCGGACGCCCGCGCGGCTACTACCGCAAGTTCGGCCTTTGCCGGATCTGTCTGCGCGAGGCCGCCCATGAGGGATACGTCCCCGGAATGACCAAGTCGAGCTGGTAGGCGGAGACGATGCTGAACGACCCGATAGCCGATTACCTGACCCGGATCCGCAATGCTCTCGGCTCCGGCCACGACGACGTGGAGATCCCGGCTTCGCGGCTGAAGGAGGAGATGTCCCGGATCCTCAAGGAGCAGGGCTACATCCGCGACTTCCACCGCAAGCCCGCCAAGGTCGGCGAGGCGATCGAGATCAGGCTCAAGTACACGGAGGACCGCCGCCCGGTGATCGCCGGCCTCGAGCGGATCTCCCGGCCAGGACGCCGTCGCTACGTGGACCACAAGGAAGTACCGCGGGTGCACGGCGGCACCGGTACCGCGATCGTCAGCACCTCGGTCGGGGTGATGACCGGCCACGAAGCGAAGGCGAGGGGCGTCGGCGGCGAGGTAGTCGCCTACGTTTGGTGAGGTCGTCATGAGTCGAATCGGACGAAAGCCAATCCCAGTTCCCGAGTCCGTAACGGTCGAGCTTGCCCCTGGGCAGGTCGCGGTCAAGGGACCGAAGGGCGAGCTGACCCAGAGCCTTTCCGCCGAGATGACCGTCGAGCAGGGCGACAGCGTTGTCACCGTGCAGCGGCCGACCGACCGGGGCGAGCACCGCGCCCTGCACGGCCTGACCCGGAGCCTGATCGCGAACATGGTCGAGGGCGTCACCGACGGCTTCGAGAAGCGACTGGAAATTCAGGGAGTCGGCTACCGCGCCCAGCTCAAGGGCAAGAGCCTCGAGCTGGCGCTCGGGTACTCGCATCCGATCTCGGTCGAGCCGCCGGAGGGGATCGAGTTCGAGGTTCCCCAGCAGACGGAGATCGTCGTGCGGGGCATCGACAAGCAGCTGGTCGGGCAGGTCGCCGCGGACATCCGCAAGCGCCGCCCGCCGGAGCCCTACAAGGGCAAGGGAATCCGCTATCGCGACGAGCACGTCGCCCGCAAGGTGGGTAAGCGCGCATGACGGTCATGACCAAGCGCGAGCGCCGCCTTCGCCGCCGCCGTCGGGTGCGCGCGCGGATCGTCGGCAGCTCCGAGCGTCCCCGCCTGTCCGTCTACCGCTCCAATCGCGGTGTCTTCGCGCAGCTCGTCGACGACGGTGCTGGCAGCACCGTCGTCGCGGTCAACTGGACCGAGCCGGAGCTGCGCAAGCTGACCGCCAGCGAGCAGGCGAAGCGGGCGGGAGAGATGCTCGCCGAGCGCGCCAAGGCGGCTGGCGTCGAGAGCTGCGTCTTCGATCGCGGCGGCTACAAGTTCCATGGCCGCGTCAAGGCATTGGCCGAAGGCGCGCGCGAGAAGGGACTTAAGTTCTGATGGCGGACCGCGCAAACCCGCTACCTTCCTTGACCTCATGAAGGGCATGGACATGACCAACGTGGAGACCGTCTCCCCCAGGGGGCTGGATCTCCAGGAGCGTGTGATCGAGATCAACCGCGTCGCCAAGGTCGTCAAGGGCGGCCGGCGTTTCTCGTTCACCGCGCTGGTCGCTGTGGGCGACGAAGAGGGCGTCGTGGGAATCGGCTACGGCAAGGCCCGAGAGGTTCCCCTGGCGATCCAGAAGGCGGTCGAGAACGCGCGCAAGAGCTTGATCCGCGTGCCCAAATACGGGCAGACGCTGACCCATAAAATCATCGGCCGCTACGGCGCCGGGCACGTCGTCCTGCGGCCGGCGAGTCCCGGTACCGGGGTGATCGCCGGCGGCGGGGTTCGCGCCGTGCTCGAGCTGGGGGGGGTGCGGGACGTGCTGACCAAGAGCATTGGCACTCAGAACCCGATCAACTTGGTCAAGGCGACGATGGATGGGCTGGTGCGACTGCGTCGGCCTGAGGAGGTTGCCGAGCTGCGGGGGCTGACCGTTGCCCAGGTACTTGGGGTTCAGAAGAGCAATGGCGCGACCACTATTTCGGCCGAAGGTTCAGAGGCCTCAGCCGCGGGTCCTGTCGCGGCGGAGGACTCCTCGTCCTCGCAAGCTGCGGGCGAGGAGCCCACCCCCACGCCACCCGCGGGTGAGACGCCTGAGGCTCCGGCTAAGACGGCGGCTGCCCCGGCCACGTCAGAGGCCCCAGCCGCTGAGGACGAGGCCCCGGCAGCTGAGGCGAAAGCTGACGAGGCTCCGGCCGCGGAGGCGACTGCCCCCGCCGCTGCAGATAAAGCTGAGGAGGCTCCGGCCGCAGAGGAGAAGCAGTCGTGAGTGCTGTGAAGATCAAGCAGGTTCGATCTGTTGCTGGGGCCAATCCCAGCCAGAAAGCCACTTTGACTGCTCTCGGGCTTGGGAAGATTGGGCGGGCTGTGGAGCGCAAAGACTCGCCGCAGCTGCAGGGGCAGATCCGGGTTGTCTCCCATCTGGTCGAGGTCGACGGTGGCTGAGAAAGCCGCAAAAGCCAAAGACGACGCTCCGAGCGAGCGCTCGCAGGAGATCGGGCTGCACAACCTGTCGCCGAAGCCCGGCTCGAAACGGCCGCGGAAGCGGATCGGCCGCGGCGAGGGCAGCGGGCTCGGCAAGACTTCTGGGCGTGGGCACAAGGGCGCGGGAGCGCGTTCGGGCCGCAAGCGCAAGGCTGGCTACGAGGGCGGCCAGAACCCGATCCACATGCGGATGCGAAAGCTTCGCGGCCCGCACAAAAAGCAGTCGATGCCGTTCGAGAACTTCCGCACCGCGACCCAGCCGGTCAACATCGCCGACCTCGACGAGCGCTTCGATGCCGGCGCCGAGGTCAACCCCGAGACGCTCAAGGGGAAGGGCCTCGCCAAGCGTTCCGATCCGGTCAAGATCCTCGCCCGGGGCGAGATCTCGAAGAAGCTCGAGGTCCATGCTCATGCCTTCAGCGCAGCTGCCAAAGAGAAGATCGAGGCAGCTGGCGGTTCCTGTCACACTCTGGAGCCGTAATGCTCAGGACTATTGCGAACGCTTTCAGCGTCGCGGACATCCGCAAGAAGCTTGCGTTCACCGCGGCGATGCTGCTGCTCTACCGGCTCGGCGCGTACATCCCGGCCCCCGGTGTCGATGCGGACGCGCTCAAGGAACTGCAATCCAACTTCGCCGGCAGCAACATCCTCGGCTTCCTCAACCTCTTCTCGGGCGGCGGCCTCGAACGGCTCTCGCTGTTCGCGCTGGGGATCATGCCCTACATCACCGCCTCGATCATCCTGCAGCTGCTCACCGTGGTCGTGCCGTCGCTGGAGAAACTGCAGAAAGAGGGCGAGGTCGGCCAGCAGAAGATCACCCAGTACACGCGCTACCTGACGGTCGGGCTGGCCTTCGCCCAGTCGTTCGGATACGTCTTCCTCTTCCGCTCCTTCGGCAACCAGGCGGGCAACAGCGTGGTGGGCACCTTGACCGGGCCGAAGATCCTCCTGATCGTGATCTGCCTGACCGCGGGCTGCACGCTGCTGATGTGGCTGGGCGAGCTGATCACCCAGCGCGGCATCGGCAACGGGATCTCGCTGATGATCTTCGCCTCGATCGTCTCCGGTCTCCCGAACGGGATCCAAGCCTGGTGGACCACCCCCGACCCGGTCTTCAAAGTAATGATGCCCTTCATCGCGCTGGCCGTGATCGTCGCGATCGTCTTCGTCCAGGAGGGGCAGCGCCGCATCCCGGTCCAGTACGCAAAACGGGTCGTGGGGCGCAAAATGACCTCCGGCGGCTCGACCTACCTGCCGCTGCGGGTCAACATGGCGGGCGTCATCCCAGTCATCTTCGCCGCCTCGATCATGGCATTCCCGCCGACGATCGGCCAGCTGCTCAACACCCCCGCCGCGCTCGACTTCGCCGCCTTCTTCAGCCCCAACGGATGGGCCTACGTGGCCGGCGAGGTGTTCTTCATCATCGTCTTCACCTACTTCTACACGGCGGTCACCTTCAATCCGGTGGATCAGGCCGACAACCTGAAGAAATACGGCGGCTTCATCCCCGGGGTGCGCCCCGGGCGGCCGACTGCCGAGTACCTCGACCGGATCCTCTCGCGCCTGACCTTCCCTGGCGCCCTCTACTTGGGCGCGGTGGCGGCGCTGCCGACGATCCTGATCAGCCAGACCTCGGCCAACTTCTTCTTTGGTGGCACCTCGATCTTGATCGTCATCGGCGTAGCCCTAGATACGGTCAAGCAGCTGGAGGCTCAACTCATGATGAGGAACTACGAGGGGTTTTTGAAATAACCTAGGGCGACCGCTGCAAACCGGCGCATCTCGGCGTCCTCGGTCGCTCGGATCGGGTCACGCACGAACAGTGCGCTCCCCTCACCTCTCTCCCTGCGTCCCCCGACCTGCTTGGTTTTCACGGCCGTTCCACGGTTCAACATCTCCAAATTCCATTGCCATGACTGAACTCAATCTCGTCCTACTTGGCCCGCCCGGCTCCGGGAAGGGAACGCAGGGGGAGCGGCTGCAGGAAGACCTTCGGCTTCCCTACTACGCGACCGGGGACATCCTGCGGGCGGCGGTGCGCGACGGGACCGAGCTGGGCAAAGCCGCGAAGGAGTACATGGACCGTGGCGATCTGGTGCCGGACGAGGTGATCGTCGGTGCTATCGCGGAGCGGATCGACTCGGCCGAGGCGGCCGACGGCTTCATCCTCGACGGGTTTCCCCGCACCGTGCCTCAGGCTGAGGCGTTGGCGACCAAGCTCGACGAGCTGGGGCGGAGGCTGACGGCGGTGCTGCTGATCGACGCCAGCGACGACGAGGTGATGCGCAGGCTGGCTGGGCGCCGCACCTGCGTCGAGAACGGCCACGTCTTCCACGTCGAGTTCAACCCGCCGAAGCGCGAGGGGATCTGCGACATCGATGGCGGCGAGCTGATCGTCCGCGACGACGACAAGCCGGAGGTGATCCGTCACCGACTCGAGCAGTATCACGAGAAGACCGAGCCGCTGATCGACTTCTACGACCACCAAAGCCTGCTGCGCCGGATCGACGGCAACGCCCCACCGGACGCCGTAACCGACGATCTGCGCCGCGCCCTGGCGACGCTGAAGTTAGAAGCCGACGAGGCGATTTAGGCACTGGACCGGAGGGCTAGCGTGTACCGAATGATCGTCCGCAAGAACCCCGAGCAGGTAGACAAGATGGCTGCTTCGGGCCAGATCCTGGTCCGCTGTCTGCGGATGCTCGCCGCTAAAGCCCGTGCCGGGGTCACGACCAAGGAACTGGACACCGCGGCGGAGAAGTTCATCCGCTCGCAGGGGGCGGAGCCCGCCTTCAAGGGCTACCGGGGCTTCCCGGGTTCGATTTGCGTATCCCCCAACTCGATGGTCGTGCACGGGATCCCCGGGCCCCACGAGCTCAAACGAGGCGATGTGCTCTCGATCGACGTCGGCGTCACCAAGGACGGCTGGGTCGCCGACGCGGCGATCACCGTCCCGATCGGCTCGGTCAGCCCGGAGGCCCGCAAGCTGCTCGAGGTGACCAAGGCGGCCCTCTTCGCCGGTGCGGAGCAGATGCGGGTGGGCAATCATCTCGGCGATGTCTCGGCGGCGATCCAGCGCGCCGTGGAGATCGAAGGCCTCTCGATCATTCGCACCCTGGTTGGGCACGGGATCGGGCGCGAGATGCACGAGGACCCCCAGGTCCCCAACTTCGGTGAGCCCGGCCGTGGGCCGGAGCTGGAGGAGGGGACGGTGCTGGCAATCGAGCCGATGGTCAACGCCGGCGGGCCGCTGGTACGAATGGGAGACGACGGTTGGGCCGTTTACTCCCAGGACGGCTCGCTGGCCGCCCACTTCGAGTTCACGATCGCCGTCACCGCCGACGGCCCCCGCATTCTCACGCCCTGGCACGAGGACGAGTAGGAGCATCCTGCCGGGCTCCGGCGGGAGCCCGTGGCGGTGATCGTCACCGCCCGTCCCCTGCTATCTTTCTCGGTCGGCCCCATGGGCCGTTTGCTGTTGCCTGCTTGCCCGACTCCTGGGGCGTGCGGGAGTCCTGTAGTCGAGACGACCACCGGAGCGATGAAGGTCCGAGCTTCCGTAAAGCCGATGTGCGAAAAGTGCAAGGTGATCCGCCGAAACGGTGCGGTCCTAGTCATCTGCCAGAACCCGCGTCACAAGCAGCGGCAGGGCTGAACGAATGGCACGGATCGCGGGGATCAACATCCCGGTCAACAAGCGGGTCGAGATCGGGCTCACCTACATCTTCGGCATCGGGCGCTCCACCGCGCAGGAGATCCTGGCGGAGACCAAGATCGATCCCGATACCTCGGTCAAGGATCTGACCGAGGACGAGGTCGTCAAACTGCGTGAGGCGGTCGAGCGGCGCGAGGTCGAGGGCGACCTGCGGCGCGAGCATTCCCAAGACGTCAAACGGTTGATGGAGATCGGCTCCTACCGGGGTCTGCGCCATCGTCGCGGCCTACCCGTCAGGGGCCAACGGACGAAGACCAACGCGCGCGGCCGCAAGGGCCCGCGCCGGATGAGCGTCGCCGGCAAGCGCAAGGCGCCGACGGCGAGGTAGGAAGAGCTCATGGCCGCAGCCAAAAAACCCGCCAAGGGCCGCCCTCGGCGCCGCGTGAAAAAGAACATCGCCTACGGGCAGGCCCACATCAAGACTTCGTTCAACAACACGATCGTCACCTTGACCGACACCCAGGGCAACGTGATCGCCTGGGAGTCGGCCGGATCGGCTGGTTTCAAAGGCTCGCGCAAGTCGACGCCGTTCGCCGCTCAGGTGACCGCCGATGCCGCGGCCAAGAAAGGCATGGAGCACGGCCTCGAAAAAGTCGAGGTGTTCGCCAAGGGCGCCGGCTCCGGCCGCGAGACCGCGATCCGCTCGCTGCAGGCAGCGGGCCTCGACGTGACCACCGTCAAGGACGTCTCGCCCCAGGCCCACAACGGCTGCCGCCCGAAGAAGCGGAGGCGCGTCTGATGGCCCGCGATACCTCGGCCCAGTGCAAGCAATGCCGACGCGAGGGCCAAAAGCTCTTCCTCAAGGGCGAGCGCTGCTTCACCGACAAGTGCGGCGTCGAGCGCCGTTCCTATCCGCCCGGCGATCACGGCCGCGGCCGGATGCGCCAGTCCGAGTACCGCGTGCAGCTACGTGAGAAGCAGAAGACGCGTCGCTACTACCAGGTGCTCGAGAGCCAGTTCCGCGCCTACTACGACAAGGCTTCCCGGCAGGACGGCGTGACCGGTGAGAACCTGCTGCGCCTGCTCGAGTCCCGCCTCGACAACGTCCTGGTGCGGCTAGGCTTTGCCGCTTCGCGGCGCCAGGCCCGGCAGCTGGTCGGTCACGGGCACTGGATGGTGAACGGCCGTCGCGTCGACGTTCCCTCCTACCAGGTGCGTCCCGAGGACGTGATCTCGATCAAGTCCGGCTCCGCTGCCACGGACACGATTCGCAAAGCGACCGAGCTCGTCTCGACCGTGCCGGCCTGGCTGCAGGCCGACCACGACTCTCTTACCGCCAAGGTCCTGCGCCTTCCCGAGCGCGCGGAGATCTCGGCGCCGGTGCAGGAGCAGCTGATCGTCGAGCTGTACTCCAAGTAATCCGGACCGATTTCTGAAACACCCATAAGCAAGGAACCCATGACCACTGACTTTCAGGTCCCTCGTATAACCGCAGAGAAGGCGGACGACCGCCGCGGCACCTTCACTATCGATCCCCTCGACAAGGGGTTTGGCTACACCTTCGGTAACAGTCTCCGGCGCGTTCTGCTCTCTTCGCTGGGCGGCGCCGCCGTCACCAGCGTCCGCATCGAGGGCGTCGCGCACGAGTTCTCCAGCGTGCCGGGCGTCAAAGAGGACGTAACGGACATCGTCCTCAATCTGAAGGATCTCGTCGTCCGCATGCACACCGATGCCGACGAGGTCGAGGCGCCGTTGGTCGCCACCGGTCCCGGCGAGGTCAAGGCCAAGGACATCGACCTTCCCTCCGGGGTGGAGATCCTCAACCCCGACGCCCCGATCGCGACCCTCGAGAAAAAAACGAAACTCGAGGTCTACCTGACGATCGGTCGTGGCCGCGGCTACTCGCCGGCCGAAGAGAACAAGTCCGACGACCAGCCGATCGGGGTGATTCCGATCGACTCGATTTTCTCGCCGATCCGGCGCGCCTCCTACTCGGTTGCGACCGCCAGGGTCGGCCAGCGGACGGACTTCGACAAACTGACCCTCGAGCTCGAGACCGACGGCTCGATCGAGCCGTCCGCCGCCCTGCGCGAGGCCTCGGAGATTCTGATCAAGACCCTGGCGATCTTCACCGACGCGGATCGAGTCGAAGAGCTCACCGCCCGCGAACCGGTCGCGCCGCTGCCCGCTGACGGGTTGACCGGCATCGGTAGCGATGGTGGCGGTGGGGTCGCCGCCAACAATGGCCTCGATGAGATCCTGATCGAGGAGCTGGAGCTTGGCGTCCGCTCCTATAACTGCCTGAAGCGGGCCGGGGTGCAGACGGTCGGCGACCTCGTCCGCAAGACTCGCTCGGAGCTGAACGCGATCCCGAATTTCGGCTCGAAGTCGATCGAGGAAGTGATCGAGACCCTGCAGGCCCGCGGTCTCGATCTGCAACAGGACTGAGAAGCGGCCCAGGGCGACCGAGGAAAGCCGATGCGCCACCGCAAGAAACGCAACAAGCTGAGCCGCGACGCGGCGCATCGGGAGTCGCTTCTCTCCAATCTCTCCAAGCAGCTGATCGAGCACGAGCGGATCAAGACCAGCCAGGCGAAGGCCAAGGCCGTCAAGCCCGAGGTGGAGCAGCTGATCACGCTCGCCAAGCGCGGCGACCTGCATGCCCGCCGCCAGGCTCTGGCGACCCTGCACAACGACAAGTTCATCGTGCACAAGCTGTTCGAGGAGGTAGCGCCGCGCTACACCGAGCGGCCCGGGGGCTACACGCGGATCGTCAAGCTGGGCCCGCGCCGCTCGGACAGCACCGAGATGGTCTATCTCGAGCTGGTTTAGGGCGGAGGTGGGGTGCCCCTCGCCCCGACAAACGGCGGCCTAATTAGGCCGCCGTTTTGAGTATCCGCCGGTTCGA
>JBIOVI010000033.1:0-14138 GCA_044867645.1 Solirubrobacterales bacterium | reverse complement strand
GAGCCGATGATCTGCTTCTGGCGCATCCACAGGTAGCGCACGTCGAAGTCGAGCTGGAAGCCCGAGGTGGCGCCGCAGATGACGACTTTGCCAAAGGGCTTGACGACGAAGACCGAGGTCGGGAAGGTCGCCTGGCCGACGTGCTCGAAGACGATGTCGGGAGCGTCGCCGAGGATCTCTTTGACCCGCTTGGCGAAACCGCGCGAGGCCTTGAAACGCTCCTTGTCGGCTGCCTTGTCGGCGAGGTTCTCCGGCGTGCGCATCATCTCGCCGAACTCAGCCCGGTTGATGTAGTCGACCGCGCCCAGCTGCTTGACCAGCTCGCCCTTCTCATCGGAGGAGACGACGCCGACGGCGTTGGCGCCGGCTGCTTTGCAGAGCTGTACGGCGAAGACGCCGAGGCCACCGGCTGCGCCCCAGATCAACACGTTGTGGCCGGGCTGCAGCTTGCACTGATCGATCAGCATCCGGTAGGCGGTGAAGTAGGTGAGGCCGTAGGCGGAGGACTCGACCCAGGAAAGGTTTTGGGGACGGGGCAGGAGCTGCTGCGCCTGCACCTTGGTGAACTGGGCGAAGGAACCCCAGGTCGTCTCGTAGCCCCAGATCTTCTGGCTCGGCGCCGCCAGCGGATCGAGCCCGTGCACCTCGACGTCCTCGTAGGAGGCCTGGTTGCAGTGGACGACGACCTCGTCGCCGGGCTTCCAGCGCGTGACGCCCTCGCCGACCTTCCAGACGATCCCCGAGGCGTCGGAGCCGCCGATGTGATGGCCGTACTCGGGGTGGTCGCCGTAGCCGAAGATCGAGACTGGCTTGCCGAGCGCTGCCCAGACGTTGTTGAAGTTGACTCCGGCGGCCATCACCCTGACGATCACCTCGAAGGCGCCGGGCTCGGGGACCTCGATCTGCTCGAGCTGGAAGGCGTCGGTTGGCTCGCCCTCGCGCTCCTGACGGATCACCCACGCGGCCATCGTCTCCGGCAGCGTTCCGGGCTCAACATCCAACTTCGCAACTGCGCTCGTATCGACAGCCAACTGGCTCCTCCGCGGGTCGTTTAGGACGGGCGGCGAATCCTAGTCAAGCACGGAGGTGTCGGCCTCGTCCAGCTCGGGCGCCGTGATCGCCCGCACCGTGATCTCGGCTGGTTCGGGCGGCTCGATCTCCTTGCCTGGGGCGACGCCGAGGCCCTCGACCTTGCGCAGCTGCGGCAGCAGCCTGCGCTCCATCGAGCCGACGGCGGAGTCATAGGCGGTGGCTGCCGAGGTCAGGCCCCGGCCGACCTTGTTGAAGTCGCTGAGGAACTTGGCGAAGCGCGCATGCAGGGTTCCCGCCGCCTCGGCGATCTCCGCCGCCTCGGCCACCATCCGCTCCTGGCGCCAGCCGAGCTCCATCGTTCGCAGCAGGCCGATCAGCGAGGTCGGGCTGACGACGAGAACGTTGCGCTCCAGCGCGTAGTCGAAGAGAGTCGGGTCGGCGGCGAAGGCGGCGTGCATAGCCGGCTCGTTTGGGATGAAGCAGATCACGAGGTCGGGCATCTCGCCCGCCTTGAACTGGCCCTGGTAGTCCTTGGAGCTGAGGCTGCGGATGTGCTCGCGCGCCTGCCGGGCGTGGCGCTCCAGCTGGATCAGGCGCTCGGCTTCGATCTCGGCCTCCTGGGCGTCGAGGAAAGCGTCGAGCGGGACCTTCGAGTCGGCCACGAAGGTGCGGCCCTCGGGCAGCAGGAAGCGGGCGTCCGGTCGCAGCTTGCCGTCATCCGTCTGGATCGTCTCCTGCAGCTCGAAGTCGACGTGCTCGGTCATGCCGGCGATCTCCACGCAGCGCCGGAGCTGCAGCTCGCCCCACTGCCCACGAGTTTGCGGCTGGCGCAGCGCCTTCTTCAGGCCCGCGGTCTCGGAGTTGAGGTTGCCGACGGTCTGGCCCATCTGCTCGAGCAGGGTGCGGGTCTGCAGGTCGGTCTCGCCACGCCGCTGCACCTCCCGCTCGATTTTCTCCTGGCCCTTGGCGATTCTCTCGGCGAGGGCTTTGATCTCCGCCTGGCGTTTGTCGAGGGTCGCCTCGGCGGTCTTGGCATCGACCTTGCGCGACTCCTCGTTCATCCGCTGTAGGTCGGCGACCGCTCTCGAGGTTGCCTCCTGGATCGCCGGCCCCAAGTCCGGCGCCTCGGACATCTCCCCGCGGGGACGGGAGAGCAGCGCATAAAGAAGCCCCGCGGCGAGCAGGGCGACTGCGATTGCAAGCACGATGGTCATCGAACCGATCTTGACGATGGATTCAGACGGGTAGGCCGCGAAAACCAAGCAGGTCGGTGGACCGAGGACGCCGAGATGCGCCGGTTTGCAGCGGCCTACGGAAGGAGCAGGTCGTTCTCTGACGACGAGCGGTAGGGGCCAACCACCAGCGTGGCGGATTTGGCGCCGGGGATGTCGGCGGCGCTGACTCGGTAGATCCCGGTGGGAAGGATTGCCTGGAGGGTCACGTTGGCGTTGGCGAAGAGCGGTCCTGAGCTGAGGTTCTTGTCCGTCCCTCGCACCTCCAGGCGGGAGTCGACGTCGGTCAGGTTGGCGGCGACGAGGACGACGTTGAGCGGCGCGTCGGAGCGGACGGGCGGCTGCCGGACGTTCTGGTTCTGGGGGATCTGCTGGGTCGGTTCCGGCCCGATCGCGATCCGCTGCGGCTGCACGGTGATCCCGTCCTCGGTGACCGCCACGCTGACCCGAGTCGGCGCCTGGGGGCGGGGGTCGTTGACGTGTTCCTCGGCGCCGCAGCCAGCCATCGCCAGTGCCAGCGCCGCGAGCGCGCAGCACGTCACACCCGCGACGGCGCGCGGCGCCGCGAACAGTCGCCTGCCTCGCCAATACCCCATCGGAGCGGAATCTAGCCGAACGGCAGGTCGACTACGCGAGCCGTAACGCCATCTTCACCTACCGCTAGCTCCGCGCCGGGCTCCGCCTCGCGGCGGACTATCGCCAGGCCGATCGGTCCACGGGCGGGAGAGACGCAGGCGCTGCCGATCCTGCCGACCTCCTTCTCACCCAGCTTCAGGCCCACCCCGGAGGGGGCGGGGGCACTCAGCTCGAGACCGCGCAGACGGCGGTTGGGCCGTCCCTTGTAATGGAGGCGGGCGACTGGCTCCTGGCCGATATAGCAACCCTTGGTGAAGCTGATTGCCCTCTCGACGATGCCGGCCTCGGCGGGCATCGTCTCACTGCTCATCTCGGCGCCGAAGCGTGGCCTCCCGGCCTCGATCCGCACGATCTCGGCAGCCGCGGGTCCCACCTCGACGGCGCCAGCGGTCAGCAGGGCATCGCGCACGGACTTGGCATCGGCGCGCTTTGCGATCAGGTCGATGCCGTCGGGCGTGCCGACCGCAAGGCAGTCGACTCCGCCGACGCTAGCTGCACCGCAGGCGTGCTCGGACAGCGCCGCCGTGCCTGCGATCTCGACGCCGCGGGGGCCGATCAGCGAGAAGATCCCCCGCTCGCCGGTCACCTCGGCGATCGTCACCTCGCGACCGATCTTGTACATCTCGAGATGGCGCCGCACCGTCTCCAGCGCCTCTGGCTCGGTATCGAGCCACAGCTCCTCCGCGGAGGGACGCAGCACCCGCATGTCGGCCTGCATGTGTCCCTTGCGGTCCAACAGCGCCGCGTACTGGCCTTCGTCCGGACCAAGGGCCTCGACGTCGTTGGTCAGCTGGCTCTGCAGATACTCGACGGCCTCGGCGCCGCCGATCATCAGCTTGCCACGGTCTGAGCGATCGACCAGGCCACACTCCTCGCGCAGCTGCCGGTACTGGGCATCCAGCTCGACCATCATCGTTTCGGCCACTCCTCGATTCTAGGAAGCACGCGACACGGGTGATGGGGGATGACCCCGAACGAGCCTCCCCGCTGTTGCGAGGGAGGGGTCATCCCCCATCACCCGCCTGCCCTCTTTTAGATGTGCCAAAATCAGATTTAGACGTGTCAAAACCTGATGATGACAATGGCGCCATGAGCGACGGCAGACGGATCAGCAGACGCAAGCTGCTGGGTGGCGCGGCCGCCGCCGGAGTCGCGTTGCCGGTTTTGCACGAGCTGATTCCCCACCGGGGCCTGCACCACGCGGTCGAAGGCGCGGACGCGGCGGAAGGCGGCCATCTCCACGGCGCGACCGACCCAGCGACGAGCGGAGCGGCGGGGATGCATTCTCACAACGGGTTTGCCGCCGGCCGTGAGGTCAATCACCGAGCCAACGGCTTCGATCCGTCGGCGCTGGTCCGCGATTTCGACTGGGGCAAGACGCGCCGCCTCGCCAGCGGCCGGGTGCTGCGCGAGTGGGAGCTCGTAGCCATCGACAAGGAGATCGAGGTCGCTCCCGGTGTCAAGTACGAGGCCTGGACCTACAACGGGCGGGTGCCGGGTCCAACCCTGCGCTGCCGTGAGGGCGAGCGCCTGCGGATCCGCTTCGGCAACGGCTCCTCGCATCCACACACGATCCATTTCCACGGCATCCACCCGGCTTTCATGGACGGCATGCCCGGAGTCGGCGAGGGGATTGGCGGTGGTCTGGTCCGCAGCGGCGAAACCTTCACCTACGAGTTCGAGGCCGAGCCGTTCGGCATGCACCTCTACCACTGTCACGCGACGCCGCTCGCCGAGCACATCGCAAAAGGCCTCTACGGCGCCTTCATCGTCGATCCGAAGCGGGGCAGGGAGGACGCCGACGAGCTGATCATGGTGATGAACGCCTTCGACACCAACTTCGACTTCGGCAACGAGGTCTACGCGGTCAACTCGATCGGCTTCCACTATGCGAGGAACCCGATCCGGGTGAAGCGCGACGAGCTGGTGCGGATCCACCTGATGAACATCGTCGAGTTCGACCCGATCAACTCGTTCCACGTCCACGCCAACTTCTTTCACTACTACCCGACCGGAACCTCGCTGCAACCGCTCGAGTTCACCGACACGATCATGCAGGCGCAAGGGCAGCGGGGGATCCTCGAGCTGCGCTTCCCTTACAAGGGGCGCTACATGTTCCACGCCCACAAGACCGAGTTCGCCGAGCTGGGCTGGCTCGGCTTCTTCGAGGTGGTCTGATCGAGGCGCGCGGAGCAGCCGTCTCGCCGTCCGGGCCGGGAGCGCCGGCCTGGCTTCTTGGGCTGGCGCCGCTGGCGCTGATCGCGGCGGCGATCGCCGCCTTCGCCCTGCTCGGCGCCCCCGGGCTTGCCGAGCGCAACGGGCCGCCGGTCGAGGACCTGGCGGTCGAGCGGACTGTGCTGCGGCCGGGGGAGATCGAGCTGACCGTCCGCAACGACGGCCCGGACCCGGCCGAGATCGCCCAGGTCTCCGTCAACGACGCCTACGTCGACTTCGAGGCGACGACTGAGGAGGTCGGCCGGCTCGGTACGACCACGATCGCGATTCCCTACGACTGGATCGAGGGGGAGGCGTACGAGGTCTTCCTGCTCACCTCGACCGGCGGCACGGTCGAACACGCGATCGACGTTGCGACCGAAACCCCGGAGACGGACGCCAGCTTCTTCGGCCTGATGGCGCTGCTGGGCATCTACGTCGGCGTGATCCCGGTTTCGCTCGGAATGCTCTGGCTGCCGTTCGTGCGCCGGATCGACCCGCGCTGGGTCCGTTTCCTGCTGGCGCTGACGGTTGGCCTGCTCGCCTTCCTGGCGATCGACGCGGTGGGCGAGGGGGTGGAGGTGGCCGCCGCCGGTCCGCAGGCGTTCGGCGGTGCGGCGCTCGTCTTTGTCGGGGCGCTGGCCGCCTACCTGCTGCTGGCCGGAATCGATGCTCATATGACCGCCCGGCGCGAGCGCGCGGCGGCGCGCGGTGGGGGACTCGCCGGAGCTCAGCTGGCGTTGCTGATCGCGGTCGGGATCGGCCTGCACAACCTCGGAGAGGGGCTGGCGATCGGCTCCGCCTACGCGGTCGGCGCGCTGGCGCTGGGCGCCTTCCTGGTCGTCGGCTTCGCGATCCACAACACCACCGAGGGGTTGGCGGTGGTGGCTCCGCTCGCCGACGAGCGACCGGGGGTCGGGCGCCTCGCCCTGCTCGGCCTGGTGGCGGGAGCGCCGGCGATCCTCGGCGCGGCGATCGGCGCCACCGCCTTCGACGCCAGCCTCGCCGCCTTCCTGCTCGGCGCTGGGGCAGGGGCGATCGCCCAGGTGGTGCAGCAGATCCTGCCCTCGATCCGCGATGAGGCCGGCCGGGCCCTGCACCCGCTCGCCGTCGCCGGCATCCTGGCCGGCCTGGCCCTGATGTTCGCCACGGGGCTGCTGGTGAGCGTCTGATGGCTTCTCGCAGTCTCAAACCGCGCGGCGAGCGCCAGCTCCATACAGAGGCGATCGAGGACTACGCGAAGGCGATCTACGCCCTCTCGCAGGGTCGCAATGGGCCGGTCCTCAACGGTGAGGTGGCGGAGCGGCTGGGGGTGACGCCGGCGACTGCGACCTCGATGCTGAAGCGCCTCGCCGGGCTCGGCCTCGTCGACTACCTGCCCTACAAGGGCGTTACCCTGACGCCGGCTGGGGAGAAGGTGGCGCTGGAGGTGATCCGCCACCATCGCCTGATCGAGGCCTATCTCTCCGAGGCATTGGGGATGCCCGACGACCGCGTCCATGAGGAGGCGGAGGTGCTCGAGCACTACATCTCCGAGGAGCTGGAGCACCTGATCGCGGCCAAGCTCGGCGAGCCCAGCTACGACCCGCACGGTACGCCGATTCCAGGTCCCGATCTGGAGTTGCCTGAAGCCTAGGAGTGCCGGGTGCCTTCCCTGCAGAAACCCGCATTGAAACGGCCTCACGGATACTTGTCGGGGGAGGGCTCCAATGCTTCCGCAGGGGGGACACCCGGCACTCTTGCCCCGCAAGGACCTCGGGTCGAGGATGTCCTCCCCGGCGAGGCTGCAATTGCCGCCGCGGCGAGGCGCTCGCTGGACGGGCACAGTCGGGGGCTCGGCCGTGTCTGGCCGTTCCTCGGACCGGCCTTCGTCGCCGCCGTCGCCTACATCGACCCCGGCAACTTCGCCACCAACATCGCCGGCGGCGCCAAGTTCGGCTACCTGCTGCTCTGGGTCGTGCTCGCGGCCAATCTGATCGCGATGCTCGTTCAGACCCAGTCGGCGAAGCTCGGGATCGCGACCGGCAGGAACCTCGCTGAGCTCTGCCGGGAGACCTTCTCGCGGCGGACCTCGATCGGGCTCTGGCTGCAGGCCGAGCTGGTCGCGATGGCGACCGACATCGCCGAGGTGGTGGGGGCCGCGCTGGGCCTCAACCTGCTGTTCGGGATCCCGCTTTTCCCAGCCGGGCTGATCGCCGGCGCCGGCGCCTTCGCGATCCTCGCCCTGCAGCAGATGGGCTTCCGGCGGCTGGAGGCGGGGATCACGGCGCTCGTCGGGGTCGTCGTCGCCTCCTTCGTGGTCGAGCTGTTCCACGCGAAGCCGGCCGGCGGGGAAGTAGCCAAGCACCTATTCGTGCCGGGGTTCGCCGGAACCGAGAGCCTCCTGCTCGCCACCGGGATCATCGGCGCGACGGTGATGCCGCACGTCGTCTATCTGCACTCGGCGCTGACCCAGAAGCGGATCGTCGGGCGCAACGGCGCGGAGAGGAAGCGGATCCTCGGCTTCGAGAAAGTCGATGTGGTGATCGCCCTCTCGCTGGCCGGCGTGGTCAATCTCTCGATGATGATCGTCGCCGCGGCGCTCTTCCACGGCAGCGGTCTGACCGAGATCGACTCGATCGAAGGCGCCTTCGACGGGCTGCGGACGCTGGTCTCCGGCAATGCCGCGACGGTGTTCGGCATCGCCCTGCTCGCCTCCGGCTTCGCCTCCTCTTCGGTTGGGACGATGGCCGGCCAGGTCGTGATGCAGGGTTTCATCCGGCGCAGGATCCCCCTCTTTCTGCGCCGCGCGATCACCCTCGCTCCGGCCCTGCTGGTCCTGGCGATCGGCTTCAACCCGACCGACGCGCTCGTGCTGAGCCAGGTCGTGCTCTCCTTCGGCATCCCCTTCGCCCTGGTGCCGCTGCTGTTGATCGCTCGCCGCCGCGACGTCATGGGCGAGCTCGCCAATCCCGGCTGGTTGACCGCGCTTGCCGGGGCGCTCGCGGCGCTGATCATCGGCCTCAACGTCTTCTTGATCGCCGACCTGTTCGCGTAGAGGCCGGCTACGAATCGGAGAGCAGGCGTTCGACGAGCTGCGGCAGCTCGCGCGCCATGCGGGAGCGGGGGACCGCCAGGTCGACGCCGGCGGCCTCGGCGGCTTCCTTGGTCTCGACGTTGACGTGCGAGTAGTAGCCCAGGACCGGGATGCCGAGTCCGACGAGCGCCTCGGGGTTCTCGGTGTCGAGGTCGGCCACGAGCAGGTCGGCATTGTCCAGCGGCGCTTCGGCCAGGGCGGGGGAGAGGATCACGTCGTGACCGGCGGCGCTCAGCGTCGCCTCCACCTTGCTGCCGAGCAACAGGTCGGCGGCAACGGCGACGACGCGGGCCACTAGAGCGCGCGGCGCTGGCGGAACTCTTCGCGGACGCTCTCTGGCCGGCCCCACATCTGCACGACCTCGGCACGGCCCTCGCGAACCTCCCGAACCTGCATCTCGCCGGAGACGCCCTCCTGGTCGAGCTTCTCCAGCACGCCGGCCACGGTCTCCGCGGCGGCGGCGTGTCCGAAGCTATGGGCGATCAGCAGTCGCCAATCCCAGTCGGCCGCGGAGTAGGGCTGAGCGTTGACCTGGCTGAGTACGACTGCCGTGTCGATGTATTGGCTCTCGTCGTCGATCCGCAGGTCCAGCTCGAGATCCGTCCAATCGGGCGGCAGCGAATCCAACACTTGCTTGAAGTCGCCGGCAAGGCTCACCCCAGCAGCGTACCTGTGGAGGATGACCCGGTCATCCCACCCGCTATGGGTTCAGTCGGAAGGCCTCGTCCACGTCAAGTCGTCGTTGGAGCAGGCCGTGTTCCAGATCCCAAGCGGCCCATTCGCGCAGCACCGCCGGGTTGAAGGGCGCGGGGTGAAGGTCCGACCGCAGTGCACGAAGCTGTGCCGACTGGTCGGCTCGGTCGAGGCTCGGCACGGCGGCGAGCAGGTCGTCGAGCGCCCTGGCGGGGTGGTCGTAAGCGATCTCGTAGCCCCGGTTCGTGGCCGCGACGACGGCATCGACCAGTCCCGGGTCGCGTTCGATCGTCTGGCGGGAGGCGGTGAGGACCAGCTCCGGGTAGGGCGGGGCGCCGTAGCGGTCGACCTTGAAGACCCGGATCGGGATGCCCTCTCGCCGCAGTGCTACTCCCTCCGCGTTCCAGAAGCCCGTCGCGGCATCCACCTTGCCCGCCGCCAGCGAAGAGACCGCGTTGAAGCCGATCGTCACTCGGTCGACACGCGCCGGGTCGCCACCGTCCGCCGCCACCTCGGAGTCGACCACGGCTTCGTCGGAAGGGAGGCCGGTGACGCCGACGGTGTGTCCGGCGAGATCGCGCGGCCGCCGCACCGGCCCGGCGCCACGAGCGATCACCGCGGCGAGCGGACGCTGGACGATCGGCATCGTCCCGACCACGTCGAGGCCACGCTCGCGGGCGATTCCCAAGTCGTGGATGTCGAGGATGGCGAAGTCGGCGCGGCCGGCCTCGAGCAGCTTCGGCGCGTCGGTCGATTCGCCCGGCTGGCGGATCGTCAGGTCGATTCCCGCATCCCGGTAGAAGCCCTGGCGCTGCGCAGCGTAGATGCCCGAGTGGACCGCGTTGGGCACGAAATCGAGCACGAGCGTCACGCCTTTCGGCGCGCCCGGTTCAGCGCCGTCTCCACCGCAGCCGGCCACGCCGGTGAGCAGCAGAGCGGCCGCCAGCAGCGCGGCAACTCGTCTCATTCGACAGAGAAAACTATTCCTTAGTTAATCCGGATACACTCCCGCCCCGAAACCGAGTACGGGATCAAGGGACCAGAGGAGGCGTAACCAGTGCAGGAACGAGGACTTGCGGCATATCTCGCCGAGCTGATCGGCACTTTCTTGCTGGTGTTCTTCATCGTCAGCGTAGTCGTGCTATTTGTGGCCACCGGCAACCAGGCCCAGTTCGGCTCGGACTTCGCTGTCGTCGGTCTCGTCCATGGATTTCTGCTGTTCGGGCTGATCGTCATGTTCGGCGTGGTCAGCGGCGGCCACTTCAACCCCGCCGTCACCCTGGCCGCTGCGGCAATCAAACGGATCGCGCCGGTCGACGCGCTGATCTACATCCTTGCCCAGCTCTCCGGCGGCGTGCTGGGCGCGCTGCTCGCCAAGGGCCTGCTGCTCGACGAGGGACGCGCCACGCATTACGGCGCTGCGGAAGTGAGCGGTCTGCTCGGGGGCAACTTCCAAGGCTCGATCATCGAGGCGATCGGCACCTTTTGCCTGGTCCTGGTGATCCTCGCCGCCGTCTACTCGAAGAAGAGCGTCAAGGATTGGGCTCCGCTGGCAATCGGCACCACGCTCGGTTTCATCGTCATGGTCGGCGGACCGCTGACCGGCGGCTCCTTCAACCCGGCGCGCTGGTTCGGCCCGGCGCTGGTCGGCAACGAGTGGGGCGGCGTCTGGCCCTACCTGCTCGGCCCGATCGTCGGCTCGCTGCTCGCGGCGGTGGTCTTCAAGGTCGTGCTCGAGTCGGGTGGGCCCGCGCCGACCGAACCGCCCGAGCGGGTCAAGGCGCCTGTCGCGCCCAAGCCCGGCGCCGGTTCCACCGCCTGAGCGTAGGCCCCCTCCGGTCGTAAGCCCGCCGGGCCGCATGGGCCCGGCGGCGGCATGCTTGCAGTAGCTTGGAAGCCGTGCGCCGGGTCACCTTCTCGCGGAACTACACGCTCTCCCTCTCCCGTACTTGTCAGTGCTACTGCAAGTACTGCGCCTTCGCGACGCACCGGGCGCATATCTACGCGCCCGACGAGGTCGAGAAGCGCTTGGACGAGGCGGAGCGCCGCAACGCAAAGGAGCTCCTGGTTCTCACGGGAGAGCGCCCCGAGGTCAATCCGGACGTTGCTGCCCGTTTGAGCGAGTGGGGCCACGACGACTTCACCTCCTACGTCGTCTGGGCCTGCGAACGGGCCCTGGAGCGCGGCATCCTCCCGCACACCAACATTGGGGTTCTCGACCACGAGGACCTGGGTCGTCTGCGGGAGGTGACTGCTTCCCAGGGCCTAATGCTCGAGTCGGTCTCCGAGCGCCTGATGGACACCGTCCACGCCGGCTCCCCGACCAAGCACCCCGCCAAGCGTCTGGCGGCTATCGAGGCGGCTGGTGAGCTAAGGATCCCATTCACCAGCGGCATCCTGGTCGGTATCGGAGAGACCGCTGAAGAGCAAGTGGCTTCGCTGGAAGCTCTCGCCGACCTGCATCGCGAGTACGGCCATCTCCAGGAGATCATCCTCCAGAACTTTGTCCCGCACCCGCGCTACTACGGGCGCGAGGTGGCCGAGATCGCCGATGCAGCTTCCCAGCAGCGATGGTCGACCGACGGGGATGCCTCCGACGGCGACCGTGGGCGGGGTGGCGGGGACCCCTCTGCAGGGAACTCGCGGAGCGCGACTCCTATGAGCCCTGAACCGCTGCGAGACGGAGCCCCGGCGGAGGGGTCCCCGTCGGCCCGCCCCCCTTGGGCTTCAGAGATCACCGTCGACGACATCAAGCGCCTTATCTGCGAGTGCAAGCGGCTGATGCCAGATGTCGGGATTCAGGTGCCGCCGAATCTGTCTGACGCCTGGGCTGAGCTAGTGGAGGCTGGGGCGACGGATCTGGGCGGGCTGTCGGCCAATGGCGATCACATCTCACCGGAGCATGCGTTTCCCAGCCCGCACGAGGTGCGTAAGGGGCTTGCCCCCAAGGGCTACGCGCTGACCGAGCGACTTTGTGTCTACTCGCAGTACATGGATGCGGAGTGGATGGAGCAAGGGGTGCTCGATGTGATCAAGCTGAAGTACTGGAGCTTCATTCCACGAAGAGGGTCGGGGAGGCGGCGGGACGAGACGATTGATTCGGGTTTGGCGCCGCAGGCGATCGCGAAGGGACGCGATGGGATTGAGTTGAGCGAGGATGAGCTGACCGCGCTCTTTGCCGAGACTCGGACCGAGGTCATCGAGGAAATGCGGATTGCTGCCGACGAGCTGCGGGCGGAGCTGGCTGGCGACCGGGCGACGTTTGTCGTCAACCGCAACATCAACTTCACCAACATCTGCGTCGTCGGCTGCGCCTTCTGCGGATTTGGCCAGGGGCGGCGCTCGCCCGACGCCTACGAGGTCAGCGAGGAGGACTTCGCCGAGCGGATCGGCGAGGCGGTCGAGTTCGGCGCGACCGAGATCTGCATGCAGGGAGGGATCCATCCGGACCTGACCCTGGAGGAGTACGGCAAGTGGCTTCGTCTGGCGAAGGGGGTGGCACCCGAGCTGCACCTCCACGCCTACTCGCCGATGGAGGTCCACTACATGTGCGAGCGCTCCGGCAAGGAGCCGGAGGAGGTCTTCGAGTACCTGCTCGAGTGTGGGCTCGGTTCGACGCCCGGTACCGCCGCCGAGGTGCTCGACGACGGCGTTCGCCAGCGGATCTCCCCCAACAAGCTGCCGGTCGAGCGTTGGGTGGAGATCATCGAAGCGTCGCACCGGGCCGGACTGCGATCGACCTCGACCGTGATGTTCGGCCACATCGAGGAGCCGCGCGAGCTGGCGCGGCACATGCGCGTCGTGCGGGCGCTGCAGGAGCGGACCGGCGGCATCACCGAGTTCGTGCCGCTCAGCTTCATCCCCTTCAACACGATGCTCGGCCGTACCCACGGCATCGAGGAGATCTCGGCGAGCGAGAACCTCAAGCACACCGCCGCCTTCCGGCTGGCTTTGGGGAGAACGATCCCCAACCTGCAGGCGAGCTGGGTGAAGATGGGCCTGGAGGCGGCGACGGAGGCGCTGCGCTGGGGGGTCAACGACCTCGGCGGCACGCTGATGGAGGAGAACATCTCGCGCATGGCGGGCTCCCAGCACGGAGTGCGATTGGAGCCCGAGCAGCTGATCGAGGCGGCTCGCGCCGCGGGCCGGGTTCCGGCCCAGCGCACGACTCTCTACGAGATCGTCGAGACGTATCCGGCTGCAAAGCCGGCGCTTGCCGGGTAGGCGAGCGATGCGAGCGATGCTCCTCGAGCAGCAGCGGCAGCCGCTGCGGCTCGCTGAGCTGCCCGATCCCGAGCCCGGCTCCGGGCAGGTGCTGGTCTCGGTGGCGGCCTGCGGCGTCTGTCGCACCGATCTCCACATCGTCGACGGTGAGCTGACCGAGCCGAAGCTGCCGCTGGTCCTCGGCCACCAGATCGTCGGCACGGTTGTCGGTACGGGGGAGGGGGCGGAGCGGTTCGCACCCGGCGAGCGGGTCGGCGTTCCCTGGCTGGGCTGGACCTGCGGGGTGTGCCGTTACTGCACGAGCGGTCGCGAGAACCTCTGCGACCGCGCCCGCTTCACCGGCTATGACGTCGACGGCGGCTACGCCGAGCTGGCGGTCGCCGACGAGCGCTTCTGCTTCTCGCTGCCGCCGGACATGTCCGGCGAGGAAGCGGCGCCCCTCCTCTGTGCCGGGCTGATCGGCTACCGGGCGCTTCGTCTGGTCGGCGACGCGGAGCGGATCGGGTTCTACGGCTTCGGCGCCTCGGCGCACATCCTCTGTCAGGTCGCCGTCCACCAAAGCCGGCGAGTCTTCGTCTTCACCCGCGAGGGAGATACCGAGGGGCAGAGGTTCGCCCGTGGCCTCGGCGCCGAGTGGGCCGGCGCCTCCGGCGAGAATCCGCCAGAGGAGCTCGACGGCGCGATCGTCTTTGCCCCGGTCGGGGCGCTGATGCCGGAGGCGCTGCGGGTCAGCGCCAAGGGGGCGACGATCATCAGCGCCGGCATCCACATGAGCGATATCCCCTCATTTCCCTACGAGTCTCTCTGGGGCGAGCGGACCCTTTGCTCGGTCGCCAACCTGACCCGCCGCGACGGTGAGGAGTTCCTCGAGCTGGCACCGCAGGTCCCAGTGCGGACCGAGGTGGAGGTCCACCCACTGGAGGGGGCCAACAAGGCGATCGACTCGATCCGCAGCGGCAGCCTGCGCGGCGCCGCCGTATTGCAAGTTGCCCACTAGACGTGCCGGTGATCGAGCACCACTATGGACCTTC
>JBIOVI010000032.1:0-24863 GCA_044867645.1 Solirubrobacterales bacterium | reverse complement strand
TCACCGCCTCCTGGATTCCTTTGATCATCGCCGGATCCGACATGCGGGCGACGCCGCCGTCGCGGCGGATGTCAGCGGGAACGCGCTCCAGGGCCATCACCGCGCAAGCACCCGCCTCCTCGGCGATTAGCGCCTGCTCAGGCGTGACCACATCCATGATCACCCCGCCCTTGAGCATCTCCGCCAAACCGGTCTTTACGCGAAACGTCGCCTTCTCAGCCATCGGCTCGAATATTACGTCCCTGGCGCGGCGGGTCCTGTCACGCGGGAGAGACGCCAGCTTTCCTCGCGGTGGGTGGCGCCGATCTGGGGGACCGCCCCGAGGAAGCTTTAGCTACCGCAGGGGTGGTGGCACCAGATCGGTGACAGGACCCGCCGCGCGGTGAGCTTGGGTTACTTCAGTTTGTAAGCGCGGATGCGATCTTTATGAGCTGCTTCGTCGCGCGCGTAGAGACCGTGCGCGAGGCCCTGGACCAGCGCCATCAGCGCCGTGTTGGAGCGGGCGAATGAGGGGCTGTTGGAGGAGAAGTAGAGGGTCTGCTCGGCGTGCTCGCCGACCTCGGACAGCGAGGCGTCGGAGATCGCCAGGGTACGAGCGTGACGGTGCAGGGCAAGCTTCATCGCCCGCAGCAGCAGCGGGTGGGCGCGGCCGCAAGAGAGCACGATGACCAGGGTTTCCTCGTCGATCCGCCCGAGCCGCTGCAACGACTCGCCACCGGTGCTGGCGACGATTTCGGCGCGGATGTCGAGCAGGCTGAGGATGTGGCGCAGGTAGCTGGCGAAGAAGGCCATCTGATCGACCCCGACGATCACAACGCGCTGTGCTTTCGCCAGGGCCGCGACGGCGCCGTCGACCTGCTCGCGGGTGAGGTTGCGCGCGGTTTCCTCGAGGTTCGAGTAGTCGGCGCTCAGCGAGCCCTCGAGCTCGGAATGGTCGAAGGAGAAGAGCGCGGCGCCCCCGGCCGCGGTGCCGCCGCCCGAGACGGTAGCGCTGCGGTACTCCTCGATCGCGGCCTGCTGAAGCTCCGGATAACCCTCGAAGCCGAGGGCCTGGGAGAAGCGCACCACCGTCGATGAGGAGGTGCTCGCTCTCCTGGCCAGCTCCTCGGCAGTGAGGAAGGCTGCCTCGTCGAGATGGTCGACGATGTAGCGGGCCACGTCTTTCTGCGAGCGCGAAAACTCTTCGAAGCGCTCCTGGATGTACTCGGAAAGGCTCTTGAGCTGGGGGGATTTCGTTGCGGTCTTGGTCACGGCGGTCCATTTCGCCGGTTCGCCTGCTTTCCCTTCCAATCTGGTTGGATGGGGACCCAGATGACCGTCGAGCAGGCCCTTCGCATCACCAATCGCAACATGATCGCTTTCGATCTGTTCCTCGGCACGGCCTCGATCGCGGCTCCGCGCGGGATGCTGACGTCGTTCTTCGGACACGAGGAGCCCTCTCCGGATGCGATCCACCTGTTGCGCCGCTGCGGTCCGATCTGGCTCACTTTTGCCGCGGCGCACCTGCTCGCGGATCGGCGCGGAGAGCAGCGCGACTGGTGGGCGCTGGCTTGGCTGCGCGGCACCGAGATCGCGACCGACGCCCTCTGGGCGGAGTCCCCCGCGCTCAGCCGTCCCGGCGCGAAGACGGCCCTGCGCCTCGCCGGGGTCGCCAATGTGGCCATGGCCGCTGGCTTCGCCTGGCTTTCGAGGCGATGAACGCGGGCGCTGGCCTCCCCAGCAAACGCTGGAGCCTGCGCGGCTACGACGAAGAAGGCAACGAGGTCTGGCTGATCCGCAGCTTTGGGCAGAAGCTCTACCGCTGCCCGGGTTGCCATGGCGACATTCCGATCGGCACGGAGCACACCGTCGTCCAGTACGTGCTGCGGCTGGGTGGCACCGAGCATCACCATTGGCACCGCCAGTGCGCTGAAGAAATCCTCGTACCCGGCCTGCGCGAGCTGAAGCAGGTCCCGGCTTCGCAATCGTCGCAGTCGAAGCTGGAGGAGCGCGGCCGTCGCCCCTCGGGAAAGCGACGTCGATGAACCGAGGCTGCATCCAGCGTCGTATAGCGACGCCAGGTGCGATCGCGCCCGCGGAATGACGCTCCCCTCCACCTACCGGCGGATCGTCCGCACCTATTTCGCCTGGGTCGGGACGTTGCTGCCGCTCGCCTTCTTCGTCTTCGTGCCCCTCGGCCTGATCCACGCGATCCCGGTGCATGCAGACGTCACCTCGCTCGATTTTGGCAGCGCCGCGGAGATCGGCGGCGCTGCCCTGGCGCTATTGCTGCTCACCACGACCGGGCTGATCGGCGAGGTCTTCTATACGGGAGCGGTCGCGATCGCGCTCACCCATCCCCATGACGGCGAGCCGCCTTCGCTGCGCCAGGTGGCCGGCATGGTCGACTACCGGACGCTGATCGCCGTCGACCTGATCTTCGGCGTCCTTGCCGCGGTTGGCCTGGTGGCATTTGTCGTGCCGGGAATCCTTGCCTTCGTCTATCTCGGCCTCGCCGCACCGGTGGTGGAGATCGAGCACCACGGCGTCCGCGCGGCCTTTGCCCGCAGCTATCGGCTGGTTCGCGGTCATTTCTGGCTCGTGCTGGCGGTCCTGGTGCCGATCGAGATCGCCAGCGACGCGATCACCAACTTGGCGACCTCGCTGACCCACACCCTGCTTGGCGAATCGCTGATCGCGGAGTGGCTGACCGACACCGCATCGAACATCCTGCTGACGCCCTTCTACGCCGTCGCCGCTGTCCTGCTCACCCTCGACCTGATCGCCAAGAAGGACGGCGGAGGCCCGCAACTACACTCGTCTCCGTCCAGCGAATGATCACGGCAACGATCCTCAGCGACTTCTGGAACGACCAGATCCTCGCCGACGAAAAACAGGGCCTCTTCCTGGTCCTGGTCGGGTTCATCCTCTCCTTCGCCTTCATCCGCATGAGCACGCGGCTGATGCGCAGCCCGCGAGTGCCCTGGTGGCCGGGCAGCGTGGTCAGCGAGGGCGGCGTCCACCTCCACCATCTGGTCTTCGGGATCGTGACGATGATGATCTCCGGCACCCTGGGACTGGCGGCGCTCGGGGACAGCCCCTACGCGGAAATCTGCGCCTTCCTCTTCGGCATCGGCGCCGGCCTTACGATCGACGAGTTCGCGCTTTGGGTCTATCTCGAGGACGTTTACTGGGCCGAGGAGGGGCGCAGCTCGATCGATGCGACGGTGATTGCGGCGGCCGGAATGATGCTGATCCTGCTCGGCTTCAGCCCGTTCAGCTTCGACACCGGCTCAGCGGAAGAGACCGTGGTGAGCATCGTCGGCGCTGCGGCCTTGTTCGCGCTGGTCGCGAGCTGCTTCGCCAAGCAGCGGGTGCTGCATGGCACCGTCGGCTTCTTCGTCTTCCCGATCGCGCTCTATGGGGCCCTGCGACTCGGCAAGCCCGGCTCACCCTGGGCTCGCCGCCGCTACGCCGAGCGCCGTCCCGCAAAGCAAGCGAAGGCCGAAGCCCGCTTCCCCCCCGACCGCCGCACCGAGCGCTTCAAGAATGCCTTCCGCGACATTGTCGGCGGCAAGCCGAGCGAGGGCGTTGCCGCCGCCCGCGAGGAGGCGCTGGCCGCCACCCGCGAGACCGTCGAAGAGGTCCGCCACCGCGCCGAACGGGTAACTCACCCCGGCGGAGACAGTGAAAACGACTAGCCGGCCGACTTCTTCCTTCTCTTCTTTTTCTTCGGCCTGCCAACCCCGATGTGCTTGTTCGTCAGCTTCTCGACTTTCCCGTCCCGGCGCAGGAGAAGCTCGTCTGCCGCGGCGTCGTACTCGATCTCGATCGCCCCAAAATCGAGCATCCTGTGGTGGTTCGCGCACAGCACGAGAAGGTTGTCCTTGACGTCGAGATCAGCCTCGCCCAAAGAGATCCTGCGAAGGTGGGCCGCCTCGCTGTAGGGCTCGCCGTCCGCCTTTACGAAGGTGAAGTCGCAGCACTGACAGCGACCGTCGTAGAGCGCCTTGAGGTTGGTGACGAGTCGCTGGTTACGCCTGTACCTCTTGGCGTTCTCCGTCCTCACCTCCGGTGGACCCGAGGTCATACAGCTCTCGACTGCCGCGGCTGCCGCGGACTTGGAGATCCGATTTGCGAGGCGGTCGGAGGCGATCGTTGCCGCCAGGTCGTCGCCGTCCTGGATGGCATCCACCACTCGCTTGAGCTCCTCGCCGGTCTCGGCAAGCTCACCGAGCATCCTCTCCACGCTTCCGAATCGGCTGGGTAGGTCCCGATCGACGCGCATGAAACCCTGCGGATAGAAGTTCGACTTGTAATCGAGGGCTTCGAGAACGAGCTTCCTCGGCACGTCGATTCTCCGCAGCTCGTCCATCAAGTACATGAACTCCCAGGTCCCGTCTCCGTCGGAGCTCCAGAGACGCTCGGCGACGTTCAGCGAGTGTTCGCGCAGCAGCAGGCGCCCGGCAAATGGGAAGTGACCGTCCGAATAGAAGAAAATCCAGTCACCGGGCTGCATCGCTCGCCAGGTCGCGACGTTGATGTCGTCTTTCCCTCGTTGGGTGCCCCACGCAGTGACCCCGTCCGGCGCCGTCCGCGCCCGCTTCAGGGCCTTTCTGCTGAGGCCCTCCAGCCGACTCGGCTCAACCGGGGTCATTACCGTGTCCTGCAGGTTTCGAAGCGCGGTGCGGTCCGCGGCTGGAGCGATGAAAACGTTCGTCATGGTTCGAGCAGCCCCCTACTCCCCCATCGCCTTGATCACCAATCGCTTGGGCCGGCGACCATCGAACTCGCAGTAGAACACCTGCTGCCAGGGGCCGAGATCCAGTCGGCCGGCGGTGACCGGGACGACCGCCTGGTGGTGGACTAAGAGGTTCTTCAGATGGGCGTCGCCGTTGTCCTCGCCGCCTCGGTGGTGGCGGTAGTCGCCCCCCTCGGGGAGCAGCTCCTTCGCGACCTCGTCGACCGGGGGCTTCCAGCTGGGTGGCGCGACTTTGTCGAGCCACTCGAGCACATCCTCGTGCAGACCCGGCTCGTCGTCGTTGACCCAGACTCCCGCGGTGATGTGCATCGCCGAAACAAGCACCATCCCCTCCGCGATCCGGGCCTCGTCGACTGCCGCTTGCACCTCCTCGGTGATCCGGATCAGCTCGCGACGCTCGCTGGTCTCGAAGGTCATGTACGCGGTGTGCGATCTCACTCGTTCCCTCCTTCGGCGACAAATCTCTGACCCGGCCAAAACGGCCACTCTTCGAACTCGCGACAGCGGCTGTCCGCCGCGAGGCGAATGATCCAAAGGTCCCGGTACTCAACCCCCCGCCCGTACTGGACCTCGACCCGTGCGACCGCGGTTTCTCCCTCGACCGCGACGATCTCGTAGCCCATCTCGAAGTCCTCGTCCGGCCCCTCCCGCTCACGCTCCCACAACTCGCCAATCGCCGCGAGACCGACCGCCGGCTCCTCATAGGGAGACATCCGGTAGCTGGCGTCCTCGGTGAACAGGGCACGCAGGGAGTCGGTGCCGGCGCTGCGCCAGGCACGCTCGTAAGCGGCGACCCAGGTCTCTATCTCGGCTCGCGTCGCCATCTATTCGGGGTTCGGGCTACACGTCTCAAAGCCGAGCGCTCGCGCCAGCTCGTAACGCTCGCCGGCCTCGTTGTCGCGGCGCTTGCGAGCCGCGAGATAGGCGGTTGCGTCACCCGCCCTGGCGGCCGACAACGCCTGCCGGTCGTACTCCTTGACCCTCTCCTGGGTCCGCACGTACCGCTCGTAGTCGTCCGCAAGTGGCGCTGGCGGCGTCAGCGCTCCGAAACGGCCAACAGCTCGGGTCGAGATCCCGACCAGGGCGAGCGAGTAGGCCATGTCCGGCAATTCCTCGCTCGCCTGCGAGAAGACGCCCTTGTACGCCTCCTGGCTATCGGCACAGATCGCGTCGGCCTTTTGCCTCAGCTGCGATGCGGTCAGCGCCTTCGGTTCGGCTGCCGCATTGGCGGGTCCCCGTGCCTTCGCCCCGCCCCCGCCGGTGGGAGGATCGGCGCCACCCCCTCCGCCACTCGCGAGAGCTATCGCCACCACGATCGCCGCGATGGTCGCGGTGCCCCCAGCCAGCGCAAGCCACCGCCGACGGCCGGAGCCCGCTCGCCCCCCCGATGACCCGGGGTCGATGCGCCTGGTTGGAGCGGTCTCATTCGCGGCCGGCGTCGCGACGGTCGCGGTCTCGGGCACCGCCGACTCCCGCGTCGCTGCCGCTCCCGTCGCCACGGTCCGCTCGGGGACAGCAGGCCGCTCCCCGCCCAGCGCCGCAACAGCAGCTCGGCCGAGATCGCCGGCCGACGGATAGCGATCTCCGGGCTGCTTCGACATCGCCCGGATCGCCACGTCGTCCAATGCCATCGAGACCTCGGTCGCGTACAGCGAGGGCGCCGGTGGCGGATCGTGGAGATGGGCGTAAAGCCGGGCCGCCTCGCCATCCTTGGGAAAAGGGACCTCACCGGTCAGCGACTTGAACAGCAGGCAACCCAGCGCGTAGACATCGGCTCGTGCGTCGACGTCCCCTCCCGATATCTGCTCGGGGGCGACGTAGTCCAGAGTGCCGACGAAGCGGCCGGTCTGGGTCAGGCCGGACTCGGTGGAGACGTTGCGGGCAACGCCAAAGTCGGTGATGTAGGCGTGCTCCCCCTCCCCGAGAAGCACGTTGGCCGGCTTCACGTCGCGATGGACCAGCCCGGCGGCATGGATGGCGTCGAGTCCGTTGCCGACCTGGGCGATCAGCGCCGTCGCCACCGCGGGCTGTAGCCGGCCTTCCCGGCCAAGACGCTTTCCCAGATCGGAACCCGACACGTAGCGCATCGCGATGAAGGGCACGCCGTCTTCTTCCCCAGCGGCGTAGATCGGCACCACGTTGGGGTGCTCGATCGAAGCGGCGATCCTCGACTCCTCGGCGAAGCGGCGCGCGAAGACTTCGTCGGCCGCGGCCTCGGGTGCGATCAACTTCAGCGCGACACGGCGCTCGAGGCCCGGCTCGACTGCCAGATAGAGCACGCCCATGCCACCGCGCCCGAGACTGCGCTCGATCCTGTAGCCCGCGAACTCGTCGCCCTCTGAGAGCTCAATCCAGCGCCCACCTGTCGCCATGCCTCAACCCTAGCCTCGAGATCAGGCTTAACCGAAGCTCCCTGGGTAGCCGGAGGCACCGGAATAGACTTCTTTGGGAAACGATGAAGCGGCTAGCACTCATAGCGGTACTCGGTGCTGCGCTGCTCGCCGGCGCCGCGCTCGCCCGCGCGGAGATCAAGGCCGATGACGGCCTGTTCGTCAGCTTCAACGGGGGCTTTGCCCCCCGGGCGCTGCCGCGCGATCGTGACGTCCCGGTCACGGTGAACCTGAATGTCTCGGTTAAAACCGCCGACGGCAGCCGGCCGCCACAACTTCGCACCATCACTCTCGCGGTTAACCGTTACGGCCGTCTCTCCACGGAAGGCCTGCCGATCTGCCGCGCCGGCCTGCTCGAGTCGACCGACTCGCGGCTGGCCCTCGCCCGCTGCCACAGCGCCTTGGTCGGCCACGGCCAGTTCAGTGCCAACGTCGAGTTCCCCGACCGGACGCCCTTCCCGATCAAAGGGAAGATGCTCGCCTTCAATGGCCGCTCCAAAGGCAGACCGGCGGTCCTCCTGCACATCCACGGCTCGAACCCCGTCGAGGCGACGGTCGTCCTGACCTTCAAGATCCGGCACCCACGCCAGGGTAAGTTCGGAACGGTGCTCAACACCAAAATTCCGCTGATCGCCTCAGACCTCGGCTACGTCACCAACGTCTCGCTCGTCTTTGGTCGCACCTACCGCTACCAAGGTGAGAAACGCAGCTTCCTCAGTGCCCGCTGCGCTGCGCCGGCTGGCTTCCCAGGGGCCCTTTTTTCCTTCACCAAAGCCACCTTTCTCTTTGCCGATGGCAAGCGGCTCAGCCCAACGCTGGTCCGCGACTGCGTGGTCCGCTAGCCCTAAAAGGCGGCGGGCCGGTCAAAGCCCCAGCCCACCGACTCCCCCCTCGTCCCAGCCAAGGTGATGCGCCAGCTCGTGCCGCAGCGTGCGCTCAACCTGTCTGGCGAGCAGCTCTCGGTCATGGCCGAAGTCACGTTCCAGCGTGTCGCGGTAAATGACGATGCGGTCCTCGTAGCGTTCCTGTGCCACTCCGTCGCCGAAATAGTGCCCGTAGGCATGCACCTCTGAGCCCCGACTGGAGACGATCACCGCAACCTTCGCAAGCACTCGTTGGAATTCCTCGGGAAGGGCGTCGATTGCGTCGGCCACCAGCGATTCGAACTCGTCCAATTCGCGGCGATCGGTCATGGGGCAAGGGTAGGCGTCGTCGCACGATTTCGACCAATCGTCCGCGATGCTTGGGGACGGCGGGGGCCGGTCCGATGAAAGCGTCGTGTACACGCTTGGCTGGAGATCGGCGATCGGGCCGTCCGTATTCGCCGTCTTGGCGATCACGCTGCTCGTCTACGACCACCTCAACCAACGCGTTCCCGCGCTGGTCTTCTGGCTGACGCTCGGCCTGATCATCGCCGTCTTCGCGCGGACGATCGACACGCTGCTCAAGCAGTCCAGCGTCCTCGAGTGGCACGAGGAGAGCGCGCGCAGCGATCAGGTGACCGGCCTCGAAAACCAGCACAAGCTGGAGGCGGACATCGCCAGCGTGGTCGAGAGCCGGTCGGGTAGTCAGGTGCTGGTCCTGTTCGAGCTCGACGGCCTGCGGGCATACAACGATCGCTTCGGCTTCGCTGCTGGCGACGCCCTGCTGCGGAGGTTCGCGGCCAACCTCGTTTCATCGGTTGCCCCGCTTGGGGGGGTCGCCTATCGCAGCGACGGAGGGCGCTTCGCCGCCCTGGCCCCAGCTGGCAGCAGCCAGCTGGGCGAGATCGTGCTGGCCGCGACGGCATCGCTGCAGGCAGACGACAACGACCGCCTCTCGCTCGGTACCACCTACGGCGAGGCGACCATCCCCGAGGAGGCAGACGAGGCAGCGCTCGCCCTGCAAATCGCCGGACAGCGACTCGCCGCACACAAGCAGCGACAGC
Organism: Solirubrobacterales bacterium; assembly: GCA_044867645.1. Taxonomy (GTDB): domain Bacteria; phylum Actinomycetota; class Thermoleophilia; order Solirubrobacterales; family 70-9; genus VRUE01. Next base: position 15,805 of record JBIOVI010000032.1, on the reverse strand, counting down.
ACCGTTCGGCGAGGCGACAAGCGCATGCCGTGTTGATTGCGGCGCTGAGCGCCAGACGACCGGACTTGCGCGACCACCTGCGTGTCGTCGCTTACCGGGCAATCGCCTTGGGACGCCGGCTCGGGATGAGCCGCGAGGAAATCGACGATGTCGCCCTCGCGGCCGAGCTGCAGGACGTGGGGCTGCTCGCGGTGCCGGAGTCAATCCTCGAAAAGGAGGCTCTCGACGAAGCTGAGCGCGCGATTGTGCGCAGCCACACGGCCGGCGGCGCGCGAATCGTCTCCGCGGCCCCGGGGCTCGCCACGGTCGCCCGCCTGGTTCGCTCGAGCGCGGAGCACTTCGATGGCAGCGGCTACCCGGACGGCCTGGCCGGCGAAATGATCCCCCTGGGAGCACGGGTCATCGCCGTCTCAGTCGCCTTCGCGGCGATGACCGAGCGACGGCCCTATCGAGAGCCGGTCAGCCCCGACGAGGCACTGGCCGAGCTGCGTCGCAACTCCGGAAGCCAGTTCGACCCGCACGTCGTCGAGGCTCTCGCCTGGGATCTCGCGGAAGAGGCGAGCCCGGCGTCCGCACCTGGCTAGGGCGCGTACTTTTCGGCTTCTTCAATTCCCTTTTCGGCCTGGGCCTGGCCTTCTTCAAGCCCCTTCTGCGCTTCCGCCTTGCCCCTTTCGATTGCCTTCCGCGCTTCTTCTGAGCCGCTTTCGACGCCCTGCTTCGCTTCCTTTTCTGCCTTTTCGAAGCCCTTTTTGATTTCTTCCTTGCCCGTTTCGACCCCTTGCTTCGCTTCTTCGGCACCCTTTTCGATCCGTTCCTGCGCATCGCTGGGGTTGTCGTTGCTGTCCCCGCAGCCGGCCCAGGCAACCCCGGCGACACCGATTGAGAGCGCGACTAAGAGCGCTGGCGCGCGCCGGATCGACCTTCGCTTCAAACCATCCTCTGACACATCGACTCCTCTCGTTGGTGAACGGACATGAAGTTGAGGCGATCTTCGCAGCCAAGCGTCTTGGCGGCCACCCCCTGCGGGCAGCAATGCCTAAGATCGCTTCGGTGCCGGTCCTGCACGTCCTTCGCGTCTTCGTCAACGAGGATGGAGAGTGGGGAAACCCACTCGGTGTCTTCCTCGACGGCGGTCGGATACGGGAGCCCGACCGGCAGGGCATCGCCGCCGAACTTGGGTTCAGCGAGACGGTCTTCCTGGATGACCGCGCCACGGGTCGGATGCGCATCTACTCGCCGGAGCTGGAGCTTCCCTTCGCCGGTCACCCCACGGTCGGCACGGCTTGGCTGCTGGCTCACGAGGGAGCTTGCCCCGGCAAGTTGCGACCGCCTGCCGGGGAGGTCGACGTGCGCTTCGCGGATGGCGCCGCCTTTGTTACCGCACGTCCCGAATGGGCGCCATCGTTCGAATACATCCAGCTCGAGACGCCGGCCGAGGTGAAAGCGCTGAGCGTCACACCGGACCGGGCCCGCAACACCTATGCCTGGGCGTGGATCGACGAGGCGGCAGGGACGATCCGTGCCCGTTCCTTCGCCCCGCAGGCCGGAATCGCCGAGGACGAGGCAACCGGGTCCGCCGCCCTGGTTCTATGCGCACAGCTCGGCCGGCCAGTCACGATCCATCAGGGTCACGGCTCGGTTCTCGTCTGCCGTCCCAGTGTCGACGGTTGGGTTGAGATCGGCGGCAACACCACGCTCGACCAAATAGTGAATCGCCGCCCTACTCGATAAGAAGCAGCTTTGTTTGCGATAAGCAACCCAAATGACTTCGAAAAAACTTGTTCTCACATTGGTAATGGGCTTGATGCTTCTCGCAAGCCCAGCCCATGCGCAGGCTGCCTGGGAAGACTTCATCGGCAACTTTGAGACCGGTGACTTCTCCCAATATCTAGAAGTGCAGGCAGCCGCAGGCCGCGCCACCATTGTGAAAAGCCCGGTTGGCGAGGGGGTCTATGCCGCACGCTTCGAACGTCGTGAGGGCGACGAACTGATCGCGGGCAGCAACCGATCCGAGGCCGTGCCCGATCATGAATTCCACGCTGGTGAAACGCGCTACTTCCGCCACCTGCTCTACCTGCCGTTCGAAAGCATCGACTGGAATCACTTCTTGATTCTCTGCCAATGGCACGATTCCAGTCCAGGCGCGCCGCCGCTCAGCCTTCAGACTTTCGAGAAAGACGGAGCGAAAAAGCTTCTGATCGGCTCGGGCACCCAGAAATCGATCTATTACGAATTCGACATTCCCGGCAACGCCCAGTGGTTCGAGCTGGTCTACCGAATCACCTTCGGCATCAAAGGCTCGATGGAGGTCTGGCTCAACGGGCAATCGCTGGGTGAGGTCACTGAGATCGACACGCTCGGCGTCGAACCCACCAACTGGAAGCTCGGCAACTACCGATCCAGCGAAGCCGAAGGCACCACGGTGATTTTTCAAGATGGTGTGACGATCGCCAAAGACTTCCTCAGCGATCCACCGGAAGCGCCAGCTGAAGAAATACCCGTGACGCCCGCGATGAGCCCGCCAGCTTCTCTCTCCGGGAGCAACCCACAAGCCCCATCGCGGGTCCCGATCCTCTGCCCTGCCAACTTGCAAAACGCGAGCTGCGCAAGGCCCAGGTCCGCCTGAACCTCGTACGACGCCGCTACAGCGATTCGTCGTCTCAGGCGCAGCGGCGCAGACAGGCGAAGCAAATTAGCCGAAACACGAAGAGCTATCGAGAGGCAAAGCTAAAAGTGCGACGCACGTGTTGAGGCGGGCTGGAGCCCGCCTTAGAGCCAGCCTGGCCCGATAGAGGTCGAGGTGCGGAGTCCCAGCCCCTGGTAGCTCGGCGACATGAGGCAAAAACTGTCGAGTATCTTCGAACTGCCTTATCAATAGTCGAATCCTGTATAGGATGAGGACTAGCGCGGGAAAGACGGGGCCTCGATAGCCCCCAAAAGGAGGGGCCATGCAGATCTCGGTTATCAACCACACCACTGGCAAACTCTCGGACGAGGAGGTTCTTGAGGCGATCCGGGCCATCAATCGCCAGATCACCCAAGACTATGAGCCTTACTGGGGCTGCAGTGCCGAGCTCCGCCTCGAGGGACACACTGGGCTCCAGCCCGACGAGCAGCGTTTGGTGGATATGCGGGGAGATGCAGTCCTTTACCTCTGGGATGACGTCAATGTCGACAACGCCCTCGGCTACCACGCCGAAAACAGCAGCGGAATCCCATTCGGGTTCGTCTTTACCGAGCTCTCAAAGCAACTCGGGGAGAAATGGTCGGTCACCCTGTCGCATGAGGCGCTCGAGTTGATCGGCGATCCGCACGTCAACCTGCTGGTTGTGGGCCCGCACCCGGCGGAGCGGGATCGCGATGTCTTCCACTGGTATGAGATGTCGGATGCCGTTCAGGCCGAGACCTACGAGATCGACTCGGTTGAGGTGTCGAACTTCGTCCTGCCGCTCTACTTCACCGAAAGCGAGGAGGAGGGCGCACGCAATGACTTCCTAGGTCGACTGCATGACGGAAAATCGCTGCCGTCCTTCGGAGTCAACCCTGGCGGTTATTTGGGATTCTTCGACCCGGAGCTCGGTCGCCATGACACCTTCAGCTTGCATGGAGACGAGGTCGCAAAAGAAAGGATCGCGGTCAAGAAACTGGCCGGAGCCACGCGGCGGGCAATTCGCTATCAACAGTTGGCACAGCCTCGCGCAGCCGCCGAGGAGTGGCAATAGCCGAATCTGGCCCGGTAGAACAAATCACGTCCAAGGAGTTCGGCTAAGTTCAGTGGAGTCGGGGACCAATTTCGGGACCAAGCTTCCGCGAGAAAGAAGCTTAGAGGCAGCCGGTGGCGTCGCGGTCATCCGCCGCACTCAATCGGGCCTGCCCCGCGGCCCGGGCCCGGCTGCCAGGCGACACCGCCGAGGCTCTGGCGCTGAGACCGAGAAGCCAGCACCTTCGTCAAGCAGGTCCCGTCGGCGTTGATCTGCATTACGGAAGTGTCAGATGGCAGACGAAGGGGTCCGGGTCCCGGCCGATAGCTGTTGAAGGCAATCCTCTCGCCCGATGGGTCCCAGCTTGGCCACTCCTCAAGCAAGCGGGGATTATGGGTGAGTTGGGTGAGACCCGAACCGTCCGCGCGCATGACATAGAGGTCTTTGCGAATGATCGTGTGCTTGCGGCGGTGCGGAAGATGCTTCACCTGGGTATGCACTCGAACGAATGCGATCCGCGACCCATCGGGTGAATAGACCGGCTCTTCTGCATTCTTGGCGAGCAGGGTCGAACCGCTGCCGTCGAGACGAACGGCGACGGCCCTCGCCCTCGTGGAGCCGTTGAAAGGCCAAGCGGTGACGGCCAGGGTCGATCCGTCGGACGAGTAGGAGGACGGGTACAGGACAGCGCCCTTGCCCCACGGGCGCCACGGGGTCACCATGCGCTGGGAGCCGTCTTCGATATCCACCGACCGGATTCCCAGGAGGACGCTGGCTCCATCCCGATCGAGAGGACCGTTGACGACCTTCAGGGTGGCGAAGGCAATCGTGTGGCCGTCCGGTGCGAAGATGGGCTCCGCTTCGGTAAAGGTCCCCCTCAGCGCCCACAGCCCGGCCCCGTCCGCACCGACCACCAGTATCACTGGGCTTTCCACTTCTCCGCCGCCCCGACGGGCAGAGCCGGTAAAGGCAATAAGGCTGCCATCAGGCGAGAAGGTCGGGTGAGAACCGTTTATCCCGAAGGGGCCTTCGTTCCTCACCAGGTCTTCATCCCTCACCACCGTCTGGAGCGCGCCACCAACAGCGTTGACGGTTGCGATTTCAGTCAGACTCTTGGGGTAGGGGAAGTCCCTGATGATCGCGAGCCGCGGGCCGTCTGGGACCGCTGCAACCGAGAAGGTCGCGCTGACGGCTAGCGCGATTGACAGGATCAGCCCCAACCAGAGCACACCGCGGATCACAGAGATCCCTTTGAGTCCCAATGGGTTTTGCGGGCGACCCCGCAAACCATTACCGCTGCAAGCACCGGCGCCTCATGAATCCAGTGTATTGGCGTTGCCTCAATCGTCCGACCGACACGACCAGGCTCGATAGAGCCGAATCTGGCCTGATGGAGCGAATCACGTCCAAGGAGTTCGGCTGAGCTCGGTGGAGTCGGGGACCAATTTCGGGACCAAGTTTTCAGGGCGTCTGACGAACGGTTGACCCGCAGAGGCCTGGCCTCCCCGGCCCGCAGAGCGAGCAGTGGCCAAGAGTGGGGTGCTTCGGCGCCGGATGAAAACCGGTCCATTCTGTCCGTAACTACAGAAGTGTCACTGCGGGCGCCAACCAGACCGAATCGACTCCCATCAGCTCCGCGAGTGTGTCGTAATCCTGGTCGTAATGGATCACCGCCGCGCCGACCTCGAGTTCCGCATACCGGGCCTAGGTGATGAACAGGATTGGTCTATGCCTCAGGGTAGTAGAGGTCCAGGCTGACGCAACCCGATTTCCGCAGGCAGTAGTCAGATCCGAAAAAGCTGGGACCAGCCAAGGGGATTGGGTCGAGGCCTGGGAACTGAACCGAGAGGTCGCCTCTCCAGGTAAAGACAGATTCGGCGGTGCGAGCGAGGGTGCCGGTGCCGCTGAACGGCGGCGGCGGCGAGACGGTCAGGTGTTCGGGTCGAGCGTCGCGGAAGGTGGAAGCGCCGGCGGCGACCAGCAGCTGCCTATAGATGGTGAGAGGCAGCCGCCGGCCAGAGGCCGTCTCGAACGCTTCCCCCGTTTCGACGAAGTAGAGGGCCTCGCCGCCCTCGATCACGCCGGGCCGGTACTTCCTTGCGATGAAATCGACCCCTTCGCCCACGGCCTCGAACTTGCTGACCCAGTCACGCTCGCGGGGATTCGGTTCGAACGTCGCTCGGTACCGGCAGAACCGGCTCTTCGGTTCTTCGATCGCCGCATTGGCTTCACGCACCCTGACCTGGGTGTATCCCCGCTCGCCGACGAACCTGATCGTCCCGCGGACCACACCTGCCTGCACCCGTGGTCTCTCGCCCCGGCAGCCGGGCGGCGAGGGGTGGCGAACCGGCCCACGCGGGTGAAACCGCACCGAGATCCTGCCCAGGCCGAGCAGCTTCGCACTCACCCGATCGGCGTCGGCAAGGACGTCCCGAGTCAGGTATTCGGCGGAGAATCTCTCCTTGGTCGCCCGCAGGATCAGATGCCGGCGTGGATTAACGCTGATCTGAATCGAGTAGCCGTTGGAACCCCTGAGTTCGATGTCCATCCACTGATTGACGGGCGGCGGACCATGCCTGGCCTTGGCCCCAACGCTTCCCGGAGAGCAGGAGAGGGCGGCAAGCGCAAGCACCGCGACGGCCGCCTGCCGTAACCTCATCGCGACGCCCGCCCCGGCCACGCCAGTCTGCGGTAGGACGGCGACTCCGCTTTGAAGAAGTCGCAGCCGTCCCTGTCTTTCAACGGGCTCACACAGAGGTGGACGTTGAAGTCGGGCCCGGTCAGCGGCAGGTTCAGGCCGGGGAGCTTGACGCCGAGCGTGCCGGTCCAGGCACCCGACTCCTCCGAGTAGGCGGCTTTTCCGTAGAACGGCGCTGGCGGCGCCAGCGTGGCCGTAGCGGGATGCACGCCGGGCAGGCTCGTGAGCAGCGTCCCCGCAGGCCCGTTGAGGGAGACGCCATGGCCGATCGCCATCCCGTGCCTCGGCTCGACGATCCCCAATTCAACGTCCGCCCCCGGCGGGGACCCCTCCGCATGCATGGCCGTGATCCCGACATAGCGGCCCTGTGTACGAGTGGACGAGTAGAGGAGGGCGATGCTGTTCCGGTCGGAGAACAGAGGGCTGGGTGCGACATACCTCCGCAACGACTTGGGGTGGGGCTCCGTCGCCCGTCCCTTCTTGCACCTGAGGCGAGGTGAGCGAACGATGTAGGCCTTGCCCTTGGCGGAAGAGACATGGAAGTAGTCGCCCTCGCCGCGAAAGCGGAGGTGGCCGACGAACCTGCCCTCTTCGGTCGTCTCCGACCCCCCTTCGCACCCTGGCTGCGGATCGTCCTTGGTCATCCGCCCGCTTTGCCGGAACCGCAGGGCGACCCGGCCCAGCGAACCGAACCGCGCCCGCACCAGGCCCTGCGCCAGGTCCCCCAGATTGCGCGCGGCGTAGATGCTGTACGAGACTTTGAAGGATTCGTTCCTAGACCTCTTGCTGTGAAACGCATAGAAGAGGACGACTCGATCGTTTGGCATGTAGAGGGCGATCTCGTAGCCCCTTTGCTTCCCGAGACGCAAGAAGCCGGCAGTGTCGGCCTGCTGGACTTCGAACCCGCCGACGCGCCGGCCAGCGCTCTTGGCGATGGGCTTTTCGCCGCTCCAGCGCCGCCATATTGCGGTCGCGTTGCCTTGGGAATCCACAGCGATCTGTGGGAACTCGGCAGTCCTCTCAACTCCGGAGACATTTGCCGGGGGCAGCCAGCTTGGCGCAGCGCTCACAGGCGACGCGACCAAGCACGCTGCCAAGGAAACGGCAATGGCCGACGACAGAAACCACGAGTTGGATGCATGCGTACGTGAACGACCGATGGCGTCTCTGTGCGTCATTGATCCCCTGCTATCTCCATCTCGGTACCAAGCGAGTCTACTTTTTCGACGCGAGAGACGCTGGGGATGGGGCGGGCAGGACTCGAACCTGCGCTCCACGGATTATGAGTCCGCTGCTCTAACCAGCTGAGCTACCGCCCCGGAGGGGCGAGGGTAGCGCGCGGTGGGCCGACTGGGTCGGGTCAGGCGCTGAACAGCTGGGCGAGGGAGCGGCCCACATCGGGGGGCTCTTCTTTGCCCTCCGCGGCGGCTTTGGCGCCTTCCGAGAGTGCCTTGGCGGCATCGGCGATCTGGTGGGAGCGGCCACCCCGGAGGACCCCCGACTTCTTCGCTTCGGCGAGGTCGGATTCCATTAGCCCTGCAAGCTCGGCGAGGCGGCGCAGGCCGACCGCGCCCGCGGTGCCCTTCAGGGCATGCGCTTCGGAACGCAGGGTCTCGAAGTCGTTGGTCTCCGTCGCGAGCCCGGCCGCGATCACGTCGCAGCGCCGCCGCGCCTCCTCGGCAAACGAATTCAGCAGCTCTGAATCGGGCGCGGTTTTCTCACTCATTCCCCGTCACCTCTTTCACGACCTTGGTCAGGCGTTCGACGCCGAAGGCCCCCTCGATCACCGCTTGGATCGTCCCATCGCGATCGACTGCGAACAGCCAAGGCTCGCTTGGCAGGTGGAACGCCCTCACCTGGGGGCGGACGCCCTTGCTTGGATCGTTGTCCTTGTAGATCTCCATATGGATGAACGCGGCGTCGTCGCCGTACTGCTGCTTGACCTGCTCGGCCACGTCGACGACGGGGCCACATACCCGACTCTGGCAGAACTGGGGGGTCGCAAACAAGAGGATGATCGGTTCCTTGCCCAGAACGTCTGCGTAATCGACCCGGTTTTGGGTGTCGGGGGGGATGCGGGTGGTGATCGCCGAAAGGTCCCCGCCGACGTCGGACGGGGTCGGCGTGTGGATCCGCGGCGCCTTCTCCCCTACCTGCGGTACGCCTTTGAACTCGCCGACCGAAGCGCTGGGGAGAAGCGACGCGGCAGTTTCGCCCCCCTGCTCGATCAGGGCAGCGATCCGCCACTCCCCGTCGCTTGGAAAGTCGATATCCGTCGTGTAGACGACCGTGGCGGCATCTGGGTCGCTGGTCGTCGTCTGGGCACGGAAGGCTGGATCGGTTGCGAGGCTTTCGATCGCGGCTGGATACGGCCCAATGGCCGGCGCTTCGAGCGCTTCGGTGCGCGCTCTCGCGATAGCCCCTTTCCTCTCTTTGCCGCTCTTGGCGATTCCACCGCTCCCCGGTGACGCCTGCGGCACCTTGGCGACGTAGAGCGCCACCCGGGCGTCGTCGACCTGGGTGCGATCGGGATGGAATACCCCGAACGGGTAGAGGTTCTCGCCCTCGTAGAAAGCAAGCGCTGCCGGGGAGACGACGAGTTCGGAGTGCGAATCCGCCTCTTTCACGATCTCCCTCAGCGTCTTCCCTTCGGTTTTGGGGAACTCGCCCGTGGGCGGTGCGGGCCTGTTCGCGGCGGTGCCAGGCGACGACGTGGACGAATCGGAGCCACCGCAGCCGGCGAGAAACGCGCCGGCTGCGAGCAAACAGGCGAGAACGCTGGTGGCACGGCGCGGAGACATCGGGGCGGCCATGTTATTCGGCCGCGAGCCAGGGCATCTGCCCTGCGAACACGTCGCCCAGGCGGCGTATAGGGTGAAACCCCAACGCAGACCGGTACGAAGGGGGGAGACTTGGCGGATCGAGCGGCACTGATCACGGGAGCTTCGAGCGGGATCGGGCTGGCTATCGCCCGTACCCTCGGCGAAGAGGGATACGCGCTGACCGTCTCCGCCCGGCGGCCGGAGAAGCTGGAGAGCGCCGCGGAGGAGCTGCGCGCCACCGCCTCCGCGGTCCAGAGCGTTGCCGCCAACATGACCGACGAGGAGGACGTGGTCGGCGTCTTCGCCAAGCACCGCGAGGCATATGGCCGCCTCGACGTTCTGGTCAACAACGCCGGGGTGGGCATCGGTGCGCCGATGGAGGAAATCCAGACCAAGCACCTCGACATGCAGCTCGCGGTCAACCTGCGAGCGCTGATCATCGGCACCCGCGAGGGCCTGCCGATGCTGCGCGAGGCAGGCGCCGAGCACGGCAAGGCGCTGATCGTCAACACCGCCTCGATCGCCGGCAAAGGCGGACAGGCCTGGCTCTCGGTCTACGCAGCGACCAAGGGTGCGGTGATCAACTTCACTCAGTCGACCCACCGCGAGGTTGGCGGCGCCGGGGTCCAGTGCACGGCGCTGGCGCCTGGCTTCGTCGACACCCCGATGACCGAGTTCGCAAAGGGCCAGGTGCCCGGTGAGGAGATGATTCGGCCCGAGGACATCGGTGAGGCGGTTCGCTTCCTGCTCAACACCTCGCGCAACTGCCACGTGCCCGAGATTGTCTTCAACCGCCCCAGCGAGGGCCTCGACACGCCGTGAGGTTCCTGGTCGCCGCCTTTGGCGACCCAGGCCACGTCTTCCCCGCGATAGCCCTCGGCCGTGCTCTGGCCGGGCGCGGCCACGAGGTGACGGTCGAGACCTGGGAGGAGCGGCGAGCGGCGGTGGAGGGGGTTGGGCTGGGCTTCGCGGCAGCGGAGGAATACAGGATGTTCCCCCCGCCAGACCCCGACTCGACGGAGGGCGCACACGCGGCAGGGGCGGCGCGCGCGCTGCTGCCATTGCTGGAGGAGATGCGCCCGCACGCTGTGGTCAGCGACATCCTCACCCTCGCGCCGGCGCTGGCGGCCGAGGCCGCGGGGATACCGCTGGCGACCCTGATCCCGCATATCTATCCGGTGGTCGAGCCGGGTCTCCCTTTCTTCGCCATCGGCCTGCGGCCCCCGCGCACGCCTCTGGGGCGCGGCGTCTGGCGGGCCGGACAGCGGGCGCTGAACGTCGGCCTCGAGCAGGGGCGTCGCGACCTCAACCGGCAGCGGGCGCGGCTCGGGCTGGCCCCCACCGAGCGCTTCCACGGTGGGATCAGCCCCGACCTGGCGCTGGTCGGCACCTTTCCGCAGCTCGAGTACCCGCGCCAGTGGCCGTCCGGGGTCGAGGTGACCGGACCGATGAGCTTCGAGATCCCCCACCCTGAGATCGAGTTGCCAGCGGGCGACGACCCGCTCGTCCTCGTCGCGCCGAGCACCGCGCACGACTCCGGCAACCACCTGGTCCGCACGGCATTGGAGGCGCTGGCTGGTGAGCGGGTGCGGGTGGTTGCGACGACCAACCGGGTCGTTCCCCAGCGTCCGATCGAGGTCCCCGACAACACGGTTCTTGTCGATTGGCTCAGCTACAGCCAGGTGATGCCGGCGGCATCGCTGGCGATCTCGCATGGCGGTCACGGCACCGTGGCCCGTGCGCTCGCTGCCGGCACGCCGGTGCTGATCAGCCCGATCATCGGCGACATGAGCGAGACCGCGATGCGGGTCAACTGGGCTAAGGCCGGCCTCTCGCTCCCCTGGCGCCTCTGTCGCCCCGCCCCCCTGCGCTGGGCGGTCCGCCGCATCCTCGCCGACCCATCGTTCACAGCCCGCGCCCGCGAGCTGGCCGCATGGTCGCGAGACCATGACGGTGCCGAGCGTGGGGCCGATCTGGTCGAGCAGCTTGCACGCACCGGCTCGCACGCCTAACAGAAGCTCCGGGGGTGGGACTCGAACCCACAACAACTCGGTTAACAGCCGAGTGCTCTACCGATTGAGCTACCCCGGATCGGCAAGGACGGAATTTAGCGGCTAGCCCCCGACGCGCTCGGTGCGGGCTATGCGCTCGACCAGGGCGGCGCGCTCGCGGCTGAGGGTCGCGCGGCGCTCGTAATCGTCAGCCTCGCCGGCGGCGGCGATCTCGGACTCGAGCCGACGCTGCTCCAGGAGGAGGAAGTTGAGCTCCATCGCCTCGGTCGAGGCTGGCTCGTCGTGGGCGAGGATGACCAGCTCGGCGATCAGGCCGGCGAGCTGGTCGTCGTCGTGCGGCAGATTGGACGCCGGGTCCTCGGGATGCTCGCGCAACCAGGCCGCCACACGGGCGCCACTGGCCGAAAGATGCTCGTCGGTGAGGCGGGCCATGTACTCCCTGCCCTCGTCCGGCAGCGCGATACACATTGCCAGCAGGGCGCGCTCTCGCCGTTCACGCGAGGTCAGCGCCGCGGTCGCGCTCCGCTGCGCGGTTGGCCGCGAGGAAGCGGAGCCTCCGCCGGCGCGAGACCCTGCCGGGGCCAGAGCCGCTTTGCCACCGCTGACCGGCTGCGCTGCCACGACCCGGCTCCTTACAGTCGCGGGATCGAAGTCGAGCCTGTCCGTGACCTGCCGTTCAAGCTCTTCACGGCTTGCCACCTGGCTTTCTCCCATCTCGGCCAGGATTGGCGCCAACTCGCTCAGCGCCCGGTCGCGCTCGGCCGGCGAGGATGCGTCGGTCCCCTCCAGCACCAGACCGACCTGGAAGGCCGGCAGGTCGACGGCGCCCTCGACTAGCGCCCGGAAGCGCTCCGCGCCCCCCTCCGCAGCCATCATCTCGGCCGGATCCTCGCCGGCCGGCATCGCGGCGACGCGCAGCCTCACCTGGCGCCCGGCGGCCACCCGTTGCGCCCGCAGCATCGCCTCCTGCCCGGCCGAATCCGCGTCGAGAGCCAGCACAACCTCCTCGACCATCCCCGAGAGCGCGGCAACCTGATCGTCGGTGATCGCCGTGCCCATCACCCCGACCGCCTCGACTATCCCCGCTTGGTGCAGCGCCAGGACGTCGGTATAGCCCTCGACCACGACCGCGCGACCGGTCTTCGCAATCGCCTCCTTGGCGAGGTCGACCCCGTACAGGATGCGGCTCTTGTGGAAGAAATCGGTCTCGGCGGTGTTGACGTACTTCGCTCCCTGGTCGGAGCGCATCGCCCGCCCGCCGAAGCCGAGCGTGCGACCGCGGCGGTCGCGGATCGGGAACATGATCCGCGAGCGGAAGCGATCGTACTCGCCGCCGCCCCTCCCCCGCTGCGCCAGCCCCACCGCGCGCAGCTCCTCGACCTTGAAGCCGGCGCGCTGCCCGCGCAGCAGGACGGTGTCCCAGGCGCTCGGCGCATAGCCAACCCCGAAGGCCCGCAGTGCCTCCTCCCCGAGCCCGCGCTCGGCCAGGTACTCGCGAGCCTTCTCCGCCTCCTCGGAGTCCCAGAGGTATTGCGCGTAGAACGCCGCGGTGCGGTCGAGCAGCTCGCCCAACCGCCGTCGCTGCTGTCTCTTGGCCTCCGCGCGGGGGTCCTCGCGCTCGCGCTGCAGCTCGACCCCGTAGCGGTCGGCGAGCAGCTCGACCGCCTCGGCGAAGCCAAGGCCCTCCTTCTCTTCGACGAACTTGATCGTGTCACCGCCCACACCGCAGCCGAAGCAGTGGTAGAGCTTTTCCTGGGCATCGACAGAGAACGACGGCGTGCGCTCCTCGTGGAACGGGCAGAGGCCGACCCAGCGGGCACCCTGGCGACGCAGGTCAGTGTGGGCGGAGATCACCTCGACGATGTCGACCGCCTGCTTTACCCGCTCCAGGCTCTCCTCGGAGATCAGCGCCATCAGAAACGCGACTCCTCCGGGACAGTCAGCTCGGTGAAGCGCGCGATGCAGTAGCGATCGGTCATGCCGGCGATGTAGTCGGCCACCCGCTGGCACTCACTCGCCCCCGGCTCTCCCTCCGGCACCTCGCCGGGGTGCGCCATGTAGTGCTCGAAGAGACCGCGGATCGCGCTGCTCGCCCGCTCGTGCTCGCGACGTGCCGCGTCTCCGAGGTAGACACGGTCGAACATGAACTTGCGCAAGCGCAGCATCGCCCCCCCGACCTCCTCGCTCTGCTCGATATCGCCGGCGACGCGGGAGCGCTCGACTATGTCGCGCACCAACCTGTCGATCCGCGCCGAGCCGGTGGGGCCGAGCAGCTCGATCTCGGCGGCGGGCAGGTCCTCGGAGCGAAGGATCCCGGCCCGCAGCGCGTCATCGATGTCGTGGTTGATGTAGGCAACCCGATCGACCAGCTTGACGATCCGCCCCTCCAGCGTGGCCGGCCGGTCCGAGCCAGTGTGGTTGAGGATGCCATTGCGAACCTGCTCGGTCAGGTTCAGGCCCTTCCCGTCTCGCTCCAGCACGTCGACCACTCGGAGCGAGTGGACGTTGTGCTTGAAGCCGTGCCCGCAGCGCTCGCGCAGCGCCTCGTCGAGCGCGTCCTCGCCGGTATGCCCGAACGGTGGGTGGCCGAGATCGTGACCGAGCCCGATCGCCTCGGTCAGGTCCTCGTTGAGCCCGAGCGCGCGGGCCACGGTACGAGCGATGCCGCAGGCCTCCAGGGTGTGAGTGAGGCGGGTGCGGTAGTGGTCCCCTTCGGGCGCGATGAAGACCTGCGTCTTGTGCTTGAGGCGGCGAAAAGCCTTCGAGTGGACGATGCGGTCGCGGTCGCGCTGGAAGGGCGTGCGGAGCGGGCTGTCTGGCTCCTCCGCCTGGCGCCGGGCGGGGTAAGAAGGCGTCGCCAGATCGGAGAGGAACTCGGCCTCCCAAGCTCGTACACGATCCTCGAACGTCGCCGTCGCCTCCAAGGCCTCCGATCCTACGCGGCGGACCGCAGCTGCACGTGGGCGTGATGCTCCAGCGTCTCGCCGATCGCCCGCTCCGCCTGGCGCAGCTCCGGCTCCCCGGCGGCGGGTGCCTCGGCCAACGGCCTGGCGATCGAATCGACCATGAAGCGGTGCGCCCCCTCGGACAGCGGGAAAGACCCCGCCTCACAGCCAGCGCAGACGATGCCACCCGCCGCGCCCGAGAAGCCGACCAGGTGCTCCGCCTCGCCACAGTGCGTGCAGGAAGCCAGCTCGGGCGAGAAGCCAGCCGCAAGTGCCAGCTTGAGCCGGAACGAGAGCGCCGTCTGCAGCGAGGTCCCGTGGCTTGATGGGTCGTCGAGCAGCGACAGGTAGCGGCAGAGCAGGTTGTAGGCGGGCGGATTGGGCTCGGCCGAGTCGAGCAGGCGCAGCACCGCGTCGCAGCCCCGGGCAGCCGCGGTGAGCGCGGGCGCGGAGGAGCGCACGCGCGGGTACCCCTCGATCGTGTTGGCCTGGGTGACGGTGAGCAGCTCGCCGCGCCCTTCGTGCAGCAGCAAGTCGAGCCGGAAGAAGGGCTCCAGACGGCCGCCGAAGCGGGACTTGGGGCGGCGGGCGCCCTTGGCGATCGCCCCGATCCGTCCCCGCTGGCATGAGTAGAGATGGAGGATGCGGTCGGCCTCGCCGTAGCGAATGCTGCGCAGGACGACGGCCTCGGTCTTGAGGGTCTTGCCCGCCACCCACCTAGGCTGACCGGCGGCGCGGACGGCGCCGCAGCCGTATCTGGCAGCTGGGGCAGTAGTAAGTCGAGCGGCCGGAGACCACGATCCGCGTGATCGGCGCTCCGCAGGACGGGCAGGGCTCCCCCTCCCGGGTGTGGACGAGGAACCTCTCCTGCATGGTGCCCCGCTCGCCACGACTGTCGCGGTAGTCGTCGATCGAGGCCCCGCCGCCGTCGATGCCGGCCTCCAGCGCCTCGATCACTCCCTCGCGGAGCGCCTCGTGATGCTCGGGCCGCATCGAGCCCGCCGGCGAGAGGGGATGAAGCCGTGCCCTGAAGAGCGCCTCGTCGGCGTAGATGTTTCCGACCCCGGCCACCCCGGACTGGTCGAGCAGGAAGGACTTCAGCGGCACCCGCCGCCCGCTTGCCATCTCGGCCAGCGCCTCAGCAGTGAATTCCTCCGAGAACGGCTCGACGCCGAGGCGCTCGAAGCGCGCCCCGAGCTCATCCTCGTCGACCAGGAAGGCCTCGCCGAAGCGGCGCGGGTCGGTGAACCAGAGCTCGCGCCCGTCCTCGAACGTGAAGCGGGCCCGCAGGTGGCGCTCCGAGGTGGAGCGCTCTCCCTCGTAGAGCCGGCGGCCCTCCGAGGGGTCGAGCTTGGCGATGGCTCCGGCTTCGTCGGAGGCCTCACCGTCGGCGAAGCCATCGCCGTCGACGGACCCTGACTCCTGCCGCTCGACCAGGACGAGGTTGCCGGTCATGCGCAGGTGCATGACCAGTGTCCGCTCGCCGTCCAGCCTCAGCAGCAGGTACTTGCCGCGCCTCTCGAGCCCCTCGATACGGGACCCCGCCACCGCCGCTTCCAGCTCGGCCTTCGGCACCGGCCGCGACCAGCGCTCGTCGAAGATCTCCAGCGCGGCGATCCGCAGGCCG
>JBIOVI010000031.1:0-9907 GCA_044867645.1 Solirubrobacterales bacterium | reverse complement strand
ACGATGCCGCGCTCGTCGAGGTTGCGCAGGCTCTCCTCGGAGCGGTTGGGGATGTCGCGGGTGATCTCCTCGTCGCCGAGCTTGGTCGTGCGGGCGTCGATCTCGTACTCCTCGATGTGGATCGAGGTCATCTCGTCGTCCTTGACCAGGCGCTCGGAGAGGATGATCGCGTCCTCGAAGTTGTAGCCCTCCCAGGACATGAAGGCGACCAGGCAGTTCTTGCCCAGGGCGATCTCACCCCCCGCGGTCGAGGAGCCGTCGGCGAGAACGTCGCCTTTCTTCACCTTCTGCCCGGTGGAGACGATCGGCCGCTGGTGGATGATCGTGCCCTGGTTCGAGCGCATGAACTTGTGCAGCGGGTACTCGTCTTTCTTCGAGCCGGAAGTGACAACGATCTGCTCGGAGTCGACGTGGGTCACCTCGCCATCGCTGAGAGCGAGGGTGACGTCGCCGGTGTCGACCGCGGCACGCCGCTCCATGCCGGTGCCGATCAGCGGTGGCTCGGGTTTCAGCAGCGGCACCGCCTGGCGCTGCATGTTGGAGCCCATCAGCGCGCGGTTGGCGTCGTCGTGCTCGAGGAAGGGGATCAGCGCCGTCGCAACCGACCAGATCTGGGTCGGCGAGACGTCCATCAGCTCGACTTCCTTGGGCGAGGCAGTCGCGTACTCCTGCTCGCCGGCCCGGACCAGGACCTGGGGGCCTTTCAGCTTCTTCGTCTTGGGATCGACCTCGGCGTTCGCCTGGGCGATCACCTGCTCCTCCTCCTGCGTCGCGTCGAGGTGGACGATCTCGTCGGTGACGGTGCCGTCCTTGACCAGCAGGTAGGGGGTGGTGACGAAACCGTGCTCGGAGACCTGCGCGTAGGACGAGAGCGAGCCGATCAGGCCGATGTTCGGCCCCTCCGGCGTCTCGATCGGGCACATCCGGCCGTAATGGGTCGGGTGCACGTCGCGGACCTCGATCGGGGCACGCTCACGGGTCAGGCCGCCCGCGCCGAGCGCCGAGAGGCGGCGTCGATGGGTGAGCCCGGCCAGCGAGTTGGTCTGGTCCATGAACTGCGAGAGCTGCGAGGAGCCGAAGAACTCCTTCAGCGCCGCCACGACGGGGCGAATGTTGATGATCGTCTGCGGCGTGATCGCGTCGGCGTCTTCCGTGGTCAGCCGCTCGCGCACGACCCGCTCCATCCGGTAGAGGCCGATGCGGAAGGCCTCCTGGATCAGCTCGCCGACCGTGCGCAGGCGACGGTTGCCGAAGTGCTCGTACTCGTCGAGGTGCTCGGCGACGGGCTCGCGCGGATAGGTGATCGCCTCGGCCGCGTAGTCCTTGATCGGGTGCTCCTCGTCGATCTCCTCGGGGATGCCGAGCAGCTTCGGCAGGCTGACGAGCTCCTTGATCAGGGCGATGATGTCGTCGTGGGTGAGAACCCGGTTGTCGAGGTCGATGTCGAGGTCGAGCCGGGCATTCAGCTTGTAGCGGCCGACGCGGGTCAGGTCGTAGCGCTTGGGGTCGAAGAAGAGCTGCTCGAGCAGGGCGCGGGCGGCGTCGACCGATGGCGGCTCACCGGGGCGCTGCTTTTTGAACAGCTCGATCAGGGCGCCTTCTTCGGTCCTGGTGGCCTCGGTGTCGGCCTCGATCGTGTGCCGGAGGTAGACCGAGTTGTCGAACATCTTGAGGATCTGCTCGTCCTCGACGTAGCCCATCGCGCGCAGCAGCACCGTCACCGGCAGTTTGCGCTTGCGGTCGATACGGACGAAGACTTTTCCTTTTTTGTCGACTTCGAGCTCGAGCCAGGAGCCGCGGGCCGGCATCAGGTTGGCGATGAAAACCTGTTTCTCGGGATCCTTGGGCGCCATCACGTAGGCGCCAGGCGAGCGGACGAGCTGAGTGACGACGACGCGCTCGGTGCCATTGATGATGAAGGTGCCGCGGTCGGTCATCCACGGGAAGTCGCCCATGAAGACGGCCTGCTCGCGGATCTCGCCGGTCTCTTTGTTCTGGAAGGCGACGGTCGCGGTCAGCGGCCGCGAATAGGTCATGTCCTTCTCTCGGCACTCCTCGATCGAGTGCGGCGGATCCTCGAACTTGAACTCGCTGAAGACGATCGCGAGGTTCCCCGTGTAGTCCTCGATCGGGGATATGTCGTCAATCGTCTCTCGCAGTCCGCCCGCCTTGGGATCCGTCAGCTCTTCGAAGGAGCGACGCTGGATATCGATCAGGTGGGGGACTTCGAGGGGGTTCTGTAGTCGGGAGAAACTCCTGCGGGTTACGGGGGCAGCGTTGGAACGTGCCAAGTCGGCGACTCCTCAGACGGTCAGAGGGACGTGGAAACAGCGCAGATACGGGCAGGGGATGACAACGGGCGCGCGACCGCGAAAAATAACACACGGCCGCACTCGGCCGCTGGATCGGCTCCCTGCCTGCGATCCATTCGCGGTCAGTGCGGCGTTTATTTGAGCTCGACGGTGGCGCCGGCCTCCTCGAGTTCCCCTTTGATCTTCTCCGCCTCGTCGCGCTCGACGCCCTCTTTGATCGCTTTCGGGGCCTCGTCGACGATCGCCTTGGCCTCTTTCAGGCCGAGACCGGTCGCGGCGCGGACGACCTTGATTACCGGCACCTTCTGGCCGCCGACCTCGGTCAGCACCACGTCGACCGTGGAGGACTCTTCGCCACCACCGTCGCCGTCGCCGTTCGAAGCGCCGGCCGCTGCCGGGGCAGCAGCTGCCACCGCGGTCGCGGAAACGCCGAACTCCTCCTCGAGCGCTTTGATCCGCTCGGAGAGCTCGAGCACCGAGATGCCTTTCAGCTCCTCGATCCAATCCTCAGTTGAAATCTTCGTTGCCATTACTCCTCTTCCTTGCTGTCGTCGTCTGCAGAATCAGAAGTCTCGTCGGGCTCAGATCCCTCAGCCGCTGGTCCTGTCGGCGCAGGGGACCCACCACCCCCTGGGGTAGCTGAAGCTTCCTCGGGGGTGGTCCCCCCTGCACCGTCACCCGCGGAAGAGGGGTCTGCCTCCTCCGCAGCGTCAGGCGCATCGGTCTCTTCAGCTTCCGGGACCTGGGTCTCGTCCTCGAGGGCGTCGTCGGGCGCCTCATCCGCGGGTGGCGTGGATGAGGGGTCGTCGCCCGCAGCTTGCGAGGACGAGGGCCCCTCGTCCGCAACAGGACCCGCGGCTGAGTCGGCTGATCCCTCACCCGATACGAGCCCCTTCTCGGCGATCTGACCCAGCTGCAGCGCCAGCCCTTGGATCATCGAGCCGAGGCCGCGGACGAGGCCGGTCAGCGGGCTGGCGATGACACCGGCGAATTGGCCGTTGAGGACATCGCGGGCGGGCAGTCGAGCGATCGATTTGAATTTTTCCTCGTCGAGATCGAGGCCGTCCATGAAGCCGCCCTTGAAGGCGAGGATCTCGTGCTCTTTGTTGAAGGTCGAGATCGCCTTCGCGGCCTGGGCGGTGTCGCCGCGGACGAAGGTCAGCGCAGTCGGACCCTGCAGCCACTCGCTGAGGCGATCCTCGCCGGCCTGCTCCGCGGCCCGTTTAGTAAGGCGGTTCTTGACGACGCGGAAGCTGGCATCGGCCTCGCGCAGTTTGCCGCGCAGCTCGGCTGCCTGGGGGACGCTGATACCCCGGTAGTCGACCGCGAAGATCGCCTCGGCGCCCTCTATCTGGGCGGCGATCTCCTCGATTGCTTGTGCCTTCTCGTCTCGGTTCATCGTTCACCTGCACCGGGCTTCCGCTGCCGACGGCCTGGAGCGTCCAGATGGCAGACGCATGAGGCCGATCGGCGACTGCCGGTGGTCTCGGGTTCGCGCGGCGGGGGAGTTTACGCGGTCGCTGGCTCCGCTGCTGGCTCGGTGTCCTCGTCGGCGGCCGCCGCACCGCTCGCCGCCTCGCGCTCGCCGGTCTTGCCGGCGTCGACCCGAATGCCAGGGCCCATCGTCGTCGTCAGCGTCGCCGAGAGGACGTATTTGCCCTTCGAAGAGGATGGCTTGGCGCGAACGACCTCGTCGATCACCGCGAGGCAGTTATCGAGCAGTTTTTGCTCGTCGAAGCTCGCCTTGCCGATCGCCAGGTGGATGATCGCCTGGCGATCGGTCCGGTACTCGACCTTGCCCGCCTTCGACTCGGTGACCGCTTTCTCGATGTCGTCGGTGACGGTCCCGACCTTCGGGTTGGGCATCTTGCCCTGCGGGCCGAGGACGCGACCGAGCTGGCCGACCGCTTTCATCATGTCCGGCGTAGAGATCACCACGTCGAAGTCGGTCCAGCCCTCCTGGACTTTCTCGACCAGGTCCTGAGCTCCGACGAAGTCGGCGCCCGCGGCCTCCGCATCGCGCGCCTGCTGGCCTTCGGCAAAGACCGCGATCGTTACGTTCTTGCCCAGGCCGTGCGGCAGGGCGAGGGTGCCACGAAGCTGCTCCTCCGCGTGGCGGACGTTTACGCCAAGCCGCAGGTGCAGCTCGACCGTCTCGTCGAAGCCGGCGCTCGCCGTCTCCTTGATCAGCGAGATCGCCTCGGCGGGCGGGTAGGCCCGCTCGCGCTGGACTTTGGAGAGCTGTTTGCGGTAGCGCTTGCCGTGGGCCATCGTCTTTATTTGACGTCGACGCCCATCGAGCGGGCGGTGCCGGCGATGATCTTGGAGGCGGCGTCGAGGTCGTTGGCGTTGAGGTCCGGCATCTTGCGCTCGGCGATCTGGCGGACCTGGTCCATCGAGATCGTGCCGACTTTGTTGACGTGCGGCTCGCCCGAGCCCTTGGGGATGCCGATCGCTTCCTTGATAAGGACCGCGGCGGGCGGCGTCTTGGTGATGAAGCTGAAGGAGCGGTCCTCGTAGACCGTGATCTCGACCGGGATGATCGTGCCGCCCTCGCCCTGCGTCTGCGCGTTGAAGGCTTTGCAGAACTCCATGATGTTGACGCCGTGCTGACCCAGCGCCGGGCCGACCGGCGGCGCCGGGTTGGCGTTGCCCGCCTGGATCTGCAGCTTGATGAGGGTGAGGACTTTTTTCGCCATTGGGATCGGGGAGCGTAGCGGGCCGGGCTAGATCTTCTTGACCTGGTCGTAGTTGACCTCGACCGGCGTCTCGCGGCCGAAGATCGAGACCAGCACCTTGAGTTTGGCGGCGTCCTCATTGATCTCGGCGATCTCGCCGGAGAAGTCGGAGAGGGGGCCGGAAATGACTTTGACCGACTCGCCGATGGAGAACTGCGCCTGCGTGCGCGGGCGCTCCGCCGTCTCGCGGTGCAGCAAGCGGTCGACCTCAGGTTTGGAGAGCGGCACGGGCTTGTTGCGGGCGCCGACGAACCCGGTCACGCCCGGGGTGTTCTTGACCAGCCCCCAGGCGTCGTCGGTCATCTCCATGTTGACCAGGACGTAGCCGGGCATCGTCCGTTTCTCCTTCGGCTCTTTCTGGCCTTCTTTGTTGACCTCCATCACCTGCTCGGTGGGCACCACGACCTGGCGCACGTTGCGGTTCTGGCTCATCGTCTGGACCCGGTGCTCGAGATTGTGCTTGACCTTGTTCTCGTGCCCGGAGTAGGTGTTGATCACGTACCAGCGATACATCTAAGGGTTTGCCTTTGCTTTGGGGATCCCGCTAGAGGATCTGCTTGACGAGGAAACTGAAGGCGCTGTCGAGGACGCCGAGGTAGGCACCGGCAACGGCGACGAAGATGATCGTCACGGCGGTCGCCTGCACGAGGGTTTCGCGATCCGGCCATTGGACTTTGCGCAGCTCCGCCCAGCAGGAGACGAGGAAGCCGATCACACCGCCGCGCTGGCGCTCGGTCTGGGCCTGCTTCTGGCGCTTGGCGAGCTGCTCGCTCTCCCTGCGCTTCTGCTCCTCGCGCTTGCGCTTCTCCGCCTGCTTGGCCTCCCTTGCCTCGGCACGGCGCAGGGTGCGCGGCTTCGGCGCGTCGGGGGTCTCGAGCTCGGCTTCCGGCGCCCCGGCCGCTATCCCGGCCTCCACCGCCTCGACCTCGGCAACCTCGCCCGAGACGCCAATCTGGGTGTCGTGCTGAGCCCGGGTCTCCGACTTGCGGCCGTCGCCCGAGCGCTTCTGCGCTTCGGCTTCACGGGCCCTTTTCTCGGCCTTGCGCTGTGCGCGGGTCTTGGCCATCGCCGCTCAGCAGCCCCTCTCGGGACAGGCGGCCGGCATCAGCGCGTCTCCTTATGGGCCGTGTGGTGCCCACACCAGCGGCAGAACTTGCGCAGCTCGATCCGGTCCGGCGAGTTTCGCCGCGACTTGTTGGTCTGGTAGTTGCGCCGCTTGCAGTCTTCGCAAGCCAGCGTCACCGCGATGCGGACATCTCCGCGTGCCATGTTCTCCTCGTTGCCGAAACGACGCCGTTACAAGAGAAAACCCCGGGCCGAGGCGCGAGGCTGACGCGAAGGATAGCGCCAAGCGGGCGTTGGGCGCGGGCTCCCTCGAGCCGCTATCAGTCAGGCAGGGCACCGGGATCCGTAAGGGCCGCGACATCGGCGAGATCGACCGGCCGACCGCGTGCGAGCTTCATCTGAATCAGGTCGTCGAGCCCTACGACTGGCACCTCGATGTCGCCGAGCATCACCCGCAGGGCATGCTCGCTCAACTCTGCGTAGGAGCGGCCTCCAGGGACCTCGTGCATCACGTCGATTCCGCCGTCTCGCGTCGCGAACTGCCAGATCGCGGCCCGGGGCAGCATCTTTGCGTCGACCTCGGTCTCCTCCTCGCCGGGATTGAGGACGCGAGCATCGAGATCGCGCAGGGCATCGGCCAGGCGCCTCAGATTCCCGAGATCCGGGGCGGGAATGAGATCCGCATCGTTCGTGGTCCTCACATGGCCATGCGTTTGCACTGCGAGACCGCCGATCAACACGTATTCGACTTCGTGCTCGTCGAGGGCACGCAAGATCCGCTCGGCGTCGAGAGGCTTATCCGCCTCAGCCACCGGCCTCTCGTCCCGCCGCCGCAAGTCGACCTGCCATGCGGTTCCAAGAGATGCCGAGCGCGAGGCGCTCCGCCGGAGTGCGCTCGGCAGCCGCTCGCCTGTGGAGCGGATCGTAATCCCGGTCCGGCGATCCTGCCTGCAGCTCCAAGCGCTCCCCCATCGCCCGCAGCCAAAGATCGAGCGTCTCGGCGGTGGGAGAGACCTCGTCGCCCTCGAGTCGACTGACAGCGGATTGATGGGTCCCCACACGGCGGGCTAGCCGCGCCTGGCTGAGGCCCCGACGAAGCCGGGTGTTGCGGATCAACTCTCCGGGAGTCATTTTTCGAATCATAACATATATGTTATGACTCACCCGGCCTGAGCGGCCAGCGTGAGCTACAACCCCAACGTTTTGGCGATGATCGTGCGCTGGATCTCCGAGGTGCCGCCGTAGATGGTCGAGACCATCGTCGTCCGCACCAGGCGCTCCATGTCGTACTCGGAGGAGTAGCCGTAGCCGCCCATCAGCTGCATGCCCTCGACCGCGATGCGTTTGGCGACCTCGGTCACGTGCAGCTTCACCATCGAGGCCTCGCGCGGCAGCATCCGGCCGGGATCCTCGTCGGTCAGGCTGGCGACCCAGCGGGTCATCAGCCGGGCCGTCTCGATTTCGGTCGCCATGTCGGCGAGCCGGTGCTGGAGCGCCTGGAAGGAGCCGATCAGGCGTCCGAACTGCTTGCGCTCTTTTACATAGGCGAGCGCGTCGTCGAAGGCTCGCTGTGCGATGCCGAGCATCGTCGCGGCGAGGATCAGCCGCTCGACGTTGAGGCCGGCCATCAGCTGCGTCCAGGCCTGGTCGACCGCGCCGAGCAAAGCGTCGGCCGGAGCCTCGACGTCGCTCAGATAGAGGGTGTTGGTCTCCTCGCCGCCCATCGTCTTGATCGGGACGATCTCGAGGCCCTCCGTCTCCCTGGGCAGCCAGATCATCGAGAGGCCCTCGTGCTTGGAGTCGCCCTTGGTCGTGCGGCAGACGACGAGGATGTGGTCGGCGATGTGAGCGTTGGAGATGAAGACCTTCTGCCCGTTGAGGACGAAGCCGCCGTCGACCTGTTCGGCCGAGGTGGTGAGAGCGCCGACGTCGGAGCCGGCCTCGGGCTCGGTCATCGCGATCGCCTCGACCGCGCCGCCGGCGATGCCGCCGAGGATCTTCTGCTTCTGCTCATCGGTACCGAAGCGCTGGGTGGCGCCGGCGACGATCAGCGTCGTCGCGTAGCCGCCGATCGGGGCGAGGCCACGGGAGGTCTCCTCCATGAAGAGGCATGCGTCGAGCATCGAGCCGCCCGAGCCGCCGTGCTCCTCCGGGATCGTGATCCCGAGCCAGCCCAGCTCAGCCATTTGCTTATAGAGGTCGAAGTTGTGGTGAATCGAGTAACCCTCGGTGAGCTGCTCGCGCTGCTCCTGCGTGCCGCACTCGCGCTCGCAGAAGTCGCGGATCGCGGCGACGAAGTCCTGCTGCTCGTCGGTCAGCGAGAAGTCCACTGGGCGGGCAGCCTACCGGTCGCGCCCAGGACCGGGGCGGGCGGAAGCCGCGACCCGATTCGCCTCGGAGGCCCCGAGATATGGGGTGAGGACGAACTGGATCGCATCGCTCGCCAGGCCGGGAAGGTCGGCGGCCCGGCCCCTGGCAAGGCGGTCGCCGATCAGGGCAGCGACCCCGCCGACCAGCGCGTGCTCCGTCACCGGCGGCAGCTCGACCCCCTCGGGCAGCAGGCCACGACCCGGCGAGAGCGCCTCGCTGGCATAAGCGAGCAAGCGCTCCCGCCGGGCGATCCCGTCAGGCCCGGCTGCCATCGCCTCATTGACGAGGGTGTTCGCGACGTCGGGATAGGCGGCCGCAAACTCGAGCGCGACGCGGATCGACGCGGCGACGCCAGTGGGCCAGTCGGCGCTGATGGCGCAAGCCTCCTCGACGCGAACCTGGAAGCGGGCGAATGCCGCCTCGAAGGCGCCAGCGAAGTCCTCTGGAGAATGCCCTATCTCTTCCATTCCCTGCCCAGCAGCGCCCGGACGGAGAATTATAAACAAGACTGTCTAAGACCCTCCTCCTCCGGTGAAGAGATGGCTCGAGCCTCGCGATGCAGATGCAGAGGCGCGGGAGGTGCGGCTCTGGAGAGTTACTCGAGAGAGCCCGGAACGAGACTCGAACTCGTGACCCCTTCCTTACCATGGAAGTGCTCTACCAACTGAGCTATCCGGGCGGGCAATCAACTTTAGCGGCGCCTTGCCAAACCGGGGCTCAGGGCTGCACGGGCATGCCGGCAAAAGTCGGCGACGGGACGCTGCCTCCGAGGGGGTGAGGTACGCAGGTGTACATTGATCGGTAACATCATGTACATAACAGTCTACTGTTGGAGCGCAAATGGCGGCAGGCGAATTGCGGCGGCAACCGATCCTCGAGGCGATGATCCGAGTCGCCGGCAGGAAGGGCTACCCGGCGACGTCAGTCGGCGACGTTGTCGCCGAGGCCCACGCCTCGCGCGCCACCTTCTACAAGTACTTCGATGACAAGAACGGCTGCTTCCTCGCCGCCTACGAGCTGGCGGTCGACCGGATCCTCGCCGCCGCGCTCGAGGGCTGCGGGCGGGCAGGGCCCTGGCCGGAGCCAGCGCGCAAGAGCCTGGCGGCGATCATCGACCTCTTCGCCCGCGACCCCGAGCTCGCCCGCACGGCTGTGGTCGAGGTCGTCGCGGCGGGAGACGAGGCCAGGCGGCAACACTGGGCGGCGCTCGGACGCCTCGGACGCCTGCTCGACGAAGAGCGCCGGTCGCGTCGGCCGCGGCTGCCGCCAAACACCGCGCTTATGGCTGTCAGCGGCGTCGCCGCGCTGATCTTCGACGAGCTGCGCGAGGGACGAGCGGCGGAGCTGCCCCGGCTACTGCCGGAGCTCGAGTTCGCGCTGCTCGTCCCCTTCGTGGGGCCGCGGGTCGCGGCTGGCGAGACC
>JBIOVI010000030.1:0-66637 GCA_044867645.1 Solirubrobacterales bacterium | reverse complement strand
GACGAGAGCCCCGCGCGGCTCGCGTCGCGCTCCTGCGTTTGAACTCGTCGATCCGGATGTTGCCGGCGCGGTCGGTGTAGTAGACGCAGAAGCGCCGGCTCTCCCGGTAGTCCGGGGGGAAGGCGATCGAGAGCAGGCCTCGCTCGCCGCCGAAGGAGACGAGGTTGGAGATGTCGAGGAAGGGATGGGCGAGCTGGTGCCCCCCGCGCATCACTCGCACGTGACCTCCCTGCTCGACGACGAACAGGAGCTTTGGAAAGCCCGGCGCGCCGGTGAGGTAAACCGGCGAGCCGAAGCGCCCGATCTGCCTCAGGCCCACCCCTTTTCTCGCCGTGGCGGACTGCTGCGCCACGGCCTTCTCCTCGTCCTGCGAGCCGCCGGCGCCGCATGCGGTCAAACCGGCGAGGGCAATTGCCGCAAGGGACGCTCCGGCTCGAACGCACCGACCCATGGCAGGAAGCTAGCGGTTCGGAAGGAAGCTAGCGGTTCGCTTCCGTCGGGTCCTTGGGTGCTGGCACGACCTCCCCACTGTCGGTAACCACCGTGGCGGGGGGGACCTCGCTGATCGTCGTCGCAAACGAGCCACCTGCCTGGGTTCCGGGGGCGGTCTCGGCCTTTGCAGTGCCATTGAGCCCGGCGCCCAATTTGTAGAAGACCTCCCACTTCCCGCTCCTCACCGCGCTCAGCTTCCACACCGCGTCGATGGCTGCCCTTGGCTTCAACGGGCCAAAGACGAAAGTCTTGGGACTCGAGCTTTCCGCCCCCGCCCGCTCGGTGGAGCCGTTCACTTTCGGGTAACCGGCGGAAAGCGCCCACACCGGTCGATCGGGCTGGGCCAGGCCCGGTTGCGGGTCGCGGTAACCGAACGGCAGCGAGGAGTTGCGCCCCTCTTCGCCGCCTACCGAGATCGTCACGGTCAGGGTCGGCAGGGTCTTGCGGCCGCTGTTGCGGACGCCGAGGTGCAGCAGCGTCGTTTCGCCGAGCTGCTGCTTCGTCGGGAACTCCGCGGTGACGATCTTGACCGGGTAGGCGCCGGCGGTCTCGCCTGAGTCGGATGACGATTCGTCGCCGCCGCAGGCAGCGATCGAGACCGCAAGAGCGCCTGCCAGGGCCGCGGCGGCAAGAGCCTGCCGGCGGATACGTCGAGCCGGTGTCGGATGCCCTCCCAAAGCGGCCGGAACATACCACGGGGATTCGGCGCTTCTGGGCGGCTCAGAACGGGTAGCGGCGGGGTTAGCGGGATCTCAACACTCGGCTAACGGAGGCCGCTGGCACATCCCATAGACTCATGTCAAGAGCAGGGGCCGCCCGATGCGGCCTCGCTTTTACGGAGGAGCAGATGGAAGCAGCCGCATCGATAGGCAGGAGGATCGCTCCCGCCAAGTCGTTCTTCGAGCAGGTGGGGGACATGATGATCCTCACCGCGCGCACGCTCGTCTCCGCGGTCAGGCCGCCGTACCCCTACGGCGAGGAGTTCATCGGCCAGTTCCTCTTCGCCCTGCAGCTCTGCTGGTTCCCGCTGCTGGTCTCGACCGTCGCCTTCGGGTTCGGCGCCCCCGGCCTGCAGGCGGCCAACTTCCTCACCCTGTTCGGCTCGCTCGACCGGCTCGGCGGCTTCTTCGTCCTCGCCTCGATCCGCGAGTTCGCCCCCTTCGTCACCGCGGTCGTCGTCGCCGGCGTCGCCGGCACCGCGATCACCGCCGACCTGGGCGCCCGCAAGATCCGCGAGGAGCTCGACGCCCTGCAGGTGCTCGGCGTCGACCCGATCAAGAACCTCGTCGTGCCGCGCTTCCTGGCGCTGATGGTGATCACCGGCCTGCTCGACATCTACGCCCTGATCTTCGGCATCAGCGGCGGCGTCCTCACCGAGCTTCTCTACAACCAGCCGCTTGGCGGTTTCTTCGCGACGCTCTTCACCAACTCCTCGATCACCGACTTGTGGGGCTCGGTGATCAAGTGCACCCTGTTCGGCGCGATCATCTCGGTTGTCTGCTGCTACAAGGGGATGACTGCGTCCGGGGGGGCGGCCGGCGTCGGTCGCGCCGTCAATCAGGCGGTGGTGATCTCCTTCATGGGGGTCTTTGCTTTCAACTACGTCTTCACCCAGACGCTGCTCGCCACGAACCCGGACCTGCAGACGATTCGATGAACGCCTGGCTCGACGTCCCGCGCGGCTGGCTCGACTCCTTCGGCGAGATCGCCCGCTTCGGCTCGCGGGTCGCCGGCCTCGTCTACTCGGGCCGCGTCCTTCGCTTCTTCGGCGAGAGCCTGCGCCAGGCCGGCATCCTGATCCTCGGCTCGGCGATCATCATTTGGGGCCTGGTCTTCATCCTCGGTCTGCAGTGCGGGATCGAGGGCGCCTATCTGCTGCGTGCTAACGGTGCCCCTGCCTACGCCGGCGTTTTCTCCGCCTGGTGCGACTTGCGCGAGATCATGCCCTACGCCTTCGGCTACATGCTGGCCGCCAAGGTCGGGACCGGGATCGTCGCCGAGCTCGGCGCGATGCGGATCTCCGACGAGATCGACGCGCTCGAGGTGATGGGCGTGCCGCCGGTCACCTTCCTCGCCGCGACCCGTCTGCTCGCCGCATGGATCGCCTTCCCGTTCATGTACCTGGTTGGAATCGGGATCATGTTCTTCGCCAGCTACATCGCGGTGGTCGAACAGATCGGCGACGTCTCCTCGGGGGGCTACCTGCTGATCTTCTGGATGTTCCAGAACCCACCCGATCTGATCTTCAGCCTGATCAAGGGCATGTTCATGGCGACGGCGATCGTGATGGTGGGCTGCTACTACGGCTATACCGCCTCGGGGGGCCCGGTCGGGGTGGGCACCGCGACCGCCAAGTCGATGGTGCTAAATATCGTTCTTGTTCACATCATCGGGATGCTTGGCACGCTGGTCTTTTGGGGTGCCAACCCGAGGGCGCCAATAGGAGGCTGAGCGTGGCGATCGACGACGAAAACCGCAGCGAAGAAGCGGAGCTGCAGGACGAGGCCGCTTCGAGTGCCGAAGCACCCCCCGCGGTCGCCGCCGAGCCCGCCGGGAGCGGTCCCTACGTAAGCGAGGACGGGGCGACCATGGGCCGCGACTTCGTCATCCCCGGCGTCGATCCGGCGGAGCCGGACCCCTATCGCTTCCACACCGGGCGCAAGCGCGACCACGGTAGCCAGGACGCGATCGAGATCATCAACCTGGTCAAGCAGTTCGGCCGGGCGCGCATCCTCAACGGTCTCAACCTCGGTCTGCCCGAAGATCAGGTCTCGATGGTGCTGGGCCCGTCGGGGACCGGCAAGAGCGTCTTGATCAAGCACATCGTCGGGCTGCTCTACCCGGACTCGGGCGACGTTCTCGTACACGGCGAATCGATCCCAAACATGACCGACGACGAACTCTTCGACGTGCGCAAAAAGTTCGGCCTGCTGTTCCAGGACGGGGCGCTGTTCGGATCGATGAACATCTACGACAACACCGCCTTCCCGCTGCGCCAGCATACCGACAAAAGCGAGGAGGAGATCGGCGAGATCGTCAACCGCCGCCTCAAGGAGGTCGGCCTGGCCGAGGCGATCTACAAGATGCCGAACGAGCTCTCGGGGGGAATGCGCAAGCGGGCTGGCTTTGCCCGGGCGCTGGTGCTGGAACCGGCGATCGTCATGTTCGACGAGCCGGATTCCGGGCTCGACCCGGTGCGCACGGCATTGCTCTGCGAGCTGATCCGCGAGGTACACGCCGAGAACGGCGGCTGCTACCTGGTGATCAGTCACGACCTCAACACGGCGCGCCGAATCTCCGACTTCATCGCCGTGCTCTGGAACGGCAAAATCGTCGAGTCAGGGCCGAAAGAGGAACTGTTCGACTCCGAAAACCAGTTCGTCCATCAGTTCCTGAACGCTGACGTAACCGGCCCGCTCTCGATGGATTGAGCGCACTTGCGGCCTGGGCGACCAGGCACGCGAAGGCGGTGCTGGTGGTGTCCGCAGTGCTCGCCGCGGCCGCGGCGGCGGTGGCTACTCAACTTCCCACCGACGCCGGCACCGACACCCTGGTCGACTCCGATACCGCTGACTACCGAGCCACGCAGCAGGTCCGCCAGGACTTCGGCGAAGAACCGGTGGTTGTCCTCGCCGAGGGAGATCTGCAGCGCCTCATCCTGACCTCGAATCTGGGGAGGTTCCTGCGGCTGGAGGGTTGCCTCTCCGGCGAGGCGCCCAAGGGCATCGAGCCGATTCCAGGGCCTTGCTCCGAACTTGCCGAACAGAGCCCGGTGCGCTCGGTGGTCGGACCGGCCACCTTCCTCAACGAGGCGGTGATCCAGATCGACCGCCAACTGCGCCGCCTCGCCGCCACGGTGCCGCCGGATCGCCTGCGCGAATTACTCCTCCAGGTCGCTGCGCGCTACGGGATCACCAGCGCCCCAAGCCTCTCCAACCCCGACTTCCTCGCCGCGGTGGTGTTCGACCTGCGCAAGAAACGCGGCACTCCCAAGGCGCGACTTGCCTACCTATTCCCCAACGGTCACACGGCTCAGGTCATCCTTCGCCTGCGCCCCGATCTGAATGAGGCCGAACGCCACCGTGCGATCGAGGCGATCGAGGCTGTAGTCCGCGACCCCGTGCCGCGCAAAGTCTGCGAGTTCAAGGGGGAGCCCGAGCCCTGTTTCCAGCTGCACGGCGGCCGCTACGTGATCTCCGGTGTCCCGGTCGTCGTCGATGCGGTCACCCGAGCGTTGAAGGACGCCTTGCTGGTGCTGCTTGGAGTCGCGCTCGTCGTCATGGCACTCGCGCTGTTGCTGGTTTTCCGCTCCCGCTGGCGACTGCTCCCTCTGGCTATCGCCTTGGTAGCTGCGTCGCTGACCTTTGGCCTTTTCGGCTTGCTCGGCGGTTCGCTGACGATGGCCTCGATTGCCGTGCTGCCGATCTTGATCGGCCTCGCGGTCGACTACGCGATCCAGCTTCAGGCGCGCTACGACGAGGCGATCGCGATCGGCGCCGACCCCGGCGCGGACGCGGCTCGTGTTGCGGCAGCCGGCGGCGGGCCGACCATCGCCATCGCCTGCCTAGCGACCGGCGCGGGATTCCTCGCCCTTCAGCTTTCGCCCACTCCAATGGTCCGCAGCTTCGGCCTTCTCCTTGTAGTGGGTATAGCGATCGCATTCGGGTTGGCTTTCGTTGTTGGTTTCGCGGCCCTAAGCCTGCGAACCCAGGAAGCGGAGGGGCACCCCGCCCTCTCGCTCCCGTTACAACGCGTTCTCGCGATGGCACAGACATATCCGCAGAGGATCCTTGGCATAGGGCTGACCCTGGCCATCATCGGCTGGGGAATCGGAACGCAGATCGAGACGCAGACGGATATTCGCGAGTTGGCTCCGCAGAACATCGATGCAGTGAGGGAATTGAATGAGCTGCAGGACGCGACCGGGGTGTCCGGTGAGCTTGATGTCAGCGTTCGTGCGGACGATTTCACCGATCCAGCGACGATTCGCTGGATGGCGAACTTCAAGAGACGGGCGCTCCAGTCTGGGGGCTTCTCCGGCGCCAACCCGAGCTGCCAGCAGGCCGAAGTGTGTCCGGGACCGGCGCTGTCGGACTTCGTTACCGGCGGAGGTCTTGCCGCCAGTAGCGGTCCGCTGACGCGTCGCGGCATCCGCGCCGCATTTCGCCAGATCCCCGCCTACGACCTGCGCCAGGTGGCCACCGTGGACCCTAAGACCGGCCTGCCGGCGGGGACGGCGTTGCTCGGCTTCGGCATCCGCGCCCAGTCGCTGGACGACCAGCAGGCGCTGATCGACAGGATCCGGGAGCAAATTGGCGAGCCTGGCGCCAAAGGGGGACCGCCGCGCGGGGTGGAGGTGGAGCTGGCGGGGTTGCCTGTAATCGCCGCTTCCGCTGCCTCGGACCTCTCCCGCAGCCGCTACCTGCTGACCTTGGCGGGTCTGCTCGCGGTTGCGCTCGTCCTGCTCGCCGTCTACCGCTCGTTGTCCCGCGCCTTGGTCCCGTTGGTCCCGATCGTTCTCGCCACCGGCTGGTCGGCGCTGGTGCTCTGGCTCAGCCGCGTTCCGCTCAACCCGATGTCGGCGGCGCTCGGGGCGCTGACGATCGCGATCGCCACCGAGTTCAGCGTCATCCTCGCCGCCCGCTTCCGCCAGGAGCAGCGCGCCGGTCGCGAGCTCGGGGCGGCGCTGCGCAGCGCCTACTCCCGCACCGGCGCCGCCGTGCTGGCGTCGGGGGTCACCGCGATCGCCGGCTTCGCCGTCCTGATCGCCAGCGACGTCAGGATGCTGCGCGAGTTCGGCTTCGTCACCGTGGTCGATCTCTCGGTCGCGCTGCTCGGAGTCCTGGTGGCGCTCCCCGCGGCCCTGGTCTGGGCCACCGGGAGGGGCTCGGAGGAACGGAAGCCGTGAGGGACCGGTACTCGATCGGCGTCGGCCTGCTTTTCGTCGCGATCGTCGCGATTGCGCTCATCAACGGTGTTCCGGGAGGCGATGAGGGCACGCTGGGGCTCGACGAGCAGTCGGCCCGCTGGGCGCTGCCCGAGTTCGCAGTTCCGAATGCGGCCGGCGGGCTGGAAGGCGACGCGAACGTCGCTCAGGACGATTGCTCCGCAGCTGCCCTGCCCTGCCCGCCCGCCGCCCGCCGCACCCCCGCCTGCCAGCTGCGGACGCGCGGCGCGATCCGCGTCTGTGACTTCTTCGATCGTCCCCTCGTTCTCTCTTTCTGGTTCAGCAAAGGGGGCGATTGCGTCGATCAGCAGGATGTCGTCGATCGGGTCTACTCGCGCTACCGTGGGCGGGTGAACTTCCTCTCGCTGGATGTGCGTGACGATCGGGAGACCGTTCGCGACTTGATCCGGCAGCGCCGCTGGAGGATGCCGGTTGGCTATGACCGCGACGGGGCTGTGGCGAGTCTCTACCGGGTCGGCGGTTGCCCGACCTTCGCTTACGTCTATCCGGGGGGAGTTCTCCAGAGCGCCGGCATCGGCAATCTCGACGCCGGTGCGCTCAGCGCTCGGGTCGAGCATCTGCTGCGGGCAACGCGCACCGCGGAGGAGGGTGAAGGTGGGGGCTGAGCTGGCCGGCTCGCGGCCCGGTTGGGAGCCTCCCTCCGAGCTGGGCTGGGTGGCCCCTCATGTGGCAGCCGAGTTTCCGGGCTTGGGGATCTCCTGGATCGAGGTCGATGGCCGCCCGGGCCACAGCCCCGAGCCGGTGGAGCGACGCCTCCGCGATATCTCCGATCGCTTCTATGGCGCCCACGCGATCCACATGCGCGAACGACCGATCCCCTGGGCCTACCGTGTCTTTTTCCGGCAGATCGGTCTCGACCCCGATCGCACTCGCACTCCGGTCGAGCAGTTGGCCCTGGAACGCCTCCAGGACGGCGGCTTCAAGACCCGCGGCTTGCCGGCGGACGCGCTCACGATCGCCACGGTCGAGACCGGCATCGCGCTGCGCGCCTTCGATGCCGAGCAGCTTCAGGGAGCACTCTGCATCCGCGACTCGGCTCCAGGCGAGTCGCTGCCGGGCAGGCCTGGGGAGCTCTCGCACGGGACCCTGATAATCGCCGACGAGCGGGGTCCTGCCGGGCTGCTCTTCGGGACGACCGGCGACGGGCGCGAGGTCGTCCGTGGCACCCGCCGCATCGCGATCGCGGCCGTTCAAGTCAACGGCATCCCCCAGATCGCGGTCGATGAGGCACTCTGGATGGTTGCCGCCACGCTCGAAGCCGCTTAACGGGAACATTGCGATTTGGTCAGTGCTGTGAACTACACTCGGTGTTGGGCTATGCCGGATCTGCTGGACCGAGACACCCGTACCGTGCTTCGCGTCGATGGCGACGAGCGACTCGCCCGAGCTGAGCTGCGGCGCCAGATTGGCCGCCTTGAACTGCAACTCGGGGCGCTCTTCGCGGATGCCTTCCCGCGCCTGGAGATCGACGCGGCGGTTCCTGCCGTGTCTTCTGAGCCGCGGACCCTGGGATTGGGTGAACTGGAGGCGATTCGCGACTCCCTCGCGACTCGGATCGGAACGGCCCGTCAGCGGTTACAGGAACGCGCTGAGCTGGAGACCCGCAATCGCGAGCTGCTGGAACGCATGCTGGCGTCGCCCGCCGAGCACAAGTGGCTGCGTATTTCGCGCACCGACGTCGGTGAGCCGGGTTGCGGTCACTGGCACTCCCGGCCTCGCCTTGGCCTCCTTGGCATGCTGATGGGCTGGTGGCGGGTCAGGATCTCCTCCGGATGCCCGTTACCCGGGCGGCTTGCGGCCGTTGAGCGAGCGTTCAAAGGCAGACGAGCGCCCCCCAGCCCCGTGGGGCTCGTTTCCGCTCGCCGAGCTGACCGTGCTGGCCGGCATCGTGGCCCTGGTAGTTGGGCTTGCCGGTAAGAACCCGACGGCGATCGGCGTCGGTGTCGTCCTTGGCGGTCTCGGCGGCCTCGAGGTGTCAGCCCGCGAGCACTTTGCCGGCTATCGCTCGCACACGACCCTGCTCGCCGGCACCGCCTTCGTCGTGGTTACCGGCGCCCTCTTCTACCTAGCCGGCCTGATTCTCGCCATCGCCCTGGCAGTCGGAATCGTCACCTTCGCAGCTTCCTTCTACGCCCTACGCCGCGCTTTCCAAAAGGCCTCCGGCGGCCTCTCGTTCAAGGCCGGAGGACTCAGGGGTTAGAGAAGGGGGCACCCGGTAGGGCTGAAACGTCTTGTACTTTTTCGCTGACGGCGACCGGGCGCCAGCACAACCACAATCCACCGAAAAAGTTAAGTGGAAGCCCTACCGGGTGCCCCCTACACCAGGACCGTGTCTCGTGACCGTGGACTCAGGGCAGTAGTCAAGAGCGCCCGCTGGCGCGGCGTAAGCGTGCCCACCCGCTTGTTCTCGCTAAGCGCTAGCGCCTGCAGGAGCTTGCGGGCGCGGGTGCGTCCCCAGCGCCGCTGGCTGGTCAGCAGCTCCGCCAAAGTCATGCTCTCGGTCTCCCAGGGGCAGTCGCGGATCACCTCCGCTACGTCGATGTCACCACGTCCGATCGATCGCTTCAACTCGGCCCGCGCGAGCCGCACTCGGTTGGCACGAGCGAGTGCCTGCATGTGCTGCGGCGTCTGAGCTACACCGGCGGTCGTCAAAGCAGGGGCGATCGAAGCAGCATCCACTGGGACTCCTCCCTTTAAAGGTCGTTCACTGGTTTATTTACCGGCCGGCACTTCCCGGCCCGGCTGAGTTGAACGCGACCGCCGCCTCCGCCTGTCCTGGATGCGGTCGGTGCGGAAGGCAAGCTATGCGCTTGGGGCGGCGAGCGTCAACCCGCATTCAACGATGAGGCGGCGGCTCGGTCGCTAAGAGCATCATTTTCTCGCGACGCCCGGCCTTGTCCAATTCCGGACAAGGCCGAAACTACCCCCGCTGGGGTATGCATAGCCACTTACGTACGTGGAAGGTCGGGGAAGTTCTCAATGGTGCGAGACATCGTTTCCAGCGCCCGGTCGAGGTGCTCGCGCTCGTGGGTCGCCATCAGGCTGGTCCGCAGCAGCGCCCCGCCGGGCGGTACGGCGGGGTGGATTGCGACGTTGGTGTAGACACCCGCCTCGAACAGAGCCTTCCAGAGCAGCACCGCCTGCCAATCGTCTCCGACCATTACCGGCACCACCGGAGTGGTCGCGACGGTGCCGTCGGGCAGGGTGCCCGGCTCGACCACCTTCAGTCCAAGCTCCCGCAGTCCCTCGCGGAGATACTCCGCGTTACCGAGCAGCGCCTCGAACAGCTGCGGTCCCTCGGCGCGGACCACCCGCAGCGCCGCCAGGGCCGCGCCGACCGCCGCTGGCACTGCGGAGGCGCTGAAGACGAAGGAGCGTGAGGCGATTCGCAGGTACTCGATCACGTCCGCCGGGCCGGCGATGAAGCCACCGCAAGAGGCGAGGCTCTTGGAGAAGGTCCCCATCCGCAAGTCGACCTCGCCCTCGAGGCCGAACAGCTCGCAGGCACCTGCCCCCCGCGCTCCGAGCACGCCAGCTCCGTGCGCCTCGTCCACCATCAGCCTTGCCCCATGTTCCCTGCATAGCTGGACAACTCGTGGCAGGTCGCAGACGTCTCCCTCCATCGAGAAGACACCGTCGACGACGACCAGCACGCCGCCCCCGTCCTCCACCGCCCGCAGCAGCATCTTCTCTAGCTTCTCCATGCGGTTATGGCGGAACGGGCGCAGCTTGGCACCGGAGAGTCGACAGCCGTCGAGGATCGAGGCGTGGTCGCCGGAATCGCAGATCACCGTGTCGCCGGGGCCGAGGATCGTCCCAATGCAGCCGACGTTGGACTGGTAGCCAGTCGTATAGACGATCGCCTCCTCGGTCCCCATCCATTCGGCCAGCTCGCGCTCGAGCTCGACGTGCAGTGGCGTCGTTCCGTTCAGCAGGCGCGAGCCGGTGACGCCGGTCCCATAGGCCTCCAGCGCATCCCGTGCCCCTTGCTTGACTCGTTCGTCGCCGGTCAGCCCCAAATAGTTGTTTGAGCCGAGCATGATCGTTTCGCGACCCTCCATCTCCACCACCGGGCCGGCCTCTGAGGTGAGCAACCGAAAGTAAGGGAGGAGGTCGTGCTGCTTGGCGGCTTCGAGCTGCTCGAGCCGGTCGTGCCTGCGCGCCTTCTCGAATACGTCGACGGGCGCTTTCGCGGTATCGCTCATGCTCGAAGTGTAGGTTCAGGTCCCCGTGTCAACCGTCCAAATCCGCCCCGTCCGCTCCCGGCGCGAGCTTAAGCGCTTCGTCAAGGTTCCCTTCCACCTGTATCGCGATAGCCCGCAGTGGGTGCCTCCGCTGATCTACGACCGGATGCAGTTCCTCAACCGCAAGAAGAACCCCTGGTTCGAGCACGGCGAGGCGGAGTATCTGATCGCGGAACGTGACGGCGAGCCGGTAGGGCGGATCACGGCGCAGATCGATGAGTGCTGGGACGAGTCCCAGGGCGGCAGCGACGCGATGTTCGGCTTCTTCGAGGCGGTTGAGGACCCTGCGGTTGCGACGGCGCTGCTCGATGCGGCTACCGAGTGGGCTCGCGCCCGCGGGCGCTCGCGCATCCTCGGCCCGATGGACTTCACCACCAACGACGAGGTCGGAATTCTGATCGAGGGCTACGAGCTCCGGCCCTACATCCTCGAGAACTGGCATCCGTCCTATTACAAGTCGCTGCTCGAAGCGCACGGCTTCGGCAAGGCGATGGACCTGCTGATGTGGGAGCTGGAGCTCGGCAGCCTCAAGGAAGGCGAGCGCTTCGACCCCTCGATCCACGCTGCCGCGGAGAAGGCGCTGCACGACGAAGGGGTCACGATCCGCAACATCGACAAGCACAACCTCGCGCGCGAGATGCGTCTCTTCACTCCCGTCTACAACGACGCTTGGTCCGACAACTGGGGCTTCGTCCCGCCGACCGACGCCGAGATCGAGTTCCACGCGAAGATCCTCAAGCAGGTGCTCGACGAGGATTGGGCCTACATCGCCGAAAAGGACGGCGAGGCGATCGGCGCCGCGCTGACCCTGCCCGACATCAACCAGGTGCTTGCAAAGATGGGCGGCCGCCTGCTGCCCTTCGGCTGGTTCCACTTCTTGCTCGGCAAGCGCAAGATCGACCGCCTGCGCGTCTTCGCGCTCGGCGTCAAGCACGAGTACCGCCACACCGGCGTCGCCGCCGGCCTCTATCTCAAGCACCTCGAGACCGCGAACAAGCCGGGCGCGATCGGAGGCGGCGAGATGGGCTGGATCCTGGAGACCAACGAGCCGATGAACCGGGCGATGGAGGGGATGGGGGGCCGCGTGGTCAAGCGGTACCGCATCTTCGAGAAGGCGATCGCGGCCTCCTAAAGCCGCAAGTTCCGGGGTCGAAGCCGGTTCTCGCTGGTGGCATCGCTACAGTCGTCCGGGTGAGTGAGTTTGAGCTGGAGCCAGTTCGAGTCCGAGTCTTGCCGCATGACGCTCCCGGTGCGCTCGCCCTTCGCAACGAGGCCCGCACGGCCGCGATAGCGGCTGTCGGCGGTGTCCTGGCTGGGGCCGCGACCGTGGCGGCGGTTCGCGCTGTGGGCGCCGTGGCGAAGAGGTCGCAGGGACAGCTGCTGCCACGGCGCAAGCGGCAGCCGAAGGTCGTCGCCAGCCGCTCCTTCCTCGTGGACGTGCACCTGCTCGGCAGGTGACCTGTCACCAGGTAGAGATTCGGCCACCGTCCCCGTTTCGCCTGCCGGCCTACGGCGGCGAGGACCGAGTAATGCAGGTCAGCGGCGGCGTTGCCTCCCGCCTGCTCCAGGTAGACCACAGCCCTGTCCTGGTGCGCGCCTGGCAGCCGGCCGCCGAGCGGGTCATGCTCCGGGCCGATCCGGTCGACCCGGCGGCGGTCGCGTCGCCTCGGGCAGCCCCGCCGCGACCGGTCCGGCCGGCCGGACCGGTGCAGCTGCGGCTCGCCGTCGAGCGAATGCGCTTCGCGCTCGGCGTGGACGACGACCTCGGCGATTTCTACCGGCGCTTTCGCCGCGATCCTTTGCTTGGACCGCTGCTGCGCCGCCGCCCCTACCTGCGCCCGCCCCGCCGGCCCTGGGCCTGGGAGGCGCTCGCCTGGGCGGTCGTCAAGCAGCTGATCGAGTCCGAGCGCGCCGCGCGCATCCAGCGCCGCATCGTCGGTCGCTGGGGGTTGCGGCTCGGCCGGGACCGGGAGGTGCTGCGCGACGTCCCCGATCCGGGGACGATTGCCGGCCGGGCGCCGGCCGAACTGACCGCGATGGACCTCTCGCCGGGCCGCTCGCTGGCGCTGCGGGCGGTTGCCCGCGAGATCGCGACGGGCCGCTGCGATCCTGCCGACCCAAAAGCCGACCGGCGTCTGCTCGCCGTGCCAGAGATTGGCCCCTGGACCGTTCAGTGCCTTGGGCTCTTCGGCCGCGGCGACGCCGACTCGCTGCCCGCCGGCGATCTCGTCTATCTGAAGCTGGTAGGCCGTCTCGCCCGGCTCGGGCGCCGTGCCACGGTCGAGGAGGTCGAGGAGTTCTACGAGCCGTACGCCCCCTTTCGGGGTCTCGCAGGCTCGTGGACCATCGGCTTGTACAGATAAAGGAACTCCTTGCGTTGCCGATAGGCCCGCAATGGAGCGCGCGGGTGGTTCTAAGGAAGATCGCTGGCCCGAAGAGCGGGTGACCGAGTTCCTCGACGAGATCTCCTCGGCCGGGGGGGACTATCGCCGCCTGGTCGAGCGACTCCCGGCGATCGTCTATTCCTGCGAGTTCGGCGAGAACGGCCGCTGGCGGTATGTCAGCCCGCAGATCGAGGAGATCCTTGGCTACAGCCCAGAGGAGTGGATGGCCGACCCGGAGCTCTGGGTGCGGCAGATCCATCCCGACGACCGCGAGCGGGCGCTCGAGCAGGAGAGCCGCAAGGCCGTCGAGGAAGGGGGCGGTCCGCCGATCGACTACCGCATGATCACTCGCGAGGGCGACGTCGTCTGGGTCCTCGACGAGGCGGTGCTCGAGCCCGATGACGGCGGCATCCAGGTCTGGCACGGCGTCCTCTACGACATCACCGAGCGCAAGATCGCCGAGCAGGAGCTGCAGCGAGCCGCCGCCCAGCAGGCGGCGGTCGCCAGCCTCGGCCACTGCGCGCTGCAGGACGGCGATCCGGCAAAGCTCTGCAAGCAGGCCGTACCGCTGATGACCGAGATTGACGGTGTCGAGGCGGCGTGCGTCTGGGAGGCCGGCCATGGCGGCCGTCGTCTGCACCTTCAAGCTGGGCTGGAAGACGGCCCAGGCGGATCGGAGCGCCGCGCCTCGGCCGCGCGCGATTCCCATGCCGGCGCCGCTCTGGAGTCCGGCCTGCACGTGATCGTCGACGACTGGTCGACGGAGCGGCGCTTCTCGATGCCGCCGGTGCTGCGGGTGCTGGGGGTGCGCAGCAGCCTCGCCGTCCCGATCGCCGGCAAAGAGCGCCCCTTCGGCGTGCTCGACATCCACTCCACCGAGCCGAGCAGGTTCACCCCGGCCGACGTCCACTTTGTCCAGGCCTCGGCAAACGTGCTGGCGGACGCGCTGGAGCGCCATAGCGCCGACGAGGCGCTGCGTCACCGCGTCCTACACGACTCGCTGACCGGTCTGCCCAACCGCGCCAACTTCGTCGACTCGCTGCAGAACGCACTGAGACGAGGCACCGCCTCGGGTTCCCCGGTCGGGGTCCTCTTCCTCGACCTCGATCACTTCAAGCTGATCAACGACAGCATCGGCCACCACGCCGGCGATGAGTTGCTGCGCGCCGTCGCGCCGCGCCTGCGGGCCCACCTCCGCCCGGGCGACATCGTCGCCCGCTTCGGCGGCGACGAGTTCGGCATCCTCGTCGACCGCCTTGCTGACGAGGACGAGGCGCTGGCGATCGCCGATCGCGTCGCGGACGCCTTCTCGGAGCCCTACCCGATGGGCGGCGCCGACCACTTCGTTACCGCCAGCATCGGGATCGCGGTCGCCAGGCCCACCGGTCGCGAGCCGGTCGACGCTGAGTTGCTGATCCGTGACGCCGACGCCGCGATGTACCGGGCGAAGGAACGGGGGAGAGGGCGGTGCGAGGTCTTCGAC
Organism: Solirubrobacterales bacterium; assembly: GCA_044867645.1. GTDB lineage: Bacteria > Actinomycetota > Thermoleophilia > Solirubrobacterales > 70-9 > VRUE01. The sequence continues at coordinate 52,066 of JBIOVI010000030.1, read as the reverse complement.
GCTGAGATGCGGGCTCGCGCCCTGCGTCGTCTCGAGACTGAGCGCGAGCTGCGCCACGCGCTCGATCGCGACGAGCTCGAGCTCCACTACCAGCCGGTCGTCGCGCTCGGCAGCGGTGAGATCGTCGGGCTCGAGGCGCTGGTCCGCTGGAACCATCCCGAGCGCGGCCTGCTCGACCCCGGCGAGTTCGTCCCGATCGCGGAGGACAGCGGTCTGATCGAGCCGATCGGGCGCTGGGTGCAGGAGACCGCATGTCGCCAAGCGCTCGGCTGGCACGATCTTCGTCCCGACCAGCGGCCGCTCGACATCTCGGTCAACCTCTCGGCGCGCCAGGTCGCGCACCGCGACCTGGCCGATTCCGTGCGGGAGATCCTCACCGGCACCGGCCTCGACCCGGTCAACCTGAGGCTGGAGATAACCGAGAGCGTCCTGGTCGACGAGTCTGCCAGTGCCACGACGACGCTGGAGGCACTCAGTGAGATCGGGGTCCGCCTCGTCCTCGACGACTTCGGTACCGGCTACTCGTCGCTTGCCTACCTCAACCGCTTTCCCTTCGACGCGCTGAAGATCGACCGCTCTTTCGTCGACGGCCTCGGGGTCGAGCAGGAGCGAACTGCGATCGTCGAGGCCGTGATCGGTATGGCCCGCGCCCTCTCGCTCGATGCAATCGCCGAGGGAGTCGAGAACGAGGCCCAGCTCTCCGAGCTGCGCCGCCTCGGCTGCGACTACGCCCAGGGGCATCTCTTCTCGCGACCGCTCGCGCCGCAGAAGGTGACACGGCTGCTGCGCGAGGGTGGCTTCGAGCTACTCGGGAATCTGGCCCGGTAGGTACTCGTTGGTGAGCACTTCGGCCGGGCGCGGGCGGCCGGAGATCAACCCGTTCTCCTGCATCCAGGCGATGAACGCCTCCCACTCGGCGGTGTCCATGACGCCGCGCTTGGAGAGCAGCGGCAGGGTCGCCACCACCTCGGCTGCCGTCAGGCGGGGGTTGAGGTCGGGATTCGCTTCCAGCAGCGCATTGGCGGTCGCATTCCGGTTCGTCGCGGCGGCCGCCGTACCGCGGGCCAGCGCCGCGAGGAAGAGCCGGATCGGCTCCGGATCCTCTTCCAGTCGCTCGCGCTGGGCGACCAGCACCAGCTCGTCGTAGCTGGGCACGCCCAGCTGGTCGACCGGCGTAACTACCGGGTCTTTGCCACGCAGCCGCAGGTCGACGCCCTCGACGTTGCGGAAGCCCCCCAGCATCGCGTCGGCGCTTCCGCCGACCAGGGCCGGCAGCAACCCGTAGCCGACGTTGACCGTTTTCACGTCTGACGGGGTCAGGTTGGCGCGGGCGAGGATCGTCTTCAGGTAGGCGTCCTGGTAGGAGATGCCGGCGGTGGCGATCGTCTTTCCCCGCAGATCGGCGAGACCGCCGATCCCCGACTTCTTCAACCAGATCAACGAGGTGAGCGGGCGATCTACCAGCGCGCCCACCGCGACCACGTCGAGCCCCTGTTCCTTCGCCAGCAGCACCTCGGGCTCGTAGGAGATCGCCAGGTCGGTGTTGCCCGCGGCGACCTGCTTGATCGGCGCCGCCGGGTCCGAAGGGGTATGGATCGAGACGTCGAGGCCGGCGTCGGCGAAGTAGCCGAGCTTCTGCGCCATGTAGATCCCGGCGTGATCCGGGTTCGGGTAGAAGTCGAGCGTGAGGCTGAGTGGTTCGGCCTGGCCACTCCCTTCCTCGCTCTTCTCCCCGCAGGCGGCCAGCCCCAGGACAAGGGCGAGCAGGGCAACGGCGGCGGCGATTGCCGGCAAGCGGAGGCGCGTCATCCCCTGCTTTCTATCGCCAAGTGACGATGCGACGCTCTGCGAGCGCCAGCAGGCCGAAGAGTCCGACCGCGATCACCGCCAGCAGAAAGGCGGCCGCGAACAGCCGTGCCGTTTCCAGTTGGCTGTTGTCCTGCAGGATCAGGTGGCCGAGTCCGGAGTCGGCGCCGGCCCACTCGCCGAAGACCGCGCCGATCACGGCGACGGCGACGGCGATCCTGGCGCCGCTGAAGGCGAAGGGCAGGGCGGTGGGGGCCTCGACCCGCCACAGCACCTGGCCGCGCGAGGCGTCGAGGCTACGCATCATCTTGATTGCCTCGGGGTCGACCGAGCGCAGCCCGTCGAGCGCATTGACCGTGATCGGGAAGAAGCAGATCAGCGCCACGATCGCCAGCTTGGGGCCAATCCCGTAGCCAAACCAAACGACCAGGATCGGGGCGATGACGAGGATTGGAACCGCCTGCGAGGCGACGAGCAGCGGGTAGGCGGCGCGGCGCATCGTCTCGGATAGATGCAGGAGGACGGCAAAGCCGAGCCCGGCGACCAGGCCGCAGAGGAAGCCGAGCAATACCTCCTGCAGGGTGACCCAGGCGTTTTCGGCGAGCAGCGAGCGGCTCTCCCATAGCGAGGTGCCGATTTCGGCGGGGGAGGGGACGAGGAAGTCCTCGAGGTTGAGCGCGCCGGCAATCGCGCCGCTGCTGGTGGCGATCTGCCAGAGGGCGACCAACGCTACGAGCACGAGGGCGGGCAGAACCCAGCGCTTCATCGCGAGCCCCTGTGAAGAGCGGACATCGCGCGCTCGCGCACCGCAACGAAGGCGGGGTCGGTGACCGCGGCATCGCGATCTGGCGCACGGGGCGTCGGGGCACTCAGCTCCTCGACGACGCGGCCGGGTCGGGCCGAGAGCACCACGACGCGGTCGGAGAGGTAGAGGGCCTCCTCGACGTCGTGGGTGACGAGGACTACGGTGCGCGGGTCCACTGTCAGCGCCCCCGCCAGCCAACCCTGCATTTCGGCCCGGGTGATCGCGTCGAGTGAGGCGAACGGCTCATCCAGCGCCAGCACCGGCTTGCCCGAGACGAGCGTGCGCAAAAAGGCAACGCGCTGGCGCATACCGCCCGACAGCCCGGCGGGATGCGAGTGCTCGAAGCCCCCCAGGCCGAAGCGCTCGAAGAGCCGTCCGGCCCGCTCGCGCGCCGGCTCGCGGCGGAGGCCTCGGTTGCGCAGGGCCAGCGCAGCGTTGTCGATCGCCGTCAGCCAGGGCAGCAGCATGTCCCGCTGGGGCATGAAGGCGCAGCGGGCAAGACGGCCGCGGGGATCGCGAGCGCCGCCAACCTCCACCGCACCGGTGCTGGGCTCTCGCAGGCCGGCGATCGCTTCGAGCAGGGTCGACTTGCCGCAGCCCGAGGGACCCACGACCCCCAGCACGCCGTGCGCGGGAACCTCGAGGTCGACGCAATCGATCGCTTTCAACTCCTCATAGCTGTGGCTAAGACCGCGGACGGAGACGGCCGCGGCCGGCGAATCGTCGCCGGCAGGCATCGGCTCGGCGATGGCGAAGTCCTCGGCTTCGGCGGCCACGTTGGTATCCTGGCGCACTCCGCGCTCCTGACCAAAAAGGTCAGGAAAGTCGATAAGTGCCCACGCGGCAAAGCAGATGGACCCGGCAATCGTCATCTTCGGCTTCGGCATCGGAGCAATGGTCGGCATGACCGGCATGGGTGGAGGCACCCTGATGACGCCGCTGTTGATCCTGATCTTCGGCGTCAAACCGGTGACGGCGATCGGCACCGACATCTTCTACGCGGCGGTGACCAAGACGGTCGGCGGCTGGCGACATCTGAAGATGGGCACGGTGAACATGAGCCTTGCGCTCTGGATGGCGGCAGGCAGCGTGCCTGCCTCCGTCACCGGTGTGTGGGCGATATCCGTCCTGCAGAGCAAGATCGGCGAAGAGAAGCTCGACTCGATCGTCTACGCGCTGCTCGGCGGGACCCTGCTGATGGTCGGGATCATCACGCTGGCGCGGGCGCTGATCCTCAGCAACCTGATCGAAGAGCGCGACGACTTCGAGCTGAAGCGACGCCACAAAGTCGCCGCGGTCGCGATCGGTGCCACGACTGGCTTCGTGATCGGGATCACCTCGGCCGGCTCGGGGACGGTGATCGCGATACTCCTGATCGCGGTCTTTCGCCTCTCGCCGAAAAAAGTCGTCGGCACCGACGTCTTTCATGCCGCGATCCTGCTCTGGGCGGCCGGTATCGCACATTGGGTCGGTGGGAACGTCGACTTCGTGCTGGCCGGCAACATCCTGCTCGGCTCCGTGCCGGGGGTGATCGTCGGCTCGCATTTCGCGGCACGGGCGCCGACCGGGTTCCTGCGCACCGCCCTGGGCGTCGTCCTCGTTGCCTCCGGGATCGTCACCGTGCAGAAGGGCGATCCGGTCGTCTGGCCGATCGCAGCCGCCGTCGCCGGCATCGGGCTTGGCCTGCTGATCTGGTTCCCCCGCTGGTGGAGTGCCAGGCGGATGGAGAGGGAAGCAGCGGAAGGCAAGCTGGCAGCTCGCGACCGCTCCAGCGATCTGGCGCCTGACACGATCGGCTGACTGATTAACTAGGCGTCATGCGTGTCTCGGCGAAGGCTGACTATGCAGTGCGTGCGGCAGCGGAGCTGGCGGCAGGTGGGGAGGAGCCCGTCAAGGGTGAGCGGCTGGCCGAGGCACAGGACATTCCGCTGCAATTCCTCGAGCACATCCTGCTGGAGCTGAAGCACCACGGCATCGTCCGCGCCCGTCGTGGGGCCAAGGGCGGCTACTGGCTGGCCAAACCAGCCGATGCGATAACTGTCGCCGACGTCGTCCGCGCTGTCGAGGGCCCGATCGCCCACGTCCAGTCTTCTCCTCCGGAGGACATCGAGTACAAGGGCAACGCCGAGCATCTGCAGGAGGTCTGGATCGCCGTCCGGGCCAACCTCCGCGCCGTGCTCGAGCACGTCACCCTCGCCGATCTGGTCAGCGGCGAGCTTCCCAGCGCCGTCAAGGACCTCGCAGCGCCTGCGGACGCCTGGGCCCCCCGCTAGGAGTCTTTTCGCGAGACGCACCCGCGCGCCGGGTGCTCGGAGTCATTCCTTACTTTGCTGATCGACTTTCTGCTAAGGTGCCCGCCTCATTCTTAATCAACTTCATCAAGAAAGAAGGGAAGGGTTAGATGACGGACCCTGGCAAGCGCAGGACAATCGGATTGAGCTTCGCAGTTGCCATGCTCGCGCTGGTTGCACTTGCGGTGACTGGTTGTGGTAGCAGCAGCGACTCCGACTCGGGCTCTTCCGGCAAGCTCGACGTGGTCGGCTACTCGACCCCTGAGTCCGTCTATGAGGAAGCGCTCGAGCCCGGATTCGAGGAAACCTCGGCCGGCGCCGACGTCAGCTTCAGCAATTCCTTTGGCGCTTCCGGAGACCAGAGTCGCGCCGTCGAGGCTGGTCAGCCGGCCTCTGTCGTCCATTTCTCCCAGGCCGGTGACATGAGCCGGCTGGTCGAAGCGGGCCTCGTATCGAAGAATTGGAGCAAGCAGAAATACAACGGGATCGCCCAGAACTCGGTCGTCGTGTTCGTCACCCGCAAAGGGAACCCGGAGGACGTCAAGTCCTTCGACAACTTGCTGAGCAGAGATGTAGAGGTGATTACGCCCAATCCCTTCAGCTCCGGCTCCGCCCGCTGGAACATCATGGCGCTCTACGGCACCCAGCTGCGCGAGGGTCGCAACGAAGCCGAAGCTCTGCAAGGAGTCAAGACCATTCTCGAAAAGACCGTCGTCCAGCCCGGCAGCGCCCGCGATGCCCTGGCTGCCTTCACCCAGGGCGAGGGGGACGTGCTGCTCAGCTATGAGAACGAGGCGATCAAGGCACAAGAAGAAGGCGAGGACATCGACTACACGATCCCGTACAACACGATCCTGATCGAAACGCCGATTGCGGTCACCAAGGGCGCGCCGGCGGCTGCCCAGGATTTCCTCGACTACATCTGGTCCGATGCCGGCCAGGAATTGTGGGCTGAAAACGGCTACCGCCCGGTCAATCCGAAGCTGGTCGATCCGAAGCAGTTCCCGGCCCCCACGGAACTCTTCACGATCGGCGAACTCGGCGGTTGGGACAAGATCAACGACGAGTTCTTCGACGACGAAACCGGCAAAATCGCCGCGATCGAGAAGGAACTCGGGGTCTCGACGAGCGGCTAACGGCTACGAAGCATGGAGGGTCACCCGGCAACCATCCCCACCGCACGACCCCGGGCAGGCTTGCGCCTGCCCGGGGTCGGTGTCGGCCTTGGTCGAGGCCTCGTCGGTCTCTACCTCTCGCTGGTCGTGCTGCTGCCGCTTGCCGCCGTGCTCGACGAGTCGCTAGTCAACGGCGTCGGCCCCTTTTGGGACTCCGTCACTGGCGCCGAGTCGATGGCGGCGCTGAAGCTGACCGTCATCAGCTCGCTGATCGTCGTCTCGATCAACGCCCTCTTCGGCACGATCATCGCCTGGGTCCTTGTCCGCGACGAGTTCCCCGGCAAGGCCGCCGTCAACGCGCTGATCGACCTGCCCTTCGCGCTGCCGACGATCGTCGCTGGCCTGACCCTGCTGACCCTGTACGGGTCCGACAGCCCGATCGGCCTCGACATCGCATTCACCCGGGTCGCGATCGTCTTCGCGCTCTGCTTCGTCACGCTGCCCTTCGTCGTTCGCGCCGTGCAGCCGCTGCTAATGGAGATGGATCGCGAGATGGAGGAGGCGGCGACCTCGCTCGGAGCCGGCGGCTTCACCGTCTTCAGGAGGATCATCTTCCCCAACCTGCTGCCCGGCATCCTCGCCGGCGTGCTGCTCGCCTTCGCGCGGGCGCTCGGAGAGTACGGCTCGCTGATCCTGATCTCGGGCAACATCCCCTTCAAGACCGAGGTCTCCTCGGTCTTCATCCGCAGCCAGATCGAGTCCGGCAACGTCTCCGGCGCCGCCGCGGTCTCGGTGGTGCTGCTGGCGATCTCGCTGGCGTTGCTGATCGCGGTCAGCCTTTCGGTTCGCTGGAGCTCGGGCAATAAGTCCGGGGTTCTCTCCCGCGCCGTCAACCGGATCATCTCTCGCGCTCAGGTCGGGAGAGGCACCTGATGAGCACCACCCCAACCGCCAAGTGGGGACTCCGCACCCTTGCCTTCGGCTACCTCGGCCTGCTCCTGCTCGCCCCGGTCGGCATGATTTTCTACAAGACCTTCGAGCACGGGCTGGGCCCGCCGATCGACGCGATGACCTCGCCCGACGCGCTGCACGCGATCTGGCTGACGCTACTGATGGTCGCCGTCGCAGTACCGCTCAACACGGTCTTCGGGGTCGGTTGCGCGCTGCTGCTCGTGCGCCACAAGTGGAGAGGCAACGCGGTGATCGACGGGATCATCAACCTGCCCTTCGCGATCTCGCCGATCGTAATCGGCCTCTCGCTTTTCCTGCTGTACGGCAACGACGGCTGGTTCGGGCCAACGCTCGCCGAATGGGGCATCCAGGTGCTCTTCTCGACGCCGGGGATGATCCTTGCCAGCATCTTCGTCTCGCTGCCCTTCGTCGTGCGGGAGACGGTGCCCGTCCTGCAGGAGATCGGCACCGAGCAGGAGCAGGCGGCGTCGACGCTCGGCGCCAACGCCTGGCAGACCTTCTGGCGGGTTACCCTGCCGGCGATCCGCTGGGGCGTTGCTTACGGGGTCGTGCTGACCACTGCCCGGGTTCTGGGCGAGTTCGGCGCGGTGACGATCGTCTCGGGGTCGATTTCCGGGCAGACCGAGACCCTGCCCCTCTTCGTCGCAAAGGCGTTCGAGCAGTTCAACGAGGAGGCCACTTACGCCGGCGCGATCGTTCTTGCCCTGCTCGCCCTGACCACGCTGCTGTTGATGAGCGTCGGCGGACGCAAAGCCAAAGCCGGTTCCAGCGGTCCAATCCCGATTGCCGGCGACGTCGCGATCTCAACGTCCAATGCAAAGGAGGGTTCCTGATGGGAATCGCAGTCGAGGGAGCGCGCAAGCGCTTCGGTGACTTTCAGGCTCTAGACGACGTCTCCATAGACGTGCCCGACGGCTCGCTGACGGCGCTGCTCGGGCCGAGCGGCAGCGGTAAGTCGACGTTGCTGAGGGCGATCGCCGGACTGGAGGATCTCGATGCCGGCCAGGTGACGATCAACGGCCAAGATGCGACGACCAAGCCCGCTCAGAAGCGCGAGGTCGGCTTCGTCTTCCAGCATTACGCCGCCTTCAAGCACATGACCGTGTTCGGCAACGTCGCCTTCGGGCTCAAGATCCGCAAGTGGGACAAGGCCAAGATCGGCGACCGCGTGCACGAGCTGCTGCGGCTGGTTCAGCTCGACGGGCTCGCCGAGCGCTACCCCGACCAGCTCTCCGGCGGCCAGCGGCAGCGCATGGCGCTGGCCCGGGCGCTGGCGGTCGAACCGCAGGTGCTGCTGCTCGACGAGCCCTTCGGGGCGCTCGACGCCAAGGTCCGCAAGGATCTGCGCACCTGGCTGCGCCGTCTCCACGACGAGATGCACGTGACGACGATCTTCGTCACCCATGACCAGGAGGAGGCAATGGACGTCGCTGAGCAACTGGTCGTGATGAACCAGGGCAGGGTCGAGCAGTCGGGGACCGCCGACGACCTCTACGACCATCCCGCCAACGAGTTCGTGATGAGCTTCGTCGGCGAGGTCAACCGGCTTGGCGAGCACTTTGTGCGGCCACATGACATGGAGGTGGTGCTCGACGCCGACGAGCGCAGCGAGGAGGCGATGGTGCAGCGCATCGTCGCCCTCGGCTTCGAGATCCGGGTCGAGTTCGTGCTCGGCGACGGCACCGAGGTCTGGGCGCAGCTGACCCGCGCCGAGCTGCAGAAGCTCGAGCTGCGCGAGGGCCAGATCGTCCACCTGCGGCCCGGACAGACCAAAAGCTTCAGCGGCGATGTCCCGCCGTCCGACGGTCGTGGGGCCTCGACTCCCCGCGATACGGGCGACGATGACGCAGAGGTAACTGCAGCCGCCTGAAGGGGCGACGGGGCGGGGCGCGCTTTGCCGGGTGGCGCCCCGCCTCATCTCGCCATTTACGTTACGCGACGCTCGAAGGTTTTCTCCAGTGCGGTCTCGTTCTTCTCGCCGGCGACCGTCTTGTCGAGCCTGACAATCGCTTCGCGACCGTCGAGCCGCACCGTGCCGACCTGGTTGTCGAAGTACGGCCCGTTGAGCAGGCGCCAGCGGACGCCTGGATCCGGTGCCCCCGCGAGATGGGCTAGGCCACGGGAGATCGCGCCGAAAGGGCGTGAGAAGCCGGCCCGTACCACCCGACGCTCATTCTGGTCGAGCGGATTGCGGTAGGGGGAGCACACCGTCTGGAGCACCCGGCTCTGCACCTTCGCGTCGGGTCTGAAGGCGACGTCGCACAGGTAGGCGTGATGGACGTCACCGGAGAGGATCAGAATTGAGGCCGGCGGCTTGCCGCGCTTTCCGGAGCCGACCTCTTCGATCAACTCGCGTAGCCGCTGGAACGAGTCCTGGAACGACGCCCAGTGATCGAAGTCGACGGCGCGGCGAAGGCGCTCGCTGCCCCGTGCGACCGGGTCGCCCCAGGCGCCGTTGCAGAGTCGCTCGTTCCATGCCTCCAGATAGTGGAAGCCGGGGGAGAGGAGGTAGGGGACCGTGGTGCCGATCAGCAGGTGGTCGAAGTCGCCGGTCGCATGATCGACGATCCAGTCCCAGACCTCGTCGTCGAACATCGAGCGGCGCTCGTCGGTCAGCACCCTCGCGGCGCGGGAGTCCATGAAGATCGCCCGCACCCCGTCGATGTCACGGCAGTAGCTCCACCTGGTCCCCGAGGCGGTGGAGTCGATGCTCTTCGCCCAATCGTGCAGCACGCCGGTCGCATCGGGGTTTCCCCGAACCCGGTCATAGACCTCGTTGTCGTCCAGCTCGCGCGGCGAGAGGTTGCCGATGTGCTGGTAGATCCAGTAGCTCATGATGCCGCCGACCGCGCGCTCGTGCCACCACTCCTTGCGGTCCATCTCTTCGTGCCAGGAGCGGGAGATGTTCCAGTCGTCGCTCATGTCGTGGTCGTCCCAGACCATCGAGGTGGAGACGGTCGAGAAGAGCCAGCGGATCATGGGGTCCTCCCAGGTCTCCCGGTAGAGCCAGGTGTACTCCTCGAAGTCGATCACCTCCTCCCCCGGTGGCTGGCTGGTGTCTCGCCGGGCGCGGATGCGCTCGCGGACCCGCGGCGAGCCCTCGTCGACGTAGACCTGGTCGCCGAGCAGGAAGAGCAGCTCGGGCCAGTTGTCGCGGTCGTCGCGGATCATTTGCCGCGCCAGGACATGGAGCGCATCGAGCTCGTGGCCGTCTTCGTCTTCGTCCTGGGTCTTCGTATAGGGCTCCTCGTGGGGAAGGGCGACGCGACATGAGCCGAAGCAGATGTCGAGCGGCTGCTTCGGTGCGAAGGTCCGGATCGCGCTTGGAGGCTGGTCGCGATCCGGAGGAGGCCAGCACTGCTCGCCGTCCAGGGAGACCTCGTACTCGTAGAAGCCGCCGGGCTCCAGGTCCTCGATACGGACGAGCGCGTAGTGATGCCCGCCGACGCCGAAGGTCTGCTCCCGGCGCCCCAGAACCTCGACCTCGCAGCGCTCGCTCGCCTCAACCCAAACCGTCGCCTCGGTTTCCGATACATAGCGCAGCAGCGGTCCGAGCAGCAGGTCAGCCACCGACTCTCTCCTTCGTGCCCATTGTTTCTCTCTTCCCTAATTTGTAAGTCCCTATGCCTGTTATTCTTGATTTTTAAACTCAACAAACTCTAGAAAGGAGACGGGCATGGGTCGACCAGTGAGCAGGACCATCGTTACTTCACGGGGAAGGCTAAGTGGGGTGCTGCGCGGAGAGCGCATCGAGGCGCGCAGGGGAGTCTTGGCTGAGGCTTCCGGCGACCGTGAGGGAGTCGACGAGGCGATCTATTACCGGGCCAGGCTTATCCTCGGCGAGTCGCTGCGCCGCCCAGGGTCGCTGCGCAGGGCAGGCCAGTGATCGCTTTATAACGGCCGTCGCCGAAACGGCGAGCCGGGACCCGAGCTAGGCTAGACACACGGTGCGTCGCCTCCTCCTCTTTTCTGCTGTGCTTCTCGCGTTTCCTCTCCTCGCTGCGTCGGCCTGCGCAGCAACGCTCCCCGACCAAGCGAACGACGATGCGCTTGTCGTGATCAACGGCGACGTCGCGGTCGAGCGCGGCGAAACGATCGATGGTGTTTTCATCGTCAATGGCGACGCGCGGATTTCCGGCCGGGTCGACGGGGACGTCATCCTGGTCGCCGGTGACGCGCTGGTCAGCGGACACGTCGACGGCAACTTGGTGACGATCGCCGGCCGGGCCCGTCTGCTGCCGACCGCGAGGGTCGAGGGCGACCTGATCTACGGCGACGAACGGCCGCGGGTCGCTCCCGCTGCCACGGTCGAAGGGAAGATCGAAAAGGAAGGCTGGACCGACTCGCTTGGCCTCTTCCCATTCATCGGCGCATTCGTTTTCTGGCTGGCGATCGGCATCTCGGCCGCGGTGCTCGGCATCTTGCTGCTGTTGATCGCGCCGCGCGCCGCCGACGCCGTCTTCGCGCAGGCACGGGGGCGGATCGGGCCCACGATCGCAATCGGCATCGCGATCTTTATCGTGCTGCCGCTCTTGGCGGGCATTTCGGCCATCACTCTGGTCGGCTTACCGCTTGCGATCGGCATTGGCCTGGCGCTGTTGCCGCTCGGCGCCATCGCCTATGTGACTGCTGCCTGGGTGCTCGGCCGCGCGATCGTCAAGCCGCCCCGGGGACGTATCCTCGCTTTTCTCGCAGGCTTGGCGATCCTGCGCGTCGCGGCACTGGTGCCCATTCTTGGCTTGCTGGTCTGGCTTGCCGCCATCATCGTCGGCCTTGGCCTGATCGGCGCGGCAATCGGGGCGGCGCGGCAGCCGACGGCGGCTCCCGCCTCGGCTGGCTGAGCGCCGGCCGGTCTACTGGGCGTAGATGCCGACGTGGCCTTCCGTCCCGAAGTCAGCCTCGCCTGTGAGCGATGCCAGTCCGTTGTAACTCCCCAGGCTTGTGTTGGTGGCGTTGCTGCAGGCGCCGAAACCGGTTCCAGCTGTTTGTGAGTATTTGAGGCCTCCCCCGCCAGCGGCGCCACTGATATTGAGGTCCACTGTGATTTCACGTGTCGTGCCAGTACCGATATTTGTGAACCTGAGCGTTCGGAGCCCGGTTTGGGGAGGAATATGAATCGTGCACTTGGTGGTGCCGAATGAGGACACCACGATTGTTACTTCTTTGCCGGATGGGCATGCGATGTCCATCGAGCCTTTGTTGATTCCCCCTTCGGTTGCTTCAGCGTGGAGCAGGTATTCACAACCGTTCATCGAGATAACGGTATTCGCGAAGCCAAAAGCGATGCAACCGCTATACGACGGAGACAGCATCCATGTGGTCGCTGTCAAGTTACCGACTGTGCCGGTGTAGCTGACCGTGCTGCAAGACACGGTGCCAGCATCCAGTTCGAATACGTCTGCTCCCGAATCGATGGACCCTGTGACCTTCAGCGGGGCTATTTCCGAATGGAACTGCCACGCCGCCGCAGACGAGGTGCCTATGACGCTGCCCACAAGGACAAGAACGAGGCACAGTCCGGATATCTGAAGGCAGCGAGCCATGTGAGTCCTTTCGTCTCCGTTGCGGGCCGCATGATCCATAGCATTCTGTGGATGAGTAATCAAGAAAACTTGATAGAAGACCTGCTGAGGACCACACTGGTGCCGGCCCGCACCAAATCACGCCTGCAAATGACGAGGGATGCTTTTGCGCGCGTGCCAAACCGTGCGCCGCAAGAATCGACGCTCAGTCAACGGCCGGGACGCCGCCGGCGACGACGTTGACGAAGTTCTCCAGGTGCCGGGTGGTCCAGCACTCGAAGGCGCCGTCGCAGTGGCGCTCGTAGGCGGCCATCACCGAGTCGCCGTAGTTCCAATAGAGCTTCGGCTCCGGGTTGAGCCAGAAGAGGCGGCCGGCCCTCTCCGCCACCTGCGCGAAGACCTCGGCGTGCGGCTCACGACCGTTGGTGCGCGCGTCGCCGAGCACGATCACGGTCGAGCGGGGATCGAGATCGTCGGAGATCTCAGTCAAGAACTCTTGCCAAACCCTGCCGTAGTCGGTGTAGCCGGAGACGTCGGCGACGCCGCCCTCGCTGGAGATCCGCCGGGCGATCTCGCGGAAGTCTCGCTCGTGCTCGAAGATCTCGGTTACCTCGGAGATCCGCTCGATGAAGACGAAGCTGCGCAGCTTGCGGAACGAGTCGTGCAGGGCGTGCAGGACCGAGAGGAAGAAGACGCTGGCCGAAGTGACCGAGGTCGAGACGTCGCAGAGCACGTAGATCTCTGGACGGCGCGGCCGCTTCGGCCGGTAGCGCAGGTGCATCGGTACGCCGCCGGTCTCCAGCGAGGCGCGCATCGTGCGCCGCACGTCCACCGTCCGGCCCTTGCGCCGCCCCCGCTGCTCGTGGCCGAGCGTCGCCAGGCGCCGCTTCATCTGCGAGACGGCGCGGTGTACCGCCGCCAGGTCCTGGGTCGGGCTGGTCGGCAGCGCCCGGTCCAGCTCGGCCAGCGGGCGTGAGGGAGGGAGGGTGGAGGTGCGCTCGATCAGGTCGCGTTCCAGCTCGCGGCGCAGGTGTCGCTCGAAGCGGTTGAGCTGCTCGCGGTCGATCGGCGGCAGCTGCGCGACGCCGTCGGTCGCCTCTGGCTGGGTGCCGGCGGAGAGCTCCAGCGTGCGGCGGATCCGCTGAACGTCGACGCCGACGACCCCCGAGCCCTCGCCCTGACGGCCGAAGGCCGCGATCGCGAGCCGCGCCAGGTCGCGCAGCTCATCCTCGTTGCCCGCCGCGATCGCCTCGCGGATCTGCTCGCGCAGCTCGTCTATATCGAGCCGCTCGGCGCCCTCGTGGCGCTGCTCGGTCTCACCGATCTCACGCTCGATTGCCTCGGTCTCGGCGGCGCGGAAGAACCAGCGCTCGAAGAGCAGCTCGAAGAGGCGCCGGTCCTCCTGCGACTTGGCGATCGTCGTCGCCAGCGCCTCGCGGAAGTCGTCCCGTGAGGTCCAGGGAACCTCGTTGAGGGCAGCGAAGGCGTCGAGGATCTCCGAGGTCCCTACCGCCACCCCCTCGCTGCGCAGCTCCTCGCAGAAGCCGAGCAGCTTCGGGGCCAGGCCGGGCGGGCCGGCCTCAGCTTTGGGGCCGTACGGACTCGGCAAGCTGCATCCCGACTCTCTCCGCGACCAGGTCGATATCGGTGCGGTGCTTGACGATGATCGACATCGACTGCTCGAAGGTCTCGCGGTCGATGTCGTCTGCGCCCATCAGCAGCAGCGTCCGCGCCCAGTCGATCGTCTCGGCGATCGACGGGGGCTTCTTCAGGTCGAGCGCGCGCACCATCCGCACCACCTCGACCATGCGGCGCGCCAGCGCCTCCGGCAGCTCCGGTGCATGAAGGCGGACGATCTCCATCTCCCGCTCCAGCTCGGGATAGTCGAGCCAGAGGTAGAGACAGCGCCGCTTCAGCGCCTCGGTCAGCTCGCGCGAGTTGTTCGAGGTGAGGACGACGATCGGCATCGAGGTTGCCGCCACTTGGCCCAGCTCGGGGATGCTGATCTGGAAGTCCGAGAGCAGCTCCAGCAGCATCGCCTCGAACTCCTGGTCGGTCTTGTCGATCTCGTCGATCAAGAGGACGACGGGCTCAGGGCTGGCGATCGCCTGCATCAGCGGCCGCTCCAGCAAGAACTCCTCACCGAAGATGTCGCCGTGGACCTCCTCCCAGCCAGACTCGCCACCGGCCTGGATGCGCAGTAGCTGCTTGCGGTAGTTCCACTCGTAGAGCGCCTTCGCCTCGTCGAGGCCCTCGTAGCACTGCAGCCGGATCAGCTCGCGGCCGCTGGCCCGGGAGAGCGCCTTGGCCAGCTCGGTCTTGCCGACCCCCGCCGGCCCCTCGACCAGGACCGGCTTGCCGAGCCGCTGGGCTAGGAAGGAGACCAGCGCGGCCGGCTCGTCCGCGAGGTAGCCGGCGGCGGCCAACGCCTCCTTGGTCTCCGCCACCGAGCCGGGAGCCTGCGTCGCATTCATGCGGCGATGATAATCCGCCTCGGTGCCCGACCTCGCCCTCTCCATCGCGGCCCTGCTGCCTCACAGCGCCGGCCCCTACATCGCGCTGGTGCTGATCGGCTTTGCCACCGGCGTTCTCGGCCACGCAACCAGCTCCCGCCTGCTGGTCGCCGTCGGCGTGGTCCTGATCTTCCTCGGCGCCTTCCTCTTCCCGCTGGCGCTCAATATCACCGAGAGCACGCCGCCGCAGCTGCGGAATCGGTGAAGGACGGAGGTTCGACCGTCTAGCCTTACGATCCCGCGATTGCATCCCACCTTCAGGAGGCCCCGCCTTGAGCCGACTTCGCTTTCTCTATGCCCTTACTGCCGTTGCCGCCCTATTGGCGATGGCGACGCTCACCGCTTGCGGGAGCAGCGATAGGAGCAGCGAGAGCCCTCAGACCGTCGTCAGCGAAGCGACGCTGCAGGGCATCGACAGCGGCAACCTCGACCTCTCGCTCGAGGTCAAAGCCGCGGGCAAGGAAGGCGGCAACCTCGACGTCAGCCTCTCGGGGCCTTTCCAGGGCGAAGGCAAGGGCGAGCTCCCGCAGCTCGACATGACCGCGAAGGCGAGCGGGTCGATCAACGGCAGCGACATCGACTTCGACGGCGGCCTGGTGCTGCTCCCCAACAGCGCTTACGTCAACTGGGAAGGGATCGAGTACGAAGTCGACCCGACCACCTTCAGCTTCGTCGAATCGGCGCTTAAACAGCAGATGGCGCAGAGCGGTGGCAAGGGCGAAACGGCAGCTGCCTCCGAATGCCAGGAAGCGGTCGGCAAGCTCAAGGTCGCCGACTTCGTCGAAAACGCCAGCAACGACGGCAGCGCCGATGTCGGCGGCACGGATACGACCAAAGTGAGTGGCGACCTCAATGCCACCGGGGCTATCGACGCCCTGCTTGAAGTCATCGAAAGCCCGGCCTGCGAAGCTCAGATCGCCGCCGCCGGTCCGCTTCCCTCCGCTTCGGAAATCGACCAGGCAAAGAGCGAAGTGAAGGACGCCCTGAAAAGCGCCCACGTCGATGTCTACGTCGGCGACGACAACATCGTGCGGCGGATCGCGGCGCAGCTGAAGATTGAACCGAAGGACAAGGGCAGCGGTCCGAAGAGCGTCGAAATCGATTTCGACCTGCAGCTGACGGGCGTTAATGAGGAACAGGAGATATCCGCTCCGCAGAACGCCAAGCCGCTTAACGACCTCTTCCTGAAGCTCGGGGTCAACCCAATCGACCTGCTCGGCCTGCTCAACGGCGAAGGTGGGGGCGCAAGCATCGGCAAACTGCTCGAAGGACTCGGCGAAGCGGCTGGCGGCGGCTCCTCAGGCGGGGGGTCCGAAGGTGGCCAGCAGGCCTACCTGAAGTGCCTCGGTGAAGCGAGCACCCCGGTTGACCTACAGAACTGCACGAAGCTGCTCCAGTAGCCGCACCGCCACATACGCTTGCGGCCAATGAACGCCGCCCCGAGGCTGAACGCCGCCTTCTTCCGCGGGCCGGACGGCTGGCCCTACCTGCTGACGCCGCTGATCCCGGTCGCCGTCGCGCTCGAGCTGGCCGGGTCGCCGGCGACGCTGGTCTTCGCTGCCTCGGCGCTCGGCATCGTCCCCACCGCGGCGTTGATGGGGCGCGCCACCGAGGAGCTGGCGGCGCGCTCGGGACCCGGCATCGGCGGCCTCCTCAACGTCACCTTCGGCAATGCGCCGGAGCTGATCATCGCCCTCTTTGCGCTCGGGCAGGGCCTGCACGAGGTGGTCAAAGCGTCGATCATCGGCTCGATCATCGGCAACATCCTGCTCGTGCTGGGGGCGTCGATGCTGGTCGGCGGCCTTGGGCGAGAGAAACAGGTCTTCAGCCGGACGAGTGCAAGCGTGCAGACGTCGATGCTGCTGCTCGCCGCCGCTGCTTTGCTGATGCCGGCGATCTTCGAGTTGGTCGAGGGCCAGGGCTTGCCGCAACCCGGCGCCGAGCTGGTCGAGTACGGCTCGACGGTCGAGCACCTCTCGCTTGCGGTCGCTGTGGTCCTGATCGTCACCTACGTCTTCGGCCTCGTCTTCTCACTCAGAACCCACCGCGACATCTTCAACCCCGAGTACGAGGACGAGGACAGCTGGGGCTGGTCGGTACGCACTTCGGTGATTGCGCTGGCGATTGCCGGGGTTTTGGTCGGGGTGATGTCGGAGGTACTGGTCGGCTCGATCAGCGAGGCCTCCCACTCGGCTGGCCTCTCCGAGTTCTTTATCGGCGTGATCGTGGTTGCGATCGTCGGCAATGCCGCTGAGCACTGGGTCGCGGTCCTGGTCGCGAGGAAGGACAAGATGGATCTCGCGGTCAACATCGCGATCGGCTCCAGCGCCCAGGTCGCCCTCTTCGTCGCCCCGGTGCTGGTGCTGGCCTCGATCTTCGTCGGTCCCGGGCCTCTGGCGCTGGTCTTCAACGGCTTCGAGCTCGGTGCCCTCCTGCTCGCCGTGCTGATTGCCAACTACGTCACCCAGGACGGCGAGTCGACCTGGTTCGAGGGAGTGCAACTGCTGGCCGTCTATCTCGTCCTGGGCATCGCCTTCTACTACGCCTAAGCACCGGCACCTCTCTATAGGGTCGTCGGATGGACGCGGTCCTACTGCTGGCGAGCTTCGCGGTGATCCTTGCTGGGGCGCTGCTGTTCACCAACGCGGTCGAGTGGATGGGGCACCGGCTTGAGCTGGGGGAGGGCGCGGTGGGAAGCGTTCTGGCCGCGGTCGGCACGGCGATGCCGGAGACGCTGATCGCGATCGTGGCCTTGATCGGTGCCGCGGAGGGAGCCGATCAGGTCGCGATCGGGGCGATCGTCGGCGCCCCCTTCTTGCTCGCGACCCTGGCGATGGGGCTGGTCGGGCTCTTCGCCTACCTCTACCGCGAGCGCCGCGCCCAGGGTCTGAGGCTGAGAGCGCACAAGCCGACGCTGGAGCGGGACCTGCTCTTCTTCCTCGTCTTCTTCCTGCTCTCCCTGGCGCTGGCCTGGGGAGCGCCAGCGGCGCTGCGGATCCCGATCGGCGTGCTCGTCATCCTCGCCTATCCGCTCTACATCCACCGCACGCTCAGCGGCGGCGGCGACGTGCAGGACCATGCATCGCTCGATCCCCTTCTCTTCGAGCGCCGCTCCGAGCGGCGGATGGACCCGAGCCTGTTGCTCTGCGTGATCCAGCTCCTCGTCGGCCTCGGCGCGATGGTCGGCGGCGCCCACCTCTTCGTCGAGGAGCTGCTGCACATCGCCGAGAGCCTCGGCGTCGAGGCGGTCGTCCTCGCCCTGATCCTCGCCCCACTGGCCACCGAGCTGCCGGAGAAGGTCAACAGCTTCTTCTGGGTGCGCGAGGGGAAGGACGCGCTGGCCCTCGGCAACATCACCGGGGCGATGGTCTTCCAGTCGACGATCCCGTTTGGGATCGGGCTGATCTTCACCGACTGGGAGCTGGGCACCAATGCGGCTCTTTCGATCGTGCTCGGCCTCGCCGGTGGCTTTCTCGCTTACGAGGCACTGCACCGGCGCGGGCGCTTCGGCCTGCCGCCCGTGCTCGGCTGGTTCGGCCTCTATCTGGCCTTCATCGTTGTGGTCGTGGTCGGCGCCTGATCGACGATCAGGCCGAGGCGGGTGCGGCTAGCGCCTTCAGCACGACCTCGTCGTGCGTTTTCGGCGAGACCTTGGGGAAGACCTTTGCGATCTTGCCCTCGGGGTCGATCAGGAAGGTCGCACGCTGCACGCCCCAGTACTTCTTCCCGTACATCGACTTCTCGACCCAGGTGCCGTATGTATCGGCGACGGCGTGGTCGGCATCGGCCAGCAGGGTGAAGTCGAGGTCGAACTTGTCGGCGAACCTCCTCACGCTCTCGACCGTGTCGGGCGAGACGCCGATCACCCGTGCGCCGACCGCCTTGTAGTCGGCGCCCCGGTCACGCACGCCGCACGCCTGGGTGGTGCAGCCGGGAGTGTCGGCGCGGGGGTAGAAATAAAGGACCACCGTCTCGCCGCGCAGCTTGGACAGGGTCAGCTTCTTGCCTTCCTGGTCGGGCAGCGTGAAGTCGGGGGCGGTCTGACCTGCCTCGAGCAACGTTGCCCGCTAGTCCTCGCGGCCCGGCTCCTGGCCGTCCTCGCCCTCGTCCAGCTCCTCGTCGCCCTGCTCGAGCGCGGTCTCGGAGACCGATCCGCTCAAGCCGGGGTGGTAGTGGGTCTGGAACCGCTCGAGAGCCTCGTCGCGACGGTCCTCGTCGACCGGGACGTCGTCGGATATCCGCACCCAGTCGGCGCCCTCGTAGTCCTCCAAGTTGAAGACCTCCTGGTCGAGCGAGGTCGAATCGTCGACCACGACGAGGACCTCGGTCTGCGGGTTGAAGTAGGTCCCTGGCTGGTTGAGCAGCTCCTCGACCTCGTAGAGATTGTCTCGGTTGGCGGCCATCGTCTCGATCCTACAAATCCCGGAGCTGACGTTCGGTCTCGGCCTCGACGTCGAGAGGATCCTCCCCCCGGCGCATGCGGCGTTCGTTGCGGGCGACGACCAGCTGGCGGACCTCGCCGCGCAGCTTCTCGTCGATCGCCGGTTGCAGGGCGGCGGGGGAGTCGAGCAGCCGCGTCACCTCGGCCTCGACGTCGATCGGCGCCTCGCCTCGTTGTTGGCGCCGGTAAGACTTCGCCTCGAGCATCTGCCGCGCCTCGGCCTCCTGCAGCTCGCGGTCGATCGGCGGTTCGGGCGCCGCGAGGCGTCCCGGCGGCGGCAGCTCCTGTTCGATCGCGAACCGACCTTTGCCGACGCTCTGCCAGAGCGGCCCGGTGCGGGCGAAGGCAATCAAGGCGATCGGCAGTGCGATGAGCGTAATCAGGGTCAGCGCGAAGCCTGCTTGGATGTCGATCAGATCCCCTGACGGAACCATAGGACCCAGGGTAGGGCTTCCCAAGCGGGCGGGCCATCCGCTACTCTTGGCACTGGTTGACTGACCAGTCAATCGGTCCTCCCACCCGAGAAAAGGAGCTTCGAGCAGTGGTTGACTTCACCCTGACCGACGAGCAGAAGGATCTGCGCGAGCTGGCGCACAACTTCGCGGAGAAAGAGATCCGCAAGGTCGCCTGGGAGTACGACAAAGAGGGCACCTGGCCGCAGGAGATCATCGACAAGGCCTGGGAAGTCGGGTTGATGAACACCCACATCCCCGAGGCCTACGGCGGGCCGGGCCTCGACTACCTCTCCGGCTGCCTGATCGAGGAGGAGATGGGCTGGGGCTGCTCGGGCATCGGCACCTCGCTGATGGCCAATGGCCTCGCCTCGGCTCCGATCGCCCTCGGCGGCTCCGAGGAGACCAAGAAGAAGTACCTCGGGATGCTGACCGAAGACAAGAAGCTCGCCTCCTTCTGCCTGACCGAGCCCGACGCCGGCTCCGACGTCTCCGGGATGAAGACCCGCGCCGTGAAGAAAGGCGATAAGTACGTCATCACCGGCTCCAAGTGCTTCATCACCAACGGCTCCTACGCCGACTACTTCACGGTCTACGCCAAGACCGATCCCGAGGCCGGTCACCGCGGGATCAGCGCCTTCGTCGTCGACGCCGACCTCCCTGGGGTCACGGTCGACAAGAAGGAGGACAAGATGGGCCAGCGGGCCTCCAACACCGCGACCATCTCCTTCGACGAAGTCGAGATTCCGGCGGAGAACCTGATCGGCGAGGAAAACAAGGGCTTCAAGCTGGCGATGATGACCCTCGACCGGACCCGCCCTGGGGTCTCGGCGATGGCCGTCGGCATCGGCCGCGCCGCGTTCGAGTACGCCGCCGAGTACTCGAAGGAAAGGGTCCAGTTCGGCGTGCCGATCGCGATGCACCAGGCGATCCAGTTCATGATCGCCGACATGGCGACCAAGGTCGACGCCGGTCGCCTGCTGGTCTGGAACTCGGCAGTCCTCCTCGATCAGGGTAAGCGCAACACGCTCGTCTCCTCGGAGGCGAAGCGCTTCGCCGCCGACTCGGCGATGGAGATCACCGTCGACGCGGTCCAGGTATACGGCGGCTACGGCTTCATCAAGGAGTACCCGGTCGAGAAACTGATGCGCGACGCCAAGATCATGCAGCTCTACGAGGGGACGAGCCAGATTCAGCGCCTGGTGATCGCCAAAGAAGTGCTGCTGCCGCGAAACGTCGACGAGCCCACCCCGGAGGCCGAAGCGCAGGCGAAGGCCGCCGAGGGCAGCCAGTCCGAGCAGGCAGCCGCGACCGTCTGAAACGACTTAGGGCAGGGGCCCTAGGACCGAGCCGCCGGTCTTCGACCGGCGGCTCTTTTCGTGGCTGACCCTTGCGGGTGCCACGAATAGGATCGAGCGCATGGAGACTGGCCGGGTGCCCGCGAAGCGGAGCGACCTGGGAGTTGGGGACCTCTTCTCGGCCGCATCGCCGTTCATCCTCCCGCTGATCGGCCTTCGGCATCCTCTTCGGAATCGGCGTCACGATCGGCTTCCTCTTGCTGATCGTGCCAGGTCTGATCCTGATCGCCTTCCGGTTCCTGCTGATCGTGATTGCGATCGGCGTCGTGCTCGCGGCGATCGCCAACCCGATCGGCAACGGTGAAGCCTCTACCTGGGTCGCTGCGATCGTCTCGACGACCATCACCGCGCCGATCTTCGCAATCGCCGTCACCGTCCTCTACTACGACCTCGCCGGCGGCGTGGTGCCCAGCCCGACGTCCGCCCCGGCAGCGCCGCCCCCGCCGAACTAGGCCACGCGGGCGCTCTGCCGCGCCGCCTTCTGGCGCCGGGTCTTGTCCAGCTCGACCTTGCGCAGGCGCACCGACTCCGGCGTCACTTCGGCGCACTCGTCGTCGCGCACGAACTCCAGCGCCGCTTCCAGCGAGAGCCGTTTGGCGGGGGAGAGGCGGACCAGGATGTCGGCGCTGGCGGCGCGCACGTTGGTCTGCTGCTTCTCCTTGATCGCATTGACGTCGAGGTCGTCGGAACGGCTGTTCTCGCCAACGATCATCCCCTCGTAGATCTCCTCGCCGGGCCCGACGAAAAGCGTGCCACGGTCCTGTAGGCCAAACAGCGCATAGCTGGCGCTGGAGCCGCGGCGATCCGCCACCAGCGAGCCGGTGGCGCGGGTGCGCAGCTCACCCGCCCAAGGCTCCCAGCGATCGAAGACGTGGTGCATCAGTCCGGCGCCTCGGGTCTCGGTGAGGAACTCGGTACGCAGCCCGATCAGCCCTCGGGCCGGGACCAGGTAGTCCATTCGTACCCAGCCCGTGGAGTGGTTGACCATGTGGTCGAGCCGCCCCTTCCGTGCGGCCAGGAGCTGGGTGACCGCGCCGACGTGCTCCTCGGGCACGTCGATCGTCAGCCGTTCAACCGGCTCGTGGATCGTTCCGTCGACCTCGCGGGTGATCACGCGCGGCTGTCCCGCGGTCAGCTCGAAACCCTCACGGCGCATCAGCTCCAGTAGCACCACCAGCTGCAGCTCGCCACGCCCCTGCACCTCCCAGGCGTCGGGACGCTCGGTGTCGCGAACCCGGATCGAGACGTTGCCGACCAGCTCGGCATCGAGCCGAGAGCGGATCTGCCGTGCCGTCAGCTTGCTGCCCTCGGTTCCGGCCAGGGGGGAAGTGTTGATCCCGATCACCATCGAAAGCGAGGGCTCGTCGACGACGATCACAGGCAGTGGCTGCGGGCTCTCTGGATCGGCAAGCGTCTCGCCGATCGTCACCTCGGGCAGGCCGGCGACGGCAATGATTTCGCCCGGGCCGGCTTCCTCGGTCGCGACCCGGTCGAGTGCGTCGGTTACATACAGCTCGCTGATCGCCGCCCGCTCGACGCTGCCGTCGGCCCGGCACCAGGCGATCGGACTGCCGGCGCGTACAGAGCCGTGGCGGATGCGGCAGAGGGCGAGGCGGCCGACGTATGGGTCGGCGTCGAGGTTGGTGACGTGGGCCTGGAAGGCGTGCTCGGGGTCGAACTCGGGCGCCGGAATGCGCTCCAGCATCAGCTCCATCAGCGGCGCGAGGTCGGTGCCCTCGACGCCTTCCTCCAACGATGCCCAGCCGGCTTTGGCGTTGGTGTAAACGATCGGGAAGTCGATCTGCTCGGAGTCGGCATCGAGGTCGAGAAAGAGCTCGTAGACCTCGTCGACGACTTCGGCGATGCGGGCGTCGGGCCGGTCGACCTTGTTGATGACGAGGATCACTGACAGCTTCGCTTCGAGTGCCTTGCGCAGCACGAAGCGGGTCTGGGGGAGGGGACCCTCGGAGGCGTCGACCAGCAGCAGCACCCCGTCGACCATGGTCAGTCCGCGCTCGACCTCGCCGCCGAAGTCCGCGTGCCCGGGCGTGTCGATGATGTTGAGCTTGACCCCGTTGTAGGTGACGGTGGTGTTCTTGGCGAGGATCGTGATCCCCTTCTCCCGCTCCAGGTCCATCGAGTCCATCACCCGCTCGGCCACGTCCTGGCCTTTGCGGAAGGCGCCGCTCTGCCACAGCATCGCGTCGACCAGCGTCGTCTTTCCGTGGTCGACGTGGGCGATGATCGCGATGTTGCGGAGGTCGTCTCTAGTGGCCATTCAAAGGCAGGGTAGGGGTGGAGCAAAGAAGAGGCCCGCCGGAGCGGGCCTCGTCAAACGCTAAGAGCGGGGCGCGACTACGAGGTCTGCTGGACGCTCGCGGCGGCCGGTCCCTTGGGACCTTCTTCGGACTCGTAGCTCACCTTGGAGCCCTCGGTCAGGGACTTGAAGCCCTCGCCGAGGATCGCGCTGTGATGCACGAAAACGTCCTTTGAGCCGTCGTCGGGCGTAATGAACCCGTAGCCCTTGTCGTCGCTGAACCACTTGACAGTTCCAGTTGGCATGCATTGCCTCCACTTCATGTGCTGCGAACGCGGAGGATGCGATGAAGCAACGACGCGAGCGCTAGACACAAACTTTTTGCCGGATTCGATCTCCGGCCTAACGCGGGGACCGTAGCAGGGTCGGAGCAGTCGTGAGGGTCACGGTGGGAGCGGGATCGCGGTGACGCTGAGAACTTTCCAGCTGCCTTTGTCTTGAGCCATCGGCATCACGTGCACGCCGTCCTTGGCACCCCTGTAGAAGAGGTACCCGGTACCGTCTTCGGCCCGCAGCGAGGCAACGTCGGCCTGGCTCGCTTCGGCGGGAGGTACCTCTGGTTCGATCTTCAGGGCCTTGGCGCAACTGGGGTTCCGCATGGTCTGCGCCGAGAGCTCTTGTAGCGATTCGGCGGTGCTCTGAGCCAGGTACACGCAAGCTGCCGACAGCTCGTGTTCGACCCGGGCGTCAAGGAAGCTGTGTAGCGCGGCGGCGGCTTCCTCGAACTCGGGTCCCTTCACCTCCACGCCGTATTCCTGGGCGAAGTCGTCGGATCCCATGCCGATGAACTGCGCTGAGCCGTCGCCGGAGTCGTCGTGGTGCTTGGGGGTGAAATCCCCCAGCTCGTCGTTCGAGCTACCCGATTCGGTGGCTTCCGTGCTCTTCGCGCTCGTGCTCTCCCCGTCTCCCGAGGCGTCGTTGCTCCCGCACGCCGTCAGGCCCGCGGCCAGCAGGAGGATCGAAGCAGCCGCGACCGCCACTCTGAAGGCTCCCCTTCCCATAAATTTGATTATAAGATTTTTTTGCTCTGTAGTCGGTGGTATCGATAATGATGAGCGGACCGGCAAGCGAGCCGAAACGGGCTCGCAGGGGTTGAGGTATAGGCATGTCCAGCCGATACCTTGTCCAGTGATGCGTCCTGGGAAATCGCCCTTTGGCCAGGCGGGAGCGGTGGCGATCGCGGTTCTCGCCCTTGCCTATGTTGCCGCACCCACCTCGAGCCTGGCTGTAGGCGATCGTATGGGTGGCGGTGACCTCTCCTCCCGACTGGCGGAGCTGGCCAAGCCATCGGTTCGTTCCGCACCGCCGTCCGAGCAGGCGGCGAAGGTGGGCCTTCCTTCCCACGGCCCAGGCAGTCTTTTGCGCGACGGCAAGAGGGTCCTGGTCGAAGTGCGGTTCGAGCGCGGTGTCGCTGCCGCAGTGGACGATCTGCGCGCAGCCGGAGCACGGGTCGCCGGCATCAGCCGCCGTTACCAGGTCGCGACGGTTGCCGCGAAGCCCGCGGAGCTGAGGAGGCTCTCCAGTGTTCGGGGGGTCGCCAACGCCACCGAGATTCTCGCCCCACTCGCCTCCGCAAGTACGTGTCCTTCCGGCACCGCGGTTTCAGAGGGCGACGGCCAGCTGCGAGCCGCCGAGGCGCGAACCTCTTTCGGTCTCGATGGCGCCGGCGTGACGGTCGGCGTTCTCTCGGATTCTTTTGACGAGGCAACCGAAGCCGGGGACGGGAGCGGCCCGATCGAGACGCACGAGGCCGAAGACGTCGAAAGCGGCGATCTCCCTGGGGCGAGCAACACTTGCACGGGGCAGGCCACGCCAGTCGACGTCCTCGAAGATTTCAACGACCCCGAAGCCGCCGACGAGGGGCGTGGCATGGCCCAGATCGTCCACGACCTGGCTCCAGGTGCACAGCTCTCGTTCGCGTCCGCCTTCACTGGCCTCACCACCTTTGCCGACAACATCGAAGCCCTGGCGGCGGGCGGCGCGAACGTGATCGTCGACGACGTCTCCTACTTCGAAGAGCCGTTCTTCCAAGAAGGCCCAGTGGGGGTGGCGGTCGGCAACGTGACCGAAGACGGCGTCAGCTACTTCTCATCGGCCGCGAACAACAACCTGATCAACGACAGCAGGGACATCGCCTCTTGGGAAGCGCCGGAGTTCCGCGATTCGTCCGGCTGTCCCGCTGCGGTCGTCGCCTTCTCGCAGTTCTTCGAAGAAGAAGAAGGGTTTGGGCTCAACCCGACTCACTGCATGGATTTCAATCCCGGCCTGAAAACCGACAGGGCCTTTCGGATCACCGTCTCCCCGGGGGAAACGCTCGCGCTGGATCTGCAGTGGGCGGAACCTTGGAACGGGGTAGACACCGATCTGGACGCATTCCTGCTCAGCCCCAAAGGCGCGCTGCTCACCGGCAGCATTGAAGGCAACGTGTCAGGAAGCGAGCGGCCCTTCGAGTTCATCGGCTGGGAAAATAACAGCGGCAGCGCGGTGAATGTGCAGCTCGCGATCAACCGATTCAGCGGCGGCGTTCCCCGGTTGAAGTTCACCCTGCTGCAGAACGGTGGCGGCGTAACCTCGACCGAGTACGAATCCTCGATTGGCGGTGACGTGGTCGGGCCAACCATCTTCGGTCACAACGGTGCGGAAGATGCGACGAGCGTCGGCGCGATCGGCTTCGACACGACCGAAGTGCCCGAGGAATTCTCGTCTCGTGGCCCCGTTACGCATTTCTTCGATCCGGTCAACGGGACGACGCCGGCTGACCCCCTGACCCCCGAGCGGGTTCTGTCCAAACCGGATGTGACCGCCACCGATTGCGGCGCGACCACCTTCTTCGCCTTCCTCGTTAGCTCAGAAAACGCTTGGCGGTTCTGCGGAACCTCGGCCGCGGCACCGCATGCTGCCGCGGTGGCCGCGCTGATGCTCGAGGAAGATCCGTCGGCGACTCCGGAAGAGATCCGGGCTGCGCTGAAGGAAAGCGCCACCTTGATCGGCACCTTTGGGGCCTGCGCGGTCGGCTCCGGGCTCGTCGATGCTGTCGGGGCGATCGAACGGCTTCTCCTGCCTGGTTCGGGAACGACGCCGGTGTGTACCGCGCCGATCTCCGAACCGGGGGAACCTGAAGAAGATGTCGAAGTGGTGCCGCCTTCCGGCGGCGGCGGTGGTGGAGCCGGCGGGGGAGGTTCCTCTCCCGCCCCGTTGCCTCCGCCGCCCGAACCCCCAGTCCGCCTGCAGCTGCGCACCTTCTTCCTCAAGCACCCGCCCAAAGTAATCCGGACTACGCAGGAAAAAATGAGGGTGGCCTTTCGCTTTGGCGCTAGCGAGAGCGATGTGACGTTCTCGTGCAGGGCGGACCGCGAACCATTTCATGTCTGCCGTGCGAGGTTCGCTCGGCGCTTCGGAATCGGTGCTCATGTGGTCCGGGTGAAAGCCGGCCGTGCAGATGGCAGCGTCGATCGCACTCCGGCGGTCTACCGGTTCGAAGTCAAGCGACAGCGGTAGGCGCTCAACGCGCTTCTCCCGCGACCCCGCGGCGCATGATCCAGTGGCCTCCCAGTAGGAGGACCAGCAAGGCGGCGGCGCTGCCCAGTACCAGGGGGTCGGTGAGGCTGAGGCCCTCGAGGCGGGTGCCGAAGTAGACGGACAGTGCGGTGATCGGCAGGTAGCCGACCGCGGTCGTCCAGACAAAACGCCAAACCGGCACGTGTGCGGCACCGGCAGCATAGGAGACAAGGCTGAAGGGAACGATCGGGATCAGCCGAACGGCGAGCAGCAGGGTAATGCCACCGCGTCCGATCGCCGCCTCGGCTCGCTCGAAGCGCTCGGCCCCGAACCACCGATCGAGCAGCGGTCGCGCCACCGAGTGTCCGATGGCGAAGCAGATCAGTCCGGAGAGGACCCAACCGAACATCACTAGCGCCAGTGCCGGAAAGAAACCGTAAACAAAGCCGGCCGCCGCGTCGACGATCTCCGCCGGGTAGAAGACGACCGTGTGGATCAGCGTCAGGCCGAGGATCAGCAGCGGCCCACCGAGACCGAGGTCGTCGATCCGACTCCGCACCTCCGCCGTATCTCCACGCACCGCCGCCTCGAACGCGTCACGCAGCGCCGGGATCGCCAGCACGAGCCCCGCCAGCAACGCCATGCCGGCGAGGGTGAACGCGACCGCGGCGAACGAAGGCTTGGGGGAATCCATCGGCTGAGTATCCCGGCGAACGAACTCATTGAAGCTTTTGGGGGGCTATGGGGCCCAAAAAGCTTCAACCAGCCGGAACCGCGTGCCTCAGGCGCTCCGCCAAGGCCGAGTGGCGACTGCCGCTGTCGTCACGGCGCACCGCCATCTCCAGCGCCGCGGGGTCGCCGATCAGCACGCAGCTGCTGCGGGCGCGGGTAATCGCGGTGTAAAGGAGGGGGCGGGTGAGCATGTGGGCGTGCGAGCGATGGCAGATGCCGACCACGACCGGCACCTCGCACCCCTGCGCCTTGTGTACGGAGATCGCGTAGGCGAGACGCAGCGTCGCGGTCTCCCCGTAGGGAATGACCAGCGAGCCACCGTCGTCGGTGTCAACGACGATCGCCTCCTCCCCGGGGTCGTCGGAGCGCAGGAAGACGATCGAACCGTTCATCAGCCCCAGCTCATGTGAGTTCCTGGTCTGGATCAGCCGGTCGCCGATCCGAAAGCGCTCGCCCAGGGCCGGCTTGCCATCTGGATTGAGCCGTGCCTGCAAGCGCTCGTTGAGCGCGTCGATACCGACCGCCCCCCGATACATCGGCGCCAGCACCTGCACCTCGCGGACCGGGTCGACCCCGAAGCGCTTCGGTGCCCGTTCCGACACCACCTCGACCACCGTCTCCAGCGCTCTCTCGGGGCTCGGTCGGTCGATGAAGAAGAAGTCGTGGTCCTGGTCGCCCTGTGGCCGCAGGTGCGGTGGGCGGCCTTGGTTGATCTCGTGGGCGGCGGTGGTGATCATCGAGCGCGCCGCCTGGCGGAAGATCTGCGTGAGGCGGACGACCGGCGCGATGCCGGAGGCGATCAGGTCCTCGAAGGGCTTACCGGCGCCGATCGGCGGCAGCTGATCGGCGTCGCCGACGAAGACCACATGGGTCGACTCGGCCAGGCCACCGAGCAGCATCTCGATCAGCCGCAGGTTCAGCATCGAGGCCTCATCGACGATCGCTAGCCCGGCCGGCAGCGGGTGGCCCGGCTTGAAGCCGGGCTCGCGGCCCGGCATCCACTCGAGCATGCGGTGGATCGTCTGCGCCTCGTGGCCCGTCGCCTCCTCCAGCCGCCGCGCGGCCCGCCCGGTGGGCGCGCAGAGGGCGATCGAGACGTCGGCCCGCGCCGCCTCGGCGACGATCGCCTGCGTGCAGGCCGTCTTGCCGACGCCGGGGCCACCGGTCAGTACCGAGATTCGCGTCGCGAAGGCACCCCGCACCGCCGCCCATTGCTCATCGGTGAGGCGGCGTTCCGCATCGTCGTCGTCAGGGGGCGAGTCGCCCGGATCGTGATCGAGATGGGGTGGAGCGGCCGCGCGGACGGCCAGCGTCTCGGCGACGGCGATCTCGCTGGCGTGAGTAGGTTCGCGGTAGGCGTGACCTTCGTCGAGCAACAATCCCCGCGCCATCGCCGGCACGTCGGGGTCCGGCTGGAGACCGATCAGCTTCGCCGTGCGCCGGTTCAGCTCGTCCAGCGGTAGATAGGTGTTCCCCTGCTGCTCGGCCTCGGCGAGGGCGAAGACCGCCGCCGCCTGCGCGCGCCGCGCGGACTCGAGCGGCACATCCGCGGCTAGGGCGATCCTGTCGGCGCGGGCGAAGCCGACCCCTGGGACTTCGGTCAGCCGGTAGGGGTCCTCGTGCAGGACCGCCATCGAGCGCTCGCCGAAGCGGGAGTGGATCGGTGCCGCCAGGTGGGCCAGCCCGTGCGGCGCGAGTTGGACATGGAGGTCGCGGATTGCCCGCGAGGAGTGCCACGATTCGGTCGCCCGCGCCGCCTGCTCGGCGCTGACCCCGCGCAGGGCACCGAAGATGCCGGCGGGGTCGGCGGCGATCGTCCCGAGCACACCCTCGCCGTGCTCGTCGACGAGGCGCTCGGCGCGCGCCGGTCCGATGTGGCGCAGGGTCGTGAGGTAGGCGATCTGCCCCTCGCGGTCAGCGGGGTCCAGCGGCAGCGCCCCGCGAGCCCTGAGCTGTCGTCCGTAGCGCGCGTGGGTCTGCCAGTCGCCACTCACTTCGGCCCGGTCGCCGGCCCCGAGGTGGCCGACCGGACCGACCAGGGCGAAGCCCTCGCCCGAATCCGCGTCCTCGACCTCCAGCACGGCGTAGCCGTCGTCCTCGGCGCTGAAGATGACCCCCAGCACCTCGACCGTGCCCGTAAAGGCGGCTGCGTCGGCATCGAAGAGGGTCGCTGCTCCGTTCACAGGATCAAAGCTAGCCGCTGCCGAGGCGTCCTTCCGAGCCCGCGTCTCGGACTTTCCGCGAAACCGAAGACCCGTAGGATCGGCTGATGACGTCAGTTGGCGAGCAGCTGCTTCGGGTGACGATCGGCACCCGCGGCCACGGCGCGGTGACCCGGCGCCTGCTCAGCGCGACCAAGCGGCGCGCGGAGCTATCCGCCGCGTGAGCGCTCCGGCCAACGGCCTCTGCGACAGCTGCATCCACCAGCAGCTGGTCCCCAACACCCGCGGTTCGGTCTTCAGCCTCTGCCTGCGCTCTCGCAGCGACCGGCGTTATCCCCGTTATCCAAGGATCCCGGTCCTCGCCTGCCCCGGTCACGAGCCGCGTGAGCGGGGGGCGAGGACCGGCGATCGCGGCCCTGACGGTCGCTAGGCCGCCATCGGGTCTGGCTCGCCGAGCTTGGAGATGTCCGGTGCCTCGTATGCCTTGCCCGGGATGCCGCCGACGATGAGGAGGCGGACCCCGTCCGGACCGGGCCAGACCTTGCGCATGGTCCCCGACGCGACCCGGGCGACATGGTCGGCATCGAGCGAGAAGCGCTCGCCGGCGATCTCGATCTCACCGCTACCGCGCAGGGCGATGAAGACCTCCTCCTGACCGTCGTTCGCGTGATCGTGTTCGGGATAGTTCTCGAAGTTCGGTGGCAGGTCGATGATCTGGATGCCGAACGACTCGACCCCCAGCTCCGCCCGCACTCGCTTGAAGGCCCCTAGGTAGACGGCCTCCATCTCGTCGATCTTCTTAACCGTGTAGTCGCTCATCGCTTCCTCCTCGAGTTGGGTCCTGGAATCCGCCGCCAGGGTGGTCGCGATCCTAGCCGATTTGCACGAACGTTCGTGCTTTTCTGTAGCCTCGAGCCGATGGAGATCGCCACGAAGGGCCGAGCCGGGCGCCTCGAGCGGGGCGGCTCTGTTGGGACCAAGGGGGCCGAGACTCGCGCTGCGATCCTCGATCGCGCCGTCGACCTCGCCTCGGCCGAAGGCCTGGAAGGACTGACGATCGGCCGCCTCGCCAGAGAGCTAGGGATGAGCAAGAGCGGTCTTTTCTCCCACTTCGGTTCCAAGCAGGAGCTGCAGCTGGCGACGGTGGGGGCCGCGGCGCAGCGCTTCCGCAGAGCGGTGATTGAGCCTGCGGCAGCTGCTCCCGACGGCCTCCCACGGTTGCGGGAGATGGGTGAGGCGTATCTCACCCATCTCGAAGACGACGCCTACTCAGGCGGCTGCTTCTGGGTCGCGACCTCGGCCGAGTACGACGACCGACCTGGGCCCGTCCGCGACGCGATCGCCAATGCCCTCGACGCTTGGCTCGGCGAGTTGGAGCACCAGGCGGCGATTGCTGGCTTTCCCGAGCCAAACCGGATCGCCTTCGAGCTCTACGCGGTGGTAATGGGTGCCAACTCCCGATACCGCCTCTCAAACGACGGTCGCGTCTTCGCCTACGCCCGCGAAGCGGTCGAGCGCCTGCTCGCCGGCGCGCCTGATCGAAGGGTTGCCGAACAACCCTGATTAGCGTTAGGTTCTTTAGACCAAAGGGGACCGGGAAACGATCTGGGGAGGACCCAGTTGAGTCTTGACGTCTACCTACGCGGTCGGCGAATTGGCGCCCTGCATCCCGGCACCGGGAGCGAGTACAGCTTTGCCTATTCCCCGGAGCTGGCCGATGGGGCGCCCCGGAGTACGCAGCCGCTCAGCTACTCGCTTCCGGTGCGAGCCGAGCCCTACGGTCCCGAGGAGATCCGACCCTACGTCGAGGGCCTGCTGCCGGAGGGTGAGCGCCGCGAGGAAATCGCCCGCCAGCTCGGCGTTGACCCCGGCGACAGCTATGCCTTGATCGGTGAGCTGGGGCATGACTGCCCCGGCGCCGTCGTCTTCTTGCCCCCGGGGAGGACGCCTGAGCATCGCGAACCGGACCTGCTCGCTTGGCTCGGCGAGGACGAGCTGGAGGAAGCGGTGGGGGAGAGGTCGGAATGTCTCTTCGATCCAGGTTGCGAGCCGCGGATGCGATTCGCCCTACCTGGCAAGCGCCACAAGCTCGCTCTGATCCGCGACCAGGCGGAGGACCGTTGGGCCTGGCCCGAGCCTGGCGCGCCCAGCACCCACATCGTCAAGCCGGTCAGCGAGGAGTGCGCCGATTTTGCCCTCAACGAGCTGGCTTGCACGATGGCGTTGCGGGAACTCGGGCTCCCCGTCGCTCACGCCGAGTTGGCGACGATCGCCGGGCGGCTCTGCCTCGTCTCCAAGCGCTTCGATCGCTGGGGAGAAAGTGCTGGCGCCGAACGACTGCACCAGGAGAGCTTCGCCCAGGCGCTCGGCTATCTACCCGATGACATCGAGGGCAGGGGGCCTGGCTACGCCGAAGCAAGCGAGCTGCTGAGCGCTATCGGCGAAGAGGACAGCATCGAATCCCTCTTCACAATCTCCTATTGCTGCTTCTTGATCGGTTGCACGGACGAAGTCCACAGTAAGCACTCGAGCCTGCTCTACACCGCCGAGGGGCCGCTGCTGGGTCCCTTCTACGACATCGCCTCCACCTCTGTCTACGAGGACCAGACCGAGCCGCGCTCCCTCGAGGAGCACGTTTACCGCGACTCCTGCCTTGCCTGCCTGGCGCGCGTTGCGATCGAATGCAACTACCCGCTCGAGCCATCGATCCTGATGGCGATCGACACCATCGCCGGCCTCTGGAGGGCGCTCGATGGTGTCGCCAGCCGTGCGCAGGCGGAAGGCTGGTATGCCCCCGTGATCGACGAAGTCCTTCAGCGGGTCTTCAGCTGTCTCGAGTCCCTGCGCGACGAAATGCAGATCCTCAAGCCGCCCGGACCTCTTCGCTGAGCGCGAGGCAGCGCTCGGCGGCGATTCGGACGATGCCCTCGATCACCGGCGCGTCCCAGCCCTCCTCCTTCCCCTGTTCGACTACTGGCAGGAGGGCTCCGCTCACCCGCTCTGCCACGTTGCCCGCGACGTTGCGGCAGTGGCCGAGTCCGATTCCGCATTCCTCGGCGACTCGGGCCAGGTCCTCCATCGTCGCCGTCTCGAAAGGCGCCGAGGCGATCGTCAGGCCGGTGTGCGTGGGATCGTCGTAGACGGCGGTCGAGGCGATGTCATAGAAAGGCGCCAGCATCGGCCCCTCATAGGCGAAAAGCATGCCGAAGTTCTCGCCATGGGCATCGCCGTTGCCGAGCAAGTAGTCGAGACAGGCAATGGCAAGAAGCAGGGTCACCGCCTCCTCTTCGCCGGTCGCTCTCAGCAAGCCCGCCGATTCGGCGAAGCTCGGCCCCCTGGCCTCCTCGCTGCCGGGTTCGGCGCTCGGTGGGAAGCCGAGTGCCTGGGCGAAGCTCTCCTGGTGGAAGCGCGACGTCTCGCCGTCCTCGGTACCGCGATCGAAGCGCCCGCAGACCAGACAGGGTCGCCCGGCGATCGTCTTCACTGAGGTCGGCGCGACCCAGAGGCCGGTCACGCGAGCCACGCTTGTGCAGAACATCTCGTTGGCGATCAGGTCGGGATAGTCGTCGCTCTCGGGCTTGACGATGTGGGTGCTCGGCGTGTCATGCGTGGGCCAGGCCCAGCGACCGTCCCGCTTCATGCGGACTAGGCTGAGCTTGTGTCGCAGCCCGCCAAGCGTGGAACGCATCCGCTCGTCGTGCTCCACGTCGAAGAGGCGCTCTGGCTGCGCGGTCAGCAACCCGTCTAGCTCGTCTTCACTCAGCCACGCGATCTCGTCAGCGTCGTCTGCCAGGTCCGGCGTGTCCTCCGGCAGGAAAGTGACGGCGCCGGGGCAGTCGCCGCCGAGCTCGGCGATCAGGCTGTAGCCGTCGGCTGGGTCGATGCCCAGCTCCGCGGCGATCCTCTCGCGGCGCTTGCCGGCCGGCAGCAGCCCCTCGACATAGGCACGGGTCGCGTCCGGGCTGTAGGGCTCGTCGCTGCCGGGCAGCGAGTTGCTGAGCACGGCACCGCCTTCGCCGAACCCTTCAAGCCGCTCGTTTAGGTAGGCCAGCTGGTAGTCGCTGCCCCCGGCGGGCACGAGCTGCCCGATCCGCTCGCGATAGAGATAGACGTCGAGATTCATTGGGGTCCCCTGTAAGTCTTTTCCCGGTCCCCGTTAATGCGAAGAATCTAAACCGAATCTCCCGTACGCGCTACTCCTCAGCCAAGGCCGCCGTCTCTACCGATCCATATAATATGATTGATCAATGACTCAGGTCGAGGTCCCACCCGACTGGTATCGCTCGGGATTTCCGCCCGAGACGGCGAAGATGCCGTGGGCGGACAGAACCGTCGCCGAAGTGGATCGCGCTCTCGCGATGCTGAAGCCACAGGGGTCAGAGCGTGTGCTCGATCTAGCCTGCGGCATTGGGAGGCACTCGCTCGAGCTGAGCCGCAGGGGTTTCGAGGTTGTCGGGGTGGACATCTCGCCGGAGCTGCTCGAGATGGCCGAGCGGGAGGCCGA
This sequence comes from Solirubrobacterales bacterium, assembly GCA_044867645.1. GTDB lineage: Bacteria > Actinomycetota > Thermoleophilia > Solirubrobacterales > 70-9 > VRUE01. The sequence continues at coordinate 17,578 of JBIOVI010000030.1, read as the reverse complement.
AGCCCAGTCGCTCGAGATCGCCTTCCTTCGGGCCGACCTGCGAGAGCTGGACCTCAAGGATGAGTTCGACTTGGTGCTGAGCCTGAACGACGGCGCGGTCGGCTACTTCGAGACCGACGAGGAGAACTACCGCACCTTCGAGGTGATCTCGCAGGCGCTCCGTTCTGGCGGCGGCCACCTGATGCAGCTTCCAAACGTTCTGCACGCCGAAAAGCACCTGCCGCAGAAAACCTGGATAGCCGGGGAGGCGACGGTCGAACTGATCGACCATCGCTGGAACGGCCAGACGCGATACCTGGAAGGGGCCACCGTCCCGATCCGGATCGGTGAGCCGTTCGAGAAGTTCGAGCCAATCCCATTCCGCCAGCGCCTCTACTCAGCCGAGGAACTGACCGACCTCTACGAGTCGGTCGGCATGCGCCTCGCCAACACCTTCGGCGGGAGCGGCAAGCCCCGCATGCCGAAGGACAATCAGTACGAGGTCTTCGTCGAGGGGCGCAAGAACTAGTCGCTAGACGGCTGCGGGGGCTCGCTCGGCCTCAGAGATCGCCGACTCGGCGTCTTCGAACAGCCAGCGGCGGCCGTAGCGGCGCATGTCCTCGATCAGCGGCACCAGCGCTTCGCCCTTCTCGGTCAGCGCATACTCCACCCGCGGCGGCACCTCGGGGAAGGTGTTGCGGGCGACGATGCCCTCCTCTTCAAGCGCCCGCAGGCGCAACGAGAGCGTCCGCGGGCTGATCCCCTCCAGCGAGCGCTCCAGCTCGCAGAAGCGACTGCGACCCTCGGCGAGGTCGCGGATCAGGAGGAGCGTCCACTTGCCGCAGACAACGTCGGCGGTCCGGCAAACGGGGCATCGGGAATTGCTCTCAGCACTCATCTTGAAGCGAAGCGGTAGTGACGATTGCCTCGCTATGGCGAGTTTAGCGCCAATGCTTCACTTACTGAAGCTATGGCACCGAGATGCGGAACGCGGGGCGGCGCTTCGTTTGGGGGGAATGCGCCGGCTTGGGCCGCTTTACTTCGACGAAGTCGATCCGCACCACGTCGAGGCGGAATGCCCGACCGGGCGTCCCGGTTAAGACATCTACTGCCTGGCCGGCGCGCAGGATGAGGACGCTGCAGTTCTGTTTGCCGCCGATGCACCTGCCTGGCCCGCGCACCATCGTCACCTCGTCGGAAACGTCGAAGGCGACTCGCTCGCCATCCTCGGAGACACCGATGAAGACGACAACCGGCAGCTGCTTTGGAAGCAACTGTCCGAGCGGCATCTCCTCGTACAGGTTCAGCTCGCCCGAGCCTGCAACGCCGAAGCGCACCTCCGGCCGGAACGCATAAAAGCGCATCTCGGGATCGCTCGGGTCCACCTTGCCCGAGCCGGATCCCGGCGACGTGCCGCCAGGGCCTCCGCCGTCCTGGCCCGGATTCGGCGCGGGCTCCGCGACTTCGTCGGTTCCTTCGACTTCCACCGAGACCGAGCCCGGCGATTCACCGCCTGAGCTCGAACCGGCGTCCGAGCTGGTCGTCTTGGTTTCGACTTGAGCCCCTTCGGGCAGACCGGTGTATTGCTGTTCGAAGGGATCGGTGGGGGTGCGATTGCGCAGCCGCTTGCGATAGTCGCGCAGGCCGGGCTTGGCCTCGACCACGGTGAGGCTGGAGGTTTTCGCTGAGCCGGATCCGAGGGCCGGGACGTCGAGGCTGGGCGCGGTGACAGTCGCCTCTTCCGCGTCGCCGCCGAGCAGGAACGGCACAGCGGCGATCGCCACCACGACCAGTGCGACGAGCGGCAACAGGCGCCGGTCGCGTAAGTCGTAGAACAGGTCGGTGAGGAAGGCGGGTACCTTCAGCTCAGGCATCTTCAACTCGGGTCCCTTCGGCTTCCTCATGGCGCCGCTCCGATCGTCGTTGCCGCCGGGGTGGCCTCTTCCGTGCCGGCGCTTTCAGGGCTCACGCCGGCCCCTGGGCCTTCGCCCGGCGGCGTCAGGTAGGTCGTCAGCGCAAAGCTCGCCCGCAGTGCCGGGAAGCCTTCGTCCGGAGCCGCCTCCAGCGCGAAGCCGTCGATCGTCACCAGGCGCCCGTCGACCCTGACCTCGGTGTCCTTGGTCTTGACCAGCGAATCGAGGCCTGCGATGAAGTCGGCGATCTGGAAGAAGCCGCCGTTGAAGGTGACGTCGTAGGGCATCACCGAGAGGCCGGCCGGCCCAACCGATGCACCGAGCGGGAGCAACGAGGCAGCCACCTCGGTGGGGGATGCCGGCGCCCCTTCGCCGCCGGCGGGTGCCGCAGCCGTAGCTTCCGCTTCGCCTTCGGCCCCACCTGCGGTGAGCTGGATGTTGCTGAAGGTGCCGCCCGCCCCATCGGCGATGCGGTTGACCTGAACCAGCAGCGAAGCAATGTCGTCGTCACCAGGCACCGCCTTGCCCGTCACCACAAGGCGCTGGTACTGGGTCGCGAAATCGTTTTTCGCGGCTTCCCCTTCGGCGACTTCCGCCTGGTGCTGCGCCAGCGAGGACTCGAGCTGGGTTACCTGGGCATCGAGTTCCTTCGCTTCCTCCCGCTTCGGGCTGAGTAGCAGCATCCAGAATGCGATGGCAATCGCCGCGAGGGTAAGGCCCGCGACGATCGCTCGGTTGGATGAGGTCATCTGCAGTTTCATCTCAGCCGCCGCTCGAAGCTTCGGAGGTTGGGGTTTCGGTGGCTTCGGGAGTCGCGGGCACCGCTTCTCCGGACGTGGAGGCTGGAACCGGCGCGGCGTCGAAGGCGACGACGATTTCGAATTTGGCGATGAAATTGCGAGTGCGGCACTCCTCGCTGCCCGAGCTCGAGTCTCCGCCACCCCCGCTGGCTTCGTCTTTTTCGGGCAGTTCGGAGGCTTGCACTCCGACGCGCGTCACGCCGTCTATGTCTTCGAGCGCGGTCACCAGGCCGGCGACTGCCTCCTGTCCTTTCGCGCAGCCGCTAAGTTCCAGCGCCGGTCCCGCGATGGCGCCGCGCATACCGGAGGCGTCGCCCCCACTTCCGCCGCCTTCGATGCCGACGCCGGGTGCCGCGGTGGCGGTGAGCCCAACCAGCCAGACGTCGCTCGGCAGGACCAGCGAGAGTTCGCGCATCACGCGCTCCCAGTCGAAGCGGCTGTCGGCGAGGCTGCTGACCGTCGCAACCCGCTGTTCGCTCATGCTGCGGAACTCGGTGTAAGCGGCGAGGCGCTGCGCTTGCGCGGAGGCGGCGGCATCTTCCTGCTCGAGCGTCGCGACTTCGTTCTTGCTGTCGGCGATCTGATTGCCGATCAGGACCAGGGCCGTGACTCCGATCAGGATGGCGACCAAAGCGCCGAGCAGCACGTAGGGAAGCGGGCCGGTCCGAAGCGGGGCGTGCTCGCCGCGGCGGTCCTCCGGGGGGATCAGGTTGACGGGACGCATGCCTCAGTCCTCGAGCGCAAGGCCGAAGGGAACGGTGAGTCGCGCGGCCGCTGACTCGTCGAAGCCGCCGAGGGCGGCAGGGCGTGAGACGGAGGTCGGGATTCCGAGGGCCGCTTCCATCCGACTCGGCACGCCCCCGATGGCGCTACCGGGGCCGCAGAGGACGATCTGCTCGACGGGCAACGCCGCCTCCTGGGCACCGTAGTAGTCAAGGGAAAGGCGGAGCTCGTCGACCAGGGAGGCGACGCCCTCTTGCAGCGTGAGCCGGGCCTCGGCGATGGTGTCCGCCTCGCCCTCGAGCTCCTCGGTGGGGGTTTCCAGTCCGACATAGGAGAGCCACTGGGCGGTGTGCTCGGGACTGAGGCCACGGGCGGCGGCGAGGCGGGCCGACATCCCGCCGAGGCCGACATGGGAGACGCGAGTGAAGTGGCATGCCCGCCCCTTGGCCACGGCGAGGTTGGTGACGTCACCGAGGCTGCAGTAGAGGATTGCACCGGCCGGATGCTCGGCCTGGCCGTCGGCATCGATCGTCTGCTCGCTGGCGCCGGCCAGGGCGCGGATCATGCCGAAGGCGGCGAGGTCCACCCCGACTGGATCGAGACCGGCACGACGGATCGGCTCAACGAAGGACGCGATCATCTCGCGACGCGCCGCGACGACGACGACGTCAAGCTGAGCCGAGCCACCCTCCTCGGCAGGGACACCGCCGACGACTTGATGCTCGAGCACCGCCTGGTCGAGCGGCATCGGCATCTGCTCCTGCGCTTGGAAGCGGACAGCCGCCTCCATCTCCTTCGGATCCTCAATCGCCGGCAATCGCATTGTCCTGACGACGAGCCGCTGATTGCCAATCCCGAGCCGCACTTGCTTGGGGAGCTTGTGCTCGGCGAAGAGGGCCTTCAGGGTCGAGGCGAGGCGTTCCGGGTCGAGCACCTCCCCCTCGTGGAAGGCGCCCGAATCCAACGGGCCGATCGCCGAGGCGGTGACCTGCGCAGACCCGTTCACCGAGACTTCGGCCGCGGCAATGCTGCCGGCCTCGATGTCGAGGCCGACGACGGGGCCGGTCTTCTTCTGCCTGGTCAGGGAAAGCACGCCAGACCTGAATCGACAGAAAAGCCCCAGACCTTTCGCCCTGCAACTACTCAGTTATCGAAAAACCTGGACGGAGGTTCTAGAAGGCGCCCAGATACCAGTCGACGAGCTGATCGCCGGCCAAGAGGCCGATGACGCCGCCGAGCGCGAGGAACGGTCCGAAGGGGACGGCCTGCTTACGGGCAGCGGCGCCATGGCGAGCGATCAGCGCCAAGCCGAAGAGCGAGCCGGCCGCAAACCCGATTAGGAGGGCCGGTCCGACCGATCGCCCTAAATAGAGACCCATCACGGCGGCAAGCTTGACGTCACCCAGCCCCATCCCGCGCGGATAGGCGAGCGCAACCGCGAAGAGCAGGCCGCCGGCTGCGGCCGCAGCAATCGCCCTTTCCGGCAGGCTGCCGGGATCGGTCACGGCAGCGATCGTCACGGCGGCGATCGCACCGGAGAACAGGATCTTGTTCGGAATGATCCGCCGTTCGAGGTCGGTCAGCGTGACCGCCAACAGCATCGTCACGAACGCCAGCCCGAGCGCCACTTTTGCCGCGTCGTCCCAAAGCACGAGCGCGGTCACCGCATAGAGTGCCCCGGCCGTCAGCTCGGTCAGCGGGTAGCGCGGCGAGATCCGCGCCCCGCAGCAGCGTGCCCTACCGCGCAGCAGCAGCCAGGAGACGACCGGGACGTTGTCGTAGGCGGCGATCTGGACCCCGCAGGCCGGGCAGTGCGAGCGGCCGCCGACGACCGATTCCCCCCGCGGCACCCTGTGCGCAACCACCGTGAGGAAGCTGCCGGTGAGCAGTCCCGCTAGAGAGAGGAAGATCGTCGTCGTCGCTTGGTCCACTTGCCCGCACCGCTGAGTTCGTTTGCCGACGCTGCATCGGCAGGGTGGGGAGCGGGCTTAGCGGCGCAGGGTCGCTCTCACGGCTGCGGCGGCGGGGCGCCGGTGGTCGTCAGTTCGATGCGACTGTCGAAGCTCGGAATGTCGTAACCGATCTGCAGGGCGCTCGGCGTGTCGTTGTCGACGCTCAGCGCCAGGCCGAGGCGCGAGCCGGGCGGCAGCGGCAGGGCGCCGCCCTCGTCGGCATAGCCGAGGCTCAGTGGCAGCGAGATCTCTTCCCAGGTACTCGGCCACGACTGGGCGAAGTGGTTGAAGTCGAGGGTGGCCGGGGGGCCGATGTTGACAGCGAAGGTGTCGGTGACCGAGCCTTCGGACTGCGACCTGACGAAGATCCAGGCACAGATCCTCCCCGGGTACACCGCTTCGCCCAGCGTCTTCGTCCGCAGGCTGAGGGTTCCTTCGCCAGTCAGCAGCAGATCCTGTTCGCCTTCGTGCGAGGGCACTGGCGGCGAGAGCCAGCGGTGGACACGCCGGAACGCTTCCGGGTGTGGGTCGGGTTCTTTCGCCGCCCCACCTGCCAGCTCGGCCGTCGCCGTCGCGTCGCAGTCGCCGCCCGGCAGCAGCTGGAGGCCTTCGTCGCCACCGCTCTGGGGCTCGACGTCGGTGGCGTAGTCGTATTCGACGTCTTCTTCTTCATCCGGAGCTACCAGCCAGAGCAGGTCCGGCGCGCCGGGGACGCTGCCGGTTTGCGGACCATCGGCGCAATCGCCGCGCGTGTTGTGCGTCGGATGATTGCTGGTTTCCGCTGAGGGGAGCTGCCGTTCCGCCGCGCTGCACGGCGTGTCGGTCAGCCACAGCGTCCACGATTCGGCGTCGCTGCCGCCGGGATCCTGTTCGGGCAAGACCGCCGGTTCGACTTCGGGGTCAACGAACTGGCCCTGGATTTCCTGGTAACGGCGGGTGCCGCCGGAGGCGGTCTGATTCAAGCGCACCGCGACCACGGCGCGCTTCAGGTGCCTGCCGTCCTGACAGAGAGCGGACGGACAGGTGTCCCAGACGACGTAACGGTAGACGGTGACTTTTAAGTCACCAACCTGGAAGCTGGTCGGGCCGGGGTCAACCGTGCCGCCTTCGATCGTTTCGCCGTCGCTAGTACCGCCGTTGTAGACGAGCGGCTTGAGGCCGGTGCCGTTGCGTCCGGTGTAGAAGAAGCTGGTGCTGGCGATGCGGGAGTTGGGGTTTTCCGGATCCGAGGCGTGTGGCGGCCGCGAGGTCAGGGCAAGCTCGTCGTAGGGAACCTGTCGTAGCTTCTCCATCTCCCCCTGGAGGAGGTTGGCCATCACCTGGCTCTGTTCGGCGCGGAAGACGTTGCGGCTGCCGGCGTCGACGATGCCGAGCACGCCGAGGGCGCCTACGATGAGGATCATCCCGGCGACCACGACCTCGACAATCGTCATGCCCTCCTCGCGCCTCATGATTCTTCGCTCGGATTGCGCAGGGCGACGCCGTCGGCGATGGTGACGGGCTGGTCGCCGTTACTGGAGAGGGCGAAGGTCACGCCGACATAGGTCGGGTCGCCTGCGGGCGAGTAGGTGAAGACGTTGGAGCTGGCGAGACCGCTAGCGACTTTGACCGCTGGGGCCGGCGCGCTGCCGTCCGGCTGGGCGACGACGCGGGTGCACGAACCGGCGGTGCAGGTATAGGTGACGCGACAGGGGATCGAGGTGTTCGCAGCCGCGCCCCCGCAGGCGGTCGCCTTGACGTAGGTGACAATCGCGAGCTGGTTGGACGAAGACGAGCCCGAAGGAATTTCCAGACCCTGGCGCAGCTCGCGGGTGATCCGGTCGAGGGTGAAGCGGGCCTGTTGGATCGCCGCTACCTTGGAAGTGGCGCGCGGCTCACTGCGCACTGCGCTGATGAACATCGCCAGCGCGCCGCCGATCACCATCAGCCCGAGCGTGGCTGCGATGAGTAGCTCGATCAGGGTCAGGCCACGCTCCTCGCGGCGGAGCGCCGCTGCCGCTTTTGGCGGCCCAGGCATCGGCTCAGCACCCGTAGTTGGGCGGGCTTGACTGGACCGCAGAGCATTCGACGAAACGGTACGGCGTGTAGTGGGCTGCCGTCTCCGGTACGTCGACGCCGGGCATAGTGAAGATACTGGAGTTGCTAGCCGACCTGATTTCGGCGTTCGAGTTGAGATGGACGGTCTTTCCGGCGACAGCGCCGCAGAACTTGGTGTTGCTGTCGAAGTTGATGTCGCTGCGCGGGGCGTAGATGACGAAGTTCTGCACGCAGGCTTCGCTTACGGTGGTGTTGCTGTCGAGCTGGATTTTGGTCTGGATGGAATCCGACCCGACAAAGAGCAGGGCGACGGTGGCCGATTTGCCTAAGGCGGCCGTGACTCGGGAATTCGAGTCCATGTCCAGCTGGGTGACCGAGGACGTATACCCACAGTTTTCGGGCGAGTCGAAGTAGATCGTTACGCTGGGGCTGGCGACGTAGATCGAGGTATTGCTGCGCATCGTCAGGTTGCAGAAGCTGTAGACCGAGCCGGTCAGCGTCAGCGTCGTGTTGCTGTCGATGCGCAGCTCTCGCGCTCCGCAATTTTTCGAGCTTTTGCCGGCGGCCGTGAATCCGTTCCAGCAGACGTTCGAGGCGCTGCCGCTGATCAGGTCCTGGGAGAAGAAGCGACCATTGTCGTTGTTGGTCGCCGCGTCGCCCTGGTTGACCAGTGGCAGGGTCAGCTCCTGCTGCTGGTAAGTCGTGTTTTTGCTCGAGCAGAGCGAGTCCGAGAAATAACCGGCGTTGGGTCCTTGTTTGAGTTCTTTGCCGACCCCGACGCTCGCCGGTCCGCACTGTCTGGCGTTTGATTTCAGTTCGATCGAGCCGTTGGTGGCGGATCCGGTGTGGATCACGGCGTTCGAGTCGAGGATCATGTCCTCCCGGGAGAGGACGCTGGCGCTGGCGAACGGGCCTCCGCCGGGCGACTCCTCGGTGGAGACAGTGGAGGCCATCACATCGACCCGTCGCGTCTCTCCGTTCACGGTACCAACCGAGACAATCTCGACGCATTCGACTTCGTTGCCGACCTCGCAATCGTCGCCGCTGCCCAGCCGCGCCCAGTAGGAGACGGCACCGCCGTTGACCGACATCCCCGTCACCGGCCCGCACCATTCACCTTCGGTGGCCGGCACGCAGGGAGCAACGCCGCGGTTGTAGTGGAGCAGCGCCTGCTCGACCCCAGACTCCGCGACCGCGACTGCCGTCTTGCTGCCTTGGTCTCGCACCGTGCCGCTTTGGCCCTGGATCGACGTCATAACTCCGACGCTTGCGATCCCCATCGCCGCGACCGTCATCAACAGGACCGTGGGCACGGCAAAGCCCCGCTCCGAGGCGAGGTGCTCGCGGAATCGCTTGCTTAGAGCCATGCGTTCGTTCTTAGATCGAGCAAACAGGGCTTCAGCTTGAGCCCCAGGGAGCCTCTACCCGGCGGCCCGGTCGATTCGTGGACGTATCGACCAAACGTCTAGGCAAAAAATGGGTAAAGAAAGGGCGGGCTCGAGGCCCGCCCTTTCCTCGCAACCCGGCTCAGAGAAGCCGAGCTGGCCGGTACCTGGGCTATTTGCCCCAGTTGCCGCCGGTCGGACAACCGCCTTCACCCTGCGGTTCACAACTGAAGGTGGTGGTTCCATCTTCATTGCGTTTGATGCTGAAGTTATGACCGGCAATGTCCGAAGCTGCGGTCACTTTATAGCTTTTTGCAGCATGTTCTGAGACGGTGACCTTTGCAGCGATGACCGTCGGCTCGATTTTGTGGAGATCTTCACCGCTCGCGAGGGGTACGGTGTTGTAGACCCCACCGTGGTCGGTTCCCCACGTCTCCATCGCGGTCTCAGCGGAGCGCGCCATCGCCTTGGCGGAAGCGTCCGTCGCCTTGTCCTTCTGATTGAAGAAGGCGGGAATCGCGATTGCGGCGAGGATGCCGAGGATGAGCATGACGACGAGAAGCTCGATCAGCGTGAAGCCGGCCTCGCCATCGCCCTTGAGCCGGGCGCCAACACGGGCCCGTAGATTCTGGAGAAACATTAGTGACCTCCTATGGTCCTAATCGTTTGCGCCAGAGCCCCGTGTGAAGCCACGTGGTGTCTGTCGACCCCGGTGGTAGCCCGGCCGGCTCCCAGATGGGAGTCCCCGAAAGCTTTGCGCCCCCGCTTCGCAGCGGTTTTGCCTTTGCACCGAAGCACTGGCAGATTCATCACAGACCCCTAATCGACCAGCACCCAAATCCCTAAATCCCTGAAATTTGGGCTACATCGGGCAAAAACTCAGGTTCCCGAAGTTTCGCCTATGAGAGGAACCCTGCAACCGTTAGACCGATCCGGCCTCGTACGGCTAGACCGTACGAGGCCGGATTTGCTTCAGCGATGAATTGGGCTAGCCGGTGACTGCCCAGGCTCCGAAAACGGTCGATACCGGGGCGGTGGGGGCTTCGAAACCGAGAAGCGTTCCGGTTGGCCCGGCGCCTAGATCGGAGAAGTCAGGCTTGATAAATCCTTCAGTAGCTGAGATGACGAGGCCATTCCCGATCGATTTATAGACGCAGAGATGGCCACTGGCCGCGGTCGGATTGCTCGCCGATCCCGTGCAGCTTCCACCGGGCGCGGTCACAAAGTGCACGTGTGCCTGGTCGAGTCCAGCCGCGAGTGGAATATTGAACGAAATGGGAACGATTGGGGCTGGACCGCCTTCCTCCGCCTGCACGGCAAAGGTACCCGTCTCGGTCTTGCCTTCCGGAAGGCTTTCCGTAAAGCCGGTTTCGCCATTGCAGGCCTCTGCTTCCTGGCCTCCTACCGTAAATTTTGCGCCGCCCTGTCCATTGGCACACTGGCCGGTGGGCAGGGAGGTGACCGTCACGCTTTGGCCGTCTGCGCCGTTAGCCCCGTCTTTGCCGTTCGCACCGGCCGGGCCAGCGGGACCCTGCGGACCGGTGGGTCCCGTCGCTCCCGGTGGGCCTTTAGGGCCCCTGGGGCCCCTGGGCCCCTTTTTGGCTTTGGCCGAAGCGGTCGCCTTAGAGCCACCACTGGAGTTACTTGCGGCATAAGCGCCGCCGAACATCGCGAAGACCAGAGCGATCACAGAGATCACACCTGGGACGCCGAAGCGGTTACGAAATATCGAGAACATTTTTCCCCCTCCCTGTCGAAGTGGCTCAGTCCGAACCAAATTCGAAATTAGAAACTAAAGCGTATTGTATTAGAAATATCAGAAGTTCTCTACCTCTGTCTAAGGTCGCTCGCTATTAGTGCGTGCGTTCTAGCCACAGTCGCTTGCCCGCACCAGTGGATGGAAGTTGTGCAGCTTGCGGTTCTGACCGGTTAGGCGCACGATCGCTCGCGAAGGACGCACGCAGAGGTTGCGGCTATTGACGATCAGGCCCTTCGTGCCGCCTCGCATGCGGAGGGTGAACTTTGAGACTGGGGCGTCGGGAATGTTTTCGAAGCTGGAGCGGATGCCGCCTTTGTGTGAGTCGATACGACCAACGACATCGATATCGACAATGCCATGCAGAGCCGCCACGAGATCGGGCAGGCTGTGGTTGGAGGAGCGCAGGTAGACCGGGCCCTGCAAAGGTTGATCGAGCAACGGCGTGATCGCTTTGGCGAAGCCGTAGACCGATCCTTTCGGGCAGGCTCGAGCGGCGAACTGCACCCGGGTGCAGATAGTCCTTATGTGAGCCTGGTCGAGGAAAGCTGAGCGAGGGAGGGTGACTACAGCTCGTCGAAAGTTGGCGTCTCCCGCGTGCGGGATGACCACCGCGCGCAGCGTCGGGTGATCGCCACGCCTGGTGCCGCCTTTCAGGCGCAGGCTCAGCTTTGGCTTGAAGTCAAGGCCGGCGCAGCCCGCTGCCTGGAAGCGATCGGCCAGGGAGATTGGGAAGTCATCGGCAGGGCTGAAAATGTCCAGGAAGCTGCCGAACAGAGTCGCTCGGACTTTTGAGGGCCTGCAGCCGGTCGGGTTAAGGGTGAATTCGGAACGGTCGGCGTAGACCTCGAGTTCCCTTACCTTCAACACGATTCCCTTGAGGATGTGGGGGATAGGATCGGAGGCCGAGCCGTCGACTTCCACTTCTGCCGTCTCGGGATTGAGGGTCAACGCCAAGCGGACGACGACGGTGCCGGCGTCGAAGGGGCCAGCCACCGCGGGGACGACGGCCACCACACTGAGCGGATCTCCGCGGTAGCGTCCCGCGAGGTAGAGGCTGCCTGGAACATAGGTGAGCTCGGGGCCGACACCGGCAGCGCTGACGATGCGGCCGATCTTCGAGTTGGCGGGACAGCTCGGCGCGATGAGCTCTTGCCTGCCCGTCTTGCCCGAGGCGGCGGCGATCTCGGCGTCAGGACATTTCGACACCCCGGCGAGCTTGCCCACCAAGCCAGGGGGGAGGATCGAGGAGAGCTTGGTCATGTCCTGTTCGCCGTCCTTGCGGGTGAGACGCATATAAAAGGGGGAGTAGGAAGCGGCGCTGTTATTGATCGTGCCTGCCGTGAAGCTCGGATGGAATGGGGGCACACCCCCGGGTGGGCAGGACGAACCCCCCACGCCGGCGTTGATCTCGAAGGAGGTCGTGGTGACAAGCGGATGGGTCGGGTTCGCCCACGGCGTGAACTCGGCGCTTGCGGTGAAGTCGCCACAGCGTGGTGGCGTTACCAGCGGGCTGCGTCCCCCCTCGCGGAGGTGGAAGCGGACATGACCGAGGGGGAATTGAGGAAGGTCATCGAAGGTGGTGACGAGCTGACCGGTTTGGGGATCGGGCTCGACTTTGCCAGCCTGCTTGACCAGGATCCCTAGGTCTGAGTCCTTGATCACCACATAGAGGGCGATCAGGGAGTCAAAGGGATTCTCCGTTTCCGGTGCTGCGGTCGTGGGATCGTCAGGCTGAGCGATGAACAGCGACCCCTTTAGCGTTTCGTCTTCCAGCAGCGGGGTTTCTACTTCGACGGTGCCGATCTTCGAGGATTCGGGACAGCCCTCTCCCGGTTCGGAATTCGCCCTCTCCTTGCTGAGATCGGTCGGCGTGCATACGCCTAGCCCTTCGGCGAGCGATGGGTTAGCGGTCACCCCCTCCGGAAGGGTCAGAACGGCCTTCTTGATGTCGGACTGGGCGATCCCTTTCGGGCTAGTCACGCCTGGGTCGTTTACGTCGACGCTGACATCGAGACCCGATGGGCTCTCCGCCCAATCGGTGGTCGGCTTTGCCGAAATGAGTGGGCCGAAGCCGAGTTTGGCGCAGCCGCTCATGCCGAGCGGGTTCGGAGGCACCAGGTTGTCGTGGGTACTGGCACTGCTTTGCACCCAGGTGCTCGGGTTCTGCCATGAGGCGGCCTTGAAGATCGTGGTTAACGGGCCGGTGCAGCTGCGTGGCATGGTGATGAACGGCCTTTCGGGGACACCGGCGGGGCAGCTACCGCCTTCGAGGAAGCAGTCACCCCGTTCTCCGTCGTGAGCGGGATCGGCCGGATTCCCCCAGAGAGTCAGCACCGACCCGTAAAAGGACACCGCCTGGGAGACGTTCATCAACGAAGCGAAGAGATTACGTTCCCCCTCGCTGCGCACCCCTCCTGAGATCGTGACCGCTACGCCGAGGACGTGAAATCCGAACTTTGCCGCTGCGCCGGGTGGCGGCACGAGGTTGTAGACGATGCCGAAATCGGAGGGATTCGGATTGCCGGCCTCGCCGCGTGCGCCGATGATCCCGATCGCGGTGGCGTCTGGGCAGAGGCTGGAGGGGTGTTCTCCGTTGGCGAAGAGGAAGTCAGCGGCTGAGCAACGCGGAACCGCTCGCGGGTCGAACGCGAGACCGGCCGGCTGGTCTACGACCAGATCTTTGAATTCCTCATCGGGAATTTCCCCGAGTTTGGGATCGATCTTGGTGTTGACGTCGAAAGAGGTCGTCATCGCGAAGGGGTGAGAACCGGCCTGGGTCACCGGTGAGCCATTCGACGCCGTGAACGTGACATCCAGGTTTTTGATGCCGAACGCGGCCGTCGCCGGGCTGGGGGCGAGCAGGAGGGAGGCGAGCGAGGCGGCGAGGAAAATCAGGACAAGCCGCCTCATCGTCTTGCCTCCGCGTGGTGGTTCTTGCGATCGCGGTGTCGCGCTCGGTGGTGTTTGTGTTTGGGCACGCAACGCACCTTGCCCGCGCGACGGATTTTTCGCTTCCCTTTGGGGCAGCGGAAGGGCTTGAGCCTCTCCTGGAAGACTGAGCTCGAGGGCGTCGGATGGCCGGGCGGAGTCGGGGGGGTCTGGCACGCCCCTCCTTCGCATTCCGCTTTTGCTTCGGGTGGGATCGGTAGACCGCCTTCGACTCGGGCGTCGTAGATGTCGACCTGGCCCGGGTCATGGGACAAGAGGCTCGAGTCCGTTTTGATGAATACGTCGTTGCCATTGGGACTCGCGTCGGTGAACTGGGCATCGATTGGGCTTTCTCCGGAAGAGATCAGGCTGAGGCACCCTCCGGTGCTTTGCACGTACAGTTCGGCACCCTTTTCTTCACACTCGCCCTTGCCGCCGGCCCGCTCCCACTCATAGACGTCCTGTCTGCCATTGGTGTCGCGCAGCACCAGCGCCTCGAAGCTCTCGAAGAAGATCCGGTTGCCGCTGTCGGAAAGCGCCCGCGGCACATAGAGCTGGTTCTCCCAGACAGGCAGCTGCGCGGCGACCCGGCGCACTTCGCCGTTGGAGCCTTTGAATTCCCGCCCAGTCGGCCGCCCGCCGCTGTGGTTACAGGAAACGCAGGCGAGCGTGTCCGTATCGCCGTCATAGAGATAGAGCTCGATGGCAGGCTGTCCGTTTTCGGCATCCTTGTTGTCATAGCCAGTCAGAGATGCCGTCGAGACGAAGACGAGGTGGCCCCCGTCGGGGGTCGCCCTGGCGCCGCGCTTGACCGGCGACTCGCTGATCACGGAAAACGCCGAATGCCTGAAATTGCTGGTCACGTCCGCGGGCGCGAGCGTTGCGACGAGCCTAAGGGGCATCCCTTCCTCGCGGAGGTAGAGGTTCGGTTCTCCCGCTTTCGCTTCGCCCGTCAGCGCTTCCCGGGAGACGAAGTAGAGGCGTGAGGCATCCCTGCTGGCGTCGGCAATGCCCGCGACTCCTTTCGCGATCAGCGTTGACGCTTTGACGTCGGCGTCGAATTCGTAGAGGTCTTCGCCGATCGTGTAGATCGCCTTGGAGCCATCGGTGGCCGCGGTCCAAAACCTCGAAGAGCTCGCCGCCACCTGGACGGTTTCTTTGCCGCCGACGCGGAGGTAGAGAGCGCCCGCGGAGGTCCAGTAGATCCGCGAGCCGTCCTCCGAAACCGCCCTCGCGACGGTGTTCTCCCGGCCTTCCGCGAGGCCGTTGATGGTTCCGGCCGAAGAAGAGGAGACGCTAGGAGTTCCGTTCGGCAACACGCTTACCAACCGAAGTTCACCGCAGCCTTTGCCGCGTACATGCTCGTAGAGCTGATAGTCGGTGATGCTCGCCGCCGGGCCGTTCAGCTTGGCGTTGGCCCGGAAGACCGCGTGTGAGCCGTCGGCGGAGACGCCCTGCAGTTCGGGCCAGTAGCTGCCGGGCGCCTGGTTCAGCGGTTTGGCCGTGGTCAGTGCTTCGTAGGCTTCACCGGCGTTGTCGCGCCTGTAGAGATTGAGGAAGCCTGGCACGGCGCAGCTATCCAGCGTCGGGTCGGTGTCATGGAGGAGCCAGCCGCTGGAGAGCGCTGGATCAGATGAGAAGGCTTTGAACTCGACGTCGAGCTTGGCGGTGGCGCTGTCGGCGAAGCTGGGCGTTCCGCGCGGCGGAGAGATTGCGTGGGTGAACCAGCCCTCCCCTTCCTTACGGGTGGCGATGTATTGCGAGGTGAAGGGCGCGCTCACCGCATCACCGAAGGCGGTTACGGAGGAGTAGGTCAGCTTGTTGCCATCGGTAGAGCTCTGGTCGAGACCCGCGGGAAAGCTGAGATTGCTGAAGAAGACGGCGATGTCGCTGTTGTTTTTGTCGACCGGGGAGACCATCTCGTACGCGCGGCAGTCGGGCAGGTTCGCCGAAGAGCCGGTGCGGAGGGTTGCGTTTGGGCAAGGAGCGGAGGGAAGGGGCGGTGGGAAGGTGCGGAAGACCCGTTCAGGGCTGGCGATCCCCTCGCCCGAGGTGAAAGGATCGAAAACGACGATCCGGTAGTGGTAGACGGTGTCTGATTCCAGGGAGGAGAGCTGAGCGAAGCGCGTTTCCTCCACTTCCGAGGAGCCGAAATCGATCGGCGTTGCGCCGCCGCTCACGTTCGGGAGCCGAGTCGCGTTCTCGAAGCCGGTCACCTGGAAGGTCGCGTCGTCCACGTACTCGAAGTAGCCGGTGGCGAGGAGACCGAGTGGGTTCACCGCGGCGTGCAACTGTGCCGCGTCGGCACCGACCGCGGTTGACCAGATGTCGCCGATCTGCAGCGGCGGTTGAGATTCGAATTCGCCGCTGGCGATGCTGGTCCCGAGTTCGTTGCTTGCGACGACGCGGAAATGGTACGTCGTTTCTGGTTCGACGTTCGCCTGAGCACTCACCGAGTGGAGCGCGAAGTCTGAGCCGGCTACCGCTTCAGGGGAGCTTTCGGTGGCGGGGTTGGAGAAGCCACCCGCTTCGAAGCCCGCTTGGTCTATGTACTCGAAGTGATATTTGGTTTCTTTGCCCTCGGGGTTGATACTGGCGTTGAGGGTGGCTTTCGTGTTGCCCACTGGGCCCGCCGCCGGACAGCAGGCGAGCGGTCCCGGTGGCGGTAGGGAAAAGAGCACGACCCTGTTGCCAGGCGACGGAGCGCCTACGTATTCTTCACTGCCGAAGACGCCGTTGCCAGCCGAGGAGACGGCAAGACCGTTGAGGTTGAAGTCGATTTCCCTGTAACCGAATCGAAAAACGGTGGAGCCGCTGGAGTCATACTCGGTAATCACCCGGAAGCCTCCCTCGGACTGGGCGGCAAAAAGGTTGTCCGAGGAATCGATTGCTAGGGAGGTGGTATTGCTGCC
Organism: Solirubrobacterales bacterium; assembly: GCA_044867645.1. Classification (GTDB taxonomy): domain Bacteria; phylum Actinomycetota; class Thermoleophilia; order Solirubrobacterales; family 70-9; genus VRUE01. Next base: position 1,190 of record JBIOVI010000030.1, on the reverse strand, counting down.
GGGGTCGAGCGAGTAGAGAAAGGTCGCATTCGGTTCGCTTGGTTCGAACTTCTCGATGCCGCCGGCGATGGTGATGTAGGCGTCCCCGCTTGAATCGACCGCGATGCTGCCCACGGGTTTCGTGCCCGGTAGTGCCGATGAGCCTATGAAGCTACCCGAGGGTTCGAACTTCTCGATACGTGAAGAAAATTCGTCACCCACGACTCTTCTGCTGTCGCCAACGAAGACGACTCCCCCAAGGCCGATTGCGACAGGGTCTTCGCCCCGGTTCAGCCGGCCGCCTTCGCTGCCCCCGGCGCCGGCGCCGCAGGTATCGCCGGAGAGCGCGGTGCAGACGTTTCGTTCGGCCGCGGTGCCGCCTTCCGCGACCGCGGTCTCGTTGACGTCACCACCGAACATCAGCACGAAGCTCCCCGTCGGGGCAAACCTCTGCACGCGGAGGTTGTCGTCGACCACGTAGACGTCATGGAAGGCGGTGCTCGCCGGATCGTTGTCGACCGCGATCGCTCGCGGGTTCGAGAGCTGGCCCGAACCCGATCCGGGCCCGCCGAATGCCAGCAGGAACCCTCCGGATGAGTCGAAGACGTTTACCCGGTTGTTGCCTCTGTCGACGACGTAGACACGGCCGTTTGACCGATCAACCGCTACGCCAGCGGGTTTTTCACACTGGCCCGTGCCCGAACCAAACTCGCAAAAGCTGATCTCCGCGGCGGCGGCGGTGCCGCTGAACGCCAATGCGGCGATAGCGACAAGGCCAGCCGCCCTTAGGCATTTGGCAAACAAATCCATTTCTTCCCCAGCTACTTGTCCCCGTGTCCAGCGGGGCCGGGCGCCCCGCTCAGACTTGATTAGACCGTATCGGAACTACTTAGTATCTGTCAAGGCTCATCATAAGCAACAGCAAGGGCCGGAAGCGTACCCGGCCCTTGCCTGACCCTTCGATCTTCTGGCTCTCAGTCCAGCGCCTTTTCAGGCGATAGGGTTATTCGATCCAGACGCCTACGTGGACGTACTCTTTAATTTTTTTACCTTTTTCTGTTTCGATTTCTTTTTCTTCTTTGGTCTCGCCTGTGACAATTGCTTTACCGGTGTATTTGCCGTTGCTTGTATCGGTGGCGTTTGCACATGCACCGAAACCGGATCCGGCTGTCTGGGTGTATGTGATGCCGGTGGCGATGTTGACGTCGACT
>JBIOVI010000029.1:0-4877 GCA_044867645.1 Solirubrobacterales bacterium | reverse complement strand
GGAGCTGATCCCGGTGATCAACAAGGTCGACCGGCCCGGGGCCGAGCCCGAGCGCGTCGCCGCGGAGATCGCCGACCTGACCGGCGGCGATCCCGAGGAAGCGCTCTGGATCTCGGCCAAGACCGGGGTCGGCGTGCCGGAGGTGCTGGAGGCGATCGTCGAGCGGGTCCCGGAGCCCAGGGGCGAGCCCGAAGCGCCGACGCGGGCGCTGATCTTCGACTCCGAGTTCGACCAGTACCGCGGCGTGATCGCCTACGTGCGGATGGTCGACGGCACCTTCCGCAAGCACGAGCGGATCCTGGCGATGCAGAACGGCACCGAGGCGGAGATCGACGACATCGGCTTCTTCACCCCCAAGATGGCGCCGGCCAAGGGCATGTCGGCCGGCGAGGTCGGCTACGTGATCACGGGGATCAAGGACGTCACCAAGCTGCGGGTCGGCGACACCCTGACCGCCCAGGCAGGCCCGGCTGCGGAGCCGCTGGAGGGCTACCGCGAGGTCCGCCCGATGGTCTTCTGCGGCGTCTTCCCGATCGACACCGACCGCTACGAAGACCTCCGCGACGCGCTCGAGAAGCTGGCCCTCAACGATGCCGCGCTGTCATGGGAGCCGGAGACCTCGGAGGCGCTCGGCTTCGGCTTTCGCTGCGGCTTCCTTGGCCTCCTGCACATGGAGATCGTGCGCGAGCGGCTGGAACGCGAGTACGGCCTCGACCTGCTGTCGACGACCCCGAACGTGCGCTACGAGGTGCACCTGACCAACGGCACCTCCAAGGAAGTCCGCAGCCCCACCGATCTCCCCGACCCCGGCGTCATCGAGTCGGTCGAAGAGCCCTACATCCGCGCCACGATCATCACGCCATCCGAGCAGGTCGGCGCCGTGATGGAGCTCTGCCAGGCCCGCCGTGGCACCCACGTCGACATGCACTACCTGAGTCCGCAGCGGGTGCAGATCCGCTACGACATGCCGCTGGGCGAGATCGTCCTCGACTTCTTCGATCTGCTCAAGTCCTCTACTCGAGGCTATGCGTCGCTTGACTATGAGCCGATCGGTAATCGGCCCTCGGATCTGGTCAAAGTCGACATTCTGCTCGCCGGCGACAAGGTCGACGCGCTCTCGATCATCGTCCATCGCGAATTCGCGTACGAGCAGGGCAAGCGTTTGGTCGAGCGGCTGCGCAAGACGATCCCGCGTCAGCTCTTCGATGTGCCGGTGCAGGCAGCGATTGGCTCCAACATCCTCGCCCGGGAGACTGTGAAGGCGCTGCGCAAGGACGTCACGGCGAAGCTCTACGGCGGCGACGTCACTCGTAAGAACAAGCTGCTGAAGAAGCAGAAAGCGGGCAAGAAGCGGATGAAGCAGGTCGGACGGGTCGAGGTCCCGCAGGAGGCGTTCCTGGCGGTGCTCCAGATCGACGAGTAGGCGTCAAGCGGGCGGTCGAATGGATTAGGGTCCTCGCCCATGGCTATCAAGACCGAGGCAATAGGCAAGGAGTGGCCCGCAACGACGTACGAGGTGGGCAAGGAGAAGATCGGCGAGTACGCGCGGGTGATCGGGCTCGACAACCCCGTTCACGTTGATCGCGAGGCCGCCAAGGCGGCTGGCTACCGTGACGTGGTGGCGCCGCCGATGTTCTGTGTCGTCTACAGCGCCCCGGCGCTGGGACCGGCGATGTTCGACCCTGAGGTGGGAATGAACTTCGCGGCGATGGTGCACGGCGGACAGGAGTTCGAGTGGGGCGAGCCGGCCTGCTCGGGGGACGAGATAACCACCACGGCCAAGTGCCTGGAGATCTTCGAGAAGGACGGCAAGGGCTTCTACGTCTTCGAGACCGACTCCGTCAACCAGGACGGCGCGCAGGTCGTGCGCGGCACCTGGACCAACATCGTCAGGGGGGTGTGAGATGGCCGAGCTGAACACTGGCGACCAGATCGCCGAGCTGCGGGTGACGCCGGACAAGTACCTGCCGCACCGCTACGCTGGCGCCTCGGGGGACTTCAACCCGATCCACATCGATCCCGAGTTCGCGAAGGCGGTCGGGCTGCCGAACACGATCCTCCACGGCCTCTACATGATGGGCCTGGTCGCTCGCGCGAGCACCGAGGCCGCGGGCGGCGATCCGCGCTCGCTGAAACGCCTCTCGGTCCAGTTCCGCGGCATGGGCGCGCCCGAGACGGAGATCGTCGTCACCGGCACGGTCAAGTCGGCCGAGGATGGCAAGGCGACGATCGACACCGTTGCCGCCCAGGGCGAGAACCAGACGATTCGCAACGCAGAGGCTGAAGTAGTAGCACCGTAGGCGTCGGCCCGCGGGTCCTGTCGCGGGGAGTGGGTGCCCGCCTCACCCGGCGGACACCCACGTCCCCACGCCACCCGCGGGAGCGACGTCTTCCCTGCTTCTAGACTCTGTGCCCATGCTCAGTGAGCGACAGGAGCTGATCCTTCGTCTGGTCGTCGATGCGTATCTCGCATCGGGGCGGCCGGTGGCGTCGAAGCCGATTGCGGAGCGGGAAGAGATCGAGTGGGGGTCCTCGACCGTGCGAGCCGAGCTGGCGGCGCTGGAGGCGGCCGGTTACCTCAACCATCCCCACACCTCGGCGGGGCGGGTCCCGACCGAGGTCGGCTACCGCTACTACGTCGACCGGCTGATGGAGTCCGGAGTGCCGCAGGCCGGCGCCGGGGTCGAGCTGGAGCTGTCCCGGCTGCGCCGCGAGATCGACGAGGCGATGCGGGAGACGACGACGGCGCTGGCCCGCGTCAACGACCTGATGGCGCTTGCCACGGCTCCCCCGCTCGCCTCGGCGACGATTCACCGGGTCGAGGTGCTCCGGCTGCAGCCGACCAAGGTGATGGCGATAGCGATCGCCTCGACCGGGGCCGTGGCCAAGCGCGTCTTCGACTTCGACGACCCGGTCGACCCGGGCCTGGTCGAGTGGGCCTCCAGCTACCTGAACGAGTCGCTGACCGGGTTCGGGGTGGGCGCGCGGATGATCGCCGACCGGCTCGCCGATCCCGAGCTGGGGCCGGTCGAGGCGGGCTTTGTCACCACCTTGGGCACGGCGTTCACCGAGCTGGAGCAGGAGGCGGGAGAGACCCTCTACATGGAGGGGGCCTCGCGCCTGCTTTCCGAAGCCCACGTCGACGATCTGCCCCGGGCGGACCGGTTGATGACGGCGCTGGAGCGACGGGCCGGCATGCTGGGCATGCTGCGCTCGGCGCTGGACGAGCGCTCGGTCTTCCTCTGGATCGGCGGCGAGAACCCGCAGCCGGAGCTGCGTTCGGTGAGCATCGTCGGCGCCAACTACGGTCTGGGCCATCGCAACCTCGGCTCGGTCGGGGTGGTCGGGCCGCTGCGAATGGATTACGCCACCGCGATCGCCTCGGTGCGCGGCGCCGCGCGCGAGCTCTCGCGCTACTGCGAGACGGTTTACGGCGGCTGACGCGATGCCGCGCGACTACTACGAGGTACTCGGCGTCGCGCGCGACGCCAACAAGGGGGAGGTGAAGACGGCGTTCCGCCGCCTCGCCCGCGAGCTGCACCCCGACGTCAACGACCACGACCCCGAGGCGGAGGAGAAGTTCAAGGAAGCGGCGGAAGCCTACGAGGTGCTCTCCGACAGCGAGCGGCGGCAGGCCTACGACCGCTTCGGGCACGAGGGCCTTCGCTCCGGCGGATTCCCTCCTGGAGGTGGCTTCGGCTCGGTCGAGGACATTTTCCAGGCCTTCTTCGGCGGCAACTTCGGCTTCGAGGTGAGGCGCGGGCCGATGCGCGGCCAGGACCTGATCCACACGGTCGAGATCTCGGCGGTAGACGCGATGCTGGGGGCCAAGATCAGGGTGCCGAGCCACGAGGGCGAGCGGGAGATCGAGCTGCCGGCGGGCACGCAGCCCGGCACCCAGTTCGCACTGCGCGGCCACGGCATGCCCGGTGCCAACGGCGGCCCGCCCGGCGATCTGGTGATCGCGGTCCAGGTGATCGTCCCGGGTGAGCTTTCAGAGGAGCAACGCGAGCTGGCCGAGAAGCTGGGCGAGACGCTGGAGCCGCGAAATCTCCAGTCCAGGCAGGGCGGCGAAAGCTTCTTCTCGCGCATGCGCCGAGCGTTCGGTTGATCCGCCTCGCGGTTCGGTGCACACCTGAGCAGGCCGATCTCGTCCTGGCCGAGCTGACCGTGCTGGCGCCCAACGGGGTCGAGGAGGAGCGGGGTCCGGGGTATGTGGAGTATGCGATCTACGGCGGTGAGGGGGAGCTGCCCGAGCTAGGCGAGATCGAGGCTGCGGTGGGGGCAGGCCTGGTGGAGCTGGTCTCGACCGAGGTGCCCGACGACTGGGCCGACCGCTGGCAGGACTTCCACAAGCCGCTGCTGGTCGGTGGGCGGCTCTGGCTGCGCCCTTCCTGGGAGGAGCCTCGCGGCGACGCGATCGACCTCGTCGTCGATCCGGGCCGGGCCTTCGGCACCGGCGCCCACCCGACCACGCGCCTCTGCCTCGAACTGCTGCTCGAGCTGGCCGCGGCCGGCAAGGCCGATGGGCCGCTGACCGACCTGGGCACCGGCTCGGGCGTGCTCGCGATCGCCGCCGCCAAGCTCGGCTGGGATCCGGTCCATGGCTACGACCACGAGGCAGCGTCGATCGAAGCTGCCACCGCCAACGCCGAGACAAATAGGGCTGACGTTGAGCTCGAGCTGCTTAATCTGCGCGAAGGACTCCCCGGCCTCGCTTCAACCGTGGTAGCTAACTTGACTGCGCCGGTTCTCAGGGCGATAGCCGCGCAGCTGGCGGGCGATTCGGGGAGTCGGGGGAGGGCTCGCCGGAGCCTCCCCGCTGTCGCTCCGCCGAGCCCTCCCTCGATTGCCTCAGGAGACGGGATCGGGGAACC
>JBIOVI010000028.1:0-21636 GCA_044867645.1 Solirubrobacterales bacterium | reverse complement strand
GGTCCATATAGACCCCTCTCCACCGGCACGTCAGATTTGAAGGATGGGTGAACAGCGAAGAAGCGGGCAAGGGGAAGCAAGGTGAGGCCGGCGAGAAGGGCGGGGATCGCGTAGCGGATGTTGATGCCGAAGCCGACCGGAGCGCCCTCCGCGCCGGCGGCGCTGAGCGGCGTGAAGACGTAGGCGAGCATGCCGAAGAGAGCCACCCCGCCCATCCAGCGCAGGACGCGAGTGCCGCCCCACAGCAACGCGGCCAGAGCGCCGGCGACCGCGCCGGCGATGACGAGCGGCCAAAGCGCGCCGAAGGCCTGGTGCAGCCCGGGCTCGAAGTAGTCCCGCCAGACGCCGGTGTCGGTCGCGTAGTGGGCGATGCTGAAATCGGGCCGGCCACTCTGCAGATGCTCCGGATGCGGCAGCGAGATCGGGCCCAGGTGCTCGAGCTGGGGGAGGGGGTTGCCGGAAATGACCAAGTTGCGCAGGTACCAGTAGCCGCCGCCCGCAAGAGCCGCGGCGAACCACCACCCGGCAGCTGCCCAGCGACGTCCTGCCGGCGCCAGGAAGACGATCGCGACGGTAAGGGCAGCGGCCATCGCCAGAGCGGTGGACTTGGTACCGACCGCCATACCCGTCGCAAGCCCTGCGACAGCCAGCGGCCATCCCGACTTTCGTTCGGCATTGACAAGGATCGCGATAGCGGCGAGCAGCATCGCCGCCGCCATCAGGTCGTTCTTGGCAGCGCCCGGCTCGCGCACGACCAGCGTGTGGCACTCCAGGATGACCGCAGCAGCAACGACAGTGAGGGGTGCACGACCGTAGGGCCTCCCGATACACCAGGCAGCCAGAAAGGCAATCGCCAGCCAGCCGAAATTCAGAAACAGCGACAGCGTGTCCCGGTGGGTCAGCAGAATCCCGACGCTGTGCAGGAGCTCCGAATTCTGCGGGTAGAACCAGTTGGCGAAGACCGTCTCCGTGTAGTGGAGCCCGGTCACGGAATGGCTCTTCGCCATCTCCACCGCAAAGGGCATGTGGTACCAGAGCGAATCGAAGTTGAAGATCCCTCGGCTCAGCGCATCTGCCGTCGTCAATCCCCAGTGCGCGAACACGATCGCCACGACGGCCAACGCGATGAGGGACATCGCCCTCGGGCCGGCGGGTCCTGTCGCCGAATGGGGCCCACCAGCCCTGCGGTGCAGTTGCTCCTCGGGCTGGTCCCCCCATTCGACACCACCCCCCGGCAGAGACGCCTCTCCCGCGGGTGACAGGACCCGCGGGCCGACCGCGATCGCTGCCGCGAGGATGACCGCTGCGGCAACGAGAGCTCCCCCGTAGAGGAAATTGACCACCCCCAACAGCTCGGCGAGCCAAATCAGCAGCGCCACGCCCACGATCGCCTCGACCAGGTGAGCTGGGGCTCCCTCCCATTCGGGCATGAGGCGCTGGCGCAGACGGACCGCTGAGAAGCCCAGGGATAGGACCAAGGCGGCCAGCAGGACGGCGCTGAGGATGTAGGAGCCGGCGCTAACCACCGGTGACTCCAGTGAGCCTTGCTAGCCGCCGAGACCGTGGACGACTATCGGGGTCTCGCCTTCGCCGACCATGCCCTGCGCGCGGGCCTTGCGGTTGATCACGATCGGGTCGCCAGCGGTCTGGATGCGCTTGTGCAAGCGCTTGTTTTCGCGCAGCATCTCGTGGAACTCGGCCTTGGCGGCGGTGGTCGCCGTGTAGGTCTTGACGAAGTCGATAGCCGGGTTCAGGTAGGAGTAGAGGACAGCGGCCAGCACCAGCGTTAGGGCGATGCGGCCAACGCGGTCCCAGCGGATGCGACTGCCGCCACGCCGGGGAGCTGGCTTCCGCCGCGCGGCGGGACGCCGTTTCGGCCGGGACGCGGAGCTCCTTGCCGGCCGAGCACGGGTTGCCATACCCGGTCCTACGCGGCCGGGCGCCGCATTCCTGCATCTAGTGGACGCGCTGGACGAATGCCTGCAAACCGGGGAAGGAGGCGTCGGAGCCAAGCTCCTCCTCGATCCTCAGCAGCCGGTTGTACTTGGCCACCCGGTCAGAGCGGGAAGGGGCACCGGTCTTGATCTGGCCCGCGCCGGTGGCGACCGCGAGGTCGGCGATCGTCGTGTCCTCGGTCTCCCCCGAACGGTGCGAGATCACCGCCGTATAACCCGCCTCACGAGCAATGCGGATCGCCTCCAAAGTCTCGGTCAGCGTTCCGATCTGGTTGACCTTGACGAGGATCGAGTTGCCGACGCCAAGCTCGACCCCGCGGCGCAGCCGCTCCGGGTTGGTCACGAAGAGGTCGTCGCCGACGAGCTGGACATGGCCGCCAAGTCGCTCGGTCAGAAGCTTCCAGCCATCCCAGTCCTCCTCATCCATGCCGTCCTCGATCGAGACGATCGGGTAGCGCGAGCAGGCATCCTCCCAGTAGGCCGCCATCTCTTCGGAGGAAAGCGTGCGACCCTCGTGCTCGAGCACGTAGGCGCCGCCTTCGTACACCTCGCTGGTCGCGGGGTCGAGAGCGATGAAGACGTCGGAGCCGGGCTCATAACCCGCCGCCTCGACTCCGGCGAGGACCAGCTGCAGCGCCGCCTCGTTGGAGCTGAGATTGGGAGCGAAGCCGCCCTCGTCGCCAACCGCGGTCGCGAGGCCGCGCGAGGCGAGGCTCTTCTTCAGCGCGTGGAAAACCTCGGTGCCAACCCGCAGGCAGTCCGAGAAGCTCGAGGCGCCGGCCGGCACCACCATGAACTCCTGGAAGTCGACCGAGTTATCGGCGTGGGCGCCACCGTTGAGCACGTTCATCATCGGTACCGGCAGCAGATTCGGCTCACCGCCCCCGTACAGCTCGGCCAGATAGCGGTAGAGCGGCTGACCGGAGTCGAGCGCGGCGGCCTTGGCTGCCGCGAGCGAGACACCAAGGATCGCGTTGGCGCCGAGCCGGCCCTTGTTCGGCGTCCCGTCCAGCTCGATCATCGTCTTGTCGAGGGCGCCCTGCTCGGCGGCGCGCGCTCCCGTCAGAGCCGCGGAGATCTCATCGTTGACGTTCGCGACCGCCCGCGAAACGCCCTTCCCGGCCCAGCGGTCGCCGCCGTCGCGCAGCTCGACCGCCTCGAACTCACCGGTCGAAGCACCTGAAGGCACCGCCGCCAGTCCGCGGGCGCCCGAATCCAGGACCACTTCTACCTCGACGGTTGGATTGCCCCGGGAATCGAGGATCTGGCGTGCGTGAATGGAGGAGATGGCGCTCATCGGCGCGCCAGTCTATCGACGGCCGACCGCGTGGCCATCGCTACGCCAGAGGACTATTCGGAGGGTTCTTCGGCCGGAGCTTCTTCGGCCGGAGCTTCGCCAGACGGGGGAACCGCGCCTTCGGGCAAGCCAGCGGCGCCTTCAGGCGCGCCTTTCCCTTTTTCTTCCATCGGCCGCGGGCGCTGCGCCAGTGGTTTGCCTTTCGGTTCCAGTGGCGTCACCGATCCTGGCAGAGCTGGGATCAGCTGAAATACCGGCGCGGGGCAGGCTTCCGGCAGACCGCCTTTCGGGCTCTCTTCGTAACAGGCCGGGGGCGCCGTCGCTGGATGGGTGTCCTTCGTGAAGTTGGCGCAGCGTTCGATCACGTAACCGGACGCGCAGAACGTCCGCGACGTCCATTCGTTGTTGAAGTCGGTGACGTAGCCGAGGAAGTATTCCTGTTCCGCTCGCTGCGCAAGGGTGCTTTTGATCTGCGCTTCCACCGTTTTCAGTTCTTGGACGCTTTCCGGCGTCGAACTCTCGACCTCGAAAACGACGTAGCCCCGTTCGGCTTTAAGCGGCCCTTCGACCTGGCCTTCCGGAGCGCTGAAGAACTCCTTGTCCAGCGGTTCTTCGACCCCGCCTTCCTGTACTTCTTTCTGCAGACCGCCGCTGGCTTTCGTAGTCGGATCTTCCGAGTATTTTTTGGCGATCTTTTCCCAGTTCTGCGCGGTGTCGTCTTTGCTCAGCGCGTCAAGCGCTTCTTCGGCTTTCTTGCGGTCTTTGTTGACGACTATCCGGACGTCTCGGCTGGGTTTCTGCGTGAACTGGGTGCCCTTCGCCGCTTCGTAGTAGTCCTCGATTTCGGTCTGAGTCGGCGAGGGTATGCCTTCTTTGACCGTTTTCTGCAGCTGCGTGCTGAGTTTCTGCAGCTTCACCCGTTCGTTGACGTCAGCAGGGGTGAAACGCGATTCTTTGAGGAATTTTTGGAATTCCGCCTCGGTTTTGAAGTTTTCTTTCTTGACTTTTTTCAGTTCGGCGGCGATTTCCTTATCGCTCACCGAGACCCCCAGTTCCGCGGCCAGCCCCTGCAGCCAGATGTATTCGAACAGGGCTTTCATCGCCGTTTCCTTCAGTTCCTCGTATTTGGGGTCGCCGGGCTTGGGGGCTTTTTTTTCGCCCGCCTGCACCGCTGCCAGCTCGACCGCATGGTCGAACTCCGCCTGGCTGACCTCGCCGACGTCCCCCGGAGTCCCCTCGACCAGAGCCACGTCTCCAGAGGGAATACTGGGGTCGCCAATTCCCTCGGCGAGCGCGACGATCGCGAAGAGGATGAGGAAAGCCGCACCGAAGACCGCCAAACCCAGCCGGCGCGCAGCCACAGGCCCGGAGGCCCTACTGCCGCCCCCGCCTTTGCCCGACGTGCGTCTCCCCTGATTCGGACTCACGAAGCTGGGAGCATATCTTTTTCGACTAAATCGGCGCTAAACGCCCCGCGAAGACCCTCGACCATCGCCAGCACCGCGGATAAGCGTGCCTCAGGCTCGTCCGGAACCCGGACCGAGGCGGTCTTCTCCCGCCACTCGTACAGCGCTCCCTCCACCCCCTCCCGCAGCGCCGTCGCCTGTTCGGAGTCCAGCTCCACGCCGACCACGCTGAGCCTGCCGCCGCGCAGCTCGACGCTGCGCGCACCGACGAGCCGCAGCTCGATCCGCGCCCGTTGTAGGGCCAGCAGGTTCTCAGCCTCGCGCGGCAGCGGCCCGAAGCGGTCGACCAGCTCATCGCGGATCGCCCGCAGCTCGCCCGGCGCGCGAGCGGCGACGACGCGCCGGTGGACGTCGATCTTCGCCGCCTCGAAGGGGATGAACGAGGCCGGCAGGTACGCGTCGACCGGGACGTCGAAGCGAAGCGGTTCGGGCGCCTCCTCTCCCCCCTCGCCGGCGGCGCTCGCCTCCGCAACCGCCTCGTCGATCATCTGGCAATAGAGCTCGAAGCCGACCGCCGCGACGTGGCCGGATTGCTCGTCGCCGAGCAGGTCACCGGCGCCGCGGATGTCGAGATCCCGCATCGCGATCTTGAAGCCTGAGCCGAGCTCGGTGTGGTCAGCGAGGGTCGAGAGGCGCGCCGCGGCCTCCTCGGTCAGCGCCTCCGGCGAGGGATAGAGCAAATAGGCGAAGGCGCGCTCGCGAGAGCGGCCGACGCGGCCGCGTATCTGGTAGGCCTGGGCGAGCCCGAGCCGGTCGGCGCGCTCGACGATGAGCGTGTTTGCCGTGGGGATGTCGAGACCCGACTCGATGATCGTCGTCGTCACCAGGCAGTCCGCCTCGCCGCGCAGGAAGCGCATCATCGTCTCCTCCAGCTTGCCCTCGTCCATCTGGCCGTGGGCTTCGACGACCCGCGCCTTCGGCACCAGCGACCGCAGTCGTTCGGCGATCTCGGGCAGGCTGTCGATCCGGTTATGGAGGAAAAAAGCCTGGCCGTCGCGCTCCAGCTCGCGCTCGATCGCCCGCTGCACCAGGTCCTCGTCGTAGGGACCGACGTAGGTGCGGACCGGCCGCCTGCCCTCGGGCGGGGTCTCGATCGTCGAGATGTCGCGCAGCCCGGCGAGGCTCATCTGCAGGGTGCGCGGGATCGGGGTCGCCGAAAGGGAGAGCACGTCGACCTTCAGCTTCAACTGCCGCAGCAGCTCCTTCTGCTTGACGCCGAAGCGCTGCTCCTCGTCGACGATGAGCAGGCCGAGATCCTTGGCGCGGACGTCGCGCGAAAGCAGCCGGTGAGTGCCGATCAGGACATCGACCTCACCCGCCTCGAATCGCTTCAGGACGCCTTTCACCTCGGCCGGCTTGCGCAGGCGCGAGACCCAATCGAGGGTGAAGGGCAGGTCGGCGAGCCGCTCGCCGAAGGTGCCGAAGTGCTGCTGGGCGAGGATCGTGGTCGGCGCCAGCATCATCACCTGCTTGCCGTCCGAGGCTGCCTTCACCGCCGCACGCAACGCCACCTCGGTCTTGCCGAAGCCGACGTCGCCGCAGACCAGCCGGTCCATCGGCTGCTCGGATTCCATGTCGCCCTTGACCGCCTCGATCGCTTCCAGCTGATCGGCGGTCTCGCGATACGGGAAGGCCGTCTCCATCTCGATCTGCCACTCGCCGTCGGGCGGGAACGGGTGCCCCTTGCGGGTCCGTCGCTCGGCATAGAGATTGAGCAGCTCTCCCGCCAGGGCGCCCGCGGCACGGCGGGCTCTGGCCTTCATGTTCTGCCAGCGCTTGCCGCCCAGCGCGGATAGCGCCGGTTCGGCCCCGGCGCCGACGTAGCGACTCAGCTTCGCCAGCTGGTCGGTGGGGACATAGACGCGGTCCTCGCCCTTGTATTCGAGGTAGAGGTAGTCGCGGCTAACGCCCCCCACCTCGCGCGTCTCGAAACCGGCGAAGCGGGCGACGCCGTGGTCCTCGTGGACGACGTAGTCGCCGACCCGCAGATCGCTGAAGGCGAGCCGGCCGCGAGCGGCGCCGGGGACGCGGTCCTCCGCCCGGCGGCGACGATGGACGAGGCGCCGGAAGGGGTAGACGGCGAGGCGCAGCTCGGGGCTGACGAACCCCTCCCGCAAGCGCGCCTCGGCGAAGGTCAGGCCGGGATCTGAGCGGAGGCGACCGCCATCGAGCAGGGCGGTGTCGAGACGGTCGAGGCCATAGCGAGTCCGCTCCGCCTCGCCTCGACTGTCGAAGGCGACCACGGTGCGGTAGCCGGAGCGGACCAGTTTCTCCAGCTCCCCCTCGGCCTCTTTGACGCTCCGCGCGGGGGACTCGGCGCGAGAGGCGCGAAAGGCCCCGTCGTCCTCATCCCCGGTCCCGCTGACCGCAAGAACGGCTCGGGCCGCGAGAGGAGCGGCGACGTCGACGTAGAGGTGACGGGCGTCGTCGGCGTGCATCGCCGCGGTCGCGTCCTCCCAGTGGTCGCGCAGCGCCGGCTCGATCTCCTCGGCCGCGGCGAGAATCACCGCCGCCTCGGGTGGGACGAGGTCGAGCGGCGGGCCGAAGTGCTCCAGCGGCAACACCTCGGCCGGCCCCGGCAACTCCTTCCCTTCCTCGGCGGCTTCCATCGTCGCCAGCTCGGCCAGTTCGCGATGCTCGGCGTCAAGCTCGGCGGCGGGGGCCAGCTCGACCCGCTCGGCATCGCCCAGCGAGCGCTGAGTGAAGGTCGAAAACCAGCGCATCGACTCAATCTCGTCGCCGAACAGCTCGACCCGGACCGCACGCTCCTCGGTGGCCGGGAAGACGTCGAGGATGCCGCCGCGCACCCCGAACTGGCCACGCTCCTCCACCTGCTCGACTCGCTCGTAGCCAGCCGCCACCAAGTCGCGGGAAACCCCCTCGAGCTCGATCTCCCCACCCAGCTCGAGCGCGAATCCGGCTGGGCGCAAGGAGGCATCGGGGACGGCCTCGGCGAGAGCGGTAGCGCTGGCGACCACGATCGCGTCCTCGCTCTCACGCAGCGCATCGAGAGCATCGATCCGCAGCCCGACCAGATGCGGCGGCGGGGTGACGTGGGAGGCGTAGCCGGTGCCGCGCGAGGGGTAGAAGCGAACGCGGCGCGGGGCCAGATACGCACGCAGATCGGCGGCGAGGTCGCGCGCCGAGCGGTCGTCGGCGCTCACTAGAAGCGCCGGGCGGCCGGCGAGACCGCGGTCGTCCTCGAGCAGCGTCGCCAGCAGCAGGGGACGCAACGTCGCGGAGGCACCCACCGCTACCGGTTCGCCCCCGCTCGCGTCGCGCGCAGCGGCAGCGAGCGCGTGCAGGCGCTCGTTGTCGGCGGCGATCTCGATCAGGGGGCGAAGGCTCATGGCAGGCAAAGCGCCCGAATCGCTCGATCCGGGCACGGGTACCGATTCTAGATCCAGGGGCTACGCTGCTACCGAGATGCGACTGCGACGCCCTTTCGCCGCTGGCTCCACCCTGGGGCTGCTCGCGCACAATGCGTTCGAGACCCGAGCCGGGGTCGGCCTCGTCTTCGAGCCGCAGCTGGGCCGCCGCGGCGCGATCGCCTTTTGGAGCGTCCTCTTTCCGCTGGGATTCCTGGCCGCTGCCCGCGGGGGGATCGCCGCCGAGCGCCTCTCGGCCTACAACGCCGGGATCGGAGTCGCCGGCGTCGCCGTCCACTTCAAGGCCTGGCCCTGGTCGCTGCACAACGGCCTGCCGATGCTCGACGAAGCGGAGGGTCTGCGCGAGGACCAGCTGCCCGCCTACAACTCGGTCCTCTGGGCATGGGGAATCGCCAGTGCGCTCAGCCTTCTCGTCGAGACGCGCAGGGGCTCGCGGGGCTTCGCGCTGGCCGGCCTGCTCAACTTCCCGATCCTGCTGGCCTCGGCTCAGCACCACTTCCGCTGGGCGCGCGAGCAAGCCCGTCTCGAGCCGGAGCGCTGGAGCCCGGCGCTGCTCGAGGACTAGGCGAGATGGCGGACTGGCCGGGCGGCGCCAGAGGCGCGCTCAGCCTCAGCTTCGACAACCTCGGCGAGGCGGCCGAAATCGAGCTGGGAGCGATCGCCCCGGGCGCGGCGCACGGCGATCACTTCACCGCGACCCGGGTGCTGCCGTCGCTGCTCGAAGCCCTGGACGCGCGCGACCTGGCGGCGACCTTTTTCGTCGAGGGCCTCAACACCGAGCTCTATCCCGAGGCGCTGGCGACAATCGCGGCAGCCGGACACGAGCTGGGCTACCACGCCTGGCGCCACGAGCAGTGGGGCGACCTCCCGGCCACCGGGCAAGCCGAAAACCTGGCACGGGGACTCGACGCCTTCGGTTCGTTGGGGCTGACGCTGGCCGGCCTGCGCCCACCGGGTGGCCAGCTCGGCGCCGGGGGGCTCGCCGTCTTGCGCGAGGCCGGTTTGCGCTACTGCTCGCCGGCGGGCACGGGGGCGAGCGCCGACGGCGGCTTCGCGGTGCTGCCTTTCCAGTGGCGCCATGTCGACGCGAGCTGCGTGCTGCCGCCGCTGGCCCCTGTCCGCGAGCTGATCGGCGGCTCCCCCGATCGGCTCGACCCCGGAGTCTTCCTCGCTTACCTGGAGGCCGAGATCGAACGGCTTCGGCGTGAGGGCGGTTTCATCGCCATCGTCCTCCACCTCTTCATGCTCGATTGGCTCGGTGAGGACCGCCTTTGGACACTGCTCGACCGGCTCAGGGAGGTGGCTGGACGCGGTGACCTCTGGGTCGCTCCCTGTGCGGACGTCGCCGAGCATGTGCTCGCCAATCCCAAGGCATTCCTGGGCGGCACCATCCTGGACTCCACCAGCTGGTCCGGCTAGCGACCTTAGTATCTGCCGCCATGTCCGCCCTTGGCGATTTCGCGGCGGCGCTGTTGCCGCCTGAGACCGGCGGGCCGGACCCGGAGCGAACCGCGGCCCTCGCCCGGCGAATGATCGGGCGGATGCCGGCGCTCTCCAAAGCGGGTCTGGCCGCGACCCTTGCCGGGTTGGAGGCTTTCTCCCTCGCTCGCACCGGTCGCACCCTCGGCGCGCTGCCGCCGCAGCGGCGCGGCGAGCTGCTGACCCAGCTCGCGGATGCGGGCGGCGCGGCGGTGCTCGACCCACTCAGGTCGGTCGTGATGCTGGCTCACGGTGCCGACTCGTTCGCGGCGGAGATCTCCTCCGTCGGCTCGCGCCACGAGCCGTCCCGGCCCGATCCGGTTCTCGACGTCACCGATGCCGCCGAGTGGCCGCACGCATCCGACTGCGATGTCGTCGTCGTCGGCTCCGGTGCCGGCGGTGCCTTCGCCGCCCGCGCGCTGGCACGAGCCGGGCTCCACACCGTGATCGTCGAGGAGGGGGAGCGCTGGACCGCCGAGCGGATCCGCGCTACCCATCCCCTCGACCGCTTCGCCCAGATCTACCGCGACGGCGGCACGACGATGATGCTCGGCAGACCCCCGATCCCGCTGCCACTGGGCCGCGCGATCGGCGGTACGACCGTGATCAACTCTGGCACCTGCTACCGCCCCCCCGATCGGGTGGTGACGGCCTGGCACGAGCACCACGGGCTCGCCTTGGCGAATCCCGAGCTGCTCGGCCCCCGTGTCGCCGACGTCGAAGCGACGCTCGGGGTCGCCCAGGCCCCGATGGAGGTGCTGGGACGCAACGGGGAACTGGCGCTCGAGGGGGCGAAGGCACTCGATTGGGAGGCAGCACCGCTGCGCCGCAACGCGCCCGGCTGCCGCGGCGCCTGCCAGTGTGCGATCGGCTGCCCCAACAACGCCAAGGGCGGAGTCCACCTGAACGCCCTGCCGCAGGCCGCCGAAGCGGGCGCACGGATCGTCTCGGGGCTGACGGTGACGCGGGTCCTGACCGAGCGCGGGCATGCCACTGGCGTGGAGGCTCATCGCGCCGACGGCACGGCGGTACGGATCTCGGCGCCCCTGGTCGTGGTCGCGGCCGGTGCGATCGGCACCCCGCCGTTGCTGCGACGCAGCGGCCTCGGCGGCCATCCCCGCCTGGGCCGCGGCCTCTCGGTCCACCCCGCAACCGGCATCGCCGCCTCCTTCGAGGAGGAGGTGGTGCCCTGGAGCGGCGTCATGCAAAGCGTCGGAATCGAAGAGCTGCACGAGCGCGAGGGGATCCTGATCGAGGCGACCTCGACGCCGCCGGGAATGGGCGCCGTCTCGGCGCCCGGCTACGGCACCCACCTTCAGGGTCGGCTCGCCCAGGCGGCGAACACGGCGACGCTGGGCGCGATGATCGGCGATTCGCCCTCTGGACGGGTGCTGGGATCGCGCTGGCCACTGGTCTCCTATCGCCTCAGCGGCGAGGACGGGCGGCGCCTCGTCGCCGCGGTGGGGGCGATGGCGCGGGTGATGCTCGCCGCCGGCGCCCGCGAGGTCGAGTTAGGTGGAGGCGCTGCCCCGGTGCGCAGCGAGGCCGAGATCGAGCGGGCGCTGACCAGGCTTGACGTACGTCGCTTGCGGCTCGCCGCCTTTCACCCGACCGGCAGCGCCGCGGCGGGCTCCAATCCGGCCGTTCATCCGGTTGATCCGGAAGGCCGCCTGCGCGGCGCCGACGGCGTCTGGATCGCCGACGGCTCGATCCTGCCGAGCTGTCCTGGGGTCAATCCCCAGATCTCGATCATGGCCGTCACCGCTGGCGTTGGCGAGGCAGCTGCTCAGTCGGCCAGCGCTTAGCGTTCAGTCGAGGACGCGGAATTTCTTCTTTGCCGGACTCGGGTCGACGTTGCCCGCCAAGTCGATCGCCCGAACCTTGAAGACGTGTTTGCCGGGCTTCAGCCCTTTGTACCGCTTCCCGGGCCTGCACGGCCTGAACGGCTTGCGGTCGAGCTTGCACTGGTAGTTCGATCCGGCCTCGCTGGAGGTGAACCTGAACCTCGCGATGTGGGAGTGCGTTTTTGCCCTCGGTCCTTTGATGATCGTCGTCTCAGGCGCTTTTTTGTCCGTAGCGCCCCCTTTGCCTTTGCCTTGTGCTTTTTCTTTTCCGCCGCCCGCGCTCCCGCCGGCACCGCCGCCACCGCCACCGCCACCTTCGCCTTCGCCACCACCGGGCGGTGAGGAGGTAAGGGCAAGCGTCAGCTCGGAAGTCCCCTCGACGGCCGACTGGGTGGCGGCGATGTTGGTCCCACCTGGGATTGCGGCGACATAGGCGAGTGACCATTCGCCGCTGCTGTCTGCGATTGCTTTGCCGAGAAAGCTCTCTATCTCTCCCGGCGACGCCGTCGCCTTTTTGAAGACGCGGACGATCGCTCCCGGGCGCGCTCCGGCGCCGCTCGCCCCGGTGGTGGTCGCGCTGGCGATCGTCGGCGGCTGGATTCCGTCGTTCGGGCCAGTGAGTTTGTTGCCGGGGCCATCGGCACCGAGATCGATGAAGAGGCCACTGTTGCCGCTGCCCTTGTTGCGCCCAATCTGGGTTTCGTCGTCTTCTTCCCCGGCGACCTCGATCGCGTCGCCGCCGCTGTCGGAGATCGTGTTTTCCGACGCTTCCGCTTCGCCGGCGATCGCCGTATTGGTCGAGGCAAGCGTGAGGAAGTCCTGGATCCGGATCCCGGCTTCGCCGGAGCCCACGATCGTGTTGCCGATCAGCAAGTTGAAGTCGTTTTCGACCAGAATCCCGTTTCCGGTCGCGTTTTCGATCAGGTTGAACTCGGCCGTGCTGGCGGAAATCGACGGACCCCAGAGCTTGATCCCGACGCTGCCACCGGAGAGGCTCTGGCCACCGGTGCCGCGGCCGATCTGATTTTCGTGGATCAGCGCGCCGATGCTGTGCTGCTCGATCGCGATGCCGCCGGACATCGAGATCCGGTTGTTGTAGATCCTCGCGCCTTTGCCCAGCGGGACCCCTTCCCCGCTGTTGAAGATCGCGTCGACGCTCGGCGGCGCGAGGGTCGCCGTTCCGGCCGGGTTGAGGCCGATCAGGTTGTTCCAAATCCAGAGTTCGTCAGCTCCAACTCCCAGGGAGCTAGCGGAGATTCCATACTGGCCGCCGTTGATGTGATTGGCGCTCCCCGCGGCTTCTCCGCCAATCATGGTTTCGTGCGACTTGCCGACCTGGACACCGATCGTCGCGTTTCCCAGCGCCCCGCCCGTGGCGGTGAGGCCGATGTAGTTGCCCCGGATCGTCGTCGTTTTGCCGGGCGGCTCTTCTCCCCCGCCTTCGCCGAGCAGGTCGACGCCGGAGGAGAGCGAGCCGGAGATGACGTTGCAGGAACCGTCGCAGGCGGGGGTAGCGAGGGCTTCCGGGCTCAGCACGGCACCGATCTGATTGCCGACCGCTTCGACGGTGAACGACGAGGTGACCTCGATGTCCTTGCCGTTGGCGGCCTGGGTCTGGCCGTCGGGAGCCACCCCGAAGTAGTTCCCGGAGACCTGGGCCAGGCTCGCGCCCTGGATGTCGAGGCCCTCGGCGCCATTGTTGGCGAAGACGTTGCGATCCGCTACCGCGGTGCCGCCGATCGTCGCACCATTCGAGTTCGGGTCGAGGAAGATGCCGGTGGTATTGGCACCCGCTGCGCCATTGAGTTTCACGCCCAGCCAGTTGTCGCGTGCGGTGAAGCTTTCCGAGCTGTTGAGCACGTTGATGCCGGTGGAGGTGCCGGTTACCGCCAAACCCTCGATGGTGACCCCGTCGGCGTTTTCGACGACGAGGGTGGAGCCCGCGACGGTCTTTTCAACCCCGACACAAGGACCTTTTACCCCCGCCGCCGCGGTCGTGCACTGACCGCTGCCATCGCCGTCGATGCCGACGGTGTCGGTAATCGTGGGAAAGCCCGCCCCAATCGCGATCGTGTCGGCCAGCTCGCCGTTGAAGAGGCCGGCGAAGGCGATCGTGTCGTCCACCGCCGTGGAGGAGTTCGACTCTTCGACCGCGGCGCGAAGCGTGCACTCGCTGGCCACCGCGGTTTCGCAGCCACCCGTGCCGGGGGCTTTGTCGGCCGCGTCGAGCGTGCTGTTGACGGTGTAAGTGACGGCCGAGGCGGCCGTCGGCACCGCGAGCGCGCAGAGAAGTGCCGCTAGGACGAGGGTGGGAAGCTGCCGGCGCAAGCGAGGCGCGAAATCGCGGACGAACACCGACGAGACCCTACTCAATGCCCCTGCGGCAATCCCGGACCGCTGCGCTGCCACTCGACCTGCCCCACGCCCTCGGCCGTGGAGCGGCCCTCGACGTCATCCCACTCGTGCAGCATCCGCTTCAGCTGGGCGACCGCCTCGGGAGGGTGGGCGGCAACCGAGGCGGCCAGCTCCAATGCGGCGTCCTCCGTCGCCGCGCCCGGAGCGACCCGGTTGACCAAGCCCAGGCGCAGCGCCTCGTCGGCGCCGACGGTTCGGGAAGTGAAGAGCAGGTACTTGGCCGTCGCGAGCCCGCACAGCGTCACCAGGCGCGCCGGCCCGACCGGGACGCCAAGCGCCGCACCGGGGAAGCGCATCCGCAGGTTGGCACCCCCGACCCGCAGGTCACAGGCGACGGCGATCTCCGCCCCTCCGCCGACTACGTCGCCATGACAGGCGGCGACCGTCGGCTTCGGAAAGGCGACGATCGCGTCGTAGACGTCGGCGAAGAGCTGCATGCGGTCTATCTTGGCCTTGTCGTCGAGTTGCTCCTTGACGTCGGCGCCGGCCGAGAGACCCATCTGGTCGGAGGAGCTGATGACGAGCACCCGGACGGCATCGTCGGAGCGAGCCACTGCCACGTGCTCGAGCATCTCGACCAGCATCTGAGTGTCGATCGCGTTGCGGGCCTCGGGCCGCTCCAGGCGCAGGACGGCCACCCCCCGGTCGTCGACCTCGTAACTGGTCCGCTCAGCGCTCATCGGGAGGGGAGCCTAGTTTCTCGACCAGGCGCTCGGCCTCGTCGGCGGCACGAGCGACGAGCGCCTCCACCTCGGCAGGCGGCTCGCGGAAGCGGCCCAGCACGTAAGCGGAGACGATCTCCGGGTCGGTCGAATCCGGCCGCCCGACGCCGACCCTGACCCGCCAGAAATCCGCCTCGCCAAGGCCCCGTTTGAGGCTCTTGAGCCCGTTGTGACCGGCGAGACCCCCGCCGAGGCGGCTCTGCACTTCCCCGAACGGCAGGTCGATCTCGTCGTGGAGCGCGACCACCCGATCCAGCGAGACCTTGAGCGAGCCCCGCGCCGGCCCGGCCGAATCGCCGGAGGCATTCATGTACGTCTGCGGCAGCAGGATCGCAACCCGCGGCCCGCCCGGTCCGGTCCGCCCTTCGGCGATCAGGCCGCCGAAGCGCTTCTTCGCGCGGGGCAGCTGCCAGCGTCGCGACAGCTCCGCGGCGACCTCGAAGCCGATGTTGTGGCGAGTGCCGGCATGGCCCTCACCCGGATTACCGAGTCCGACGAGCAGGATGCGGTCGCCCCTCTCGTCCTCACCGCGATTGGCGCGGCGGCGGAAGATCGACA
Organism: Solirubrobacterales bacterium; assembly: GCA_044867645.1. Taxonomy (GTDB): domain Bacteria; phylum Actinomycetota; class Thermoleophilia; order Solirubrobacterales; family 70-9; genus VRUE01. Next base: position 6,511 of record JBIOVI010000028.1, on the reverse strand, counting down.
GCGGCTACTCCCCGCCGGAGTCGCCCGAATCGCCGCCCTCGGCCTCCTCGCCGCCCTCCTCGGCAGCCGGGGCCTCGCCCTCCTCGCCGACCAGCTCGGCCTCCTCCTCGACGGCGGGCTCGGGCTCCTCTTCGACGCGTGGCGGCGAGAGGGTGGCGATCGTGATCTCCTCGAGGTCGTCGGCGACGAACTTGACCCCTTCGGGGGCGGTGATCGTGGAGAGCTGCACGGTGTCGTTGATCTGCATCCCTGAGACGTCGGCGATCAGCCGCTCGGGGATCTCGGTCGGCAGCGCTTCGACGGTGATCTCGCGAGTGACGTGCTCGAGCACACCGCCCTCTTTGACGCCGGGCGCCGTCTCAGCGCCTTCAAGCTCGATCGCGACCTCGGCCTGTATCGCCTCGTCGAGCTTCACTTCCTGCAGGTCGATGTGCTGGAGATTGCCGCGCACGGGGTGCAGCTGTTGCTCCTTGACCACGACCGGGACGGCTTTGGAGCCGTCGAGCTCGAGGTCGAACAGCGCCTGCCCACCGGCGAGAACCGTGCGAACGTCGCGTTCGGAAACCTGGAAGGCCCGCGCCTCGGAGCCGCCGCCGTAGACGACCCCTGGCACCAACCCATCGCCACGCAGACGACGGGCGCTGCGCGAGCCGAACTCACCGCGGGGAGCCCCTTTCAGTTTTTCGCGTCCACGAGCCATTCGGACGGGAGAGGATAGAGAAACGGGGGAAAACGGACCCTGCGGTCGGCGCCCATGCCCCGACCCTGTACAACATCCGGGCATGGCAGACGACGCCAAGATCCCAAAGGGCCGGATTCGCCGCTCGGCCAAGCTCGGTTCGATCGTCGGCCTGCAGGGCGCCCGCTACGCCGGTACCAAGGCCACCAACGTCGCCCGCTCCGAGGAGGAGAGCAAGGAAAAGCTCGAGCAGCGCCACCTGGAGACGGCAATGAAGATGGTCGGGGCGCTGGGCCAGATGAAGGGGGCCGCGATGAAGTTGGGGCAGTTCGCCTCCTTCATCGACACCGAGTTCATCCCCGACGAGTACCGCGAGATCTACCAGGAGCAGCTGAGCAAGCTGCGCACGTCGGCGCCGCCAATGCCCTGGGAGAAAGTCGAGAAGGTGCTGCTGGAAGAGTACGACGGCGAGCCGGTCTCCGAGCTCTTCGCCGAGTTCGAGCAGGAGGCCTTTGCCGCTGCCTCGATCGGCCAGGTGCACCGCGCTGAGCTGATCGACGGACGCCAGGTCGCGGTCAAGATCCAGTATCCGGGGATCGCCGAGGCCCTCGACGCCGACCTGCGCAACGCTGGCACGATAGTCCGCCTCGCCCGTGCGCTGGCCCCGGGCCTCGACGCAAAGGCGATAGCCCACGAGATCCGCGAGCGGGTGATGGAGGAGCTCGACTACGAGTACGAGGCGCAGAACCAGCGCTCCTTTGCCCGCGCCTACCGCGACCACCCCTTCGTCTACGTGCCGGAAGTGATCACCCGGCTCTCCCGCCGGCGGGTCCTCGTCACCGAGTTCGTCGAGGGTGTCGACTTCGAGCGGGTCAAAGAACTTCCGCACGAGGAGCGCAGCCGCTTTGGCGAGATCGTCTTCCGCGGCAACCTCGGCTCGATGTTCAACCTGCAGCACTTCAACGCCGACCCCCATCCCGGCAACTACCTCCTGATGGCTGATGGCCGCGTCGCCTTCCTCGACTTCGGCATGACCAAGAAGCTCGACCGGGAGCAGATCGTGCTCGAGCAGCGCGTCTTCGACGCCGCTTCCCGCGACGATCCGGAGGGCTTTCGCCAAGCCCTGCACGACCTCGGCTTCATCAAGAACCCCTCGAAGCTCGACGCCGAGCGATTGATGGAGCACATGGGTGCGGTCGGCGGCTGGTACATCGAGGACCGCGAGATCGAGATCACCCCGAAGCGGGTGATGAAGATCATCGAGTCGACCAACGATCCGCGTTCGGAGTACTACGACCTGATGCGGCGCGAGTCGATCCCGGCGGACGAGCTGATGGGAAGGCGGATGGAAATCGGGGTGGTCGCGGTGCTCGGCCAGCTGCGGGCCAAGCGCAACTGGCACCGGATCATGCGCGAGTGGGTCTACGCAGACCCGCCTGCGACCGAGCTGGGCGAGCAGGAGTGGGAGTACTTCGAGGGAAGAGGGGTCAAACGCGTGCCTGGTTTGGCCGAAACGCTCTGAGCCCAGGCAAAATCGAACCGGCCAAGGAGGAGCGATGAAGAAGATCAAACGCGGGTGGGCACTGAGCAAGAAGAGCTGGCACCTGTTGAACGAGCACCGGGAACTGTTCCGCTTCCCGCTCTACGGCGCGGTGGCGACGATCCCACTCGCATTCGTCTTCCTCGGCCCCGGCCTCTACTTCCTCGACGACGGCACCCTCGCCGGGGCGATCCCGCTGCTGGTGATCGGCCTCTACGTCCTCAGCGCGGTCGGCACCTTCTTCGCCGTCGGCCTCGCGGCGGCGGCCGACATGATCTTCCGCGGCGAGGAGGCGACGGTCGGCGACGGGCTCGCCATCGCGCGCAGCCGCTTCAGCCAGATCTGCGGCTGGGCCGCGCTCTCGACCGCGATCGGCGTGTTCATGGGCGCACTGGAAAACCAGGGCGGCATCGCGGGCACGATCGCGGCGCGCCTGGTCGGCATGGCCTGGTCGCTCGTCACCTTCATCGCCGTGCCCGTGATCGCGATCGAGGGCACCGGCGCGTTCGCAACGTTAAAGCGCTCAGCAAGCCTCTTCCGCGACCGCTGGGGGCAGCAGATCACCGGCAACCTCGCGATCGGCGGCGCCGTCTTCCTCCTCGGCATGCTGCCGAGTGCGATCCTGGTCGCGATCGGCATTGCCGTCTGGGCCTCGGCCGGCTTCGTCGGCGCCCTGCTCGTCGTCCTCGGCGTGATCGGCTTCGCGGTCTCGATGCTGATCAGCAGCGCCCTGAGCGGCATCTTCGGCGTCGCCCTCTACCGCTACGCGATCGACGGTGAGGCAAAGGGCGGCTTCACCACCGAGGAGCTGGAGTCAGCGGTGAAGACCAAGCACGGTCGCAACGCGCCGCCGACGGCCACCCCAGGCACGGTCTGATCCGGTGAGACTGCATCTGGCGTCGCATAGCGACGCTGAATGCAGTCTCGAAACCCCGATCAGGAGAGACCCTCGAACAGGCGGGGGTCGTTGGAGCAGATGCCGTCGACGCCGGCGGCGACGAGCTTGTTCATGCGGGGCAGGTCGTCGACGGTCCAGGCGATCAGCTCGACGCCGGCGAGCTTGGCGATGCGGGCGAGCCCCGGGCTGACGAGCGGGTGGTAGACCCACATCGCCTCCACCCCCAGCTTCGGCAGCTCGCGCGCGGCGAGGCCCGGCAGCTGGCGGCGCATCCAGACCAGGGCCGCCAGCATCGGCGCCCGCGCCCAGCGCTTCGAAGCCCAGTCCTTGGTCACCTTGGGATAGGTCCAGCCGCGGCGCAGACCGGGCTCGAGCTCCTTGACGCGGGCCAGGGTCGAGAGCTCCATCGTCGAGATCATCGTCCGCTCCAGCAGCCCCCGCTCGCGCACTGCGTCGACGATCTCCTCCTCCCTGCCCGGCAGCTTGACGTCAATGTCGACCTCGACCCGGTCCAGCGGCGGCTCCCCGAATGCGTCGAGCGCCGCCTCCAAGGTGAGCGGCTCACGTCGCTCGGCGTCATGCCAGTCGTGGGCGACGATCAGCGGCGTGCGCTCGGCGGCATCTATGCGGGGATGGCCGTCCAGCGTCCAGAGGACGTCGATCTCGATCGTGTCGGCGCCCGCGTCGACTCCGGCCAGGAAGCTCTCCAGCGTGTTGCCGGGGGCGATCAGGTCGGCCCCCTTGTGGCCGACCAGGCGCAGCCCGCTGGGTCGCTCGCCGGCCAGGGCTAGAAGAGCTGGTTCTCGCCGGCGAAGATCTCGGACACCGAGTCGTCGGTGAAGATGCGGCGGATCGAGTCGGCAAAGGTGCCCGCGGTCGAGAGCACGACGATGTTGTCCGGGGCGCCGGGGCGCAGCGGGATCGTGTCGGTGACGACGATTCGCTCGATTCCCGATCCGGCGAGTCGCTCGTAGGCAGGGCCAGAGAAGACGCCGTGCGTGGCGCAGGCAATCACCCGCGCAGCACCCTCGTCGAGCACCGTCTGAGCGGCGGCACAGAGCGTCCCCGCGGTGTCGATCATGTCATCGACCAGGACCGCCGTCTTGCCCTTGACGTCGCCGACCACGTAGCCGATCTCCGCCACCTGCTGGGCGGGCCGCTCCTTCTCCATCACCGCCCAGTGGGTGCCGATGCGGCGGGCGAAGTTGCGCGCGGTCTTGACCCGACCGGCATCGGGGGAGACGATCACCAGCTCGTCGTTGAGTTCCTGGTCGACGAACCACTGGGTCAGCATCGGCATCGCCGTCATGTGATCGACCGGGACGTGGAAGAAGCCCTGCACCTGGCCGGCGTGCAGGTCCATGGTGAGGACCCGGTCGACGCCAACGCCCTCCAGACACTTGGCCATGATGCGTGCGGAGATCGGCTCGCGCGGAGCCGACTTCTTGTCCTGGCGCGCGTAGCCGTACCAGGGCAGCACGGCGATGATCCGGTGGGCGGAGGCGCCCTGGGCGGCGTCGATCATCGTCAGCAGCTCGACCAGCGCGTCGTTGGGCGTCATCCCACTCTGCTCGTTGGCGCAGGTCGACTGCACGAGGAAGACGTCGGCGCCGCGGATCGACTCCTCGTAGCGGCAGTAGACCTCGCCGTTGGCGAAGGTCTTCAGCGTCACCTGGCCGAGGTCGAGTTCCAGCTTGCCGGCGACCTTGGCGGCAAGCTCCATCGAGCTGCGGCCACCGAAGACCATCATCCGCTTCGAGTAGTCGTGCGGGATGGCGGTGGGCGCCGCCTCGGGACGCTGCTCGATCGTGCTCACGAATCCTCCTCATGGGTCTCCGCGGCCTTGCCCTCCGCGTAGCCCTCGATGTTCCTCTGGTCGTTCTGGCTCACCGCAAGCGCCCCCTCCGGGACGTCCTTCTTGATCACCGCTCCGGCGCCAGTGTAGGCGGCGTCCCCGACTTGTACCGGGGCGATCAGCATCGTGTCAACGCCGATGCGGACGCCCTTGCCGATCGTCGTCCGGTGCTTGCGGAATCCGTCGTAGTTGGCGGTGATCGTGCCGGCGCCGAGATTGCTGTCGGCGCCCACCTCGGCGTCGCCGATGTAGGCCAGGTGCGGGACCTTGGCACCGGCGCCGATCCGCGAGTTCTTGATCTCGACGAAGGTGCCCGCCTTGGCGCCGGGCTCGAGCTGGGCACCCGGGCGCAGATAGGCGAAGGGGCCGATACTGCAGCCGTCGAGGACTTCGCACTCGACCAGGTAGGAGTGCAGCACGTTGACGTCGTCACCGAGCCTGGTCTCGATCAGCGTGCTCAGCGGGCCGACGACCGAGCCGGCGCCGATCTCGGTCGCTCCGCGCAGGCTGGTGCCGGGCTCGATCCGAGCGTCGGCCGCGATCTTCACGTCTGCGTCGACCCAGGTCGAACCGGGATCGACGACGGTGACGCCGGCGAGCATGTGCGCCTCGAGGATGCGGCGGCGCCCCTCGGCTTCGACGGCGGCGAGCTCGACACGGTTGTTGACCCCCATCGTCACCGCGAAATCGTCCGTTGGGTGACCGGCAACCGAATGACCGGCCTCGCGCAGCGCGGCGAAGACGTCGGTCAGGTAGTACTCGCCCTGGGCGTTGTCGTTGGAGAGACCGGCGAGGGCGGTCGCCAGCGGCGCCGCGTCGAAGGCATAGGTACCGGCGTTGATCTCGCGGATCGCCAGTTGCTCGGGATCGGCGTCCCCGGCGGCTTTCGCCTCGACCACGCGCTCGACCTCTCCGCTGGCGCCGCGTACGACGCGGCCGTAGGAGCCGGGGTCGTCGAGCTCGATCGTCATCATCGTCGCCGCGGCGGCGGAGGCGGCGTGCGCCTCGAGCAGGCCGGCGATGTTCTCTCTGGAGATAAGAGGATGATCGCCAGAGAGGACTAGAACCGTCTCGGCATCCTCGATCAGCGGCAGCGCGGCCCGAACCGCCCCACCGGTTCCGTCGGGCCGCGGCTGGACCACGGTCTCGACCTCGTCGGGGAAGCCGGCGGAGATGTCGCGGCCGGGCGAGACGATCGCGGCGACCCTGCCGGCACCGGCCTCGCGCGCGGCCAGGATCGGCCAGGCGACCATCGGCCGGCCGCAGACAGGGTGGAGCATCTTCGGCAGCGAGGAGCGCATGCGGGTGCCCTCGCCCGCCGCCATGACGAGCACTAGGGGGGAGCTCACCCCGGAATCGTAGACCTGGTTGCCCGGTCCTGTCATATGGAGGCACTCGGCGGGCGGGTCCTGTCGTGGGTGGGACGTCCGGACTCCCCGCTGGGTTTTTCGCCAGATGACGTTTTCTCACTTGCCGAGCCGGTGGGGCGAAAAACAGGACGCCGCGCTCGTCCGGACGTCCCACCCACACCACCCGCCC
>JBIOVI010000027.1:0-26616 GCA_044867645.1 Solirubrobacterales bacterium | reverse complement strand
GGTCCATATGGACCTCTATTCACCGGCACGTCCTGGCTCGGATCGGGCAAACGGCATCTCGGCGGGTCGGTAGGCGAGGGTGTCGTGCTCCTCGAGGCAGACGGGGTAACCGTGGCTATCAGCCGCTCGACGCACGCCTCGTGCCGCTCGGGCGCGAGGTGGACGTACTCGAAGCGAACGATCGAGGGGGCGAAGCGCTCGAGGTCGAGGCTCAGCACGAGCTCGTCGTCGAAGCCCTCGACGTCGATCTGGAGCAGGTCGATGTGGTCGGCGTCGACCTCCGCCAGAAGTTCGTTGAGCCCGACGCACTCGATCTCCTCGCTGCGCAGGAAAGCGTCGATCTCGGGGAAGAACTGGCGGTGCGAGAGCAGCACCTCGCGGTCGAACGAGGAGAGCATCCCCGCCCACTCCGGCACCTCCGGCCCGTCGGCGACGGTGTAGAAGGGCCGGGCTTCCCGGCGCGTCCCGACGGCGATCTGGCGGAACTCGAGGCCGTCCACGCCCTCGTAGTTCTCGACCAACCCGGCAAAGTAGCGTGGCGGGGGCTCGACCAGCAGGCCGCGCCAACCGTGGGCCCGAACCCAGTTGAAGATCGGGTCGAGCATGCGACCGTCGAACGCACCGATCCGGACGAAGAAGAAGTCCGGGTTCTGTGCGACCCGGTGCGAAAGCGCATAGTCGAGCTGCATCCGCAGCTCGGCCTCGGGCTTGTGCAGCAGAGGACGCGGCACCCGCTGCAGGCGACGCCCGCGCTTCGCCAGCAGGCGCTGCACCCGCTCGGTGAGGCGCTCGCCCGGCGTTTTCCTCTCCGCGTCGCCATCAGCGCGCGCCTCTGGAGGAGCGCGAGACGCGGCGACGGACGCTTCGCAAACCTCGGCGCAACAAACGCCTGGGGGTGATCGCCGAGAGGGCGGCCAGCTCACCCTCGGATGCCTCGGCGCGGGTGCGCTGCGCCGCGATCTCGGCGCTGAGCTGGGCACGCAGCTCCTCGAGCTGGCGTTCGCGGAAGCCGTGCAGATCGGCCATCTCACTGTCGTGCCACTCGCGCATCTCCCTGAGCCGCTCGTCTATCCCTTTGGTGGCGAGATAGTCGAACGCGAGCAAGCACCCCCAGAGGTCGCGGCGCTCGCGAGGGGTCAGCTCGGCGTCGGCGAGGAACTCATCGACCAGGTGCGCCCGCACCCGGAACGGCACCGCCGGATCGGCGGTGAGCGCCTGCAGGCGCCCGCCGGAGTCGGTTCGGTAGTAGAAGAGCGGCTGGGGCAGTACCTCGACCTCAAGGCCGCGAGCGGTCATCTTGACGAAGGTCTCCCAATCCTCGTGAGGAGACCAGGGGTGGCCCTCGAAGCCACCGACCGAGCGCAGCACCTCGGTGCGAAAGAGGGAACAGGTGTCGCCGTAGACGTTCTCCATGCAGCCCGAGAGCCGGGGACCGCCGGTCGGTGCGTAGCGATAGGCGAACTTGCCCGCCTCGATGTCGGCGTCCTCGACGAAGGCCAGGTTGTGACAGGTAGTGGCGGCGCGCGAAGGGTTTCGCTCCATCGCCTCCAGCAGCCGCTCGACCAAGTGGGGGGTGGCGACATTGTCGGAGTCGAAGGGCAGGAAGTAGGTGCCACTGGCACGTTCGAGACAGCGGTTGCGGACGGCGCCTGGGCCTACGTTCTCCTGTCGCGTGAAGGTCCAGTCGGGGTATCGCGCCTCCTCCTCGGAGAACACGCGCTGCGCTTCCTCCGAAGGTGAGCCATCGTCGAGGACGATCACCTCGTCGGGCGGCCGGGTCTGCGCGGCGAGCGAGGCGAGCGCCCCCGGCAGGAAGCGGTCGTGGTTGTAGTGCGCCACGGCGACGGTGACCGTCGCGGGCTCTGAAGCGCGCTTAACCCCAAGTTTGCCCGGCCGGGCGATGAGTCCACGGTAGGCCGTCTCGACTCGGTCGTTCCAGGGCTCGGGGTCGCAAGCGGCCGCGACCTCCTGGCGCAGCTCGACCTCCCCGACGTCCGCCGCGCTCAAACGCCGAGCCAGGGCCTCGCGCAAGCCCACCGCGGTCGGCTCGAAGAGCCAGCGCTCACGGGCCTCGTCGTGAGCGATCGCCTCCGGGATCCCATCGGTTCGGGCAGCGAGGAATGGGATCTGGTTCACGACGCACTCGGCGACCGTAAAGCCGAAGGTCTCGCTGAGCGAGGGGATGACGGCGAGCCTGCCCCCCCGCCCCAACTCCGCCAGGGCAGCCTCGCTATCGAGCTCCGTCTCGATCCGGTAGGGACGATCGCCGAGTCGCTCGGCGATCAGCTCGCTTGCCGAAATGCCTTCGATCTCGGTGTCCTTGCCAAGGAAGAGGACGGGCATCTCGGGCTCGACCGAGTCGAGCGCGTCGAGGAACAGATGGAGACCCTTGCGCCGTTCAAGGTGCCCGAAGAAGGCAAGCTCGCGGATCTCCGACAGCTGGGATGCGGATTGACTTTCGGGCTCGGGAAAGGGACAGGCGACGACCGCGTCATCGCGCACCCCCCATTCGATCCCCCGGGCGTAGTCGAGCATGTACCGCGAGGGGCTGAGCTGGATGTCGGCGCGCTCGAACGCGTAACGCTCGCAGAATTCCATCTTCAACTCGCGCGGCGCCGCCTGCCGCTGCAGGTTGCCTTCCCGCTGCCACTGGGTCGTGCCATGCAGCTTGACTCCGAGGGGGACGTCGAGCAGCGCCGCACCGGATGCCTTGGCCTGCACGGCCCTCATACCCAACGCCCGCCAGTCGGGGAACTCGACCAGATCGAAGCGGTGCTCAGCGTGCAGCGCCTCGAGCGCCTCGAGCGCCTGCTCGCCGAGGACCACGATCGGGTCATCGCCGCCGTAGTGGAGCACCCCTCCCCCTGGCGGCGGCGGAAAATCTTCAAGTGAGTGGAAGGCGATTCCCTCGCGCGCCAACACAGGGGGCGCCGCGGGCGGCCCCTTCCCCTCGCCGTCGGCGATACGGCATAAGAGAACGTGCACCTCCCAGCCGCGCCGGGCGAGCAGCTTGCTCATCAGCCAAAAATGGGTGCCGATACCGCTGTTCCGCTCTACCCCGGCGAAATCGGTGGTGGCGAAGCAGATCGTCCCCGGTTGCTGGCGGGGCCGGGCAGCAGCCACTAGGTTGCGGCGTGTGGGGACGGCCCCGCGGTTCTGGCCAGGTAGAACGTCGCGCGATCCTCCCAGTAGCTAGCAGTGGTCTCCGCCTCGAAACCGGCGATGGGAAGCAGGGCGGCAACGTAGTCGCGGGTGAAGAACCACCACCAGGCGCCGTAGTCGTCGAGGGCCGTATGGAGCGGATCCCGGCAGTGATCTTCGCGTCCATCGCTCGGAGCGACGTCGATCATCGTGGTAGCGGTCGCACCTGCGGCAGCGGCGACGGTGACCTGTTCGTTCACGGTGCCCCACAGGCCACCAACCTCCGCAAAACTCTTGCCCACAGCCGCCGTCGCGACCCATTGCTCGCGGATCGGCTCAGCCATCGGCGCGGATCATAGTTGCGTCGCTCACCGGATCGACGGATCTTCGATGGCGATCCCCAGCCAGCGACGTGCCTTCGAGAGGTCCCCGCTCGTGCGCAGGCGACGGCGCTCGCGCAGCAGGCGGGGCAGCCAGCGCAGGGCTTCGAGCTTGCCCCCCAGCGTGACGAGAAAGCGATGCTGGCGGGCGGCGCGGAGCAGAGCCCCCACCTCGACCGCAACGACCCGGGGCAGCGCGCCCAGGGACATGAACTTGACTTGGGTTGCGAGGCGGTTACGGGCGACAAGCCGTGCGTTGTCGGCCGCCGGGCGCTGGAAGCCCTCCGACCAGGAGGCGTTGCCGACGTGCCAGACCACAGCCTCGGGAACGTACTCGAAACGCCAGCCGGCGATGCGCGCGCGGACGTTCAGATCGACGTCCTCGTAGAAGGCGAAATAGGACTCGTCGTAACCACCGAGCCCGTCGAACGTCGCCCGCCGCAAGAGGCAGGCGGCGCCGCAAACCCCGAACACCTCGCGCCGGCCGAAGCGACCGGGACGCTGCGCCTCGCCGGCCCCCTCCTCCACCGCTCTGCCGTCCTTCTTCAGCGCCTGGCCGGCGCTGTAGAGCCGCGCCGCCTCGACCGAGCGGCCCGCGCCGGCGCCGCCCTCGAGCTGGAGGATGCGGGGCTGGACGCCGCCGAGCGTCGCATCGGCCCGCAGGGAGTCGAGCAGCGCCCGGATGCAGCCCGGCTCGAGCACCGTGTCGGCGTTCAGGGCCAGAATCGCCGGCGCCGCCGTTCGCGCCGCGCCGAGGTTGACCGCCGCCGCGAAGCCGATGTTCCGCGGCAGCGATACATGCGGCACGCCCTCGTGTTCGAGGTAGGCGGCCGAGCCGTCGCTGGAGCCGTTGTCGATGACGATCGTCTCCAGCGCAACCCCTTGGCCGGCAAGGGAATCCAGGCAGGCGGGAAGGAAGCCGATCGTGTTCCAGCTCGGAATCACAACAGCGACGGGCGCGGCATCGCTCACGGCGCGGAAGCCTGACAGCTGACCGCGGCGGGTGACGCAACCATTAGCGTTCGCAAACGTCGATGCCGCCCGACAACGCAACCACCTACCCGCAGGTAGATCGCCCCTCCGCCCCCGCGGCCGATGCACCCGTCGCGATCGAAGCCCGCGGGCTGGAGAAGTCCTTCCGCATCCCGACCCACCGGGTCGACTCGCTCAAAGAGCGGCTGGTGCGGCCGTTCGCCAGCCGCGACTACCGCGAGCTGCGCGCCCTCGACGGCGTCTCCTTCGAGATCCGCCAAGGCGAGTTCTTCGGCATCGTCGGCCGCAACGGCTCCGGCAAGAGCACGCTGCTGAAGCTGCTGGCCAGCATCTACCGCGCCGATGCGGGGTCGATCCGGATGGCCGGGCGCCTGGCGCCGTTCATCGAGCTGGGGGTCGGCTTCAACGTCGAGCTGACCGCGCGGGAGAACGTTGTCCTCAACGGGGTGATGATGGGCCTGACCCCCCAGGAGACCCGCGACCGGCTCGACGCGGTGCTCGAGTTCGCCGAGCTCGAGGACTTCGTCGACCTGAAGCTGAAGAACTACTCCTCGGGAATGCTCGTTCGCCTCGCCTTCTCGCTGATGCTGGAGGTCGATGCCGACATCCTGCTGATCGATGAGGTGCTGGCGGTCGGCGACGCCGCCTTTCAGCAGAAGTGCGCCGACGCCTTCCGCGAGATGAAAGCGACGGGCAAGACCGTCGTCTTGGTCACCCACGAGATGGGCACGGTCGAGGAGTACTGCCACCGCGCGATGCTGATCGATGGTGGCGAGATCCGTGCGATCGGCGATCCGGCAGAGATCGGCAGGCGCTACCTACGACTCAACTTCGAGGCGGGGTCAGAGGCGGAGCGCGAGGCCGCGCCGGCGAGCGCCGAGGGCATCCGGCTCGTCGATGCTTGGGTCGAAAGCACCGACGGCAGGCGCGGCGACGGGATCGAACACGGCAAGACGATTCGCCTGCGCGCCGAGTTGGAGCTGCTGCGAGACGGTTCGGACATCGGCGTCGGCTTCATCGTCGCCAACCCGGACGGCGTCGGCGTCTGCCAGTTCGGCACGCCGGTTCGCGGGGTCGGTGGCTCCCTCGACCTACACGCCGGCGAGCGGGTGCGGGTCAGCGCCGACCTGGAGAACCCGCTGGCGCCCGGGCACTACTTCGTTCACTGCGGGGTCGAACAGGGCTCCGGCGGGTCCGACATCTCGCTCTACGCCCACGCCGCCACCGATTTCGTCGTCTTCGGCGGCGAAAAAGTGGGCGGCATCATCGCGCTGCGGCACGAGATAGAGGCCACGGTCGAGGACGAGAACGGGACGACCGCATGAGCATCGCCGAAGCCCCTCCGCTGCGCGAGATCAAAGGGCCCTCGGCGCTCGGGGGCGGCTCCCGGCGCTTCTTCGACCTGCTCTGGCTGATGTCGGTGACCGAGTTCAAGCGCGTCTACTTCGGCACCGTGCTCGGCTACGTCTGGTCCCTGGTGCGGCCGCTGATGCTGTTCGGGGTGCTGCTCTTCGTCTTCACCAAGGTCTTCAAAGTCGGCAGCAACCTCCCCTACTACCCGGTCCTGCTGCTCGTCGGCATAGTGCTCTTCACCTTCTTCCAGGAAGCGACGCAGAACTCCGTCACCTCGGTCGTCGCGCAGGAGGGAGTCGTGCGCAAGACGCAGTTCCCGCGCCTGGTGATCCCGCTCGCGGTTGCCCTCACCGCTGCTTTCAACCTCTCGCTGAACCTGGTCGTCGTCTTCGGCTTCGTCCTCGCCTGGGGCGTCGACCCGACCTGGACCTGGCTGCTGCTGCCGCTTCCCCTGGCCCTGATCTTCGTCCTCGCGGCCGCCGTCAGCATGGCCCTCTCGGTGCTCTATGTTCGCTTTCGCGACGTCCTGATCATCTGGACCGTCGTCGTCCAGGTCCTCTTCTACGCGACCCCGATCCTCTACCCGATCGAAGCCGTGCCGGAGAGCTACCAGCACATCATCTTCCTCAACCCGCTGGCGCCTATCTTCGAGCAGATCCGCGTCTGGGCGATCGAACCCGGCGCTCCCACGGCGATCGACGTCGTCGGCGGTGTCGCCGGCCTGCTCCCCGCCGCCGCGATCTTCGTCGGCGCCTGCGCCTTCGCCCTCTGGACCTTCAAACGCAACGCGCCGCGGATCGCCGAGGAGCTCTGACAGGCGACAAAAGCGCCTGTATCACGCGTGATACAGTCCTAGCATGGCTGAAGTGAGCATTCGGGATCTGCGGAACCATGGCGGCGACGTGGTCGATCGGGCTACGCGTGGCGAGCAGATCACCATCACCCGCTCCGGCAGGCCAGTCGCAGAGTTGAAGGCAGTACGACCGCCGCTTTCCGCAGACGCCCTGTTGAACCGCTGGCAGCACCTGCCCGCCATTGACCCCGCTGCCCTGCGCAAGGACGTCGATCGGCTGCTGGACCCGAGTCTGTGAGCGAAGCCCGGGTGCCCACCCGCGGCATCCTCGATACCTCTACGGTCATCCTGCTTCCACGCATTGCGCACGCGGACGTGCTTCCCGACGAGCCGCTGATCAGCGCCATCACTCTCGCCGAGCTCGCGGTTGGTCCACTGGTCGCCGAGGAGGAGGGGGAGCGTGCCAAGCGCCAGGCGCATCTCCAACAGGCGGAGGCCGATTTCATTCCACTTCCCTTCGATGCCGCCGCCGCCCGCGCCTTCGGCGGAGTCGCCGCTTCCTTGCGACAAGCGGGTCGAAAAGCGGCGGCCCGTGCCTACGACGCGATGATCGCGGCGATCGCGCTCGCCAACGACCTGCCTGTCTATACGTGCAACCCGGCTGATTTCAGCGGCATCGATGGACTCGAGGTCATCGCTGTCCCAATCGCCGCCTAATCCACCTCAGCGACAAACTCGCGTCGACTGCGTCGCATCGACGTGAAGGAACCAAGGGCGTGACGAAGCGTCGCGGGGGATCGAGAGCAGGGTGGTCGTGATGCCGGGCGCGCCTTCGGTGGTGACCGGGAAGCCTTCGGCGGCGAACCGGCGCAGGCTGAACGACGCAGGCGGTCCGGCGGTAACCTCGATCCTGGTCAACCCGGGTGAGAGCCGCACCGGGGGCGCTTCGGAGCCGGCGCGCACGATCGTGCAGCGACCGCTGGGCCGAATGGGGATGCCCGCGGTGGTTTCGGTTGCCAGCGGCAACGCCTTGGCGAGGACGATGTCGGCCTGGCTGCGACCGACCTCGGGCGCCCTCGCCAGCTCGGCCGGCGTGTAGGCGGGCGAGCCGAACTCACGCTCCGTTTCCAGGTACTTGCCTGCTTGGACGTCGATCAGCGACGGGGTGCCGGCGGTTTCGGGGTCGAGGGCGAAGTCAGGCGCCACGGTGCGCCGCGCGATCTCGATCGCCGCCAGGTCCGATTTGGTCAGCACCGCTTGGTTTTTGAGCCAGTCGCTGCCGTCCTTGAGCTGCACCAGATTCGAAGCGACTGCGGCTACCGTCACCACGCCTCCGATCCAGAGTGCCTTCCTGCTGATCCGGGTCCCGCGCAGCAGCTCGGTAGCGAGCAGAAGAACAAAGACACCCCCCGCGTAGAGGTATCTGCTGGTCGTCGGCTCGCGGCCAGGGATGAAGTTGAAGGCGGCCAGGAACCAGTTGGTCGCGGCCGCTGCCGCGACCACCCAGAAGCCGCTCGAGAAGCCCCGCCGTCGCCACTGGCCGAAGGCGACCAGCACGATCGCCGCCACCAGGAGCGGCTGACCCCAGCCCACCGTCGCAACGACTCCCTCTGGTGCTGGGTCGTTGAGTCCGAGCACCGCCTCGAGCGAGGCGGCCAGGCTTTCAAGCACGAAGGGCGGCGAGGAAAGAACGTTGCGCAGGGTGAGGTGGCTTTCGGCATCGTGCCCCCAGCCCAGGTACCAGAGCGCGAAGAGCGCGACGGGGACGGCGACGAGATAGCCGCGGCGCAGGCCGCGTTCGCGGCGCCCCAAGAAGACGTCGACGGCAGCCGCCACCACGAAGGAGATCCCGAGGCTGGAGAAGCCGGCTGAAAGGACCAGGAAGAGGCACGCGGCCGCATCCCCTCTCGCGTCCTTACGGTCGAGGGCCAACAGCATCGCAATCCCAAAGAGGAGCGAGCCGACGAAGCCGATCTCGAAGGGCCAGAGAATGTCCCACCAGGCGGGGCCGAGGAAGAGCAGCAGGACCGCCGCGAACAGCGCCGGCCAGGGACCGAGGCGGCGGCGCACGTAGACGAAGAGCAGGGTCGCGGTGACGAGCAGCGCCAGCGCCTGCAGGACGTATTCGGGCGCCGCCGAGCTCATCCCGAAGGCGTGAAGGAAGAAGAGCTCGAGCGCGACCGGGATCACGACGATGTGCTCGTTGTGCGGCCGCAGCAGGGCGTCCGCCGAGATGTCGTGGCGGTTGAGCAGGAACTCCCAGGTGTCCTGGAAGAAAGTCAGCTCGCGGACGAGCGCGAACAGCAGCGCCGCCGACGCCAGGAGCGCGATGCCGAGAAGGACGATCGGGACGTTGCGCCGCGGCCACGCCATCAGCGGGCGAGTGTATTGGCGCTTGCGGAGGCATCGTGCCCCCGGCCGGCGCGCCGAGTGGAGATAGACTCGGCCGTCATGGCTGAGCAGGCTACGTCGGCGCGGCAGAGCCCAAATGAGAGCGGCAGCGGCGAGCTCTCCGAGCTGCGCGAGGAGCTTGCCCGCAGCAAGGAGGAGGTGCTCCGCCTGCGCGACCTTTTGATCGGCAAGGACGCCGAACTCGGCGCCCTGCGCGGTCGCCTGGCCGAGCTCGAGGCCGACTCGGCGCGGCTGCTCAACCTGGGACCCCGCCTGCGCTCGCTCACTCCGCGCTTCGTCCGCTCGGCCGCAGCCCGCTTGCGCGAGCGGCGTGGCCGCCAGGGCTAGCGCGGTGCCGGCCCCCCGGTTCTCGATCCTGACGCCGGTCTTCGAGACTCCGGCCGACGTGCTGGCGGCGATGCTCGACTCGGTACGCGCGCAGCGACTCGGCGACTGGGAGCTGTGCCTGGTCGACGACTGCTCGACCGAGCCGCACGTGGTCGAGGCTCTCGAGCGGGCGCAGCGGGAGGATGCCCGCATCCGCGTCCTTCGCCGCCCCGCTAACGGCGGCATCGTCGCCGCCTCCAACGACGCCCTGGCGATGGCCGAGGGCGAGTTCGTCGTCCTGCTCGACCATGACGACGAACTGCATCCGGATGCGCTGGCGCTGATCGGCGAGGCGATCGAGGCAACCCCCGAGGCCGACTACGTCTACACCGACGAAGACAAGATCGACCGCGCCGGCCGCCACTCCGCGCCGTTCTTCAAGCCGGACTGGTCGCCGGAGCGAATGCGCACCCAGATGTACAGCTGCCATCTCAGCGTCCTGCGGCGCTCGCTGGTCGAAGAGGTGGGCGGCTTCGATCCCGAGTTCGAGGGCTCCCAGGACTGGGACCTGGTGCTGAAGGTGACCGAGCGCGCGCGGCGGGTCCTGCATCTGCCCAAGATCCTCTATCACTGGCGCACGCTGGAGACGTCGGCGGCCGGCGGCGGCGAAGAGGCGAAGCCGTGGGCCTTCGAAGCCGGCACGCGGGCGATCCAGGCCCACTGCCAACGGATCGGGCTACCGGCCAAGGCCGAGCGCGACGAGGAGTTCCCCGGCGTCTACCACCTGCAGCCGCGGCTCGAGCGGCAGCCCACGGTGAGCATCGTCATCCCCACCGCCGGCAAGTCGCGCGAGGTGCGCTACGAGGACGTCGTCCTGGTAACGCACTGCGTGCGCAGCATCGTACAAACGTCCAGTTACGAGAATTACGAGATCGTCTGCGTCGTCGACGACTCAACCGACCGGGGGGTGCTCGACGAGCTGCAGGCGATCGCTGGCGACCGGCTCCGTCTCGTCCACTACGACGAGCCCTTCAACTTCTCGGCGAAGATCAACCGCGGCGCGGTCCGCAGCGACGGTGAGCACCTGCTGCTGCTCAACGACGACATGGAGGTGGTGACGCCGGACTGGATCGAGCGCATGGTGATGTACTCGGGTCTCTCGGATGTGGGCGCGGTCGGAGGACGGCTGCTCTGGGAAGACGGGCGCCTCCAGCACGCCGGCGTGCTCTTCGAGAACGGCGGTTACCCCGGTCACATCTACCGGGGATTCTCGCGGGAGTTCAACGGCTACTCCAATAACGTGCTGGTCGCTCAGAACTACCTGGCGGTTACCGGTGCCTGCCTGATGACGCCCCGCGACGCCTTCGAGGGGGTGGGTGGCTTCAGCACGATCTTCCCGCTCAACTACAACGACATGGACTACTGCCTGAAGCTGTGGGCGAGCGAACGGCGCGTCGTCTATGACCCCGACACGATCCTCTACCACTTCGAGTCCTCGAGCCGGTCCACCGAGGTCGAGGACTGGGAGAAGGAACAGCTCCGCGACCGCTGGCTGCCGCTGACCATGGTCGATCCGTACACGAATCCGAACCTGCGCCATGGCGCACCGCGGGTCGGCAGCTACCTGCGCACGGTCGCGACGTCCTGGACGAAGCGACTGCCGCGGCTGCCGCAACGGGCACGGTGACGCCGGTCGGGGAGCTGACTCGCTCGCTGCCCGAGCTGCTCGGCGACCAGGTCGCCGAGCAACCCGATGCGGTTGCCCTCGAAGACAGCGAGCAGCGACTCACCTACGCCGAGCTCGACGCCGCCAGCGCAGCAATTGCCGGCGGCCTGCGGGCAGAAGGGGTCGATCCCGATACAGAGGAGGTCGTCGGCGTTTGCCTGCCGCGCTCCTGGCAGGCGGTATGCGCGTTCCTAGGCGTACTGCGGGCGGGCGGCGCCTATCTCCCGATCGACCCCGAGCACCCTACCCAGCGCGCCCGCGAGCTGCTCGAGCTCGCGGGCGCGCGCTTGGTGCTCAGCGGAGACGGCCACGACGCCGGCCTGCCCCAGGCGACTCAGCGCTTGGACACCGAGCAGCTGATTCGCGCCGAAGCATCCGACGCCGCCCCTGCGCCCGCCCCCGGAGGGGATCGCCTCGCCTACGTTCTCTTCACCTCGGGCTCGACCGGCAAGCCCAAGGGCGTCGAGGTCACGCACCGCAACCTCGTCCATTTCGTCAGCTGCGGCAGCGATGTCATCGCCCGCGGCGACGACATCAGCCTCCACGTCGTGCCGCTCGGTTTCGACCTCGCGGCGCAGGAGATCTGGGGGACGCTCGCCAACGGGGGTCGGCTCGTGATCGCGCCGTCGCAACGCCCGGATCCGGCCGAGCTGGGCCAGCTGATCGCCGCCCGAGGGGTGACCATCCTCACGATCTCGACCGGGCTGCTGCACGAGCTCGTCCATTTCGCCCTGCCCAACCTCGGCGGGCTGAGACTGATCGCCGCAGGCGGCGACGTATTTTCGCCGCAGACCGCCAAGGAGCTGCGCGAAGCACATCCCGGCGTGCGGCTGCTGAACAGCTACGGCCCGACCGAGGCGACGATCGCGGCCGCGAACTACGAGATCGTCGAGGCAGACGGAGAGCCGCTCCCAATTGGGCGGGCGCTTCCCGGTTACCAGCTCGAGGTCCGCAACGAGAGCGGCGATCCAGTCGCTCCCGGCGAGCCCGGTGAGCTCTGGATCGGGGGACCGGCGGTGGCGCGGGGCTACAGGAACGATCCGAAACGCACCGTCGAGTCCTTCCCGGAGGTCCCCGGCAGCGGCAGGATGTATCGCAGCGGTGACCGGGTCCGCCTCCGCGAGGATGGCGAGCTGCTCTTCCTCGGCCGCCTCGACGATCAGGTGAAGATCTCCTCGCAGCGTGTCGAGCCCGGCGAGGTCACGCAGGTACTGGCGAGCCACCCCCACCTGCGCCAAGCGGTCGTTGTCGCCCGCGAGGACGTGCCTGGCCACAAGCGCCTGGTCGGGTATGCCGCGCCTCGTCCGGGTGCCGCACCAACGCCTGACGCGCTCCGCTGCCACGTCGCTGAACGACTGCCAGCCTTCATGGTGCCCAGCCCGATCGTGTTGCTCGACTCCCTCCCCCTCAACGAGCACGGCAAGATCGATCGGGCGGCCTTGCCGGCACCCAAGCGCGTCGCGGAGGATGGGGATGCCGCGGGCGACGATCCGGTTGCACAGCTGATGGCGGAGGTGCTCCACCTCGACGCGGTCGGGCCCGACGAGAGCTTCTTCGAGCTGGGGGGGACCTCGTTGCTGGCGATCCGGCTCGTCGGCCGCCTGCGCGCGCAGCTCGGCCTCGAGGCGGACATCGGGGCCGTGTTCGACGCGCCGACGCCGGCCCGACTCGCAGAGCGACTGGCGGCGCCGGCCGAAGGAGCACCGGCCCTGCCGCCCCTCCTCCCCGATCCCGGACGATCGCCGGCCCCGGTCAGCGCCGCCCAGCGCCGCGCGTGGCTCTTCGGCCGCATGCATCCCGACTCGATTGCCTACCAGTTCTCGGCGATCTTCCAGCTCGAGGGCGAACTGGACCGGGCGGCGCTCGAGGACGCACTCGGCGACCTGCTGCGACGGCACGAGATCCTCCGCACCCGCTTCGTAGAGCGGGACGGCGAGCCGGTCCAGGCGATCGAGCCCGATTGCCGCCCCCCCCTGGAGGACGTTGACCTGCGCGGTGCCGGGCACGATGCCTGGCCGAGAGTGGTGCGCGAGCGGGTGCGGACCCAGATCGACCCAGGCAAAGCACCACTGCTTCGCTGGACCCTGATCCGCCTCGGCGAAAGCTCGTGGCAGCTGGTCCACGTCGAGCACCACCTGGTCCACGACGGCTGGTCCTTCACTGTGCTGGCGGGCGAGCTGGCGGAGCTCTACTCGGCGCGGCACGAGGGGCGGGCCCCCGATCTGCAACCGCTCACGACGCGGTTCCAGGACTACGCTCGCTGGGAGCGCGAGGTCCACCGGGGAGCTGCCGTCCAGCGCCAGCTCGAGCACTGGGCGCGTGCCCTCGATCCAAGCCCACCGCTGCTGGAGCTGCCGGACACTGGGCCCAGGCCCAGCCGCGAGGCGTTCGCGGGCGGGTCGATCCGGCGCCAGCTCGACGGGGACCTGGTGGCCCGCCTCCACACGCTGGCGAACGAGAACCGGGTCACCCTGTTCATGGTCACCCTCGCTGCCTTCCTCGTCCAGCTGCACCGCTACTCGGGCCGCGACGACCTCCAGATCGGATCCGGTCTCGCCAATCGGCGCGACCCCAACTCGGAGCGCCTGATCGGAATGATCGTGAACACCGTCGCGCTGCGCTGCGACCTCAGTGGCAACCCGAAAGTGAGCGAGCTGCTCGAGCGCGTGCGCCGGGTGGCGCTCGACGCCTACGCCAACGCCGACGCGCCCTTCGAGGAGGTTGTGCGGGCGGTTGGGGCGGCGCGCGAGCCGTCCCGTTCGCCACTGATCCAGGCGCTCTTCTCCTTCCACGATGCGCCGCGCAGCACGAACCGCTGGACCGGCCTGGACACCCGCCTGGTACAGGGGCTCTCCAACGGAACCTCAAAGGCGGACCTCAACGTGATCGGGGTCGCCGAGGACCGCAGCAGCCTGACTTTCATCTGGGAACACTCGGACCTCCTCACCGACGCCGCCGCCGATCGCCTCGCCGGCCACCACCTGCGCCTGCTCGAGCAGTTCGTCGCCAACCCCGGTGCCCGCCTCTCCGAGCTCGACCTGCTCGGCGAGGGGGAGCGGGCGGAGCTGGAAACCTGGAGCGTTGGAACGGGGTCCTATGATCGCGAGGCGACCGTGCACGGACTGGTCGAGGCGCGGGCGCACGACAACCCGGACGCGGTCGCCGTCATCGGCGGATCGACGCACCTGACCTACGGGGAGCTGCTTGAGCGGGCGCGCGGGGTGGCCGGCTCGCTGCGCGAGCGCGGCGTCGCCCGCGGCGATCGGGTCGGCGTGCTCCTCCCCCGCTCCGCGGAGGCGCCCGTCGCCCAGCTCGGAATCCTGGCGGCCGGTGCCGCCTACGTGCCGCTCGACCCGCTCCATCCCCCGGCGCGGATCGCCCGCTCGCTCGCCGACGCCGGCGTCTCGATCGTCCTCACCGACGCCGAACTGCGCCGTCGCCTGCCGGTCGGCGTCGCGGCGCTGGAGGTGACCGAGGCGGCAGCGGCGGAGCCCGCGGCCCCGCTCGGTGCGGATCCCGAGGACCTCGCGTACATCATCTACACCTCGGGCTCGACCGGGGAGCCGAAGGGAGTCGAGGTCACCCACCGCAACGTCGTCCGCCTGGTCGACGATCCGGGCTTCGCCGAGCTGGGCGCCGGCACGACGATGCTGCACGCCGCCTCGCCGGCGTTCGACGCCTCGACCCTGGAGATCTGGGGACCGCTGGCCAACGGCGGCACGGTCGCCTGCCTCGGCGAGCAGCCATCCCCGGACGCCGTCGCCGCCGCGATCGAGCGCCACGGCGTGACGACGCTGTGGCTGACCGCCGGTCTCTTCCACGAGCTAGTCGATCGCCGCCCCGAGTCGCTCGCCGGCGTGCGCCAGCTGCTCGCCGGCGGCGACGTGCTCTCCCCAGACCACGTGCGCCGCGCGCTCGACGCCCTTCCGCCCGAGGGCCGCCTCACCAACGGCTACGGGCCAACCGAGACGACCACCTTCGCCACCACGCACGAACTACGGCCGGGAGATCCGGTCGAGACGCCAGTCCCGATCGGCAGGCCGATCCAGGGGACCGTCTGCCATGTGCTGGACGGCGACGGCCGCGAGCTGCCAGTCGGGGTCGAGGGCGAGCTGGCGATCGGGGGCGACGGAGTGGCACGCGGATATCGCGGCGACCCCGACCTGACCGCGGCCCGGTTCCGTCCCGACCCGGATCGTCCCGGGGAGCGCCTCTACCTGACCGGAGACCGGGTCCGCCGCCGGTCCGACGGGGCGCTCGAGTTCCTCGGCCGCGCCGACCGCCAGATCAAGGTGCGCGGATTCCGGGTCGAGCCGGCCGAGGTGGAGAGCGCCCTGCGCGCGCACGCCGGGGTCGCCGACGCCGCCGTCACCAAGTTCGAGCGGGCTCCCGGAGACCCAGCCCTCGCCGCCTACGTCGTCGCCACGCGTGGATCGGCCGCCCCCGACCCGGCGGAGCTGCGTGCTCACACCGCTGCCCGCCTGCCGGCGGCGATGGTGCCTGCGGCATGGATATCGCTTCCGGAGCTACCCCTTACGGCGAACGGCAAGCTCGACCGCGAGCGGCTTCCTATGCCTGGCGACCGGCACCTGGTGCGCGATGGCGGCGACGCCCGTCCCCGCAACGCGACGGAGCGCCGCGTCGTCGAGTGCTTCGAGGAGGTTCTCGGCGTAGGCCCGGTCGGGGCCGAGGACGACTTCTTCGCCCTCGGCGGGCACTCGCTGCTCGCGGTGGCGCTGTTCGCCGAGCTGGAACGCATCGGCGGGCGCCGGCTGCCGCTCTCGACCATCTTCGAGGCCTCGACGCCGCGGGCGCTGGCGGCCTCGCTCGGTACGGATGCCCCCGCTTCGCGCTGGGACAACCTCGTGCCGCTAAAGCCGCGCGGAAGCCGTCCGCCGCTGTTCGCGGTGACCGCCGGCGACGGCAACGTCGTCGGCTTCGGTCCCCTCGCCCGTCACATGCCGGCCGAGCAGCCGTTCTACGCCCTGCAGCCAAGCGGTCTCGACGGCCGTAAGCCGCTCGATCGGGGGCTCGAGACGATGGCGACGCGTTACCTGGCCGCGCTGCGCCGGGTGCAGCCGCGCGGGCCCTACCTGCTGGCGGGTCGCTGCAACGGCGCCACGGTCGCCTTCGAGATGGCACAGCAGCTGCGTGCCGAAGGCGAGAGCGTGCCGTTGCTGGCGGTGCTCGACTCCAACC
Source organism: Solirubrobacterales bacterium (assembly GCA_044867645.1). GTDB lineage: Bacteria > Actinomycetota > Thermoleophilia > Solirubrobacterales > 70-9 > VRUE01. The sequence goes on along the minus strand of JBIOVI010000027.1, from coordinate 10,313 downwards.
CGCCGGCGCCGAAGCCGGGCGAGCTGGCGCCTGGGGTCCCCTACGACCCGGTCATGGAGGCCGCCCGAGTGCGGGGGCGCGAGGCCGGTGAGGCCGTACCCGACCCCGGCGAGGCGGGCGGGGCGGCTGCCCTTCTCGACTGGCTGCGCACCCCCGCAGGGCCGGGCGTCACCCGCTACCTGCATGAGTTCTGGCGCTGGCGTGACGACCTGCGGGAGGCCTGGCCCGATCCGCTCGGCGCCGACGCCACAGCGCTGGGCCAGTTCGCCTGGAACGAGGCGCTCGAGGAACTGGTCCCGGCGCTGCTCCTGCCCGTTCCGGCCCGGGACTGTCGCACGCCGGCAGGCTTTACCTGGGATTGGGCGATGGCCGCGGCCTGGGAGGATCTCTCGGAGCACCCTGCCGAGCCGCTCACCCCCGCCGGCTGGCGAGAGTTCCACGCCCTGCTCACCGAGCCGCTCGCCGAAGGAAGGCTGAATCGCTACCTGGTCGGCGCCTGGAAACGCTCCGATCTGCGCCAGGCCTTTCCCCGGCCGCTCGACGACAGGGGGGACGCCGAAGCGCTCCGCACCTGGGCGTGGTGCCACGGCATCGACCAGGGACTCGAGCCGACTCTGCTGCCCTCACCGCCCGCACCGCTCTCGCCTCGCCGTCGCCTCGAGCTGGCTCTGCGGCCGACATGGGCGGCGGCCGGCCGCACTGCCGCGCGCCTGGCCCGCGGCTCGGAGCGGCTCGCGGGCGAGCTGCGAGTGGGGGTGCTGGAGCAACTGGAACGGCGGCTGCGCCGCCCGCTCCCCGGCGCCGGCGAGCGGACCATCCAGCGTGCCCTCGCCGCGGCCCGCAGGGCGCGCGCCGGATACCGGGCGGACCCCTGGCCGGGGCGGGTGGTGCTGATCGTCTCGCGCCAGTTCGAGGACAAATCGTCCTACCTGGGCTGGGAGGAGCGCGCGCTCGGTGGGGTCGAGCGCCACCACATCCCCCACGGGCACGTCGAGATGCTGCGCGACCCGGGCGCCGCCCTGCTGGCTCGCTGTCTGGAGGAACGCATCGACGAGGCGCTCGGAGAGTGACCGCCGGTTGGGAGTCGGGGCCGCAACGTCCCCCGGCGCTCGCGGCCGAGCTGCACGTCTGGAGCACCGCGCTGCACGGGGAGCGTGACGCCGCACCGGAGCTCTCGACCGACGAGCGCGAGCGGGCGGCCCGGATCCGGTCCGATCGCAACCGCGGGCGCTGGGTAGCCGCCCGGCGAGCGCTTCGCCTCGTGCTCGGTCGCTACCTAGAGCTGGACCCGGGGCAGATCGCGCTACAACTCGGAGAGCACGGCAAGCCGGCCCTCGACGCCTCCCCCCCGTCGCTCCGCTTCAGCATCAGCCACTCCGGCGAGCTGGCGTTGATCGCGCTGGCGCTCGACCGCGAGGTGGGAGTGGACGTCGAGGAGATCGACCGCCGCCGCAAGGTGACGGAGCTGGCCCGGGTCGGGCTCGAGCCGGAGGCGGCCGCGGCGGTCCGCGCCGCTCCCGCTGCGAGACAGGCCGACGTCTTCTATGCCGCCTGGGTTCGCCACGAGGCGGTGGTCAAGTGCCTCGGCGTCGGCCTCGGCGCGGCGCTTCCCCCGACGCCGGTGGCCGTCTCCGGCATCGAGGTCCAGAGCGGTTACGCCGCCGCTGCGGCAATCGCCGGAGAGACGATGCCGCCGCTGCGGCGTTTCCGCCTCGACGCCTGAGCCGCCGTCGCCCCAGGCGTCCGTCGCCGGCTCGGCCATCGCTATCCTGCGCCCGGTGCCAATCGCTCCCGTACCGGAGGCGCAGCCCGACGAAGGGCACGCGCCACCAGCCCAGGCCCGTGGAGCGGCACGGATACCGGTCCTCTACCTGGCCCCGTGGATCGACTTCGGGGGCACCGACAAGAACACGATCGACTGGTTCCGCTGCATCGATCGCGAGCGGTTTGCCCCTTCCCTGATCACCACCCAGCCCTCGCCCAACCGGCGTCTGGACGAGGTGGCCGACTTCGCCGAGGAGGTCTGGGTCCTCCCCGACCTGATGCCCGCGGAGCGAATGCCCGCCTTCATCCTCGACTTCCTGCACTCGCGCCAGGTGCAGATCCTGCACCTGATGAACTCGCGGCTCGGGTTCGACCTCCTGCCGGACTTCTCCTGCCTTCCGCAACCCCCTCGCGTGGTCGTGCAGCTGCACGTCGAGGAGGCCGATCGGTCCGGCTACGTCCGCTACGTGACGACCCGTTACGGCAACCTCGTCGACCGCTTCTCGGTCTCCAACGAGCACCTGGCCGACGCGGTCCACGAGTACGGGGTCCCTCGCGACAAGACCCGCGTCATCTACATCGGCGTCGACGCGGAGGAGGAATTCTCCCCCGATCGGGTCGAGCCGATCGAAGGTTTGCCGGACGGTCGCATGCACATTCTTTTCCCGGCGCGACTGACGGCGCAGAAGGACCCGCTGTTGATGGTCGAGGTGGCGAGCGCCCTCAAGGGCATGAACGTGGGCTTCCAGATCCACGTGCTCGGCGAGGGGGAGCTCGAGGCCGAGGTTCGGGAACGGATAGCGGCCCTCGATCTGGGCGACGACGTTCTGATCCACCCGCCGACGCCGACGCCCCAGCGCTGGTACGCCGCCTGCGACGCGGTACTGCTGACCAGCGTGTTCGAGGGCATCCCGGCGGTCGTCTTCGAGGCGATGGCGATGGGGCTGCCGGTCGTCGCGCCGACCCTTCCCGGCAACGTCGAGCTGCTGGGCTCCGAGTACGACGGCCTGGTCGAGCCGCGGGACTCGGTCGAGGGCTACGCGGCGGCGCTCGCCCGTTTCGCCAGGGAGGACGGCGGCGGCTCGGGCGAGGAGATGCGCGAGCGCGCGCGGCAGCGGTTCTCGCTCACCCGGATGGCGGACGACCACGGCGAGCTCTACGAGGAACTTGCCGAACCGGGGAGTCCGCCCGGGGGGAACGGTGTGGCGGAGGCCGAGGAGCCGATCCGCTTCGTCAACCGTCCGGTCGCGGGCACGCCGCTCGTCTCCGTCCTCGTGCCGCACTTCAACCAGGCCGGGTTCCTGGGCGAGTGCGTCGAGGCGATCGGGGCGCAGACCTACCCCGAGATCGAGACGATCGTCGTCGACGACGCCTCCACTCAGAGCGACGCCGGGCCTGTGCTGGACCGGCTCGAGGGCGAAGCGGGCGTGACGGTGGTGAGGCTGGGCGAGAACGGCGGCCCGAGCCGGGCCCGCAACGCCGGTCTTGAGCACTGCAGCGGCCGCTACATCCTCCCCGTGGACGCCGACAACGTGCTCCTCCCCGACGCGATCGAGAAGCTCGTCGGGCAGCTCAGCGAGGCGGGCGAGGAGATCGGCTTCGTCTACCCCAACATCCAATTCTTCGGCAACCGCGAGGACTATTACGAGGTCCCCCAATACAACCTCTACACCCTCCTGCACGGGAACTTCTGCGACACCTGCTCGCTGCTCGACCGCGAGATCTTCGACGCCGGCGAGCGCTACAGCGAGGAGATCCGCCTCGGCCACGAGGACTGGGAGTTCGCCCTGCGGCTCGCGGCTCGCGGCGTCCGCGGAGAGGCCGCGCGAGGTCCGACCGTGCGCTACCGCAAGGTCGGCTTCAACAGATCCGACATGGTCGACCACTCGCCGGAGGAGTTCCGCGAGATCCTCACCGAGATCTCCCCCTTCAAGGGGGGCGAGGCGGAGGTCAAGGCGAAGGAGTCCCCGGCGCTCTCCATAATCCCGCTCGAGCCGATCGACCTCGGCACGGAGGCGGGGCGCGCCGTCGCCACCGGCTTCGGGGCGCAGCGCTGCGTCGACGTCGAGCTGATCGCCCGCTTCGACGGCAGCTGGCCCGGCTCGAGCGACGTCCCAGTCGTGCGCCGCATCCCGTCCGCGCTCGCCGATACCCCGTTCGACGCGCTCCAGCAGGGCCTCGAGGCCGCGCGCGGCTCCTTCGTCGCGGTCAGCTCGAGCGACGCCGCGGCGTCGCTCGCCGACCCGGCATTCGCGGCGAAGGTCCTGCGTCGCTTTGCCGCCGACCCGGAGCTCGGTGCGATCGCGCTCGCCGACGTGGGCGCCGGGGGCCGCTTCCTCCTTCGATCGATCCCCGCCGACGAGCTTCCCACTGCCCCGCCGCAGGGCGTGATCTGGCGCAGGACCGAGGAGCAGCACCTGCCCCAGGGCCTGCACGCCGACCCAGGCGACCCGATCCCCTCGCTCGTCCGCCTGCTCTCCGGGGGCGGCAGCAAGGTCGAGTGGCGGCACGCGCCGGTTTCCGCCGACGCCCCCCGGCCCGAGCCGGCCGGCTACTGGCGCCCTCTGCCGGCCAGCGAGGCCGTCGCCGAGGATCCGCACGCGCTCCATCCTGGAGCGCAGCCACTGCTTCCTGGGGTGGGCGCCTACACGGTGCCCCGCTGGAAGGACACCCCGACCTGGGTCCCGCCCCTCTCGGCGCTCGCGATCCGCTACCGGGAGCGGTACGGGGAGCGGCGGCTAGTCACCTGCGGGCCCGAACCCGCCGGCTACGTCCCCGAACACCACCTCGGCACCCTGCGCAGCGTCAGCCTCGAGGGCACGGCGCGCGTGGTGCGGGTCGGCGACGAGTACCGGGCGGTCCCCCGCGGCGATTGGGAGGACCTGCCCCCGCACGGCGAGGAGCTCGGCTACGTCGAGCTGGCCCACTTGCCCGGCCTCGACGTCCTCGCCCTCGCCGTGCACCGCGTGACCAAGCAGCCTCTGCTGGTGACGCTCCCCGAAGACCCGCTCCTCGGCGACGTCGACGTGGTCGAAACGCTGGGCTGCCTGGACCCCTTCCCCCTCAAGCCGCGGGACGTCCCGTCGGCGCAACGACCCGACGGCCTCCTCGGCCTCCTCGGCGCCGCCGACCTGGGCGCGAGGCGCCACCGATATGCAATCGATGCTGTTCCCGAGGGGGAGCTGCTGGGCGAGCTGGGTGGCCTTGCCGAGTCCGGCATGCAGGGGTCGGTCCCGGCCTGGATCGTCGACGGTCGCTTGCTCACCGACCGGCACCGGCCCCCCGAGCGCTGGTTCGGTCCCGCCAAGGCAGCCCGCTGGGTCGCCGAGCCGGCTGCCTGGCGCGGGCTCGCCCCACGGGGGACCCAGGCCAAAGTCGCCCTGCGTCGCTCGGCGGTGGCGGCACGGCGCCTCACCCGGCCGACGCGGTCAACCGACGAGCCACAGGGGACCCCAGATGGCTGGCTGTTTGAGACTGAACGCCCGGGCCTGGTCCCCCTCTTCGCCGCGTACCACCCTGTCACCGACGACCAGCTGCTAGCCCGCTCGCTCGAGGAAGTCGCGCAGCTCGGCTACCTCGCCCCGGCGCTGCTCGGCTTCCTGCGAGAGACCGCACCGCTGACCGGGGACCTGAAGCAACGCCATCTCGCCATCCCTTGGGCGAGGCGGTTCGGGGCGGTGCCGCGCTCGTGGTGATCGACCGAGAGCTGCCGGACGATCTCACCGATGTCCGCGTCCTGGAGGTCCGACCGGGGGACGTCCTCGATACAGAGGAGGGGGACTTCGACTTCGTTCTCTGCCGCAACGCCCTGCGCTCGAGCCCGTACCCGATGGCCCTCCTCGCCGACCTCTGGCGCCTCACCGCGCCCGCCGGGGTCCTCCTGCTCGAGTCGGACGTAGTCGCTGGCCCGGAGCACTCGCAATACGCCAGCTTCGTCCCCTCGACCCGCTCCGGCGGCGGCTGGGTTCCGGGGCGGCTGGCGCTGCGCTGGATGGTCGAAGTCTCCGGCTTCGACGTCGAGCGCTGGCTCGACGAGGCGGGAGCCTCGGGCTGCGCCTGCCTGCGCGCAGTACGCTCCGATCGCACACCAGCGCGTTCGGCACCGTAACCGGTCTTGCTCTTGATCAGATGCAACGCTGCTCCCGACGCAATAACTACTGACGAGCGACTACTTCAAGACACGCCCGTCGATCTCAAACTCAGCGGTCACCGCCCCCGTGCGAACTTTCGATTTAACTTGCCTGCTCCGATCTACAACCATCGAGAAGCGGTAACGGCCGGGTTCTTCGAACGACGGAATCCGAAGTCCGATGCACCCATCCATCTGTCCCGCCAGGAGCTTTTGGACTATCGGTTTGTGTTTCTCTGGCGGCGGATCGCTGGCCGCCGACACCCACTCCTCCCCATCGAAGCGCTGAACGGCAAATCTCCAGTCGGGCGAGATTGAGGAAATCTTTTCAGTCCCAAAGTTCGCGAGCCGGGCCGAGATCAGTTCCCCTCTGTTTGCGACGGGTGCGGATATCAACAGGCGTGCGTCGAAATGCGAACGAACAACGCGAACATAGTTGCTGAACTCTCCCAATATGTGCTGGCTACCGATGCGGCGGAACACGATGTCAACGCGGTAATAGGCAGGGCTTCCCGCTACCCGAATCAGAAGGTCCTTGATCGCGCTCCCTCGCACCGACCCGATCCGCCGTCGCTTGGAGCGGATAGTCGCGACAACCTCGCCACGGGCGTCAACCTTGACAAGCCGCACCGAGACATCCCAATTCAGATGCCGGACCTGCCCGACAGCTTCATCGTTAAAGCGGAATCCGACAAATCCGCCGTCGACGACAAGAGTCCCTCCCCTCGCTTCAAGGTTTAACCTTGCGGGGGCAAATGGGATCCTGCCCGAGCGGGGAACCCGGCGAATTGGAGTCATCCTGCCCAGCGGCCGAAGATAGTCCTTGGCCACCCGCGAACCGCAGAAACTTTCACTCGCCCGAGTTGCGGCGCTCGCTCCGCTTCCGGTTACTCCACCGGCCTGCGCAACGGTGAATATGAAAATAAGAGCAGCCGAAAGAGACATGAACCCACTTCGGTGCAAGATTTTTCCCTTTACCATCGATGCTGCTCCCGCCGCGATGACTACTTGATGAGCCGAACGAAAAATTCGACTGCCCTCCACTTCCTGACTGACCCATATTCCACCCTCTTCAAGAAGCGATAACGGCCGGGGTCTTGCTCTACCGGAACTGAAAATCGATAGCAGCGGCCAGCGCCACCCGGCGATAGTTTTCCCAGTCTGCGAGGCCAAGGACCGTCCGGGCTGCTTGGGTCGGTCTTCCAGCTTTCCTCCCTATGCCGCTGAACCGTGAATTCTGAGTGAGAGCGGACCACACCCCGCGTGAAGTTCAAGAGTCGCGCTCTTACCACCTCGCCCGGCTCGACACGTTGCTCGTCTACTACGAGCCTGACCCCGGTTGCTGGTACTCGTTGCACTATGCGTTCCAGCAGATCATCAGCATCACCTATCTGGCAGAAACCCGCACTCGGCTGCAACGCAAGCGCCTGAAGGACACCTGGATTCCATCCAAGTGCGTAAAGCCAGCCCAGCGCCATGATGGTGGCCGCTGCGAAAACACGCTTCCTGGCGCATTTCAAACTGACCGAAGCCGCTGATCTACCTAATACGAAACTCGGCCGCACGAAAGCGTGACTTCGCTCCGGGTTGTAGGTTGATATACACTTCGGTGATCAGGCGGTACTTGCCCGGCGGCCGCTCAGTATCCACCCTGAAACGAATGCAAGGGCCAGCTGATCTCGCGGCTAGTCTCCGCATGCTTGCAGGTGGGTAGATTGGTTCTGCTCCGTCTGGGGGAGGCGTGGGCGGCACAGTCGCCCACGCCCCGTCGACATATCTCTGTTCCCAATACCTATGACCGGAGCCTATTGAGCGGCTTAGCCCGTTGAACAAACGAGCGTATAGGTAACTTCCTCGGACGACACTGTCCGAATTTGGGGCGAAGGTCACCCCTCCAAAGTACTGTTCGGGTACTCGGTTGCCCTGACAGAAAGTGGGCTGGCCGGCAGATGCTGGCGTCACGCTAACGACCAGAGAGGCGACAATTCCGATCAGTGCTGGCAATTGCCTAAAGTTAAGACGCAGGGTATTCATCGTTAACTACCTCCTGACAGCGTCGTCGTCAAACCCCCGAGCGGACCCATGGATGGATCGCTGAACACACTCGCCATTTCTGGGAACCGTTCATCAAAAGCGACCGCCGCAGCGCAGGTTCTGTTTCCCCCAGAGGAATTAATTCCAAAGGCGGTGTTCGTTCCCTCGATCCATACTGGACCACCACTATCTCCGCCTTTGATCGGAGCTTCGAAGCACCACTGCTTTAGAAGTACGGCTTTGCCGATGCATTCTCCGTTTTTGACTTCTTCACACTGAAGGTAGTCTTCGGGTTCCTGCATAGTAATCGGGCCGCATTTTACTTCATCGGTGGTCGCACCCGAGTGGCATAAACGGGTGCCGGGGCCGGCAATCCCCCAACCCCGAACAGCGAGAGGCGAACTATAGCTTGAAATGTAGACCCGCCGCGGCTCAATACGTCCTTCAAGTTTCACCGCGGCAACATCGAGAGGACGGATAGAGGTTTGATGCTGATCATATCCGTGTCGCCGTATGAAGCCCGCTCGCACCCTGTCATCTTTTTCATACGGGGGTCTGGCGCGAATTACCGAGGAGTTCAGTGCTCCACAGTGAGCAGCGGTCAGCGCAAACAACCGGAGCACTTCGCTGCCGTCTGCCAGTTTCGTTCCATATTCGAACGCTCCAAAGCCGGTGGTGCAGTTCCATTCTTCCCCGCTGGGTTCTTTGACCAGTATCCGTTCCCCACCAAGCATCTTGCCCGTAATACGTTCGCGTCCAACCGTCGCCGCCAGGGGCCCGGCTTCATACACCGCGATGGGCGCTCCTACTCCGAACTGGCTCTGCAGGAATGACGTGGCGGTCCCCACAGCAGAGCTTCCGACGCGGATCTCGTTGCTCTCAGACGCAACGCCGACTCGATAGATCTCCGCAGCCGGATTCGAAGTGCCAGCGGCGGAGACCTGGCTAGCGAGACTGCGCAAGCCCGCGAGTGAATGATCTGGCTGGGCCACGAACGGCGTTATCCGGTCCTCTGCCGGTAGATTGACGCCGCTCTTCAGCGAACTGATATTTCCGGTCTGATTGGAGGTGAAGCCAACTCGCATTAGCCCGCCTGCGCGTTCGTCAAGGTAGTAGCCTGCAAAAGCACCAGAGGCGTTTGCTTCAGCCCAGGTCGGAACCTCACTAACCGCCTGCTTCCAATAGGCAATCCGATATTCCAGCTCCGCCACTTCCGGCGTCCGCAGCGGCGCGCCCCACCGTTCCATCGAAGCGACGGCGACCGGCCTGCCCTGAATCCAATCGTTGATCGTGTCGAATACACGGTCGTTGAGCTCCAGCTCGTCCTGGACCGGATCGAGATCGAGGTCTAGTCCGTGCTCTTCGCGAAAGCTCAGGACATCGGCGAATTTCGGGGTCACCGGCTGATCGGGTGGTGGCGGAGGCGTGTAGGGGATGTTGACCCAGAACCGTTTGCTCGCTACTTGCCCTATGCGATCCTCGATGACCATCTCGAGGTTGAGAATCCCCGGTGCGTGGTTGCCGGTGTACGTCACCCACTCGTCGGGGAGTTTTTTACATGCGGCGGGTTCTTCGTAGACCTGCGGACAGGTCTTTTCGGAGAGCAGCTGATTGCCGTTGGCGTAGACCTGAATCGAGGCGATTCCCTCCTCCGAGTAGGCTTTCACCACGAGGTTGTACTCGCCGACGGCGATCGGGTTTGCGGTTTCTTTGGCTTCGACGTCGTAAAGGGTGCCGGAGACGGCTTCGAATTCCGGCGGTTTCAGGGCGTTCTGCCATTTGAAAACCGAGCCGTCTTCGCCGATGTCGTAGGTGATCGCCGGGGCGTCCGGTGGAGTCACTTTGGTTGAGCGCGGCTGGTCGGTGTAGGTGAAGCTGGTCGTCTTTTCCGGGCCGGCGCCAGCTGGGTCGACGGTGACTTTTTTGACCCGCCCGTCGGTCGAGCCGTATTCGATCTGTGCCCAGGTGCCGTTGGGCAGTTCGACCCTGGTCATCCGGCCGGCTTCGTCGTATTCGTATTCGGTCTCGCCTTGCGGACCTTCGTGGGCCGTGAGCAAGTCTCCATCATGCTCGTAGACATGCGCCCCGGCCTCGCTGCCTTCGACGCTGTCCACGAGGTCGCCCGCGGTCTCGAGTTCTACCTTGGGGTCGTCTTGAACCTTGAGGCCATAGCCCGTCATGAGCCGGCCGGCCTCCCGCCATTTCTGCACGCGGTGGTTCCCCGAATCGGTAACCCAGACGTCGCCGTTGGGGCCGAGAGCTATGCGCAACCACGCACCGGTGTCGAGCTGGCCTTCGCCCGATCCATTCTCGCCGAACTGAGTGACATATGCGCCTTCTTCGTCGAAGACCTGGACCCGGCTGTTGACGGCATCGGAAACCCAGG
>JBIOVI010000026.1:0-99153 GCA_044867645.1 Solirubrobacterales bacterium | reverse complement strand
AGGTCCATAGTGGTGCTCGATCACCGGCACGTCCTTAGCGGAAGAGGTCCTCATCTCGGCTGCGGCGCAGGGCTGAGGCGCCGGGGCCATCGTCGGCGTCGACATAGCGCTCTAGGCCGCGGATGATCGCTGCCGGGACTCTGCTCGTCTTGTCGCGCACCAGGTCGGCCGCCGCCGCCGCCTCATCGGCAATCGCGATCACCGTTGCCTCCAGCTCGCGCCCGCCCACGTCGGGGCGCCCGCGCCAGTCGTCGAGGGGGGCGATGCCGGCACAGCCGATCGCTACCTCCGCCTGACCCAGTCGCCAGGCACGGCCGAAGCTGTCGCTGACGATCGTCGCGAGCGTGCGGCCGGTCTCCGCGGCGAGCTCGTCGCGGATCCGGCGCGCCGAAGCATCCGGATCCTCAGGCAGCAGCGAGACTGTGTCCGGCTCCGGCAGGTTGGAGCTGTCGACGCCGGCATTGGCACAGACGAAGCCGTGGTTGGTCTCGGCGATCAGCACTCCCCGCTCCGCCCGCAGCACCTCCCGGCTCTCGCTGAGGATCAGCTCGATCAGCGCCGGTTCCCTGCCCAGCACCGCCGCCAGGCGACGGGCCTCTCCGCCCGGGATCACGGCGGAAAGGCGGCGAATCCTGCCCTCGACCTTGGAGACGATCTTCTGCGAGACGACGACGACGTCGCCGTCGAGCAACTCGGTGCGGGCGGCGATCTCGGCGCCGATCCGCATGTCCTCCTCGAACTCGGGCAGTCCGGCGACGGGGAGGATGCGTAGCTCTCCCTGCCCGCTCAAAGCCCCAGCGCCTTGGCGGTGCGGCGGGCGCGGCCCGGCCGCTTTTCCAGCTCACGCGTCAGGGCGACCACGTCGGCTGGCGTGTCGAGGTCGAGGGCCAGCGAGGGCAGCTCCTCGACCGCGAAGGGAACCTCCGCGGCGCGGGCGGCGGCGACGTGGCGGCCGCAGCTCCCCTCGCCGAAGGCGGGCTCGATCGCGCTGGGCGGGGCGAGGGCGAGGGCATTGGTGCCGCTACCGTGACGGTCGGGGACGATCGCCACATAGCTGGACGGAACCCCGGTGAGAAGGCGGTCCAGCTCACGCGGCTCGAGCAGCGGGCAATCGCCGGGGAGGAGCACGACGCAGCCTGCGCCGTCCGCTTCCGCCCGGGCGATGCCGGCCAGAGCCGCCGTTATATGGCCCTCGTCGGCGGGGTCGGGAACGACCTCGGCGGGCGTGGAGGCGACGATCTCCTGCGCGCGGGGATCCCCGGTGACGACGATCGTCCGCTCGATCGAGCGGGATTCGCCGATCGCCTCGAGCACGTCCTCCAGCATCGCCGCCACCAGGGCTTCGCGCCGCTCGTCATCGATGCCCGTGGCGAGCCGCCGCTTCGCTGCGGCGAATCGCTTCACGGGCAGGACGGCAGTCGCTTTCACCTCTCGGCGAGGGTAGCCGCGTAGTCGAGAACGATCCGCGCAAGCCGGGCGCGGCCGGCGGCGCCCTCCATCAGGGTGGGTGCGGCCAGGGTCGGGATCTCGTCCGGAGGCGAGTCTGGATCCCCCTCGTCGACGACCATCGCGTCGATCAGGCCGGCGTAGAGCGAAGCGACCCCGGCCGCGGTGGGGAGTCGGTCGACGGCCGCCATGAAGCGATCCGTCGGGCCCTTGACGACCTCGCCGGCGACGAACGGGCTGACTGCCACCACCGGGGCGCCGGAGGCGGCGATTGCCTCTCGCATGCCGGGGACAGCGAGGATCGGGCCGATGCTGATCACCGGGTTGGACGGGCCGATCACGATCGCCTCGGCGTCGCCGATCGCCGCCAGGGCCTCCGCGGTCGGCTCGGCCTCGGCGATCCCCTCCAGCTCGACGCCCTGCACGGCGGGCTCGCCCCGGTCGACGATCAGGTACTCCTGCAGGCCGCGCCAGCCCGCGTCGGTCAACACCCTGGTGCGCACTTGCGCGTCGCTCATCGGCAGGACACGTGCCTCTACGCCGAGCCCCCGCGCGATCTGCGCCTGGGCGTCGGTCTGCCGCCCGCCCTCCTCGAGGAACTGGCGGCGGTAGAGGCAGGCCGCGAGGTCGCGGTCGGAGAGGCCGAACCAGTCTGGCGCACCCAGCCTGGCGAGGCGCTCGAAGACGGTGAAGGTGTCCTCGCGAATCCCCCAGCCGCGCTCGGCGTCGATTTCGCCGCTGAGCCAGTAGGTGATGAGGTCGGGGTCGGGGGAGACGTGGACGCCCAGCACCTCGATGTCGTCGGCGGTATTGGCGATCACCGCCAGATCGGCGCCGATCTCCTCCTGGATCCCGGCACCGAGTTTCGCGCCCCCGGTGCCGCCGGCGAGCAGCGCGACTCTCACTCCCAATGATCTCCTTCGGGAAGTCCGGTGAGCCGGATCCCGGCGTGGGTCTTGTAGCGGACGTTGACCGAGATCAGCAGCGGGGTGAGTTGCTCGACGATGCGCGCCGTCTCCAATGGACCGGCGTTGACCGCGCGCAGGCCCGGGATCAGCTCGATCAGGCGGGCGACGCGGGCCTTGTCGGCCTTGCGGTCGCCGCAGACGAGCACGTCCTCGTCCAGCTCGGCCTCACCGTCGGCGAGGCTGGGGGCGCCGACCGTGTGCAGCGCGGCGACGACGGTGACCCCCTCGGGCACCATCTCCTGCGCCTGCTGCGCGGCCGACCCCTGCCAGACGCCCAGCGAGCGGGTCGCCTTGCCGCTCACCGCGGCGGCAAGGGGGACGGTGCAGTCGACCAGGATCTGGCCCGGCCGCAGTGCCTCGCGCAGGTTGTTGAGGTTCTCCGACTGGGCGCGGAAGGGGACGGTGAGGAAGACGATCTCGGCGCGCCGGGCCGCCTCCTCGTTGAGCAGGCCCTCCACCGTGGCGCCGGGTACCGCCTCGCGCAGCTTCGCCGCCGCCTCCTCGGCCCGCTCGGCCGAGCGGGAGCCGATCGCGACGGGCCGGCCCGCCTGCGCCCAGCGCAGGGCGAGACCGGCGCCGAGGGCGCCGGTGCCGCCGACGATCGGGATCGGTTCGAGCTCCGTCAAGGCCGCGCCAGTCTATGCTCACGCTCTCTATGAGGCTGGAGGGACGAAAGGCGCTGGTCACCGGCGGCGCCAGCGGGATCGGCGCCGCGATCGCGGCCCGGCTCGCCGCCGAAGGGGCGGAGGTATGGGTCGGCGACGTCGACGTCCAGGGAGCCGGGCGTGTCGCTGGGGAGGTCAACGGCCACTCGATCGAGCTGGACGTCACCGATCTGGAGTCCGCCGGGGCCGCAATAGCGGCGGTGGGGGTGCCGGACGTCCTCGTCAACAACGCCGGCACCGACGAGTTCGGCTTCTTCACCTACACGACCCCCGAGCAGTGGCAGCGCGTCCTCGACGTCAACCTTGGCGGCGTCCTCAACTGCACCCATGCGGCGCTGCCGGCGATGCAGCAGGCGGGCTACGGCCGAATCGTCAGCATCTCCTCGGAGGCGGGTCGCGTCGGCTCCAAGGGCTCGGCTGTCTACTCGGCCGCCAAGGGTGGCATCGTCGCCTTCATGAAGGCGATCGCCCGCGAGAACGCCCGCTACGGGATCACCGCCAACTCGATCGCCCCCGGCCCGATCGAGACGCCATTGCTGATGGGCGCCAAGGAGTTCGGCGAGATCGGCGAGAAGGTGATCGAGACGATGAAAGAGGCGACTCAGATGAAGCGCCTGGGACAGCCCGACGAGGTCGCCGCCGCGGTCGCCTTCCTCGCTTCGGATGACGCCACCTACGTGACGGGGGAGACCCTGGGCGTGAGTGGCGGCCTGGGGATGGTCTGATGGCCGAGTCCGAGCTGGGACTGGCGCCGGGGATCGAGCGCAGCGACGAGTTTGTCGTCGAGGATCGGCTGGTCACGAGTGTCGGCGGGACGATCGGGGCCAGTGTCCTCTCCACGCCGGGAATGATCGCGATGATGGAGGGCAGCGCCACGGCGCTCGCCTACGAGCATCTGCCCGAGGGCCAGGCGACCGTCGGCTTCGAGGTCTGCGTCAAGCACGTGGCGGCGGCTGCCGAAGGCGCAACCTGCCAGACGCGTGTGGCCCTGCGCGAGGTCGTCGAAGGGCGCAAGCTCCGCTTCGACGTCGAAGTGACCGAAGGCGAGCGGACGATCGGCGTCGGCACCCACGAGCGGCGTGTGGTCGGCCAGGTGGGCCCGCCGACGGCGTAGCCTCGATCCGCATGGCTGAACTGCCCAGTAGCGTCCGCATCCGCGAGGTCGGCCCTCGCGATGGCTTCCAGAACGAGCCGGAGACGATCCCGACCGCGGAGAAGGTGCGCTTGATCGACATGCTCACCGAGAGCGGGCTGTCGCGGCTCGAGGTGACCTCGTTCGTGCGTCCGGACGTGATCCCTCAGCTCTCCGACGCGGAGGAGACGCTGGCCGGTGTGCAGCGGCGCGACGGCGTCTCCTTCTCGGTCCTGATCCCCAACGAGCGCGGGCTGGAGCGGGCGCTGGGGCTGCGCGACCGCTTCGACGAGATCAACGTCTTCGTCTCGGCTTCCGAGGCCCACAACCGCAAGAACGTCAACCGCTCGATCGAGGAGTCGCTGGGCGGGCTGGAGCGAACGCTGGCGGCCGCCGGCGAGGCGGGTCTGCGCTGCGAGGGGGTGATCTCGACTTCCTTCGGTTGCCCCTATGAGGGTGAGGTGCCGCCCGACCGTGTCTTCGCGATCGCCGAGCGGCTCGCCGCCGCCGGCTGCGCTGAGGTCGGCTTTGGCGACACCACTGGGATGGCCAACCCGCGCCAGGTGGGCGAGTTCTTCGCCGCGGCGCGCGAGCGGCTCGGCGAAGTCGAGCTGACGGCGCACTTCCACAACACCCGCGGCCAGGGCCTCGCCAACCTGCTGGCGGCGCTGGAGCAGGGGGTCGACTCCTTCGAGTCGAGCTTCGGCGAGCTTGGCGGCTGCCCGGTGCCGCCGGGCTCGACCGGCAACGTCTCTACCGAGGACGTCGTCTCGATGCTGCACGAGATGGGGATCGAGACCGGGATCGACCTGCCGCGCCTGCTCGACGCCTCGCGCGCCGCGCAGGAGGTGCTCGGGCGGCCGCTCGGCGCCCACCTGCTGAAGGCGGGTCCCGTGGACTGGCATCGCGCCCCGGCCGAATAGGCTCCCGGCCGTGACCGACTTCGCCAAGGCACTGGAGGCGGCGCTCGGCGGCGGCCCGCAGCGCCACCACGAGAAGACCGCCGAGCAGGGCAAGCTGCCAGTGCGCGAGCGGGTCGAGCGTCTGGTCGATGCCGGCTCCTTCGCCGAGGAGGGGCTGTTGGCCAACTGGAACGAGGAGGGCCTCGGCGCCGACGGCGTCGTCACCGGCCTCGCCACGATCGACGGCCGGCGGGTCGCCCTGATGGCAAACGATCCGACGGTCAAGGCCGGCTCCTGGGGCCCGAAGACGGTCGAGAAGATCCTCCGGATCCAGGAACGGGCGCTTTCGCTGCAGGTCCCGATGGTCTATCTGGTCGACTCGGCCGGGGCGCGGATCACCGATCAGGTGCAGATGTTCCCGGGACGGCGCGGCGCCGGTCGCATCTTCCACAACGAGGTGCGGCTCTCCGGCCAGGTTCCGCAGGTCTGCCTGCTGTTCGGGCCCAGCGCCGCCGGCGGCGCCTACATCCCGGCCTTCTGCGATGTGGTGATCATGCGCGAGGGCAACGCCTCGATGTATCTGGGGTCGCCGCGGATGGCGGAGATGGTGATCGGCGAGAAGGTGACGCTGGAGGAGATGGGCGGGGCGAAGATGCACACCGGCGTCTCCGGCTGCGGTCACTTCCTGGTCAAGAGCGACGAGGAGGCGATCGACCTCGCGAAGCGCTACCTGTCCTACATGCCGGGCAGCTGGCGGGGGGAGCCGCCCGCGGCGGTGCCCGCGGCGCCGGCCTCCGACGCCGCGATCGCCGAGATCCTCCCGGCCGACGAGAACCAGCCCTTCGACATGCGCGAGGTGCTCGACGCCCTGCTCGACACCGACTCCTTCCTCGAAGTCCACAAGCGCTGGGCCAAAGAGCTGATCGTCGGCTACGGCCGCCTCGACGGCCGTGTCGTCGGCGTCGTCGCCAACCAGCCGCGCCAGAAAGGCGGCGTCCTCTTCGTCGACTCCGCCGACAAGGCGGCGCGCTTCATCCAGACCTGCAACGCCTTCAACGTGCCGCTGCTCTTCCTCGCCGACGTGCCCGGCTTCATGATCGGCACCGCGGTCGAGCGCCAGGGGATCATCCGCCACGGCGCGAAGATGATCAGCGCCGTCTCCGAGGCGACCGTGCCGAAGCTCTCGGTAATCGTCCGCAAGGCCTACGGCGCCGGTCTCTACGCGATGGCCGGCCCCGCCTTCGAGCCCGATTGCTGCATCGCCCTGCCCAGTGCGTCGATCGCCGTGATGGGTCCCGAGGCGGCGATCAACGCCGTCTTCTACAACCAGATCCAGGCGATCGAGGACGAGGTCGAGCGGGCCGAGTTCGTGGAGCGCAAACGCGAGGAATACGCGGCCGACATCGACATCCTCCACCTCGCCTCGGAGATGGTCGTCGACGCGGTGATCCAGCCCGGGGACCTGCGCGCGGAGCTGGTCCGCCGCTTCGCGATGGCGGCGAGCAAGAACCGCGCTTTCGCCGAGCGCCGCAATCCGGTCACGCCGGCCTAAGGAGCCGCTTAACCCGCCTCGCTACCGTTTCGCGGTGGCCCGCAACGTCAAAGCCCCGCTCGCGGCCTGTCTCGCCTGCGTCGCCGCGCTCGGCTTTCTCACCGTTCTCGCCCTAGGCCTCGCGGCGGGCAGGCACGCCGACGTACGCCTCTTCCTCAGGGTGGTGGAACACCCCCCGGAAGGCGGCACCTTGGCCGATGCCATCGCCTCGCTCGCCGATCCCCTGCCGATGCTGGCGCTGCTCGCCGTCGCCTGCTGCATCGCGCTCCTGCGCGGCCGTCCCTCCGACGCCCTCGCCGCGGTGCTCGTGGTCGTCGGCGCCAACCTCACCACCCAGACGCTGAAGGTACTGCTCGCCCATCCCCGCGTAAAGCTGGCCATCGGCGGCGACCCCTTCGAGCCCAACACCTTTCCCAGCGGCCACACCACCGCGGCGGCCTCGATCGCGATCGCCTATCTCTTCGTCGTTCCCCCCACCTTGCGGAAGCTGACGCTGACCGCGGGTGCCGCGTTCACGCTGGCGGTGGGGTCCTCGGTGGTCGTAATCGGTTGGCATTACCCGAGCGACGTCCTCGCCGGCCTCCTCGTCGCCGCCGCCTGGGGATTCGCGGTCCTCGCCGCGATGCGGGCGGTGGCGCCCCGCAGCCCACGGAGGGCGGGCGTCAGTCGGCGAGCCCCGCTGCCATCTCCGTGAAGTAGTCGAGCGCCGCCGGGTTGGCCAGCGAGTCGCGGCTGGCCGCCTTCTCGGCGGGCGTGCCCATCAGGATCCGCTTCACCGGCACCTCCAGGACCTTGCCGCTGAGGGTGCGCGGCACCTCGGCGATCGTGAAGACCTCGTCGGGCACGTGACGTGGGGAGCAGTGCTGGCGGATGCGGCCGGCGATCTCGCGGCGCAGCTCGTCGTCCAGCTCGGCACCGTCGCGGAGGACAACGAAGAGCGGCATCCAGCCCTCGGTGCCGGGGCGTGGCACGTCGACGACGAGGGCGTCGACGATCGAATCTATTCCGAGCACGGCACGGTAGATCTCGCTGGTCCCCATGCGGATGCCGGAGCGGTTGATGGTCGAGTCCGAGCGTCCGTAGATCACCGCGGTCCCGCGCGAAGTGATTTCGATCCAGTCGCCGTGGCGCCAGACGCCGGGGTACTGCTCGAAGTAGCTCGCCCGGTAGCGGCTGCCGTCGGGGTCGCCCCAGAAGAAGACCGGCATCGAGGGCATCGGCTCGGTGACGACCAGCTCGCCGACTTCGCCGATCGCCGAATTGCCGTCTTCGTCCCAGGCCTCGACCGCGGCGCCGAGCGCCCGCGCCTGCAGCTCGCCGCGGTAGACCGGCAGCAGCGGCGTGCCGCCGACGAAGGCCGTGCAGAGATCGGTGCCGCCGCTGGTCGAGAAGAGCCAGGTCTCAGCGCCGAGCTGCTCGTAGATCCAGTCGAAGCCCTCGGGGGAGAGGGGAGAGCCGGTCGAGCCGACGGCGCCGAGGCGGCTGAGGTCGCGGCCGGCACCGGGCTCGACCCCGGCCTTCATGCAGGCGGCGATGTAGGAGGCGCTGGTGCCGAACATCGTCACGCCGGCCCGCGCCGCCAAATCCCAGAGCACGCTCATGTCCGGGTGACCGGGGTTGCCGTCGTAGAGGACGATCGCGGCGCGGGTCAGCAACCCGGAGACGAGGAAGTTCCACATCATCCAGCCGGTCGTCGTGAACCAGAAGAGGCGATCGCCGGGGTGCGCGTCGACGTGCAGGTGGAGCTTCTTCAGGTGCTCGAGCAGGATGCCGCCCTGGCCCTGGACGATCGCCTTCGGCAGGCCGGTCGTGCCGGAGGAGTAGAGGACCCAGAGCGGGTGGTCGAAGGGGACGCGCTCGAAGGAGAGTTGGGCACCCTCGCCGGCGGCGAGCAGCTCGCCCCAGCCGGTCGCGTCGCCCAGGGCGGAGAGGTCGGGATCGGGGTCGAGGTAGGGGAGGACGACGGTGCGCCGCAGGCTCGGCATCGCCTCCTGCAGCTCGCCGAGGACGTCGCGGCGGTCGAAGTCCTTGCCGCCGTAGCGGTAGCCGTCGACGGCGAAGAGAACCTTGGGCTCGATCTGGGCGAAGCGGTCGATCACGCTTGCCGGCCCGAAGTCGGGCGAGCAGCTCGACCAGACCGCGCCGATCGAGGCGGTGGCGAGGAAGGCGACGATCGCCTCGGGGATGTTCGGCATGTAGGCGACCACCCGGTCGCCGCGCTCGACCCCGATCGCGCGCAGGCCGGTGGCGACAGCAGCGACCTGCGCCCGCAGCTCGCCCCAGCTCAGCTCCTCCAGCTCGCGCAGCTCGGAGGCGTGCAGGATCGCGGGCTCGTCGTCGTCCTTACCGGCGAAGACGTGCTCGGCGTAGTTGAGGCTGGCGCCGGCGAACCACTCGGCGCCCGGCATCTCGCGATTGCCCAGCACGCGCTCGTAGCCGCCGTCGGCCTGCACCTCGAAGAAGTCCCAGATCGAGGACCAGAAGCCCTCGAGGTCGTCGACCGACCAGCGCCAGAGATCCTCGTAGCCGCCGAAGCGCAGCCCGCGCTCGGTCTCCAGCCAGCGCATGTACTCGGTCATCCTCGCCCGCTCGACCAGCTCGGCCGGCGGGTCCCAGAGTTTTTCCGGCGCCGCCCCGGTCACGCGGACGTGGCTGGGGCGCCCGCCTTTGCCTGCTCGCGCACCAGCTCGTGCGGGTCGTGGGAGCAGATCAGGTCGATCTTCTCGCCATGGCGAGCGACGAGCTCGCGCAGCCGCTCCTGGTTTGCCTTGCGGGTGCGATTGTCGGCGGCGGTGAGGTTCTGGAAGAAGCGCAGTCCGGGAGGGCAGTTCGGCGGCGTCTCGACCTCACCGTGGTTGAAGTAGGCATCGCCGCAGTGCAGCAACCAGCGCTCGCCCCTCCGCAGCGCCACCCCGGTGTGGCCGCGCGAGTGCCCGAACAGCGGGATCAGGAGCAGCTCGGCGCCCGTGCCGGGAAGGATGCGGACGCTCTCGAAGCCGAACCACTCATCGCCGCCGGTGTCGTGCCTGATCCAGTTCGGTCCGTGCTTCCAGTGGACCTCTGGGTAGCGCAATTTGTCCTTGAGTGCCGGATGCAGCGCGGCGTCGAGCTCGGTCGAGAGCACGTGGACCTCGGCATTAGGGAAGTCAGGCAGCCCGCCCGAGTGATCGGGGTCGAGATGGGTGGCGACGATTCGGCGCACGTCGCCGGCTCCGAAGCCAAGCGCCTCGAGCTGTTCCAGCGCCGTCGTCTCGACCTTGGGCTCGGCGTTCATCAGGCCGAAGAAGAAGCCGAGCTGGCGCGGGTTGCGCGCGTCCTCCATGCCAAAGCCGGTGTCGACCAGGACCAGTCCGTCGTCGGTCTCGATCGCCAGGCAGTGGCAGACGACTTCGCCCTTCTCGGTCAGCTTCCCGTCGCCGTTGATCAGGCGCCTCCCGTGGGGGCAGAGCGAGCCGCAGTTGAGGTGGTGGACCCTCATCCCGCGGCTGAGTCTAGTGCGGCCCCGCCGGGCGCGGTCTATCGTTCGGCCCGCGCCGGAGTGGCGGAACTGGCATACGCGATCGACTCAAAATCGATTGCCCTTTATGGGCTTGTGGGTTCGAATCCCACCTCCGGCATCCCCTGGCGGCGGCTGACACGGCGCGGTGCGGTGTCCTCGGTCGGCCAAATAGCGCTGCTATTCGGCCTCCCTGCGTCCTTGCCCCGCTTGGTCAGCCGCCGCCAGGGCTCAGGCGGGCTGCGGAGCGTCCGGGCTCGGCGGGGCGCCGGCGCCGTAGTCCTCGCCGGAGCCGATCGGTCGCTCCTCCTCGACGTGCCAGTCCTGGCTGAAGCCGTAGAAGCAGGCGGCGATCAGGACCAGCTGGACCAGGGCAAGGATGACGACCAGCAGCCCGATCAGCGGCACCGGGATGAGGGCGTCCTCGAAGCCGGCCTTGTCGCGGGCGAACCAGCTGTTGGCGCCGACCGCGCAGAAGATCGCCAGGATCATCGAGAGCGACGCGGCGACCGGGAGGATGCCGCGGCTCCAGCGCCGCGCGACCAGATAGGCGAAGAAGGCGTAGAGCAGCGCGAAGATAAAGCAGACGATGCCCATGCCGCCGCCGCCGCTGAGCAGCGAGAAGCCGGTGATCGTTACCACCGCCGCGATGATGGCGGTCACCAGCATCAGGAAGGCGACCACGAACTTGGTCGTGATCACCTCGGCCTTTTCCCGATTGGGGTGCCAGAGCTCGTAGCCCGGCGTTACCTCTCCTACCGCCACGGCGTCGATCATAGAATCTATGGGCGACGGGGCGGCATTGGCCGCTCGTTAAGCGCCATTATGGGGGTCGAGCGGGCGTGGCGGAATTTGGTATACGCGCCAGGTTTAGGTCCTGGTGGGCTTCGGCCCGTGGGGGTTCAAGTCCCTCCGCCCGCATAGAATCGGGGGCCTTGGGGCAGTGGCCCAACTGGCTAAGGCACCGGTCTCCAAAACCGGCGATTCCAGGTTCGAGTCCTGGCTGCCCCGCTCGATTTCTTTGGGAGCGCACCCCAGCGGTCGCCGTCGACTATCGCCTTGTTGAGATGATGTTGCACAGCCAAGAGGCGTACGGTCAGTGGATCGGGTCACTGGAGTCACGACGAAGGGAGCGAGCTTGTGAGTGCCGAAGAGTTCGACGAGATGGGCCCAATCGACTACTTGCTGGTCGAGTGGCCTGGGCGCCAACCGACCGGAGAGGCGGCTCCGCATCTGCTCGACTTGGTCGATCGCGGTTTGATCCGCATCCTCGATCTCGTCTTCCTCCACAAGGACGAGGACGGCTCCCTCACCAGGCTCGAGATCTCCGATCTGGGAGACCAGGTAGAGGCATTCGCCGACT
Organism: Solirubrobacterales bacterium; assembly: GCA_044867645.1. Taxonomy (GTDB): domain Bacteria; phylum Actinomycetota; class Thermoleophilia; order Solirubrobacterales; family 70-9; genus VRUE01. Next base: position 87,629 of record JBIOVI010000026.1, on the reverse strand, counting down.
TCGAGGGCGCCTCCTCGGGGTTGCTCTCGGGCGAAGACACCGATGAGGCAGGGAGCGCGCTCGAGCCCGGCACCTCGGCGGCGCTGCTCGTCTACGAGAACCGCTGGGCGGCGCCCTTCGCTTCCGCCCTTCGCCGCTCCGGCGGCCAGCTGGTCGCCACGGGGCGCATTCCAATCCAATCCGTGCTCGCCGCCCTGGACGCGGCGGACGCGGCCTGAGCAAAGGAGAACCGCCATGCCGGGACTACTCAGAGGCGTCGCGCGGACGGCCGTCGTCGCCGGAACCGCAACCGCGGTGAGCAACCGCGTCTCCAGGCGCCAGTCCGAGCGCTGGGCCGCACAGGAAGCGCCCCCGCCGCCGCAGGCTGCACCAGCGCCGGCTCCCGCCGCTCCCGCGGCGCCTGCCGCTGACTCGACGATCGACCGGCTCAAGGAGCTGGGCGAACTCAAAAGCCAGGGAATTCTCACCGAGGAGGAGTTCGCCGCCCAGAAGGCCAAGCTGCTCGGCTAGGTCGCCGCGGCCGGGGGGTCGGCTGATCTCAACACCCCCAGATCGGGTTTCAGAAAACGCTCGCCCGGCACTCCCTCGTTGCACGGATCGTTGCGAGGAGTTGTAAGTGGGGTCCTCATTACCCAATATTGGGAAATGCCCTGGATCCGAGGAGTCGGGGTATCGGCGCTGATCGTTGTCGTGGCCATCGTCCCGGCGCGCGCCGGTGCATCCCCCCCGAACGTGGCTGCACTGCAGGCGGCCATGAAGGCATTGCGCCTATATCGTGGCTATGTGGATGGGGTCAGGGGTCCCCTCACCCGGCATGCGGTGATCGCCTTCCAGCGCCGCCGGGGACTGCTGGCGGACGGCATCGCGGGCCGACAGACGAAACGGGCGCTCGGTTGGCGCGGCAGGCCGTCGCTCGGAAGCCGTGTGATGCGGTTCGGGAATCGCGGCTGGGACGTCGCGGCGCTCCAGTTTTTGCTCCAGCGCGCCGGTCATGGGCCCGGGAGGGCCGATGGCCTGTTCGGGCCGCTGACCAGGGGAGCGGTGCTGCGTGCTCAGCGCGCCGCCGGCATCGCCGCGGACGGCCTCGTCGGGCCGGTGACGATCGGCTCACTGAGGGGCGAGGCTGAGTCGCTGAGCGGGCCGGTGCGGTTCCTGCGTCCGGTCGCGGGACCGATCGGCGACGGGTTCGGCGCCCCGCGGGGCGACCACCGCCACGAGGGCGTCGACTTCCCAGTTCTCTACGGCACGCGCGTGGGGGCGGCCGGTCGCGGCACGACGATCTACGCCGCCTACAACTACGGCGGCTACGGCAACCTCGTGGTGATCCAGCACCGCCTTGGCTTCACCACCTGGTACGCGCACTTGGCCTCGATCACGAGCTGGGTGGGGGAGCAGGCGGTCGGCGGCACGCGGATCGGCTACGTGGGCTCCACCGGCGATTCCACCGGCCCGCACCTGCACTTCGAGGTGCGCCGCTACGACACCCCGATCGACCCGGTTCCGCTGCTGTTGCAGGCCGTCGCGGCTCGATCCCCCAGCCCCTATGGCGGGCGGGCCTATCGCGAGTGCGGCAAGGCCCGAGCCGAGACGCGCAAGCCGCCGCGCGGATCCGACTGGATCGCCCGCGAGCGTCTCTGCCCCACGAAATAGCCCGCGGCGACATGGCGAACGGGGTGGAGCGTCGTCAGCTCGCGGGTGCGCCCTCGGCTGCTCGGCGCAGCGCGGCCATGTCGATCTTGCCCATCTCGAGCATCGCCCTCATCGCGCGCTCGGCGCGCTCGGGGTCCGGATCGGCGAACACCTCCTCCATCCCCCTCGGCACGACCTGCCAGGAGAGGCCGTAGCGGTCTTTGAGCCAGCCGCACGGTCCTTCCTCGCCACCCTCCGAAAGACGCTCCCAGAAGTAGTCGATCTCCTCCTGGGTCTCGCATTCGATTCCGAAGGAAACTGCCTCGTCGAACGTGAATTCGGGGCCGCCGTTGATACCGATGAACCGCTGGCCGTCCAGCTCGAACTCGACGGTCATCACCGTGCCGGCGGGGCGTGGACCGGCCTCGGTGTAATGGGTGACGTTGACGATCCGCGAGTTGGGGAAGACCGAGGCATAGAACCCCGCGGCCTCTTCGGCCTCGGTGTCGAACCAGAGATTCGGGACGATTTTCTGCGGCACGACTCTGCCTCCTCTCGTGTCGGGAACGGCTCTCGATTGGGCTACCCGGCACAGCCGATCGCAACCGCGCGGGGACCAGAGCGCTGAATCTTCGGGGCGGTACTGCCAGAATCGCGTTCGCCATGGCGCCGCAAGGACTCGCTTCCGCTCGGACGCTTGCGGCGAGTCCCGACCCAGCCAGCGATTCCCCCGGCTCGATCTTCCTGCGCTTCCTCAAGTTCGGCGCGCTCGCCTGGGGCGGTCCGGCGGCGCAGATCGCGATGATCAAGCACGAGTGCGTCGACGAAGAAGGCTGGGTTTCCGAGGAGACCTTCAAGAAGACGCTTGCCGTCTATCAAGTACTTCCCGGCCCAGAGGCGCATGAGCTCTGCGTCTATTTCGGGCGGACGCGTGGCGGCAAGCTCGGTGGGTTCCTCGCCGGGCTCGGATTCATGCTGCCCGGCTTCATCCTCATGTTCGCCCTCTCGATCCTCTACGTCGAGGCGAACCTCGCCGGGCGCCTCGACGGGCTGTTCTACGGGCTGAGCGCGGCGGTCGGCGCGATCGTCCTGCGCGCCGTCATCAGGCTGAGCGGCACCTTCATCACCGACGCCTGGCTCGCGGCGATCGCGGCGGTCGCCTTCGTCCTCACCGTATTCGCCTCGGCGAGCTTCCTCCTCGTCCTGCTTGGCGCGGGCCTTGCCTATGAGTTGCGGACCAACGCCGGGCGCTGGATCGGCCAGAGCCACTCCTTTGCACCCGCTGCTCTCGCCCTCGTCGTGGCTGGCGCCGTGACCCTCTCCTTGACCGCGGAGATCTTTCTCGAGGGGTTGCAAGCGGGGTTGCTCACCTTTGGCGGCGCCTTCACCGTGATCCCCTTCCTCCAGCAGAGTGCGGTGGCCGACCACCACTGGCTCACCGACAGCCAGTTCGTCGACGGGCTGGCGATGGGCGGGATCCTTCCGGCCCCGTTGATCATCTTCTCGACCTTCGTCGGCTACGTGGCGGGGGGAACCGCGGGCGCCTTCGCGATGACGCTTGGCATCTTCCTCCCCGCCTTCGTCTTCCCGATCTTCTTTCACCGCTTCTTCGTCGCGGTCGCCGACAATCCGCGCATCCGGCCCTTCCTGCTCGGCGTCGCGGCTGGAGTGATCGGATTGATCGCCGCCGTCACCGTCGACATCGTCGACGCCAGCGTTGTCGACGTCTACACCGCGGTCCTAGCCGTCGGGGCTTTCCTCGCCCTCAACCGCTGGCACGGCAAGCTCACCGTGCTCTACGTGGTCCTCGGCTGCGGCCTGCTCGGCGCGGCGTTGCAGCTGACGGTGCTCTGACCTCTTCGGGCGAGATCCTCGCCAGGGCGTGTCTAGGCTGTGGCCTGGAGCAGGCGGAGCCTGGACGGGCTCGGCGAGCGAGCGGGAAGAAGGAGCGCGGAGAGGCAGATCATCGCGAAGGCGCTTGCCTGGAGGACCAGGCCGAGCGGGCTGGCGCTGAGCGGGTCGCCGAAGACGAGCACTCCGGCCGAGATCTGAGTTCCGTTCGCGACCAGCCCCATCAGGCCGATCGTCTCGATCGCGCCGCCGCGCTGAAGCGCGATCACCGCGGTGTACTGGGCAAGCAAGCCACAGAGCGCTATCAACGCTACCCACGGACCGACCACGGCGATCGACATCCCGTCTACCCCGGTCAGCCCCTTGATCGCGACCCCGGCGAGGGCGAAAAGGGTGCCCGAGAGGGCGGCGAGGAGGACGCCGCGGCGGGCGGCGAGGCGCTCGGATCTGTGGCCCAGGGCAAGGCCGGTGGCGATCAGCGCGAGCCCTCCCTCGAAGCCGAGGATCGGGACAAGCGAGAAGTCGGAGTGGCTTCCGCGGAACTGCGGCACCGTGACCGCGAGCAGAGCCAGGCCGGCGCTGCCGAGCAGCAGCGCCAGCCATTGCCGGCGCGCGACCGTCTCGCCGAAGAGCCCCTGCGACATCACGGCGAGGGTGACGGCACTGCCGGCGAGCACCGCCTGCACCAGTGAGATCGGCGCCATCGACAGCGCCGCGACGTGGATCAGCCAAGCCAGCGCCGCGAGGCCCCAGCCGGCGGCGAACCAACGCGAGCCGGCGAGGTGGCGGGCGCTATTGAGCGGCCGCCGGAAGTGGACGGGCCCGATGTCCTGGCAGCCGCGGTGCTTGAGCAGGGACGCCAGATTGGCCATCAGGGCCGTGATCAGAGCAAGGGCGAAGCCGATCTGGACGGAGCTCAACGCGCGTGTCCTCTAGTTGTGGCCCGTCCGGCCCGGCGATTGGAGTTGGACGCGCCGCCGCGCCGCCGCGACTGCGGTCGCGGAGGATCGGCAGGCCTTTGCGATCGCGTTGTCGGGCCGATCGGGGGCCCTGCGGATCTCGAACTCGATCAGGCTGGCGCGGCGCAGTTTCGCGCGGGCGTCCCTATTGCAATCGCTGGGCGCGGCCTCCACCGCCGACTCCGCGGCTTGCTCCCTCCTGCACTTGAGGCAGAAGGGGTCGCCGTCGGAGTGGGCCCAGCCCTCGGGGAGTGGGCCTCGGTGACCGTCCATCCAGCTGACAGACACCCCGCAGCCGTCGCAGGTCCATCGCTGGGAGGTGACTTCGGCGACGCTCATCTCGCGGTCCTCCTGCGACGGCGGGCCGGCCGTGCCGAAGGCCGGCTTCCCGTCTCGGTCGGGCCCGGGCCTCTGCGACCCTGGTCGAACTCGCGAATCAGGCCGAGGTCGCCGGCCATGCGCCGGACCTCATCGACCTGGTCGGCGAGCACGAAGCTGATTCCTGTGCCGCTGCGCCCGGCGCGCCCGGTGCGGCCGACCCGGTGAACATAGGAATCGCGGTCGCCGGCCACGTCGAAGTTGACGACGTGGGTGACGCCGTCGACGTCGATTCCCCGGGCGGCGACGTCGGTGGCGATGAGAGCGTCCACGTCGCCCTGTTGGAAGCGAGCCAGCGCCCGTTCGCGCTGGCCCTGGCTCTTGTCTCCGTGCATCGCGACGGCCTCGACCTTGCGGGTGCGCAGGCGCTTGGCGAGTCGGTCGGCGCCGCGCTTGGTGCGGACGAAGACAAGCGTCGGACCGCTTGCGCCGTCGCGCAGCTGCTCGACCAGATGGTCGAGCTTTTCGCTCTGGGAGTCGACGTGGAGGAAACGGTGCTCGATCTCGGCCCGGCTGTCCTCGCTTGGCGCCTGGATGTGGCGGCGCGGATCGCGGGTGTAAGCGGCGGCGGCCTTTCCGGTCGCGCCGGCCAGCGTGGCGGAGAAGAAGAGAGTCTGGCGCTGTCGGGGGGTGCTGGAGACGATCCGGTCGACCGCCGGCTTGAACCCCATGTCGAGCATGCGGTCGGCCTCGTCGAGCACGAGGACGCGGATCTCATGGAGTGAGACGGTGCCCCGCGCGATCAGGTCCTCGAGCCGACCGGGGGTCGCGACGAGGATGTCGGCACGGCGAGCGGCGGCGATCTGCGGTCCGAAGCCGACGCCGCCATAGACGGCGGCGATGCGAAGCTGGCGAGCCTCGGCGATGGGGCGCAGCTCCTCGACGATCTGGCCGGCCAGCTCCCGCGTGGGGGCGAGGACGAGCGCGGAGGGAAGCGCGGCGCCCGGTTGTAGGCGCTCGGCCAGTGGCACGCCGAAGGCGAGCGTCTTGCCCGAGCCGGTGGGCGACTGAACGAGCAGGTCGCGGCCGGCGAGCGCGTCGCGGACGACCAGCTTCTGGACGGGGAATGGCTTGGTGATGCCGCGCTCCGCGAGGGCGCGAACGACCGGCTTGGTGATGCCAAGATCGGCAAACGAATTGATTGGGTGCTCCTTCTTGAGCGAGTAGGGGAGATCCGGTGGCCCCTAAACGCAAAATGCGGCGCACGGAGGAAACAGAACCTCTCGGTCGGCCGAGAGTTGGCCGATCCGACCCAACAACGGTAGCAGCAGCGACACGCCTTTCTGCAGCGGATGGTTCAGCCGCTGTTTTCGCTTGGTTGACCGGGTAACTCCAGCGCGTGCCTAGCTCGGGTCGGAGCGGGGCTCGAGCTGGATCTCGTGCTCGGCTCCGCGCTGGCCCTCCTCCAGCTCGGCGCCGCGCTCCAGCTCGGCGTTTAGCTGGTGGCCGAAAAGGATCGCCAGGTTGGAGATCCAGAGCCAGACCAGCAATGCGATCAGGCCGCCTAGCGTCCCGTAGGTCTTGTCGTAGGAGCCGAAGTTGGCGACGTAGACGGCAAAGGCCGCCGAGACGACTATCCAGACCGCCATCGCGACGACGCTGCCCGGGGTCACCCACCTGAAGCCGCGGATCTTTGCGTTGGGAGAGGCGTAGTAGAGGATCGCGATCATCGTGATGAAGACGACGATCATTACGGGCCACTTGGCGATGTTCCAGATCGTCACCGCCGTTGAGCCGAGGCCGATTGGCTCCGCCACCGCGTCGACCACCGGGCCGGTCAGGACGAGACCGAGGGCGAGCATCGCCAGCAGCAGGACCATGAGCAGCGTGACCGCGATCTGCAGCGGTCGCAGCTTCCAGAATGGGCGACCCTCGCGGGTCTCGTAGATGACGTTGGAGGCGCGGATGAAGGCGCCGACGTAGCCGGACGCCGACCAAAGCGCGACGGCCAAGCCGAGGACAAAGGCGAAACTGGCGGTGCCGCGATCCGAGGCGACCGATTCGATCGGCCCGGAGAACGTTTCCGCGGCCGATTCGGGGCCGATTTCGGTGATGACTTCGGTGATCGTCTCCGTCGCCCCTCTCGGATCGCCGACCAGGCCGATGATCGAGACCAGGGCGATCAAGGCGGGGAAGAGGGAGAGCAACCCGTAGTAGGTGAGCGCCGCCGCCCAGTCGGAGAGGTTGTCCTCTTTGAACTCGGCAAGCGTCCGCTTCAGGGCTGGAAATAGGGGAGGCATATTGGGTCTAGGAGTCCGAAGTTCGGGGGCGTTCCTCGCCGCCCGGCTGCGTCACCGGGGCATACTCGCCGCGGCGTAGACGTATTACCTGGCCCGCTACTACTGCCTCGCGCAGGGCGGCCCGGAAGCGCCCCGGGCCCCAGTAGCGGGCGCCGACCCGCTGTGCGAGCTCGCGGCGGTTGGCGCTGCCGCGGTCCTGGAGGGCGCGCCCGATCAGCTCGATCTCCACTTCGCGGTCAAGGCCCGCGTCGGTGAAGGGCGCCGAGACCGGCATCCCGGGCGAGGTCGTTATGCGGGCCGGCCCGGGGCGGAAGCGCCCTCGGCGTCGGCGCTTGCCCTCCTCGGCCGTGAGCGGTTTGGCGACCTCCTCGAGCTGCTTCTGCTCGGCTTTGACCCCGAACAGCAGCTCGGCGATGCCTCCGATCGCCATCACGACCGCACCGATGAAGAAGCCAGTTGCGATCTGGTCTTCGCTGCCGCTGTTGATCAGATGGCCGAAGAGCAGCGGGCCGGCGATTCCGCCGGCAGCGGTTCCGACGGCGTAGAAGAAGGCGATCGAGAGCGCCCGCGTCTCCATCGGGAAGATCTCACTGACGGTCAGGTAGGCGGAGCTGGCGCCGGCCGAGGCGATGAAGAAGATGACCAGGATGAAGGCCATGAAGGACCAAGTGGTGAGCTCGCCGCCGAGTAGGAAGAAGCCCAGCGCGGCGGTAACGGCGGCGGAGCCGAGGTAGGTAGCGGAGATCATCGGTTTGCGGCCGACGGTGTCGAAGAGGCGGCCCAGGGTGAGTGGACCGAGGAAGTTGGAGATCGCGAAGAGGGCGATATAGATGGGAATCGTCCCCGAGGAGACGTCGAAGAACTCACCCAGCAGGGTGCCGAGGTCGAAGGTGATCGCGTTGTAGAGGAAGGCCTGGCCGACGAAGAGCGAGAGGCCGAGGATCGTGCGCCTCGGGTAGGTCGAGATCGCGGTGCGGGCGATCTGGCGGAAGGGGATTCGCTCGCGCGGATGGACGACGATGCTGTCGCTGGGCTCGGAAAGCCGCTGGTCGGTTTCCTCTTCGACGGCACCCTCGATGTCGCCGACGATCCGCTCGGCCTCCTCCTCGTGACCGTGGATGAAGAGCCAGCGCGGGCTCTCGGGCACATGGCGGCGGACGAGCAGGATGCCGATTCCTAGTCCCGCCCCCAGCAGGAACGCCAGGCGCCAGCCGAAGTCAGCGGCGAAAAGGGCGGTGTCGAGGAGAGCGACCGCGGCCAGTGCCCCAGCGGCGGCGCCGAGCCAGTAGCTGCCGTTGATGATCAGGTCGACGCGCCCCCGCACCCGCGCCGGGATCAGCTCGTCGATTGCCGAGTTGATCGCCGCGTACTCGCCGCCGATCCCGGCGCCGGTGAAGAAGCGGGCGGCGTAGAAGTACCAAGCGGCGAACGAGAAGGCGGTGGCGACGGTCGCGGCGATATAGACGGCGAGCGTGACCAGGAAGAGCTTCTTGCGGCCGAAACGGTCGGTGAGCTGGCCGAAGAAGAGGGCGCCGCAGCAGGCGCCGGCGACGTAAAAGGCGGCCGCGGTGCCAATCTGGCTGGCGTCGAGGGTGATGCCGCTGCCGCTTTCGGTGAGGCGATCGCCGATGCTGCCGACGATCGTCACCTCGAGCCCGTCGAGGATCCAGACCGTGCCGAGGCCGATCACGATCATCCAGTGAAAACGGGACCAAGGGAGCCGATCGAGGCGAGCTGGGATGCGCGTCTCGATCATGGCTCCCTCGGGCTCGTTCCCACCCATAGAGCCAGATTTACCCCTGTCGGACTCGCCCGAAACCGCGCTCTGGGGCGGTGGTTAGTACGTCTCGTCCTGGGTAAAAGGCATCGAAGGCCGATCTCCGTAGAACGACGAGAGGAGGCAGCAGATGCCACCGCGGGGGGTCAAGAAGGGCAGCAAGCGAGCCCGTCAGCACGAGCACGTCAAGCGGAGCGAGAAGGAACAGGGTCGCTCGGAGAGCCGTGCCGAGGAGATCGCGGCGCGAACTGTCAACAAGGAGAGAGCAAGGTCGGGCGAATCGCGGAGCAGGTCGCGGACTTCGACCAAAGACATGTCCTCCGGCCGCCGCGGCGGGCAGCGCTCCGGGACCAAACGGCCCAGGGGCAGGACCCGCGACCAGCTCTACAACGATGCCCGCAAGCTGAACATCGAGGGACGCTCGAAGATGAACAAGGACCAGCTCCAGCGCGCGGTCGCGGGTGCGAAGAGCTGAACGTCGGAGAGGCCGCCGCGGCCTATTCGTGCGACCGCTCGCCCGGCCAGCGGCCGGTCGCCCGCGCGAACCCGCCCCGGACGGCGTGATCGACCACTCCTTTGGTCAACCGGAAGACCGCTCCCTCGACTAGGAGAGCCGCGATCAGTTTCGGATACGACGCGTCCCGCTGGTCCGGCTCGGGTGGCTCCTCGTCGTCGAAGACCGCCCACAGACGATCGAAGCCCTTCTGCGCGATCAAACCGGCGAGCAGACCGGCGACGATTCCTATTGGGGCGAAGATCAGCTTCACTCTGGCGCTCTACCCTCCTTCCGAGCGTGCAAACGGCGCGGAGCGCTACCGAAGCTCAGGCAGGATCTCGTGTTCGTAGAGATCGAAGAAGCCGTCCTTGTCCGGGCCGACCTGGTCGACGAAGACGTGGTCGTAGCCGGCATCCAGGTACTTGCGGATCGCGGCGAGATGGCGCTCGGGGTCGGGGCCGCAGACCACGTTGTCGCCGATGTCCCCGTCGACCGGCTCCGCCTCTTCGAAGTACGACGGCAGCGGCAGCTCCAGGAAGTGGCCGTTACTGGAAGTGTCGTCGGGCCACGATTCGAGCGCTTTGTGCCGGGCCTCCGCCTCGTCTTTGGCCCAGCAGACGCGCAGCTTTCCGTAAGTGGGCTTGCGGCAACCGTCACCATTGCCGTTGCCATTAGCGGAACGGAACTGCTCCACGGACTCGGCGATCGGGCCAGTATCGATCAGGCCGTCCCCAGCCCGGACCGCGAGTTCGACCGAGCGCTCGCTCTCGACCGCGACGAGGATCGGAGGGGGCTCCTCCGGCAGCGAGTCGATGCGTGCGTTCTCGACCGTGTAGAAGCGACCTCGGTGGCTCTTCGGGCCGCCCTCCCAGAGCAGGCGGATCACCTCTATCGCCTCCTCTAGCCGCTCCTGGCGTTCGGCGATCGGGGGCCAGTGGTCGCCGAGGAAGTGCTCGTCGGCGCTCTCGCCGTTGCCGACCCCGAGCGAGAATCGACCAGGCAGCAGAGCTGCCGCCGTCGCTGCCTCCCGGGCGACGACCGCCGGGTGGACCTGAGTCGTCGGGCAGGTGACGCTGGTGGTGAACTCGAGCTCCTCGGTCGCCTGCGAGAGCGCCCCGAGCACGCCCCAGACGAACTGGCTGTTGCGCTCCGTGTCGATCCCGCGGTGGGAGTCGCCGGGGATCGTGGCGAAGGAGAAGCCCGCCCGCTCGGCGCGGACCGCCTGGTCGACCAGGGCCTGCACTCCGTTCTCCTCTGTGGACAGCGTGTAGCCGATAGCCGTCATCGAGATTCACCTCTATCCCGTTTTCGCTCGACGCGATAGGGCGCCGGGCGACGCTGCCTGGAAACATGCCGCACGTGCCGGACGAAAACCGAAGCGAGGGAGGCGAGCGCGACGACCTCGCGGAGCTGCGGCGGCGAGCGGCCCTGACCGAAGACGAGGCGCGTCCCGACGCGGTGCGCCGCCGCCACGAGGCGGGCGGCCGGACCGCTCGCGAAAACATCGACGATCTCGTCGACCCTGGGTCCTTCGTCGAGTACGGCCGCTTTGCCATTGCCGCCCAGCGTGCTCGCCGCGACCTCGAGGAGCTGACTGCACGGACGCCCGCCGACGGACTGGTGGGGGGCACCGCCCGCATCAACGGCGATCTCTTCGGCAAGGACAGCGCCTGCGCGGTGCTTTCCTATGACTACACGGTCCTGGCCGGGACGCAAGGCGCGCTTGGACACCGCAAGAAGGACCGCCTCTTCGAGCTGATCGAGCGGATGCGGCTGCCCACCGTCCTCTTCGCCGAGGGCGGCGGTGGGCGGCCCGGCGATACCGACTACCCGGTCGTCTCGGCGCTCGACACCCGTGCCTTTGCGCTGTGGGCGGGACTCTCGGGCCTGGTGCCTCGGATCGCGGTGGTGGCGGGGCGCTGCTTTGCCGGCAACGCCGTGCTCGCCGGCTGCTCCGACCTGATCGTCGCGACGGAGAACGTCTCGCTGGGAATGGGCGGTCCGGCGATGATCGAGGGAGGCGGACTGGGCAAGGTCGACCCCGACGACGTCGGCCCGCTCGATATGCAGGAGCGAAACGGGGTGGTCGACATCGCGGTCGCGGACGAGCAGGCGGCGACGGCCGCCGCGAAGCGATTGCTCGCCTACTTCCAGGGGCCGACTTCTCCCGGCCCTGAGCCCGATCAGGACCGTCTCCGCGACCTGGTCCCCGAGCGCGAGCGGCGCGCCTATCCAGTCCAACCAGTGATAGAGACGATTGCCGACCGGGAGTCGGCAATCTGCCTGCGCGAGCGCTTTGCGCCGGAGATGGTGACGGCGCTCGGCCGCATCGAGGGACGCGCGGTCGGCTTCCTCGCCAACGACACTCGGCACATGGCCGGTGCGATAACCAGCGACGCCGCCGACAAGGCTGCCCGCTTCCTCCAGCTCTGCGATGCCTTCGGCCTACCGGTCGTCTCGCTGGTCGACACGCCGGGGTTCATGGTCGGGCCGGAGGCCGAGGCGACCGGCCTGGTGCGGCATGCCTCGCGTCTGCTGGTCGGCGGGGCGGCGCTGCGTGTTCCGCTGGTCGCCGTGATCCTGCGCCGCGGCTACGGTCTCGGCGCGCAGGCGATGACCGGCGGCAGCCTGCACGAGCCGCTGCTCACCGTGGCCTGGCCGATGGCGCACCTCGGACCGATGGGTCTGGAGGGCGCGGTGAAGCTGGCGCTGCGCAAGGAGCTGGAAGCGATCGAGGACGAGGAGGAGCGGGCGCAGCGGGTCCGCGACCTCACCGCGGCGGCGGAGCAAAATGCGAAAGCCCTCAACGCCGCGACCCTGTTCGAGCTCGACGACGTGATCGACCCGGCACAGACTCGCTCGCTGATCGCTTCGACCCTAGCCGCCGCGGCATCGTCAGGCGAGCCTAAGCGCGGCCGGCGCTTCGTCGACGCCTGGTAGAAGCGTTGTGGCCCTCATAGGGGGCAAAATGCTTCATCGAAATGCGTGGCTAAAGCAGGTGCCGGCGCAGGAACTCGACCTCGTCGGCGACGACCGCCTCGTGCTCCGGCCCGTCGTAGATGTCGAAGTGGTCGACGCCGGGATAGGTGCGCAGCTCGCCGAGCGGGGCGCGGCGCGCGGCGGCGATCGCAGGACCAGGCCGCGCCACCCGATCGGCCTCGCCGACGCAGACGAGCCAGGGGCAGTGGAGCGTGGCCGCCAGACGCACCGGCCGGTACGGGCGGCCGAGCAGCCAGCGCGCCGAGACTCGGTTGCGCCAGCGCGAGTCCTCGCCGATGGCCACTACGTGGCGCCACCCCGCCTCGCTGTCTGGCGCGTTGATCAAGGCGGCCTCGTGCGGTTGTCCGACCGCGGGCAGGTGGCGGCCGAGGGCGGCGGCGAGCGCGGCCCGCGCCATCACCCGGGGCGACGAACGGTGGGCCTGTCGCCAGATGTCGAGGAACGGGACCTGGCTCACTGCGGCCGCCACGCTCCGATCGCCGGCCGCGGCCGCCAGCGCGTTGCCGCCGCCCATCGAGGAGCCGAAGGTGGCCACGCGCTCGGGGTCGATGCCTGGCAGCGAGCGGGCGAAGGCGATCGCGGCGCGCCAGTCCTCGAGCTGGCGGGCCGGCTGGAAGAGGTCCGGCTCGCCGCCGCTGTCGCCGAAGCCGCGGTGGTCGAAGACGAGAGCGGCGACGCCTGCCTCCGCGAAGCGCTCGGCAAAGGGTCCGAGGCTGTCGCGGCGGGTCCCCGACAGGCCGTGCGCCATGACGACGATTGGCGCGGCGGCGGCTTCTCTTCGCGCCGGATATAGCCAGGCGGCGCACGAGTCGCCACCCAGCGAGAAGGTGAGGTCTTCCCGGCTCACGTCTCTATCAACGGGGCGAGGCCCGGAAACGTGAGAAGCCGATCTAGTGGCGCGGCTCGAGGCCGACCAGCTCGTAGTAGCCGATCGCGTAGAGGCGGCGGCCGTCTGAGATCACCGGCGTGTAGCCGGCCTCGCGCAAGGAGAAGGTCTTGCGGTGGGTGCGGACGTCGATCCCGACCGCCTCGCGGGTCTTGAAGCTGGAGGTGTAGACGGTGTGCCCGATCACGACTGCGGTCCCTGGCACCGCGCCGCCGACGTCGTAGCGCCAGCGCTGCTTTCCGCTGAGCGCGTCGAGGGCGTAGAGGTGCTCGTCGTAGGAGCCGATGTAGATGCTTGGCGGCGTGCCGGGGACGTCGGCGACGGCAGGCGAACCGTAGATGAAGTTGCCGGTGGGGAAGAACCAGTCGACCTCGCCGGTCTTTTCGTCGAAGGCGTAGACGGTGCCGTCGTCGCGGGCCGCGTAGACGCGGCCGAAAGCGACGGCGGGGGAGGAGTAGAAGCCGCCGTCGCCGAACGGCCGCACCTTGCTCGTGTTGGTCCGCCAGAGCGGTCTGCCGCTGTCCGCGTCGACGCAGAACATCGCCGCCTGATAGTCGGCGACGTAGATGCGGCCGTCGTGGTAGGTAGGGCTCGCTTTGATCGCGCCGGGCGAGTTGAATTCCCAGCGGGTCTTGCCGTCGGTGGCGCTAACGGCGACGAGGTTCGTCCTGTCGTCGCCGAAGTAGAGGGTGTCGTTCACCGCCAGCGGCGAGGATTCGAGGTGGGCGTGCAGGTTCCGTTTCCAGGCGGTCTTGCCGCTCGCGGCGTCGATCGCCACCAGGTCTCCGTTGAGGAAGGCGAGGAAGACGCGGCCCTGGTGGTAGACCGGCGCGGTCACGAATTTCGGCGGTCCGCTCAGCCGGCGGTCCGTGATCCGTTCCCAGAGGACCTTATGGTCGCGGAGACGGACGGCGCGGGCATTGCCGTACTTGTTGGCGATGTAGGCGACGCCATTGGCGACCGCGGGCGGGAACTCGATCAGCGCGTGCGTGTTGATCGACCACGCTTCGCGCAGCGGCGGATCGAGATCGCGCCCTTCGGCTGGCAGGTAGTGCGTGCGCTCGGGCACCCGGCCGAACATGGGCCAATCGACCAGCGGTGCGCCGTTGGTCGCGCTGCCCTCAGCATCGCCAGTCGATCCGCCGCCGCACCCAACCAAGCCAGCCATGCACAACGCGGCAACGAGGCAGCTGAGGAAGAAGCGCTGTCCCGCTCCAGTTCGCATCGACCCTGCGGATATCGGCAGCGGGAGATCCGGTCTGAAGCGCAGTCGGGGCGGCCTCCGAGGCAGGAACAGAAAGCGGCGGACGGGAATCGAACCCGCGTCATCAGCTTGGAAGGCTGAGGCTCTACCGTTGAGCTACCGCCGCGTGCACGAGCCACCTCCCGCGTGCGCCCGACAGTTTGCCCGAATCCGTCAGAATGAGGAGCAGCCACGGGGAGTGGCGCAGTCTGGTAGCGCACTCGGCTGGGGGCCGAGCGGTCGCAGGTTCAAATCCTGTCTCCCCGATTAGACGTGACGCGTCCTCCTCGCCCTCGGACGCATGACCTCCATCGAGGGTTTTGGCGCAAGGGCCTCGCGAGTCAGTCGATTCGGATCTGCTGTGCGCCGCGGCAGGTGGGTTTGTATTGGCGGTTGCGCTGGTCGCCGGAGTAGCTGACGCTGAGGCGGTAGACGCCCGATTTGGTCGCGAAGTACTGGCCCAGCAGGTAATTACCGTTTGACCTTGCGGTGACGCCGCCGCTAAACGCGGGCTTGCGTTGGCACTGATTGTCGCCTGGGCGGTAGAGCCGAAAGTTGATCGTGCCGGAAGGTGAGGCGGCGCCGGAGAGGCGCGCGCGAATCGAGATCTGATGACCCTCGTTCAGGCGCGCACGCGGTCTCACTTGGGGCGTTCGCCGATATACCCGGACTGCTGGGCCAGACGGATCGCACGGATCGGTCGCGCTTTGATTCGCGGCGTCGCCTGAATAGCTGGCCCCGAAGCTGTAGGCACCGGGCTGTCGCGCGACGAGCAGATCCGAGCTGAACGTGCCGTTCCCGGCTACGGGGACGACGTCGACGGCCACTGGCTTGGCGCAGCCTGCCGCGACCCGACGGTAGATCTCAAAGGTGATCGTGCCCCCGGGCGTATAGCCCCCCTGCAGCGCTGCCGTGACCCTGAAGGAGGTTCCAACCAGAAGTCGTTGCGCAACGTTGCTGGCGATCGAGGGACCTGCTGGAGAGACACTGGACGTTGCACTACCGCAACCAGCACTCGTAGGGGCATGGTTTGGGTCGCCCGAGTAGCTAACGGTCCAGCGGAACGTGCCGACCCGAGAAGGCACGAATACGGCCGAGCGGTACGAGCCGTTCCCGGAGACGTTGACCGTCGAGCTGAAGGCGGCGGCGCCGGAGCAATTCGCGTCGCCTGGTGAGAACGCCGTGAACGTGATCTGTCCGGTGGGGATTGCCCCGTCCTGGATCGACGCCGTGGCGGTCACCGGGTTCCCGACCGTACCGCCAGTGGCGCTAGCGGCGAGGGTCGCGGTAATCGTGCCCACGGCCGAGGCCTGGTTGGCGGAGCCGCAGGGCAGGCTGGCCGGTTCGTTGTTGGCGTCGCCCGCGTATTCGACGGTCCAGCGATAGAGCCCCGCCGCCGGCGAGAAGCCAGACGGTGAGTAGAGGCCGTTGCCGTCGACCGCGACCGTCGCTTCGTATTGGGGAGCGCTCGCGCACGTCGGGTCGCCGGGGCCGTAGGCGCGGAAGACGAGCTGGCCGCTGGCCTCAAAGCCACTCGCCAGGGTCGCCCCGTCGGTGATCGGGGAGCCGACCGCCACGGCGGAGGTCGCCACCCCTACGAGCGTCGGCGAGGCCTTGCCCACGGCCGAGGCCTGGTTGGCGGAGCCGCAGGGCAGGCCGGCCGGTTCGTTGTTGGCGTCGCCCGCGTATTCGACGGTCCAGCGAAATTCTCCCGCTTGCTGAGGAAGGAAATCGGCGGAGATAGCGTGGTCGTCCTGGAGTGGTACGGCACCCGTTTCCAGCGGCGTCAGACAGGCGGTATCACCCGGTCCATAGATCCTGAAAATCACTTCACCGGTAGGGGAGAAACCTCCAGACACGGTCGCTTCGTCGTGTATCCCGGTATTGACGACGCCGGTGCTTGCGGTGCCCGCCAATCCGATGCTTGCCTTGCTTACGGTTGAGGCCGCGGAGCAAGTGGAGTCGGCGGTGGGGTTCTCGAGATCGCCCGAATAGTGGGCGCTCCAGCGATAGACGCCCGCTTCGGGCGGGGTAAATTCCCCCGAGAGGTATTCGCCTTCTCCGGTTACGGGGGCCGTCGGCGGGGCGGGGCTCAGCGCAGGCCCGGAGCAAGTGGGGTCGCCGGGGCCGAAGACTTCGAAGGAGATCTCTCCCGATGCGTCCGGACTTTCCGAGAGCTGTGCGGTTGCTTGGATCGTCTGCCCAATGACCGCGTCGGTGGCCACGATGCTCAGGTTCGGTGGGGCGGCTGAGGAGGTGACCGCAAGCAGCAAGCCGAGGCCCGTCGCAATGCCAATGCCGCCCAGCACCCCGAGCGCGGGCCGGTGAGACACCCGCATTTTCATTCCATCGTCCCGACGATGGATCCAACCGCTCGTGGCTCCATAAACCTAAGCTTTTCTCGCTCTCAGCATCTTTTTCTCCACCGAATTTGGTCCCACCTTAGAATATTCGTCCATCCACTCCACCACGACGGATCGAGCCAGGAGATGAGCAAGTTGCATTGCCGCGGTTACCTTGCGATTTCGACGATCGCAGCAGCATCGGCCCTGTTCGTCGGCGCACCGGCAGGCGCGTCTGCGGCGGCTGAAGAACCCGGTAACGGATCGACGTCGGGGCAAACGGTTGTTGACCCCTCCGCCTCAACGCAACCTGCTGCGCCGGCTACGACGGAATGGACGCCGCAGGATGCCGAAGGGGGAACGTCCAGCGACGAAGCCGCGCCACTGGAGCATGGAAGTTCGGTCGGTAGCGGCGTGGTTACGCGAAAGGCCGGGTCGGACAGCAAGGCACCCTCATACACCCCCGATTCAAGCGGCTACTACGAACCGGAACCGTCTACTCCGTCTACCTTCGACGAACCCGCGCCGAGCACGTCTCAAGCGGGAAGCGGGATCGATTCAGTGCAATCGACGGCGACGGCGACCAGTGCAAGCAGGACCGCTGATGCGACGGTCGGCGCCGCAATTTCGCTGCGCCACTCCGCATCGCCTCGGGGCGGCGGCATCGGCTCCGCGCCCCCGGCGGCGGCTGCGTCGCTCACCGGCTCGGGTGATCGCGCGTCCACGAGTTCCTATGCCCTGCTGTTGCTGGTCATCATCGTGCTCGGTCTCATCCTCGGCCTTGCAGGCGTTCGCCTTATGCGTCACCGACGGCGTAGGCGACTTGAGGCTCTATGGCGTGAGCAAGCTGCGACTTGGGAGGCGGCCCTTCGCCGGGGCGGGCTGGGGCAGGCGTCTGGAGCCTCGGAGCCAAGCGTTCAGCGGTTGCAGCGGATCGGCGTCGGATAGGGCGAGCCGGCTGGGGCCGGCGGCAGGGGAATCCTGTCTCAAAGAGATTCTCCGGGGCGGACTCCATTAGGTCACACGGCGCGAAGCAGGTACTTCGCGAAGATCCCGTCCTCGGAGTGCTCGGACTGGGCGATCTCGAAGCCGCTTCGCACGATCATCGGCTCGAGGATCCAGCTGAAGGTGGAGTGCTCGTCGCGGACATGCTCTTCCAGCTCTGCGCGGATCCACTCCGCCTCGACCGTGTCGCCGCCAGTTGCGCACCATGCCTCGATTCGATCCTCCGCCTCCGAGGGGGCAAAGTCGTAGACAACGTCCCATAGCCGAAAGAAACCGCCCGGTCGGAGCATGCGACGAAGCCGACTGAACGCCACCGCCTTCCAGAAGTCGGGCAGGTGATGCAGGGCGTAACGGGAGTAGATGACGTCGACGGGCCCCCCGACGTGCTCGTAGGTCAAAAAGCCGGCCCGAACGATCTCGACGTTATTCAGCCCGAGATCCCCAATCTTGCTCCGGAGTCGGTCCAGCATCGGCCCGGATATGTCCACTGCGATCACCTGGGCGCATGCCGGCGCTACCTCGACGCTGAACTGCCCGGTTCCGGCTCCGAGCTCGACGACCAGGGACCCCCGCGTCAACCCCATGTCCACGAGGAGAGCGACCTCGCTGGTCGCGCTCGCGTCCTCCTTGGCGTCGTAACGAGCGACGTGATCTTCGTCGAGATTCTCCCTGCCGGCGTAGCTCAACTCGTCGATGAGCCAACCCGGCCTGGGATTGAACGGGCGATCCGAGCTCACGGCGCGATCATGCCACCCCTGTCCTCACGACGACCGCGCCATGGCCCCTACGATGCCGCTCGCTGGTCGAGGTACCTCGAGGCGACGGCACGCGATCGGTGGGAAAGTTGTCGCTACCGGTCCGCTGATACCGCCTCGGTCCAGGCCGTCGGAGACTATCGCGACAGATGCGGCCGCCAACGACCAACGATCGGGTTCGGGTAGGGCAGGCTCTGTTTGCCATGTATCGCGGCTACCGCGAGCGAAATCCAGTCCTGCTCGATTTGATCTCCGAAGAGGTCGGTTGCTCTCGCAGGCACCTCGAGCGTGCTTTCAGCGCCTTCGAGACGAGTCCAGCTGCCGAGCTGAAGGTGGTGAGGGCGACGCTCGTCGCCCGCTGCCTCGTCGGCGAGAGGTCGCTGTACTCGGCGCGCTTGGGATATATCGCGCGCAGAATCGGATATGCCGACGCGCGAACCATGCGCCGTGACGTGCGGGCGGTCTGGGGGCTGTCTCCGAGTGAATTGAGGCTCGCTGCGACCCTTCACCGAGAAATAGCGTCTTGGGATGGAATTGGCCCGCTTCCCGGACAAATCGTCAGCGACGCATATCGGCGGGCCTGGCAAGAAGTCTCGGACAAGCGAGCGACACTCGCCGCCTTGCTTTACGGGACTCCATCCAGGACCAAGAGCCTGATCGCCGCGGATCTGCCTCGCCTCGAATTGGACTGGCGCTGGCACTCGCAGGCGATGCGAATGGCGTACACCCATCTGGAAGATCTGAAGAAAGCGACCAGGGTGAACGCCAGGGCCCTGATCGCCGCATGAAGATCGAACGCGAGTACGACGACGCTTACCGGCGCTGGTCGTTGGAAATCGACCCTTGGGTCGAGCGCGGGATCATCGCAACGGCCTTCACCCTGGCGGCGGGTGGGATCGGCCCGACGCTTCTACGCGTGATCGTCGAGCTGCTCGGCAAGTAAGCTGCGCCTCTCCCCGTCGCGTCCCTGCAAGGAGGCAGATGATGGACTTCAGGCTCGAGTTGGTCGCGGTTCCGGTATCGGACGTAGATCGGGCAAAGAGCTTCTACACCGAGCAGGCGGGTTTCGTCGCCGACCACGACCACACGGTCAGCGACGAGATTCGCTTCGTGCAGCTGACGCCGCCAGGCTCGGCGTGCTCGATCGCGATCGGCAAGGGCGTCACCGATGCCGCGCCTGGGTCGGTGCAAGGGCTACAGCTGGTTGTCGACGACGTCGATGCCGCGCGGGCGGAGCTGCTCGAGCGTGGGGTGGAGGTGGGCGAGGTCCAGGAATTCCCCTGGGGCTCATTCGTCTTCTTTAGCGACCCCGACGGCAACGCGTGGGCCGTTCAGCAGATTCCCCCCCGAGACTAGATAGGGGATCGACGGCAGCTCGATACGGTCACGGCGATGTTCGACCGCGTCGCGATCCGCGTTGCCGACATGCCGGCGTCGGAGCGCTTTTACCGCCACACCCTCGGTGCGCTTGGGATCGAGCCGAGCCACGAGTGGCCGAACGGGATCGAATGGAACGACTTCTCGATCCTTGCCGCCGACCGCGCGAATCCGCCGACCGCGAACCTGCACGTTGCCTTTGTGGCTCCTTCGCGAAACCTCGTCGACGAGTTCTGGCGCGCCGGAGCCGATGCCGGCTATGAGGACGACGGCGCGCCTGGCGAGCGCCGGCAATACACGCCCGGCTACTACGGGGGCTTCCTGCGCGATCCGGACGGCAATAGCGTCGAGGCGGTTCACCACGCCGACGTTCGACGCGGCGGCCACATCGACCACCTCTGGATACGCGTTCGCGATCTCGAAGCGGCCTGCGCCTTCTACGCCGTCATCTCCCGCCATGTCGGCTTGCGCGAGGGCCGGCGCTGGGAGGCCGGCCGCCAGTTCCGCGGCGCCTGGGCGACGTTCTCGCTGGTCGCAGACGGTGCACCGCACACCGATCATCTCCACATCTCCTTCTCAGCCCCGGACCGCCGTACTGTCGAGGACTTCCACAGCGCCGCGATAGCGGCTGGTTATCGCGACAACAGCTCACCCGCCGAACGGACCGAAGGCGAGGGCGCCTGCTATGCGGCAAACGTCCTCGATCCCGACGGGACGGACGTTGGTTCGGTTTTCCGGACCTAAGGCAGCGGTAGGGTCTCTGCGTGCAACCGGACGCCGGTTTCGAGGCACACGAGGTCGACCTCCACGGCCACCGAGCCGTCTACCGCGTCGCGGGCAGCGGTCCGACGGTCGTCCTGATCCACGGCATGATCAACTCGTCGCGCCACTGGCAGGCGGTGGCGGAGAAACTCGCCGGCTCGCACCGGGTGGTGGCCCCCGACCTGATCGGGCACGGCGACGCTGCGACTCCACGCGGCGACTACTCGCTCGGCGCCCACGCGGCAAGCATCCGCGACCTGTTGACGACGATCGGAGTTGAGCGGGCGACGATCGTCGGCCACTCGCTCGGCGGCGGCGTGGCGATGCAGTTCTTCTACCAATTCCCCCAGCGCACTGAGCGGCTGGTGCTGATCTCAAGCGGTGGGCTCGGACACGAGGTGAGCCCGCTGTTGCGCGCGGCGGCGCTGCCGGGGATGTCGCCGCTCCTCCGGCTCGCTGCTCAGCCGCGACTCGTCGACGCGATCGACGGCGCCGGCGTGCAACTGCGCGCTCGCGGCAGGTCGAAGGGCGTGTACCTGGAGGCGATCGCCCGTGCGCTGCGCCCGCTTCAGGAGCCCGGTTCGCGGCGGGCGTTCCTGCAGACCCTTCGTTCGGTGATCGACGTCCACGGTCAGCACGTGAGCGCCCGCGATCGCCTCTACCTGCTCGGCGACATGCCAACCCTGATCGTCTGGGGCGAGCGCGACCGCACGATCCCGCTGCAGCACGGCCGCGACGCCCACGACGCGATTCCCCGCTGCCGCTTCGAGACCCTGCCGCGCGCCGCCCACTTCCCGCATCTCGAAGACCCCGAGGGCCTCGCTGCCGTTCTCGCCGACTTCCTAGCCACCACCGCACCCGCTTACATCGACGACTCCGAATGGGCCGCGGTGATCGCACAGCAGGCGAAGCGCCGGTTGCGCGCCGTGGCCTGAGGGGCCTGGCGTGGCGGCAGGGAAAAGCGCCGGGATCCTTCTTTTCCGCGGATCGAGCGAGGGGCTCGAAGTGCTGCTTGTCCATCCCGGCGGTCCGTTCTGGACCAAGAAAGACCATGGCGCCTGGTCGATCCCGAAGGGTGAATTCGAGGGGGAGGAGGACCCGCGGGCTTGTGCGCTGCGTGAGCTTGGAGAGGAGCTGGGGCCGGCGGCGCCGGCGATCGAGCGCGGCGACCTGATCGAGCTCGGCTCGGTGCGGCAGAAGGGCGGCAAGGTCGTCCACGCCTGGACCGCCCCGGGCGAGTTCGACCCAGCGGCGCTGCACAGCAACACCTTCACGATGGAGTGGCCGCCGCGCTCCGGTACCGAGCGCGAGTTCCCGGAGGTCGACCGAGCAGACTGGTTCGATCCGGATGAGGCTCGGCGCCGGATCATCGAAGCGCAGGCTCCCTTGGTCGATCGCCTGCTCGAGGCTGTCGGCTAGGCACCGGAATAGCCGGCGGACGGCCTGCGCTTCAGACGTATACTCGCCCGAGGATGGCTGACGGTCCCGATCCCCAGGTTTCCCCGGACGGCGAAGGTCCCTCGGGAGGGCCGCTGCCGCTGTCGGTGCGGTTGCTCGGGGCGGGGGTGCGGGGCGCGCGTACGGTCGGCAGGGCGACCGGCGTCGAGCGCGCCGTTCAGTCTGCCGCCGAGGAGGCGATGGTCGCGGCGGTGGAGAGCGAGGCGGTCGAACGCGCCTTGGTGCGTGTACTGCAGGGTCCCCTGGTCGAGGACACGGTCCACAATGCGCTCGAAAGCGAAGCGGTGAAGCGAGCGCTGATCGATGCGCTCGACAGCGAGATGGTCGATGAGGTGTGGCGACGGCTCCTCGCCAGCAACGAGGCGCAGCGCCTGGTCGAGCGGATCGCCGAGGCGCCGGAGCTGCGGGCGGCGATCAGCGCCCAGAGCGTCGGCTTCATCGAGGACATCGGCCACACGATCGGCGACGCGACCCGTCGCCTCGACGACGTCATCGAGCGTGTCGTCAGGCGAGTCTTCTTCAAACGGCAGCGCTCCGAGCCGACCGAGCGCGCCGGGGCGTTGACCAGGGGACTCGCCTTCGGGCTCGATCTGCTGATCGTCAACCTGGTCTTCTCTGGCTTGGCCGCGATCGCGGCGCTGATCGGCTCCTTCTTCTCTGGGACGGGCGACGGTGTCTCGGCCTTCGCCCTTGCGCTCGGCAGCACCGCTTGGGTCGCTCTGGGGTCCCTCTATCTGGTGGCCTTCTGGTCGTTGGCGGGGCAGACTCCGGGGATGCGGTTCTTCGGCGTCAGGCTCGGCGTCGAAGGTCGCGGCCTGCCGCCGCGACGATCGCTGAAACGACTGCTCGGCCTCTTTCTTGCCGCGATTCCCTTCGGCCTCGGTTTCCTTGGGGTCCTCTTCGACGAGCGCCGCCGCGGCTGGCAGGACCGGCTCGCCGGCGTCGACGTTCTCTACGAGGCTCGCGAGCCCACCGTCGCGCCCTGGTCGACCCTGGATTCCTCGGAGCCGGCTGTCGCGGGCGAGCCCGCAACGACGAAGGCCCCGGAATCCCGAGGCCTTCGTTCGCAGCAGGTACCGGGAACGCCGCTGCGCGGCTGAACCCGCCTGTATCTAGGAGGCGGTATAGGGGCCTTGTGGGCCCTCGGTCAGCTTGTAGATGATGATGAGCGCCAGGAAAAAGATCCCCAGAGACCAAAAGGGGCGAGCGGAAAGCGAAAGCAGCGCCGCCATAGCGTTGAGCGCGGCGATGAAGATGCCGAACCAGCGGCCGAATTCGCCTCCGGAGAAGAGCGAAAATGCGGCAACCAGCTCCAGCACGCCGAGGATGAGGAGGATCCATCCCCACGTGTGCAGCCCGCTGATGATGTAAGTCGCGTTCTCGGTGAAGAACTTCGAATCTCCGATCGCGGCGATGCCGTAGACAATGTTCAGCACGCCGGCGATCAGGAGCAGCACGCCGGCAAATACCCACCAGCCGCTGATCAGGCTCTCGTCGTTCATGGGCAACCTTTCGTCGAGGAGGGGTAATTCCCGCCCAGGAGATTCGCCGTTTTCGCGATGTTTCCTGCGATAACGGCGTCCTGCTGAAGCCCGAGGTCGCCGGTTTCCTGCGTCAACTGCCATGATCGGCCAATGAGCGTCGACGCGGCGAGAACTGTGGAGGAGAGCTTGCGGGGATTGCCCGACTTTCCCTTCGAGTCCAGCTACACGGAGATCGATGGGCTGAGGCTCGCTTACCTGGACGAGGGGGAGGGGAGGCCGGTCGTCTTCTTCCATGGCCAGCCGACTTGGTCGTTTCTGTGGCGCAAGGTGATCCCCCCGGTGCGCGACGCCGGCTACCGCTGCATCGCTCCCGACTACGCTGGCTTCGGCCGCTCCGACAAGCCCACCGACGTCGGCTGGTACACCTACGACCGCCACGTCGAGCTGATGGCCGCTCTGCTGGAGGAGCTCGACGTGCGCGACGCGACCGCGGTCGTCCACGACTGGGGCGGTCCGATCGGCTTGCGGCTCGCGGTCGAGCACCCCGACCGCTTTTCCCGCTTGGTGATCATGGAGACGGGACCGTTCACCGGCCACCAGCGGATGAGCGATGCCTGGCTCAGCTTTCGCGACTTCGTCCGCGACAATGCCGACATCCCGATTGGGATGCTGGTCAGGGGCGGCTGCAAGAACGATCCGGGCGATGAGACGATCGCCGCCTACGAGGCGCCGTATCCGACTCCCGAGTCGAAGGCCGGCGCCCGCGCTTTCCCGCTGATCCTGCCGACCGAGCCCGACGCCCCAGGGGCGGCCGAGGGCAAAGCGGTCGCCGACGCGCTGCGCAGCGACGACCGTCCGACGCTCGTCCTCTGGGCGGACTCCGATCCGGTGCTGCCTTTCTCCGTCGGCGAGCGGGTCTCCTCGCAGCTCAATTTCCCGCCGCCGCGGCCGATCGAGAATGCCGGCCACTTTCTGCAGGAGGACGCGGGCGAGGAGATCGGCCGGATCATCGCCGACTGGCTCTAGGCGGTCGATCCCCTGCCTAGGGGCTCGCCGCGGCGAGCCGGTTGGCCACCGCCCCCAGCTCCTCGCGGGATCGCTCGATCAACAGCCGGGAGCGGCGCGGCGCTCCGTCGTCCTCGAGCCAGGTGATCGTTCCCGGCCAGTAGGGGCCGGGGGGCGTGCCGGGATGGTGGAAGGCCCTGGCGAAGACCCAGCTGCCGCTGTTGTGAAGGCGCCGGCCATCCCCCAGCACCCACTCGCCGTCGCCCTCGTCGGGACCGCCGCGGTGAGTGTGGCCGGTGATCACATGGGCGGCCTCGACTCCCAGCCGTTCGGCCATCTCGCTCGCCGCGGCGATGCCGCTGCGGGAGATCGCGCCAGCGGAGAGGTCGGGGTCGAAGTCGGCGTGGAGGAGCCGGTTGACTCCCCAGATGCCGGCCGGCACGCCGGCGCCGATCGCCGCCCGGATAGCGGCGCGGCGCGCTCTTCCGCCGCTCCCGTTGCTGCCCGACATCGTTCGCCAGGCACGCTCGGATGGACGGGTTGCCCGCCGTGCCAGTCCGCCCTGGGCGATGCCGAAGGAAAGGCCGTAGATCGGACGCAATACCCGCTCGTAGTCGGCGGGGGCTGGCCGGTCGGGCAGGGGACCGAAGGCGCGCATCGATGCCGCCGCCGCCACGCACTCGATACGGGGCAGGCT
The DNA here is from genome assembly GCA_044867645.1 of Solirubrobacterales bacterium. Lineage (GTDB taxonomy): Bacteria > Actinomycetota > Thermoleophilia > Solirubrobacterales > 70-9 > VRUE01. Next base: position 62,285 of record JBIOVI010000026.1, on the reverse strand, counting down.
CATGTGGCAGTCCATGTAGTGACCGTGGGTCGCGTAGACGTCGTCGCGTAGCCAGATTCCCGGGTAGGCGATTTGCAGCTCAGCGCCGCCCAGCCAGGCGTCGATTCGCAGCGCCGCCTCGCCGAGGGGCTCGGCGCGCTGCTCGAGATTCAGCGACCGCCCCTCTAACGCCAGCTGCTCCAGCAGGGGCTCGGCCAGCCGGTGATCGTGATTGCCGGGGACCAGCACAACCGGCCGGCCGGCCATCGCTTCGCCAAGCTCCTCGAAGAAGGGCTGAGCACTCTCCAGCACCGTCGCGAAGGGCAGTTCGCGCAGCTCCAGCACGTCGCCGAGCAGGACCAGGCGGTCGGCGCCGGCGAGCTGCTCGAGCAGGACTCTTCGCACGTCCGCATCGCGCAGCAGGTCCTCGCCGAAGACGTCGCCCAGATGAAGGTCGGAGACGATCGCGGTTCGCATCGGGGGCAAACTTAGCTTGCGCAGCTAATCTGGTCGGATGACTGCCCTCAGCGAGGAGCGGCTGGCTCCCGCCAACGGGATCGAGATCGCCTATCAGGAAGCCGGCGACCCGGCCGGTGAGCCGCTGCTCCTGATCATGGGCTTGGCGACCCAGATGCTCGCCTGGGACGACGAGTTCTGCGCGATGCTCGCCGAACGCGGCTTCCGCGTCGTCCGCTTCGACAACCGCGACATTGGCCGCTCGACCAAGATCGACTCGGCCGGACTGCCGAAGCGAGCCGACATGCTGCTGGGACGGCGCCGGACCGCTCCCTACCTGCTGCGCGACATGGCCGAGGACACGACCGATCTGATGGACCATCTGGAGATCGAGTCGGCCCACCTGGTCGGTGCTTCGATGGGCGGGATGATCGCCCAGACGGTGGCGATTCGCCGGCCAGAGCGAGTGCGCTCGCTGGTCTCGATGATGTCGACCACCGGCAATCGCTGGCTGGGGCTGCCCACCTGGAAGGCGTTTGGGACGCTGTTCGCCCGTCCCGGCAACGGGCGCGAGGCGGCGGTCGAGCACTCGGTCAGGGTCTTCCGGACCATCGGCTCGCCGGCCTACCCGATGGACGAAGCCCATTTTCGCGAGCGGGCCGGGGCCGCCTACGACCGCTCCCACAGCCGCGCCGGGATCGCCCGCCAGCTGCACGCGATAACGGCTTCGGGCGATCGCACCGCGGCGCTGGAAAGGCTCCGGGTTCCGGCGACGGTCCTGCACGGCGCCAGCGATCCGCTGATCCGTCCATTGGCCGGTCGGGCCACCGCCCGCGCGATCCGCGACTCCCGCCTGCGGGTCTTCGATGGCATGGGCCACGACCTGCCGCGCGAGCTCTGGCCCGACTTCGTCGAGGAGATCGGCACTGTGGCGGCGCGAGCCGGCAAGGCCGCCCGGCACAAACAGCCAGCCTGAGCGCCACGATCGGGCCAGATGCGGCTGAGAGGAGTCGAACCTCCACGGAGTTTCCTCCACACGGACCTGAACCGTGCGCGTCTACCAGTTCCGCCACAGCCGCGGGACCCGGCAATCTAGCGCGTGTCGCCCCTCCTCCGAGGCCCGAGCCACCCGCCGACCCGCCGCCCACTCTCGCTAGAATGCCGCCCCCACGCCGCTATCGTCTAGGGGACTAGGACGCCGGATTCTCAGTCCGGAAACCGGGGTTCGAATCCCCGTAGCGGTATGGCTCTGGCAAGCCGATCCTCATTCGTGAGAGGGCCATTGTCTTGTTTGGCGGTAACGCTCGCGGTGACAGGTGTCAGGCGCGGTGCAGGATCGGCAGCGCTCGCGCGGCTCGAGGAGACGCCGTTGCTGTTACCGCCGTGTTGCCGTGGCGCTGTGAACTCTGTTACCGCTGTTGCCGCCGTTGAGCCATCACGGTAGCAACTGGAAGGCGACCTCATGCCGCGGACGGACGACGCTGAAGTGGCGGTGGTCGAGGGTCGCGACTTCGGTGGCATCGAGCCGCTCCGCTGCGGCGATCACCGAGGCGTCGACGGTGCCGAGTGGCAGGTCGCGGTATTCGGCGACGAGCTCAGCGATACGGACGGGATCACTGGCATGCAGCCGCTCGACCGCAAAGCTGCCGCCAGCGAGATCGCCGAGGAAGCGGACCTCGGCCTGCCAGCCCAGGCGGGTTCCGATTAAGTAGGCGACCTCGGTGATGACGAGCGTCGGGAGGACGAGGGGCCTTGGGTGGGATTCGAGCAGCTCCAGGCAGAGGGAGTGGTGGGCGTCGTCGGCGTCGACGTAGGCGTAGAGAGGCCCGGCGTCGAGGATCAGCGCGATGGGGCGATCTCCGAGGCGAGGATTTCCTCGATTCTCTCCGAGACGTCGCTGTGGCCGCTGCGACCGCTGGCGGCGGCACTGAGGCGTCGCCGCCCGCCCGCCCCAAGGTGCTGCTCGAGCGCGGTGCGGGTGACATCGGCGATCGTCACACCACGCCGCTCGGCCTCATGGCGAAGCCGGGCATCGAGGTCGTCGGAGAGCTTCACGGTGGTGCGACGCATGGGATGCCAGCATACCGAGAGGTCGGTGCCCCGTGTGACTTTGAGCTCGAGTTCGACCAAGGCGCCGGGCCGGTGTGCGAGACTTCGGCTTCACGATGGTCCCTCGCGTCTGGGCGTGCGACTTCGGGAGGGAGACCGTTGTGAGCGCCGCACGAGTTCAGGTCGCTATCGGGCGCCGAACATGTCCTCCAGGCGCATCGCGAGGACGACGTCGCCCTCGATACTGCAGCGACCGGCGACCATCACCGTCAGGGCATCCTCCACGCCGGCGATCACGCGCACCCAATCGGCGAGGCCGATGTGGATCGTCACCGCGGCATCGAGGGGGGCGGGCTCGAGCAGGCGCGCGCGGCCAGCGCTGGCATCGACCTGGATCGCCCAGCGCCAGGGAGCGTCCGGAGGTGGCTCAATCGAGAAGGGTTCCAGCTCGTAGGCGATCAGGCCGCTGAAGCCATTTGCCTGGGAGGGCTGGAAACCCCGCGCCAACGCCTTCAGCAGCCGCCGCTGGCGGCGCGGATCGGCGAAGCGGCGCTCCAGATCCACGTCGTCCAGCCCCCCCGCCATCGCCGCCAGCGCGTGGCGACCGCCACGCGACGCCAAAGCTCGAATCGGCCGGGAGCGCTTGGCGATGGGCGTCTTCCCCGTCGGCTCGCGGCCCTCGATCTCGGCGCGCGCTTCGGCGGCGGCGCGGATCGCCCAGTCGATGCCGTATCGCTCGGCCAGCGACTCCGCTTCACCGAGCGCCTCGGCGGCTCCGTCGGCGTCGCCGTGGCGATGAAGCGCAACGGCGAGATCGGCCCGTGCCAGGCCGGCGGACGCGACGATCTCGCTGGCGTCGGCCCGCTCAACCGCGGCGCGCAGTTCCGGCACGGCGGCGTCCGGCCTGCCGGCGAGCAGTTCCAGGCGGCCGATGTGCCACTCGGGCAGCTGACCGAAGCCGAGCGCGGGGGCGGGGGAGATCACGTAAGGACGCAGCGGCTCGAACAGCGGGCGCAGCCGGGCGCCCGCCTCGCGGTCGCCGACGAGCGTCGCGGTGAGCGCCAAAGCCCAAACCGCCGTCGGCATGTGGCCGTCCGGGCGCCGCAGCGACTCGAGGTCGTCGGTAAGCAGGGCTCGCATCGTGCGCCGGGCCGTCTCGAGATCGCCTTCCATGGCCGCCGCCAGGGCGACGAAGGACGTGATGAGCCCGCGCGGCAGCACCCTCTCCATGGCTTCGTAGACGCTGCGGCTCATCGCCACCTCGCCGTCGAAGAACCATTCGGTGGTGAGTAGGCCGAACGCTGCGATCGCGATGTGGATATCGGGGCGCAGCCGCCGCACCACCGCTCCGGCGCGTAGAACCAGCGCCACCCCGCCCTCGCGATCGCCGCGATCCAGCAGCCGCATGCCGCGATTCAGATCGACCTCCCAGGTGAAGCGGGGGCTGCCCAGGCTCTGTGCGATCTCGCCCATCCGCTCGATCGCCCGACCGCAATCGTCTATTCGCCCGAGCACGTAGTAGCCGAAGGCGGAGAGCTGCACCGTCCGGAACAGGAGGTCTTCGCGGTCGCATTCTTCCGCCAGGCCGAGAATGGGGAGGAGCGCCTCGAAGTGGTCGAAGACAAGCAATGGGTCCGGGCTGCGGGAGAACAGGCCGATGATCCTCGTGGACTCAGCCAGGATCGCGGCTTCCGGATCGCCGAGACGCCGCCCCAGCTGCTCCGCACGCCGGAGGAGCCCGGCCCTCTCCTCGTCCTCGTCGCTGAACACCAGCAGGTAGGTGAGGCGGAAGGTCATCCGCAGCGCAAGCCGGGGCTCGCCCTCGCCCAGCGCCTCCAGACCCTCGCGTAGTAGCTCGGCGCTCGCGGGGTCGTCGGTGCCGACCTCCCAGCCGAAGCCGATGTCGCCGCCGGCGAAGCCGAGTGCGGCGCGGGCGAGGGTGACGACGTCGCCCGTCGCCCGCGCCGCCTCGACCGCGGCGCGAAAGGAGCGGCGGGCGCGGGCTAGGTCGGCGCAGAGCAGCTCCTGCTCGCCCAGCTCCAGGAGTGCTGGGGCGCGCTCGGCGAGAGCGGCCTCTGGCAGCAGCGACAGTGCGCTCTGTATATGGGATGCGGCCTGCTCGTGATCGTGCGCTTCGGCGGCGACTGTGGCGGCGGCGCGATAGGCGGCGATCGCCGGCTCGGGGCCGGCGAGCTCGACCGAGAGCCCGTAATGGCGCGCCAGCTCGGCCGGCTCCGCGCCGGCGTCACCCTCCATCACCTTCGCGATCGCGAGGTGGAGCCTGGCGGCGGCGGCATCGCTCATTCCGGCAACCAGCGCCTCTCGAACCAGGGCGTGCGGAAAGGCGATCGTCGGCTCGGCCGCGGCCACGTCGTCGACGAGCCGCTCCGACAGCGCCTCTCGCACAGCGCGCTCGGCCTCATCAGGCCCGAGCCCGACGGCCCTGGCCGCGAGGCCCACCGGCGCCGTCGGGCCGATCGCCGCGACCGCGGTCAGCAGCCGCTCGGTGTCGGCGTCGAGGCGTCCCAGGCGCTCCTCGACGAGATCGGTGACCGCCTCGGGCACCGGCGCCGCCTCGAGCGCGTCCTCTTCTCCCAGGGCACCGCGTCCATCGAGATCGCGCGCCAGCTCACCGGCGAAGAACGGGTTGCCGGAGGTACGCGCCTGCAGACGCGCGGCGAGTTTCGGGGTGATCGATCTGCCAACCCTCGCTCCAACCAGCGCTGCAAGGCCGGATGCGTCGAGGCCGTCCAAGCGAAGCTCGCTGAGGTCGCCCGTACGGCGAAGATCGGAGACGACCTTGGAGACCGGGTGCCTTCGGCCCATCTCCTGATCGCGGGCGGTGACCACCAGCACCAGTCGCGCAGGGGCGCTCTCCAGCAGATGCCCGAGCGCTTGCGCGGAGGCGGGGTCGCACCAGTGGGCGTCGTCGAGCACGACATGCAGGGGCGCTTCACCCGCCGCGAACGCCAGCGCCGAGCAGATACCACGAAAGAGCCTGTAACGGCCCCCCTCCGCCGCCACGACCTCGTCGGCGATGGCGCGATCTCCGAACGTCGCGTGCTCACTCAGCTCGGGCACGAGTGCGGCGAGCTCGGCGCCGGCCGCCTCCGCCAGCGCGGTGCGCCAGGCATCGTTACCGGCAAGCGCCAGCTCGCCGACCGCCCGAACCCAGGGCTCGAACGCGACGACCGCCTCGGGTGGGCAGCGCGCCAGCACGACGGTTGCGCCCTCGGCGTGAGCCTCGCTCGCCGCTGCCGCGGCGTGGCGGGTCTTGCCGATCCCCGGCTCTCCGAGGATCAGCACCGCCCGCCGACCTGGCCGTGGCGCCGTCTCCTCGCGCAGCATCGCGATCTCACCGTCCCGGCCGATCAGCGGCTCCTCGGCGTAGGCGGCGAGGATCGGCGGCAGTCGGATATTGGTCGGCACATCTCCGACCTCAGGCTCTGGCGCATCGGCATCCTCCGCTTCCGCGGAGGGAACTTTCTCGCCTTCCCGGCTCGGCGTCAGCTCGGGCCAGCGCAGCCGCGAGGCCCGCACCGGCGCCGGCACACCCTTCAGCTCGTAGTCGCGGCTCTCCTCCAGCGCCACTCCCTCCCGCGAGGCGACGAGGGCCTGCACCAGGTCATGGACGAGGACCTCGCCCGTCCCCGCGGCGGAGGAGAGGCGGCTCGCGATCACCACCGACATCCCGTGCAGATCCTCACCGTCGGGAATCGGCTCGCCGGCCGCCACGCCCACTCTGGCCGCCAGCCCGATCCCGCCCTGCTCGGCGTCGAGCCGCTCCACCGCGGCCTGGATCGCGGCCGCTGCGCGCAGCGCTCCTAGGGCGCTCTCGAAGCTCGACATCACCCCGTCGCCGAGCGTCTTTACCACCCGACCGCCGCCTTCCTCGACCGCGTCGGCCACGTCCTTCACATGGGCGCGGCGAACTCTGTCCATGCGATCGTCGCCGAGGGTCGCCAGCAAGGTCGTCGAGTCGACCAAGTCACTGAAGACGACGATCGCAACCCCAGCCATCGACGCACATCTTCTCGCATGCCGCCGCGGGTACGCGGGTCGGTCCACCGAGGGCGCCGCGGCCGTTACCGTCCCATCCCGTGTCCGAGTCTGAGCTGATTGAGCGTTCCGATGAGCTGATGGCGATCGAGCAGGCGCTCGACGCGGCAGGTGGGAAGGACGGATGCTGTGCCTGGATCGAGGGCCCGGCGGGCATCGGTAAGACCAGCCTCCTTGACGAGGCGTGCCGGATGGGCGCCGCGCAGGGATTCCGGGTGTTCGAGGCGACCGGCGTCGAGCTGGAGCGCGGCTTCCCGTTCGGCGTCGTGCGCCAGCTCTATGAGCCGGTTCTCCGGAGGCTGGACGCAGCCGAGCGCGAGGCGCTGGCGCAGGGTGCAGCCGCCGTCTTCGGCGCTGCGGGGCCCGATGGGGGCGACGCGGACCTCTCCTTCCAGGTCCTGCATGGCCTCTACTGGCTCGTCGCCGAGTTGGCACAGCGCGATCCGTTGCTGGTCGCGGTCGACGACGTGCAGTGGGCCGACTACCCCTCGCTTCGCCACCTGCTCTATCTGTGTCGCCGGCTGGAGGGGCTTGCCGTCATCGTCGTAATCGCCGAGAGGACCGGGGAGGAGGCGCCGATGGTGCTCGATGAGCTGAGGGAGATGGCTGATTCCCACATCGAGCCGCGGCCGTTGAGCGCCTCGGGTGCCGAGCAGTTTGCTCGCGCGATCTTCGACGCCGAACCGTCGCCTGACTTCATCTCCGCCTCCGTGGAGCGCACCGGCGGCTCCCCCCTCTATTTGCGCGAGACGCTCGTGGCGCTCCGGGATGAAGACCTGCGCCCGGACGACTCCTCGATCGAGGCGGTCGGGCGAATCGACGCCGAGGGGCTGGCACGCCACGTTTGGCGGCGGATCGAGTCGGTCGATAGGGCCGCGCCGTCCGTGGCCGGAGCGATCGCGGTGCTTGGCGAGCGGGCGCGGCCAGGACGAGTCGCTTTCCTCAGCGATGTGCCGGCCGCACGGGTTGCGGGGATCGTCGAGCAGCTGCGCGGCCGCGGCATCCTCGATGGAGGCGATATTCCACGCTTCACCCACCCGGTCGTACGTGCCGCTGTGGAGGCGCGCATCTCCGCCGGTCAGATGGACACCTGGCACCGCTCCGCCGCGCGGCTGCTCGATCGCGAGGGGGCCGGAGCCGATCGCGTGGCCGGCCACCTGCTCTCCTGCCTGCCCGAGGACGACCCATGGGTGGTGGAGCGCCTGCGCGAGTTCGCCGCCACCGCAGTGCGGCGCGGCGCGCCGGACCTGGCGGCGAGTGCGCTGGCCCGCGCTCTCGAAGAGCCGCCGCCCACAGACGTGCGCGCAGAGGTTCTCTGGGAGCTGGCGAGCGCCGAGGATGCGGCCGGAGACGCGGACGAGGCGCTTGCCCACCTTGCCGAGGCGTCGCAGCGCTCGGGGGACTCCCAAAGCCGAGCCGAGATTGCGATCGCCCAGGCTCAGATCCTCGCCTCGACCAACCGCTTCCCCGAGGCCGTCGCCGTTTTGGACCGAGAGATCGAGCGGATTGGCGAGAGCGACCCGGTCCTCCAGCAGCGGATCGACGCCGAGCTGATCACCTACGCCCTCTTCTCCGAGGAGGCTCGAGAGAGGGGGCTCGAGCGTTTGGCCTCCTATGCGGGGCAAGTGCCCGAGGGACCCGCGGCGCAGCCCATCCTGACCGCGATGGCTGCCGGCGTCGCGCTCACCGGCGAACGCGCGGCGGAATCCGCCGAACTCGCCGAGCGGGCCCTGCGGGAGGGCGGCTTCCGCAACGGCGGACTTACCGGGGAGCTGTGGTTCATCGCCGCCTGGATCTTGATCTTCAGCGACCGCCCGGACCTGGCTGAGTCCTCCGCGCGCGAAAAGCTCGAGGCGACGCGGAGCGAGGGCCGGGTCCGCGAGGTCTTCGCCGTGGAACTGACCCTGGCTTGCGCCCGCTACCGACGGGGCGCCCTGCCGGACGCGGTATCGGGCGCCCGGGCTGCCCTCGCCATCGCCGACCCAGGCGCCCACCGGGCCTGGGCGCACGGCGTCCACGCGCTGGCGCTGCTCGACAGTGGCGAGCTCGAGGCCGTCGAGGGCGCCCTGGAGGCGGCGGAGCCCGAGCACTGGCACAAGGAGGCGCCCGGCAGCTTCAGCCTCTTCTGGGCGCGCGCGCAGCTGCGCCTCGAGCAGGGGCGCCACGACGAGGCGGCAGCCGACCTCGAGGTGCTGCGAGGACGGGGGGAAGCGGACGGTCCGGGTCTGCGCACCAACAACGACGTCAGGCATCCGGTCGAAGTGCTCCTTGCCCACCGCAGAGGTGAGGCAAAGGAGGCGCGCGAGCTCGCGGCGGCGGAGCTGGATGTGGCCCGTCGCTTCGGCGGCGATGGCTACGTCGGCACGATGCTGCGGATCAGCGGCATCGTCGCCGAGCCCGATGATCGCCTGGGCTTCCTTCGCGAGTCGGTCGACGTCCTGGAAGGCTCGGTCTTTCGCGTTGAGCACGCGCGCTCCCTCGTCGAGCTTGGCGCCGAGCTGCGCCGGCGCGGGGAACGGGCGGCGGCCCGTGAGCCGCTTGCCGAGGGTCTCGACCTGGCCTACCGCTGCGGTGCGGCCGGGGTTGTCAGTCAGGCGATGGAAGAGCTGCGTGCAGCGGGGGCGAGGCCCCGCCGCGCGGTGCGCGAGGGCCCCGACGCTCTCACGGCAACCGAGTCGCGCATGGCGGTTCTTGCGGCGAGCGGGCGGAGCAATCGAGAGATAGCCCAGGAGCTCTGCGTAACGCTGAAGACCGTCGAGGGCACCCTGATGCGCGCTTACGCAAAGCTTGGGATCTCGGGGCGTGGGGCTCGGACTGCGCTCCCAGAGGCGCTCGGGCCGCTGTACGTCAAGGCGTAGGCGGGAAAAGTCGAGGGTTCGACTCCGTAGCGAAGCGCGCGTTGGCGGCCGAGAATCACCGGCATGCCTTCAAGTGCCGAGTACCCGCCGGGGCCGCGCATGACCCGGCCACTCGCCCTCCGCATTCATCGCCTTCGCCTTGCCGCGCTCTTGTTCGGAGGCGTCCTTGGTTTCCGGCTCTTTCCCCGGGGAGTGAGCAGAAAAATCAAGGGTTCGGCTCTGTAGCGAGATAACGGGAAGGCGACGATACTCGGCGACATGTCCTCCCATACCGACGGCGCGGTAACCCCTGACCTCTACGACGTGCGCAAGGCTCGACCGACTCAAGCCGTAACTCTGGCCGGGACCCTCGCCAAGGCGTTCTACGACGACCCGCTCTTCACCTGGCTTCTGCCGGATGCATCTCGCAGGCTGGCGATCGCCGGGCGCGGCTTCGAGCTCTACCTGAAGGAGGTATGGCTTCGCCACGAGGAGACCTACACGGTTGGCGATTCAGCCGGGGTATGCGTTTGGGAGCCGCCTGGCACCTGGAAGCTGGCGGTCCGCGAGCAGATCGCCCTGCTGCCGGCGATGCTGCGCATCTTCGGTCGAAACCTGCCCCGGCTGTTGGGAGCGCTCAGTGCGGTCGAGAAGAACCATCCCGCCGAGCCGCACCACTACCTGGCGTTTGTCGGCGTCGACCCCAAGCGCCAGGGGCGCGGCATGGGCTCGATCCTGATGCACCCCGTCCTGCAGCGCTGCGATGCTGAGGGTCTTCCGGCCTATCTTGAGGCGAGCGCGCCCCGGAACAGGGAACTGTACGAACGCCACGGCTTTGAGGTAACTGAGGAGATCCGGCCCGGAAGGGGCGGACCGCCAATGTGGCGAATGTGGAGGGACTCTCGCTGACGTTCATCTCTAACGTCAGTGAGAGAGCCAGAGGCTCGGCGAGATAGAGTCACGTCCCGAGCAGGTCGAGAACCTCCTCGACGTGGTCCTCGATCAGGAAGTGGCCGGCGTTCTCCACCCAGAAGGCTCGGGTAGCTTGAAGAGTCTTGATCCAGTGCTTGGCGTGCGCCGGGGGTGCAATCGTGTCTTCCTGGCCGTGAACCAGGTGGACGGGAAGGTCGATCTCGGTCGGGTCGAAGTCCCACGGGCTGAGCAGTGCCTGCATGTCTTCGGTCAGGCCTCGCCCGCCGGCTCGCGTCGCCTCGACATAGGCGGACACAAGGCGCCGTCCCACGTTCGGGCGATCTATTACCGCTCTGTCCGTCTTCGGGATTCCGGAGAACAGGACCTTCCGTGCGGTGCCCGGGCTGCGGCGGGCAAGGCGGGAAAGCGCCGAGTACGCGAGCGTCATCGCCGATGGGACACGCGCGGCGAGCTTCCAGGCAGCCGCGGTTGACATCTGCTCGACGAAGCCGGGCAGGTCGAGCCTGCCGGCTCCGCTGACGAGCGCCACCGCGTCGATCCTCGGCTGCAACTCGCGGGCGCATGCAAGAGCGTAGGCCCCGCCCGCGGACCAGCCGCTCACGGCGAAGCGATCAAGCTTGAGCTGCTCCGCAAGCTCCTCCACGTCTGCGGGCCAGTTCGCTACCGAGCGCCCCGATCGCGGATCGGACCCACCGACTCCGGGGCGGTCGACCGTGATCATCCTGACCCCGCGGTCCTCACAGATGGAGCCCCCGCCCCAGCTGAATCGTCCGTCGGGGAGACCGTGGAAGTGGAGAACCGGCCGCCCGTCGGCAGGGCCCCATTCCGCGTAGGCCAGCGCTCGTCCATCGCGGAGGCGAATCACCCCCGCCCGCGCCTCAGCGACCATGGTTCGCAAGGCTACTCGGAAGCGTCCCGGGACCGTTATTCAGCGTTGGCGAATTTCTTTGTCAGAGACAGTTGCTCAGCCCAACGACGGCGTGTACGGTCGGACCAGAGAAAGCCCAATCGGAAGGAGATCCCATGGCTGCCGCTGAAGTCAAGAACTTCGACTCACCCGACGAGGTCCGCCCGTTCGAGGGGAAGGGCCAGGCTCAGATGGTGCAGCTCGCCGGTCACGCCGTCGGCAAGGGGACGTTCGAGCCCGGATGGAAATGGTCGGAGAACGTGAAGCCGATCGCGGGCACCGACTCCTGTCAGGTTGCCCATTTCGGTTATGTGCTGTCAGGCCGCATGAGGATCTTCATGGACGACGGCTCGGAGGTGGAGGTCACCGCCGGCGACGTGGTCGCGATCCCGCCGGGCCACGACGCCGAAGTGCCGGGTGACGAGCCATGCGTGATGGTCGACTTCGGCGAAATCGGCGACTACGCCAAGCGAGCCTAACGAGACTGCTCGGGCTCGACCAGTTGATCGCGCGGCAAGGAAGATCGAGCCGAGCTTGACACCCACGCTTGCACCGTTGCTAGCCTGACCGTTCAGCGAGGAGGGGCGGTTCGCTGTGAGGATTAGCTGGGAGCCCCGTAGGCGCGCTCAGCGCGTTAGGAGGTTCGCCATGCGTAGGAAGATATTGGCCTTGGCGCTCACGGTAGGTGCCCTGACGATTCCGGCGTCATCGGCCTTTGGCAACCCAGACTTCGGTCCAGGCAATAGCAGCAAGGGACCGAACGATCCTGGTGCTAAGTGCCATGCCCCCGGTCATGGCACCGGCCCCGGAGCCAACGAACCAGTCCCCGGCTGTAAGGGGTAGAGAATGGGCCCACCGCTAGGTGGGCCCTTCCCATAAACATAAAACGCGACCCGAGCGCCGGAGCACCGGCGGTCACGGGGCGTGGAGCAGCCACCGAAGACGAATCGCCGTAATCCCGAGCCTCTCGGCGCCGCAGCCAAGGGCGTCGCGCAACGGATATCGTTGCGCTAAACTGATCTCTATGCCTATAGCAACTGCAGAGAAGATCACGGCGTTGAGCCATGACCTTGGCTCGCAGCGACATCTGGCCGAGTTGCTGGGGGTGAGCCCGGCGCAGGTCACCCGTTGGCGCCGTGGCGGCGGGATCGACCTTGCCAACGCCGAGCGGGTCGACCTGCTTGAGCTGGTCCTCGCGAGTCTTCTGCGTCTCTACCCGGCGGAGGCCGCCGAGCAGTGGCTGCAAGGACTCAATCCCCATCTTGGCGATCGTCGCCCGATCGACCTGGTCCGCGCCGGCAGAGCGCAGGAGCTTCTCGGCGCCATTGCGGTTGAGCGCTCCGGTGGCTATGCGTGAGGCTTTGGCGGGCGCTGGCGTTCGATAGGGGCGCGAAGGTCGACCGGCCGGGTGGCCCGCTCTGGTTTCCCCGCGAGCAGCAGGGCGCCGGGAGGCATGACAACCCCGATCTCTACGGCTGCCTTTACGCCTCCGAGGAGCAGGTCTCGGCGGTTGCCGAGCTGCTCGCTCCGTTTCGGGGCGCCGGGACCCTCCTGCCATCGATGCTTGTTCGCTTCGGTCTGCCGCTGGCACTCGCATCGCTGGAGTTGCCAGATGAGGCCGCGATCGTCGATCTCGACGATCCTCTCGTCTTGAGCGCCGAGGGTTTGCGGCCCTCACAGGTTGCAGCCCGCCAGCGGCTCACCACCCAAAGCCAAGCCGCCGAGATCCACGCTTCCCACCCCGACGCGATCGCGATCCGCTGGTGGTCGACCTTGGAGGCGAGCTGGATCAACTGGACGCTGTTCGACCGTGTCGCTGGAGAGCTTGCGCTACAGGGGCTGGAGGAGCTGACGATCGACGATCCGGTCGTGTTGGAGGCAGCTGACCTCATGGGTCTGTCGCCGCGCTAATGCTAAATCGGTTGCCGATGCCCTAGTTCGGCGACTTCCGATTCTCAGTCCGGAAACCGGGGTTCGAATCCCCGTAGCGGTATGGCCTTTGTGGAAAGCGATCTCGGTGGCCCCCATCCTGTAGCTGTACTTCGCGAGTTCAATCGCGGGGAGATATCCCGACGCGTAGAATTTTCGCGTGAGCACAGAGACAGAGCGCGCAATTGGCCAGATTGACACGGTTCTGGGTGCGGTTGCGGAGGCACGCGCCCACTCCCGACACGACGACCTTTCCGATCTAGGTCCCGAGAATGACAAGTTGGTGACCATGTGCGCTGCGACGGTGCAGCGGCTCGCGCCAATTGGTAGCCCGTACGCCAAGGCGATCGAGAGTGCGGTGGCGCAATGGCAGTCCTATAACCACTTGGTCCTCCCGGCTGCAGTTGGTGCTCTAGAAGCCCTCCGGGCCGACTACGAGGCGGGCAATCTTGCCTCTCTGCCCGAACTCATTCATGCCGAGCTATTCGCTGACTTCCTAGAGATGGCGAGCCATCTCCTTGACGGCGGCTATAAGGACGCTGCTGCGGTGATTGCGGGAAGCACGCTAGAGGGTCATCTCCGCCAGCTCGCTGAAAAGACTGGAATCCCATCCACCAATGAAGATGGCCACCCTTTGAAGGCGGATCGGCTGAATGCGGATCTCGGGAAGGCAGATGCCTATGACAAGACCGACCAAAAGTCGATTACGGCTTGGCTCGGTCTGCGGAACGACCAGCCCATGGCGAATACACCAAGTACGAGGCAGGCCAGGTCGGGCCGATGATTGCCGGGATTCGCGACTTCATCAGGCGCAGGCCTGCCTGATCAGTTTGGGTTGGGCGGAGTTGGAACTCCGAGCTGGTCACAGATAGCTCGGACGAGCCCTGAACCGATCTCTTTGTGTCGAGGCAGGGCAGAGACCTGATTCGCGGAGCCCCGCCACTTTGCGTGCTTCGCTCCGCCGATCTCGCGGCAGCCATGAGCACGGAGGTGGCGTTCGAGGTCGCGTCGCTTCACGCAGCGGCGGTGAAGCGCAGATGCTCGCGATTAGCCCCTGGTGCGTCGCCGGCGAGCTCCTCATCGGGCGTCAGCACCGTGCGGAGGGCATCCAGGACGTTCTCGCGCGCTTCCTCGCGCGTGCGTCCCTGGCTCATTGCGCCGGGAACCTCGAGAACGCGTGCGACGATCCAGCCGTCCTCGTCGGGGCTGTCAAAGGAAATCGTGAAATCGACTGATGCGGCCATGTAGAAACGGTAGCGCGTATGGCCCTCGGCGGCGGAAACTCTTCACGCAACCTATCTGCCGAGCCAGTTCACGGACGTTGTCACTTTCCCGCTCGTGGAGCCAAATCGACGACGCATTCGACCGGGACGAGGATCTCTCTACTACGGACGAAACGCTGTAGCAGTATGGCTGACTGAGCCGCGCCTCCAGGCGCAGCTCAGTATCTAACCAGTACCTTTCAGACCACTCTGGAGGATACGAAGACACCTAGGCACACCGGCAGCAAGCCCTCGAGCCGTCGCCTTTTCCGGCGGACTGCTGCCGGACTGGCGATCCTGATCGTCGCGCTCGTCGTGGTGTTCGCCTGGCAGCAGGCGGGCGACAGCGGTGGCGACGGACCACTGAACGCAATTGCCGCGGCGGCCGAGAGGACGCAGAGCGAGGCCGGGGGACGCACGTCAATGCGGACGGTCATCTCCTCGCCAGTCCAGTCGGAGTCGTTCACGATCAGTGGCCCTGGGGCCTTTGACGCAGAGGGCCGTTCCCGGGCGATCCTGAGGTTCCGGCGCCCCGAATCGGATGAGCTGGTTGAGATGCAGATGGTCGGCAGCGAAGACGCCATATACCTGAGCTCTGATCTGTTCGGTTCGCTGCCGGGTGGACACAAGTGGATGGGGCTCGATCTATCGTCCTTGCAGGGATCCGAAGCGCCAGTGCCCACCGACGGGGATGCAATGGGAGAACTGGCACTCCTCGAAGCGGTGGCCGATGACGTGAAGAAGCTTGGACAGGAGGATGTCCGCGGCGTGTCGACGACGCGCTACCGCGGCAAGGTTGACAATTCTGAACGCGCTGAGCAACTGCGGGAGGAAGGCGCTGAGGAGCTCGCTTCGGAAATCGAAGAAGGCCCGCCCCTGCAGATCGAAGTGTGGATTGACGCCGATGGATTGGTGCGACGCATGAGGTACGTCAAAGTGGAGCGGGAGGGGGGAGACGAGAAAGCCACGACTACGGACATGCGCGTGGATTTCTTCGACTTCGGGGTCGAACCCGAAATCGAGCTGCCCGATTCGAGCGAAGTATTTGACGCGACGGCTATTGCCAGGGAATCAGTCGGCCTCCCGAGCGACGAGTAGCTTGAGCAGCGATCCCGTCGCTGCTACTTCAACGACACGATGTCTGCGTCGACGCGAGCTGCGTGGTTCGTCTTGCATCTCGTAGGGGGTACTTGCCGTTGTGTTGCCTAGCGGCGCCTCGAGTGGCGGCGGGGGAGGACGGTGATCGCGAAGGTGGTGGAGGCTTCGTGGATCAGATCAACGGGGATGGTTGTTGTCGTGGCGGCGCTTCGCGGTGGCTTGTCCGAGCCGAAGAGAGCGATAGAGACCAGCTGCCCACGCGGGTCGTGGCGGGCTTTGTAACGGATGCCGTCATAGCCGGCCTCCTGGAGGGCGAGCGCCCAGCCCTGGGTCAGGTTGTAGTCGGAGGTTGAGTGGATCTCGACAGTGAGGCCGACGAGTCCGAGGACGGTTGGGTCGGTCAGGTCAACGACGTTTGCTTTGGGCGGGCGCAGCCTGGAAAGACGTTGCGCGTCAACCAGCGGCTCCGGGATCGCCCCGCCTGGTCGCAGTAGACGGCCGAACTTCTCGACGAAGGCGCCAATTGGCTCCTCGGCGAGGTAGCAAGTGCCCGACTCAGAGAGGTTGAACCTGCCATCGGGGCCGATGTCGAAGAACCAGGGGGCGACGTCGGCGGCATGGATTCGCCACAGATGGTTCGCCCCGAGCTTCATGCTGGGAAGCTCGGGCAGGTCGTCCGGAGGAGCGGGCAGGCTGCGCGGGCTCAACGCTTCAGGTCGGCCACGGTGCGGTGAGCCGAGAGAAGCAGAGGCTCGACGTCCGCGTCGGCGAACGAATCAACCGGCGCCCGGTTGCCAAGCTCCGGCTGGGGCGCGGTGGCAAACGCGGCAAGCGTCCACGAGTCGAGCCCTGCATCGCCGAAGACCTCGTTGAGCTTCTTGATCGCCCCGAAGGGCGCTCCGCTGGCCGCGTCGAACTGCCAGCGCGGGTAGCGAACCAGTCCGGCGTCGTCGCGCAGCGCGATCACCGACCCGCTGAGAACCCGCTTGCGCAGCGCCTCTCGGCTGATCCCCCCGAGCAGAGCCCGCGCCTCGGCACTGGTCAGCAGCTCCCCGAGAGCCCGTTCCCAGGCCCCGCCAGCGAGCACGACCATTGCCGCCCGGCGACCGAGCACCTCGGCATCGTCAGCCGAGCTCGGCTGCCCACCGATCTCGGTGAGCGTACGCCGAAACTCTTCGACGGTTCGATCTAGAAGAGCTGGATTCGCAGCCATGCCCTGAAAGTATAGCGTCAACCCTGTCAACCTCCAGCTGCTAGATTGTCACGCAAGGCGTTGAAATCTCGTGCGGAAGTAGGCCGACTCTGCGGCTCGGGAGGTGAGTTGGATGGACCTGATCTTCGTCGACGATTCCAAGCAGCGGAATCCAAGTCGGCGCGGGATGGGCCCTCTGGTCGGGGTCGGCGGCTTCCATGTGCCTGGTGAGGCGGTGCTGCCCTTGCGGCTGGCTCTCGACGAACTCTGCGAGCAGTACGGCTTCCCCTTCCACGACGAGGAGTTCAAGTGGTCACCCGACCGTAAGTCCTGGATGTACGGGAATCTCCAGTCCGATAACCGGGAGAATTTCTACGTTGATTGCCTGCAGGCCGCAACCGATCACGAAGCTGAAGCCTGCGTGGTGATCGAGGACGCCAACTACAAGACGATGTCGGGAGGCACCGAGGGCCACGAACTCGATGCGGTCAAGATCCTGCTTGAGCGGATTGACTGGCACCTCCACGATCGCGGGATGGACGGCCTTGTCGTCGCCGACGATCCCAGTGGTGGGCGGGGAGCGGAGGCGGAGTTCGTCGCCGAATGCGTGCAGACGCTGCGCGAAGGGACTCGCTTCATGGACTTGAAGCGGATCTCGCTGGTGTTGACCGAAGACTCCAAGAACACTCGGCTGCTGCAGCTGGCAGATCTGATCGTTGGCTGCACTGTCTCCTATGTTGGCGGTGAGGATCGATATTCACCGCCACTTTTCGAGCCATACATCAAGCCGCTACTCCGCTCCGACGGCGGGCGAATTGGCGGGGTCGGGCTAAAGATCCACCCGGATCTGCGCTACGGCAATCTTTACCACTGGCTGGTCGGGGATGAGTACCTCAAAAAGCACGGCTGGGGTCATCCGTTGCCAGTGAACCGCGCGCCGTACGTGAACTCGGCCACTGATCCCACCGCCTTCACCCGCGGCACCCCATTCGTCAGATTCGGCAAGCCCGCCGGCACCCCCTAGAGCCCTCGTCGGGGTATCGACCCCTATCAGCGCTCCTGCGCTAACGGACGGCTCTTCAGCGGCGGCGAGATGGATGACTTGGTAGCGCGTCGCCGCTAGGGTAGGGTCATGGGGTGTCAGAGGCGGAGAAGCTCGGCCTTTCGGACCGAGCGCCTTCAAGCAAGCTTGCCGCAAACCCGTGACGCGGCGGACGATGGAGCTAATCTGAATGCTTAGACGACCGGTGTTTTCGCAGCGATGGTGTTGTTTATTCTGCTGTGGACCGGCCCTGCCGCCGCCGAACAGCGCGTTCCGGAAGTATCCGTGACGCAGTTTCGAGACAACGCCCTCAGCCGGGTAACCAGCGTGACGACCGGGCCGGACGGCAATGTGTGGTTCACTCAGGCCAGCCTCCTCGGGGGAGGGCGGATTACTCCAAAGGGAGTCGTGACTACCTTTCCCGGAATTCAAGGGTTTGACATCACGGCCGGGTCGGACGGCAATCTCTGGTTCGCTGGCTATGACATGATCGGGCGAGTCACGCCAGCCGGAACTGTGACGAAATTTACAGACGGAATTTCAGGGCAAGTAACCAGTATTACCGCCGGGCCGGACGGCAACATCTGGTTTACGGAGCAGCCGAAATACTCAAGTGAAACGACTACGATCGGACGGGTCACACCATCCGGAGTCGTGACATCATTCGCCGATGGACCTGGTAGGGAACTGTACTCCATTACGGCTGGGCCTGATGGTAACGTTTGGTTCGGTGACACAGGCGAAGTTGCCAGGATAACGCCGCAGGGCACCATAACTAGGTTCAGCAAGGGTATCCAAAATGCCACCGGCATTTCCGCCGGGCCGGACGGCAACCTCTGGATTTCAGACACGGGGTACTCTCCGGTCGCGATTGTCCGGATGACACCACGGGGTACCGTGACCAGATTCAAGAAGGGAATCACGAGAACACTCGGTCCCATCACGAAAGGCCCTGACGGGCACTCTGGTTCGCTGACCTCGAACATGGGCACATACAGTCCGGACCCGGAATCGTTGGGCGAATTACCACTGAAGGTGTAATAACCGAGTACCACAAAAAAATCCTAGGTTTTTCTATGACATTGCGGCGGGGCCGAGCAAAACGCTGTGGCTTGCCGGGCTCCACAACATCACAAGAATTAAGCTGAGTTACCGAAGGGCATCTTGAGTTTTGCCACCTGCCTTAGTCGAGCAGGCCGCCTAGCAACAAGCGGCCAGCTTGGCTAGCGAACGTCTACGGTGCCCACTTTGGTGCTGCCGATCCAGTCCACGATGAACTCGGCGGGTATTGCGTAGCCATACGGTCCGTCGCCGGCGATTACGACCCCGAGCCATTCCGGGCCGCTCGTGCCGGATCGGAGCACCCATCCTCCGGAGTCGCCTGGCTTGACCGGGTGACTGATCGTCCCCGTGATCGCCGCGAACCGACCGTAACGACGCAGCTCGAACAGATTGCGAAAGCCGTATTTGCTCCCGTTTAGATCGAACTCCTGCACCAGCGTCACGGCCCCGATGTAAAGGGATCTCTTGCCTACTGCCTTGCCGACGACCTCGACAGAGGCCCCCGGATTCACATGGCCTTTGGGCGCGATGCCGGCCAGCGGACCGACGTCGAGCACCTCCAACGCGGATTGCGCGCCTGGCTCCAGCTCGATTAGAGCGGCGTCGATCGTGTTGATCGAGGTGCTGTACGGGTCGAGTTGACCCGTATGGGATGCGAGTTTGGAACTCTCGACGCATTTGCCGATCCGTTCGGCGTCAGAGCCATTGTCGGCAGGCGAAGGCTGCTGTGCCTCACTTGCGATGGCCAGCACGTGAGAGCAGGTCAGACCAAACTTCCCTCCCGACGTATCCGTCAGGATTCCGCCGAGCGTTCCGGGGGGTCCGGTCGGACTCGACACGCTGAGACCACCAACAAGGGGGCGCACTCGGTCGGTCGACTTCGCGTAGAGCCGAGGCGTCGGCCGTGGCTCTAAGCGCACCTGAATTCCCCGGGGGTCGATCTCAGCAAGGGCACCGAGGCTCTCGCGCGAGACATCCGGCCGAAGCACCACGATCATCACGAACGGCTCCGGGTTGATTTCTCGCCACTTCACGATCCTGTTCCAGTTATTGCTCCTCCAGTGCGGATCCACTCCGAATGGGTAGCTGACGAATTCGCTGTCCAGCAACCGTCGGTGCCTGTACCAGCCGAGACCTTCGTGCAGGAGCGATTCTCGAAGCAGACTCGCCTCCCGCGCGAACGCCCTTGGAGGAAGGCTGTTGTATAGCCGCCATTCAGCGAGCCATAGGTCATCGAGGTCGACAGCGATGCCCTGGACGGCCTCGTTCTGCCTCAGGTATTCGGTGGCAAGCGTGAGAACGTCATCGCGTCCCGCGAAATCCAGCAGGTAGTCCATTCCTATTGCGCTGGCGTTAGATCGGCGTCAGCAGGGTCAGGCTCGGGCGGATCCGGGGGCGTGGGCGGTGCGGACGGGGCGAAAAGCCCGCTGGCGAGCGTGAACACCACCAGCAGGATCGCTGCTCCCACCCGATCATAGATACCGACATCGCCGAAAAGGCCTTCGGGAATCGAATATGCCCAGACGACAAAGGCCAGGGTTGAGATGATGAGGTGAAAGACCTTTATCCGTTTAGTTCCCGGGAAACGCCACAAATAGAGGGGCGTGAAGATAACGCCGATACTCAGGATGATCGCCAGGTAGGCGGTGCGTCGACCGGTGTCGGGATCGGTCCCAGAGAGCACCAGCGGGAGCAGGGTCAGATACGCGGCGATGATCTCGGCTGGGACGTACTTGGCGACGCGTTCGCCATATTCCTGCGCCTGTTCGCCTTTGCCTTCGCCCGCAAACAGTTTATTTCCGGCAGGGGCCGGCTCAATTAAGCGTGACATTCAGAAGTCGCGGTGTAGGACGATCTCCGTCATCGGTGTTGCCAACCTAGTTGGCTTAGTTCGGGCAGGTCAAGTAGAGGATCAAATTAATCTGCATATTCGGACAAACGATCCTGGTCTTCGCGCCCGTTTCTGAATCAGTCAGGTTTGCGATCGCCAGCCGGGCGCTTCATCGGTTCAGGATCGCCGATATCGATCCTGCAGACGCACGAGATCGTCGAGATGCGGCGTCGAGACCTCCAGCACCACGGAGTCCTCGATCGCCTCGATCGAGTGCACCGTCCTGGGCTCGATCCGCCAGGCGTGTCCAGGGCCGATCTCCTCCTCCTCTAGATCGTCGGCCGTCGTTCCGCGCGTCAGCCGCAGCCGGCCCGAGTAGAGGTAAGACGCCTCGTCCTTCTCGCGGTGGAGCTGAAGCGAGAGCCGATGACCGGCGGAGACATACAGGAGTTTGCCGACGTAGTGCTCGGTCTCCGCCCACCAGATCTCGTGTCCCCACGGCTTCTCGACGCGTCGCGGCTCCCCGTCAGACATAACTGGACCAGCTGGCGGGTCTCAGCGACCGCGGAAACGCCGCGTCAGGCGAGTTTTCAGGTTGAGCGCGCCGAACATCGCGCGCTCCGGCAGCGAGCCGGACGGTGGCAGGGCGCCAAGCTGCTGCGCCATCTCGTTGCCGTTCAGGTAGGCGTCGTTGTGGTGGATCTTGCCGTTGCGGACGCTCAGCAGGTCGAAGCCGGTGATATCGATCTTCGCGCCCGTGGGAAGCATGCCCTCGAAGCTCGCCGTTCCGTCGAAGGTGCCGACGGCACGCCAGCGCACGGCGGCCTTCTCGCCCTCGGCGACGAGGTCGAGGACCTCCATCCGGAAGTCGGGGAAAGCCGCGAATAGGTTGGCGAACCAGGCCCGGTAGGTATCGGGCGCACGCAGCTCGACCAGCCCGTGGATGTCGCCGATCCCGCCGGGCTCCCAGAAGGTCATCATCGCCTCCGCGTCCCGTTCGGCGATTGCCTCGAAGTAGGCGCGTGCCACCGAGGCGGCGTCGGTCGTCTGCGTCTCAGCCATGGAAGAAGCCTAGTGCCCGATCGACCTAGGAGACCAAGGCGAGGGTGAAACCGTCGTAGCCCTTGCTGCCGACGGTCTGGATCGTCGTCGCGCTTACGCGGGGATCGACCGCGATCGCCTCGTGCAGGAGGCGCTGCGCCTGAATCGCGGGGTCCTCGCTGTCCGGATCGGCGAGCCGACCGTCGCGGACGACGTTATCGGCGACGATCAGGCTGCCGCGATGGGAGTTCTCGAGAGCCCAGGCGAAGTAGTCGGGGGTGTGAACCTTGTCGGCGTCGATGAAAACGAGGTCGAACGGTCCCGCATTCTCGGCCTCCAGCTCGGGTAGGGCCTCGAGGGCCGGACCGACCCTCAACTCGACGACCTCGTCCAGGCCGGCTCGGGCGATGCTTTCGGCGGCGACCGCCGCGTAGCCGGGGTCGGCCTCCAGGGTGATCAGCCGACCGCCCTCGCCGAGGGCCCTGCCCAGCCAGATCGTGCTGTAGCCGCCGAGGGTGCCGAACTCGAGGATCGTTTGCGCCCCGATCGACCTCGCCAACAGGGCGAGCAGCTTGCCCTGGGGAGGGGAGACCTGGATCGGCGGCAACCCGGCCTTTTCGCTCGCTTCGAGAGCCGCCGCGAGCGCCTCATCGTGCGGTGCCAGCAATCCGGATACGTACTCGTCGACGGCCGACCAGGCCTCTTCCGCCATGCCCGAATGCTAATCGGGGGCGTCGAGCCGCGGCCGGCCTGGGACGCCGCCGCCGGCCGCGCTATCCGCCGAGCCGGTATGCGACAAGCTGCGGCGTCTGCCCTTCTACGGTGGCTAGCCCGGCGGGGGCGAGCATCATGTCGCCTTCGATTGCCACTCCGGCGTTGGTGCCTGCCGGAAGGGCGCTCTGCCAGACAAGCCGCCCAGAGCTGGTGTCGTAGGCGAACACTTTGCCGTCGCCGGTCGTCGCGAAGACGAGGTCGTTGACGACGGTGGTGAACCCGTACGGGGGCGCGCTCGGGAATTCGCGCTTCCATTTGACCGCACCGGTCTTGACGTCGAGCGCGACCAGTTCGCCGTTCAGCGGCCCCGGTTCCTGGCGTTCGGTCTGGGTGACGACTTCCAGGGGGCTGTTGATGACCGGCACGAAAACGCTCTTGCCGTCGGTGGACGCTGGAGCTATCACGCCGCCGAGGGAGCCCGGATAGACGGTCGTCGGCGTCTTCAGCTTCGAGGTTTCTCCTCGCATTGCGAGGAGGCCGTCGTCGTCATGTCCGTTGTGTTTGCCGACCGAGCTCTTCCAGACTGGCTTACCCGTCTTGCTGTCGAGGGCGACGACGAATCCCGACTTGCCGGCACCGATCGCGAGCTGCTTGCCGCCGGCATTGACCAGTATCGGCGGGTTCTGGAAGTCCCAGTCGTAGAGTGAGTGAGGCGTCTGCTGGTAGTACCAGTCCATCTTGCCCGTTTTCGCGTCGAGCTTCACGATCGAGTTCGAGTACAGGTTCGGTCCCGGCCTGCTCGAGCCCCACGGTTCTCCTTCGGTGCCGGGAAAGGGGGCCGGGTTGCCGATGGCCGCGTACATCGCGCCTTTTTCGTCAAACGACGGTGGGTACCAAAGGCCGCCACCCGAGTTGACCTGGGGCTTGCCCCAGAGGTCCTTGGGAACGGTGTCGAAGTGCCACAGTTTCTTTCCGGTTTTCGCGTCGAGCGCCCAGAGGATCCCGACGCCGCCGGCGCCGTAGAATTCGCCGACGTTGACCGGCACCGTCGAGACGTAGACGACGCCGTTGAGGTAGCCGGGGGCCATGTCGATGCCCTCTTTTTCGTTTCTGAGCAACGAGACCGACCACACCTGTTTGCCGGTTTCCTGATCGAGTGCGAACGCCGCGTTGGGCGTCGCCCCGAAGACGAGCCCGCCCTGGACGACGACGCCGTTGGGGCCGTGGTCGGGCAATTCGTACTTTTTGGTCCAGAGAACCTCGCCACTTTCACGATCGATTGCCTGGACGTTCGAGGCAAGATCTTGGGAATAGACGACCCCGTTGCTGATGATCGGCGACGAGGCATAGCTGCCGAACGAGCTTTCTCCGCTGATCGGAAGGGTCCAGGCGACTTCGAGGTCTTTGACCGTGGAGCTGTCGATCGGACCGCCGACCTGGCGGGTGTTGGCTAGATCGCTGTTCGGGTAGCCCGAGCCGGTGAAGCTCACCGAGCTCCCGGATGAGGACGACCCGCACGCCACTAGTAGGGCGCTGCTGGCCGCGATCAGCATTGCGGCTGCCACCCAGCGCGCGATCGGAACTTGCTTCGCCGTCTTAGACATCGCTCACCCGCCGTTTCCTAGGTTACGGCGGGTGAGCGAGAGCCCGTACCCCGTGCCCGCCACTGGCCATCTCCCATGTTGCGACACTATTGGATCACTAAGATGAAGTCAAGTATTCGACATCGACCTCACGCTCGGCCATAACCGGCTGCAGAATGCGGTTGGCGAGCAGTCCCAGGGCACCGAGATTGGCGAAGCCGGGACCCTGGCTGAGACCGGCCAGGCCTGGTATCTGCAGCCGCGGGTGCATCCCCTTCAGCTCGAGGAAGCGCCCGATCGGAACCTCGGTGCCAGCCGGCGTGTCCCAGATCTGACCGACCTGGCTTTCGATCTCGGCGCGCGTTTCGGGTGAGAAGAGGCTGCGCAGCTGCGCCAGCAGGTCGAAGCCGGTGCAATTGACGACATAGTCGTGCTCGGGGTGGACGACCCCTTCCGGCGAGCGATGCTCGAGGCGCACGCCCTCGCCCCCACGCGCCCCCTCGACGTCGGTAACCCGGCCGGTGACGAAACGGCAGCGATCGTCGTAGCCAATTGCCGCCAGGCTGGGGGGGTCAAAGACTCCCCGGTCGCTGTGCTTGACGAAGTCGCGCCGCGTCGTCTGGTCGAGCGACGTCCATTCGACTTCGTCGGGGTTCGAGAAGACACGGTTCTCGAGGAAGCTCTCGCCGCGGCTCATCGGCAGCATCGGCGTGTAGATCGTGAATCGGGAACGGGGCTTGAAGCCGCGCAGGAACATCACGCAGCTGAGCGCACTCTCGCCGCCGCCGACCACGGCGACGTCGCACTCGCGATCGTCGGGCAGCTGCGCGAACTCGCTGCGTTTGCTGTCGCAATGGAAGACCCGCGAGGCGATTCCGGGCTCGTGCGGGAAAGAGCGGTGAATGCCCGGACCGGTTAGCACCAGGCCGCGGGCGATGTGCCGCGAGGCGCCGCCCGGCTCGGCGATCTCGACCACCCACTGCTCGCCGCCGTCGAGCGCCACTCCGGTGACGCGTCCCTCGATATGGCTCACTCCCTCGACCGCTCGCGAGAGCACCCAGGTCAGGTACTCGCCGTAGTCGCGGTGGCGCACCGAGGGGGATCCAGCGTCGATCCAGCGCGCGTAGCGTCGTCTGCCGATCATGTAGCGCTGCCAGGAGAAGCGCATGGTCCGGTCGTCGATCGCTTCGCCTGCCTCGCCGAACTCCCGAAAGCTCTGGTAGGGGAAGCCGACGTCCTTGATCGGCGTCACCGCCAGCGGCTCCTCGCCGGAGGTCATCCCGTTGCGCCCCTTCCATGAGGCGGCGACCTCGGTCCCCTCGACGATCGTCAGCCGGATCGGCCCGAGCCCGAGGTTGTTAAGTGCATGCACCTTGGTCGCGATGCCCGCGGCCTTGGCGCCGGCTCCGACTATGAGTAGATCGGACTCGGTTCCCATGGTGCTGCGGTGGGTGGGGTGGGGATGCGAGGTTCGGCGACGACGAGGCCGCGCTTGTCGGGGCTAAAGGAGATCGCGCTCCGTCTCGCTCGCTCCGAGCCCACGTCGGCGGGCCGCAACTCCACCTCGCCGAGCACCGTGCGCAGGACCCGTTTCATCTCCATTTCGGCGTAGCTGGCGGCGAGGCAGCGGCGGGTGCCGCCGCCGAACGGGATCCAGGTGTAGGTGCCGGGCGGCCGCTCGAGGAAGCGCTCGGGCAGGAAGCGGCGCGGGTGGGGGTAGATCTCCTCGTTGCGGTGGATCAGGTAGACACAGGGCGCCACGGTGGTGCCGGCGGGCAGCGCGTAGCCGCCCAGCTCCATCGGCTCCAGCAAGCGGCGGACGACGACCGGCACCGGCGGGCAGAGCCGCAGCGTCTCCTTGACCACCGCGTCCATATAAGTGTCCTCCTCGCCTGCCAGCACCTCGTCACGCAGGCGCGCCAGCTTCTCGGGGTGCCGTAGCAGCCGCTCGAACACCCAGGCCAGGGAAGAGGAGGTCGGGCCGTCGGTGAGCAGCGTCATCAGTTCGTCGCGCAGGTCGTCCTCGCTCATCGGCGAGCCATCCTCGTAGCGCGCCTCGACCAGCATCGAGACGATGTCCTTGCGCCCGTTCTCACCGGCGCGCCGCCGCCGGTCGACCTCTTCCAGCAGCGCCTCTTCGACCGGTGCCATCGCGTCGCGGAACCCCTTATTGCGGGAGAGCCACCGGGGGCCGAACGCCGCGGCCAGGTTCAGCCGGCCGGGATCGTTCAGTGCCTCGGTCAGACCGTGGAGCAGTTTCCGCAGCCGCCCCAGACGGTCGGCTTCGTCGGGGCCGAAGACCGAGCGCATGATCACCTCCTGGGTGATCGCCTGCATGTGCGGCCAGAGCGCGAACGGCTCGCCGATGGGCCAGCTCCCGATCGCTTCGCGCGTTACGCTCGCCATCATCTCGGCGTCGGCGCCCATCCGCTTGCCGTGGAATGGCGGCAGCATCAGGCGGCGGCGCGTCATGTGCTCGGGCTCTTCCAGCAGCATCACCGAGCGCGGGCCGAGCACCGGCATCAGCAATGGGTTGGCGAGCGCGACGCCAAGGCTGCCAGCGGGGGCGGTCAGGACCCGTTTGACGTCCTCGGGGTCGGCGAGGAAGACCCAGGTGCCCGAGTGGAGGATGCGCAGGGTGAAGATGTCGCCGTAGCGTTCCTGGCAGCGCTTCATGAACGGGTAGGGGCGCCGCGCCCAGCCGATCGCTTGCAGCGCGCGGGGCATCCGCGGGCCGGGGGGCAGTGCTGCGGCGCGCCCCCCGGCTCCCCTGATCGTTCTCCCCTCGCCCGTCAAACCGGTCGCCCGTTCGGCTCAGCCGCCAGCGCCTCCATCAGTTCGTCCTCCTCTGTACAAGTGGCGGCGATCAGCAGCTCAAAGAGACCGGCGCTGAATTCGGGCGGCAGATGGGCCTCTTCTCCCCGCGCCAGGTAGCGATCCCGCACGATGGCGACCCGGTCCGGCTGCATCATCGGGATGCCGTGGGCGCGCTTGTAGCGGGCGATCTCCCGGCAGACGTCGAAGCGCTCGCCCAGCAGGCGGGCGATTTCGTCGTCGAGCCCGTCGAGGCGGCGACGGTAGGGCTCGAGGCCGCTCATACCGGCGCCACCCCCTCCTCGAGCAGTCCCGCCGCGAAGGCGTAGCTGCAGGCGGCGAGGGTGTCGAGGGCATAGCCACCCTCCTGAACGATGCAGATCGGCAGCCCCGAGGCCGCGAGCAGGCGGCCGATCTGGGCGAAGATCGTCGGCGGGAAGCTCCAGCCGCCGTGCGGGTCGCCTTTCACCGTGTCGTAGCCGAGCGAGACGACGAGCGCCTCCGAGTTCCGGGTCAGCGACTCGATCGAGCGGGCGACCGCGCGCAGATAGGTGGCGACGTCCGGGCTGCCGGGAAACTCGACCACCTCTTCGCGCTCGCTGTGTGGCTGCACGGTCTGCGAGGCGACGTTGGTCACCGGCCAGGCGTGCAGTGAGTGCAGCCGGGCGTCACGCATGGTCGCCACGATCGCCGCGGTGCCGTTCGGGTAGTGCAGGTCGAGATCGAGGATCCCGACCGGGCCCATTCCGCCCTCCTGCAGGGTCGACGCCGCGGCGGCCGCCGAGTTGAGGTAGCAGTAGCCGGCGAACCAGCTGGGGCCGGCGTGATGTCCCGGCGGGCGGCAGAGCGCGTAGGAGAAGCGCGCACCCTCGACCAGGCGCGCCGCCGCGCTGATCGCCGTCCGCACGCCCTCGTGGGCCGCGGCGACGAGTCTGGCGCAGACGGGTATGTCCGGCGCCAGCCCGGGCGCCGCAAGCTCCGGCATCACCACGGGCTCCTCGGAGTCGATCGCGTTGAGCGTCTCGAGGTAGTCGCGCTCGTGCAGCTTGGCCAGCGTCCTCTCGACCTCCTCGATCGCGGCGTCGGCGGTGAGCGGTCGCACCCGCGCGTGACACATCAGCCCGTTGCGCAGCTCGGCCACGCGACGGCGGTCGTCCATCCCCGGCAGCTTGCGACCGCCTTCGAGGATCCACGGCGGACCGTCGCGGTGGCCTCCCCGTTGCTCGATCATCAGCAGCTCGCTCATCGGAGAAGCCGCCTCATTCGCGGTCCGAGCGGGCTGAAGCCGTTGCCGAGATAGAAGCGTTCGGTGGCGACGATCTGGGCGAAGCTCTCCTGCGGCAGCCCGACCTCGAGCCGTCCGATCCCCAGCTCGCCGGCCAAAGTGACAAGAGCCTCGACCAACTGCCGGCCGAGCGCCCGGCTGCGCCAGTCCTCGCGTACCCAGAGATCCTGGATCGTGCCGTAGCGACCCGGGACGTGGATCGCGTGCTGCCAAGACGCCGCCAGCACGCCGACTATCTCTCCCTCGGCCTCGGCGACCAGCAGGGCCCCCGCCTCGCGGCCAGCCGCGAGCGCGCGCGTCGCCTCTTCCAGCTCTGCCGTAGGGGGCCGCTCGCCGCCCAGCTCGACCAGCAACGCTTCGATCGCCGCGGCCACCGCCGGCGCGTCGGCTCCGGTCGCCGCGCGGACGCTGACGCTCGCCGCCGACCCCGATCCGGGTCTCGCATCGGGCAGGGTCGGGCTCGGATCGCTCATAGCGCTCCCGCGACCTTTGCCGGCTCGAGCTCCACCGACCACGCCTCTGGCGAGTCGCTGCCGGTGACCGCCTCGGCGATCGTCGCCATCGGCGCCCGTGCCTTCAGCAGCAGCTCGTCGAACTCGTCTTCGGGGTCGGACTGCATGACGATCGCGCCGCCGGCGCCGATCGTCGTCCGCCCCGGCCGCATCACGATCGTGCGGATGACGATGCTGAGGTCCATCGCGCCGTCGACGCCGAACCAGCCGATCGCGCCCGAGTAGACGCCGCGCGCCTCGTCCTCGATGTCGTCGATGATCTCCATCGTGCGCTGCTTCGGTGCGCCGGTCATCGAGCCGCCGGGGAAGCAGGCGCGAGCGCATTCGACCGTGCTGCGGTCCGCAGCCAGCACCCCGCTGACCGTGGAGATCAGCTGGTGCACGGTCGAGTAGTCCTCGACGATCATCAGCTCGGGGACGCTGACGCTGCCGACCTCGCAGACGATGCCGAGGTCGTTGCGGAGCAGGTCGACGATCATCAGGTGCTCGGCGTAGGTCTTCTCGTCCTCGACCAGCTCGGCTTTCAGTTCCGCGTCACGGACCGGGTCCTCGGCGCGCGGGGTCGTGCCCTTGATCGGCCGCGCCTCGACTTGGCGCTCACGCCCCACCGAGAGGAAACGCTCCGGCGAGGAGCTGACCACCGCCATCTCCCCAAGCTTCAGGTAGGCGGCGAAGGGAGCGGGATTGCGGCGCCGCAGCAGCCGGTAGAGGTCGAACGGGTCCGGGCTCGCGTCGGTCGAGATCTGGTCGGTGAGGCAGACCTCATACGACTCGCCTGCGGCGAGTTCGGCCTGGCTGCGGGCGATGTCCGCCAGGTACTGCTCGCGGCCGCGACCGCAGCGGAAGCTGACGTGGGAGTCGCTCGGCCCCAGCGTGGCGGCAAGCGGCTCGACCGGCTCGGGCGGCGCGGCGAGCGTCTCCCGCACCGCTGCCTCCGCCTCGTCGAGCCAGGACTCGGCCTCCGCCTCGTCGCCGCGGCAGAGCACGACCACGTGCGTCCTTTTACGCACGTGGTCGACGGCGACGAGGCGGTTGGCGAGCATCATCACTGCATCGGGCATGTCCGACCGATGCACGTTTGGCGAGCCGCAGTCCGCCTTTAGCTCGTAGCCGAGATAGCCGACGAAGCCGCCCATCAATCCGGGCGGTAAATCGGCCGGGGGTGGCTCGATCGCGTGCTTGGAGAGCTCGCGGTCGAGCAAGTCGAAGATCGATACGTGCTCGCTGGTCTCGCCGGCGGCGCTCTGCCTGCGCACGATGCCGGTCTCGACGTCGTACTCGAGCACGCAGCGATTGGCACCGGCGCTGGTGCCGAGGTAGGAGTGCTGCGCCAGCCGCGTGGGCGCGTCGGCGCTGTCGAGCCAGAAGGCGTGCTCGGCGCTGTCGAAGAGCCTTTCGAAGAGCGCCTCGGTAGACGGCTCGCCGGGAATCGAGCGCAGCCGCAGCTCGCTCTCGCCGTCGCCGCGGGCACGCCGCACCTGGGTTCGCGACGGCGCCTGGTGGGGTCGTTTGGCACCGCGCCAGCGCGGCGTTTTGCGCCGGCGAGCCAGCCCGTAGAAGTTCTGGACCAGCCGCGCCCCATGCTCGGTGGCGATCGACTCGGGGTGGAACTGGACGCCCCACAGCGGCCGGCGCAGATGTTCGATCCCCATCACGACGCCGTCGTCGGCCCAAGCGGTGACGTTGCCGTCGGGCCCCATGTCGGTGATCGCCAGCGAGTGGTAGCGGACGACCGGGAAGCCCTGCGGGATGCCCTCGAAGAGACCGTCGCCGCCGTGGTGGATGCGGCTGAGCCGTCCGTGCATCGCCTCCGGGGCGCTGCCAACGGTGCCGTTGAGCAGATGCCCGAGCCCCTGGTGGCCGAGGCAGATGCCGAGCACCGGGATCTCGCTGTAGCGAAGGATGTCGTTGCAGACGCAGAAGTCATGCCAGCGCTGCGGGCTGCCGGGACCGGGGGAGAGGACGATCGCGTCGAAGTCCCAGCGCGAGAGCGCCCGCCAGGAGACTGCGTCGTTGTCGACCACGATCGGCTCCTCGCCGGAGACGCCGGCCAGCAGGTGGAAGACGTTGTAGGTGTAGGAGTCGTGGTTGTCGACGAGCAGGGTCCTCATGCCGCTCCCTCCAGGCCGAGGCTGCATGCGGTGCGGTCCAGGGTCGAGTGCACGATTCGCGACACGTGCGGCGAGCGCTCCTCCTCGTTCTGCCAGCGGGAAAGGTGTGAGGCGTAGCGGGCCAGCGGTGCGACGTCGAGACTCTCCGGCACCCGCCCCAACAGGCGGCCGAAGGTCTCCGACTGGACCACGGCAAAGCGATAGTCGGGGTCGAGATGCGGCTGGCCCGTTTCCCCTCCAGGTTTCGCTTTCCCGCCGATATGGCGGGTAACTGAGGCTCCGTCGCGGGAACGCGCCCTGACCAGGTCCCAGCCCAGTGCCTTGTCGTCGTGCAGCAGCTTCTCCGGGGAGAAGTCGACCCGTTTGGTCGCCGTGTGGAGGAGGAAGAAGCCGAGCGCGACCTGCGAGGCGACCCGGTCGGGCGAGGGGCTGCCGCCGCGCACAGCGGCCCGCGCCTGGTCGGCCTCGAGCTGCTCGTCGATCCACTCGACCAGGTGGTCGATCAAGAGCGCGTCCTTCTTGCTCGAGGCGATCTTCTCTTTTTCCTTGGCGACCATGCCGTGGAAAATGTCGTGGTAGGGATGGAAGCCGTTGCCGTTTTCGGTGTGGACCAGCTCGGTCATCAGCTGGCGGCGGCATGTGACGTGGGCGTACCACTCCTGGCCGCAGACCTGGACCGAGGTCGTCCCGTCGAGGCCCGTATCGGCGAGCCAGTAGGCGAGGGCACGCATGTGCTGGGTCGGCACGCCATCGGAGCGGACCAGCGGCATTTCCTCCAGCTCCTCGCGCCCGGTCAGGTAGACGACCGTGCCGTCCACCCGCTTTTCCAGCGTCCCCTCCTGCAGGCCCAGCTCGGCCAGCTCGCCCACCTCGGGCAGGAAGTCGGACTCGAAGAAGACGCGGTCGAAGTAGATGCCCAGCCGGGCCAGGGTCTTGCGCTGTCCGGAGATCACCCAGGCGCGCGTTTGCGACCACAGCTCAAGCGCCGACTGGTCGCCGTTCAGCACCCGTTGCAGCAGCTCGTCGGCGCTGTCGTCATGGACGTCGACCTCGCGCGTCAACGAGTCGGCCGGGTGGTCCTGGGCAAGACCGAGCGCGGCGCCGCCCGTGCCGTTCTTGACGTAGTCGGCGTAGCAGTAGCCGACGAAGTGGTCGCTCTTGACGCCGTTCGACTCGCCCGCCGCCTGTGGGTACTTGCCGCTGCGCACGACGCCCGCCATCGCCTCGCCCATGCTGCGGCCGATGTCGCAGATGATGCTGCGACGCTCGACTTCGCCACCGGTCTCCGCCAGAGCGTTGCCGAGCGCGTTGCCGAGCGCCAGGTTGCGTAGGTGACCGATGTGCAGCGCCTTGGTCGAGTTGGCGTCCCAGAAGTTGAGCGCGAACTGGCGGCCAGCGGCGGGCTGGCCGCAGCCGGCGACCGCGTCGGCGCCCTGCTCCAGCTCGGCGCCCCGCTTGGCCACCCAATCGTCCTCGAGCCGCAGCCAGACCTGCTGCCCGTCTTGCTCGACCGCGGTGACCCAAGGCAGCTTCTCGATCTCCTCCAGCGCGGCGATGGAGCCGCTGTTTTCGCGCCAGCCCTCGACCCGCGGCACGACCATCAAGTCGAAGCGGTCGTGTGGGCGGTAGGGCGCTCGCAGGGTCCAGTGAGACTGGGCTTCGCCCCCGCCTCCCGCTTCGTCGAAGTAGTCGAAGAGATTGATGTCCATAGTCCCGGCGTAACCCACGCCGATGCACCAGCCGGGGCTCGAACCCGGATCCTCGGCTTACAAACCCGATCCTCTAACCGATTGAGGTACTGGTGCGTATTTTTTTATCCAATGGTCGAGTGACCATTCAATAATTTTGGAGTGTAACAACGGAACGCAACCGATGTCCACCCAGAGGTGAATCGCCTCGAAATCGAGGGGTTCCAGGCTGGCCCGAGACCCGTTTCAGGCCAAATCCTCGGCCGGTGGGTTAGACGCAGACCTCGTAGAGGGGGTCGGTGGAGTCGGGGCCCTCCACCTCGACCGGCTGGATGCAGCCGGCGCCGCAGAGGACGGTGCTGTGGTAGGCGACCTTGGCGGTGGACTCGCCCACGGACGCGGCGATCTGCGACAGGGTCACAGGACCGCGAATGATCAGTTCGAGTATTCGCGCCCTCATCGGATGCCAGAGGGCTCTTGTCTGTAGGCTCGCCACCGAGACTCCTTTTCCCGCTACTTAATGTGAGAGATTATCTGCCCGATCGGGCATCTTTGCTTAATCGCGCTTGTTTTGCAGCGCTTAGTCCACTTTCTCCGGCAGCTCGAGGGGATCTATCCCGCATTTTCGGGAGAATTGCTGACGTGCTGAGAGTCGCGGTCACCGGTCCCACTGGCGAGATAGGCAAGTCGTTCATCTCCGCGCTGGAGCGGGCGCCTGAGGTTGGGCAGGTGATCGGCATGGCCCGGCGCCCGTTCGACTACGCCGCCCGTGGCTGGGACAAGTTCGAATATCGGCGGGGGGACATCCTCGACCGCGGCTCGGTCGAGGCGCTGGTCGAGGACGCCGACGTCGTCGTGCACCTCGCCTTCGTCATCGTCGCGGGCAGGGGAGAGAGCCGCAAGATCAACCTGACCGGCTCCCGCAACGTCTTCGAGGCCACCGCCGCGGCGGGCGCCAAGCGCCTCGTCTACACCTCTTCGGTCGCCGCCTACGGCTTCGATCGCCGTCTTCCCGAGCTGCTCACCGAGGACTTGCCGGTGCGCGGGAACGGGCGCCATCCCTACTCCGCCGACAAGGCCGAGGTCGAGGAGGAGCTGATCACGGCCCTGGCCGGCTCGGACACCGACGCCTATGTCTTCCGTCCCTGCATCGTCGCCGGCCCGCAGGCGCCGTTGCTGCTGGAGATGATCCCGCTGCTGACGATCGGGCAGAAGCTGCCGGGTCCGGTTCGCTGGGCTCTGGGCAAGGCACCCTCGCTGCGGCCGGTGTTGCCGGACCACGGCGTGCCGTTCCAGCTCGTCCATCACGACGACGTCGCCGCGGCGCTCGGCGCGGCGACGATCGGCATGGGGGAGCCGGGCACCTACAACCTCGCCGGCCCCGGTGAGCTGACGATCTCCGACCTCGCCCACGAGCTGGGCTGGCACGCGGTGCCGGCGCCCCAGCTCGCGGTCGGCGCGGCGGCCGAGGCGATGGCGCCGTTCCTCTCCTTCCTGCCGCCCGAGGCGGCCTGGATCGAGGCCGCCCGCCGCCCGGTGCTGATGGACACCTCGCGGGCGCGCCGCAAGCTGCACTGGATGCCGCACCACGACGCCCGCCAGACGCTGCGCCAGACGATTGCGGCGGTTCGAAGCAGTTAGCGGGCCCGCCCTCGCTGCCGCCTACACTTGGCCGATGCCTTCGGCTCCGGATCAAGACTCAACCTTCACCCTCTACCGGCGTGGCATCGAGTTGTTGGAGGAGGCGGACTTCGAGCAGGCGACCCGTCCGCTGGAGGCTGCTGCGCGACGGGCGCCCGAGAAGTCTTCGGTGCGCGAGGCGCTGGGCCGCGCCTACTTCCGCTGTGGCCGCTTCGCCGCCGCAGCCACCGAGTTCGAGGCCGTCGTCGACACCCACCAGGTCAATGACTTCGCCCACTTTTGCCTCGGTCGGGCGCTGGCCAAGACCGGCGACACCGAGCGCGCCCGCCACCACCTAGCGCTAGCCGCCAACCTGCGGCCGGAGCGGCGCGACTACCGCTTCTACCGCGAGCTGCTCGGTACCTGAGGTGCGCTAGAAGCCGGCGACGAGGCTGCCGACGTTGCGCTGGCTGAAGTAGGGGCCGAAGGTGTGGACGCGGTCGTCGCGTTTGCCGTAGCTGGTCAGGCCGTCGATACGGGCGCCCCCTTCGATCAGCCAGCCGCCGCCGCTTGCCCCCGGCGCCCAGTGGCAGCGGATCGCAATCGTCGGCGGACCGGGGATCTGGTACGTGAAGCTGTCATCGCCCACGTAGGGCGATTCGCAGCCCTGCATGTAGCGGCTCTTGCCGGGATAGCCGAAGGTCTGGAAGGCCTGGTGGCGACTGACGTCGGTGGCGATCGCGGCGCCTCCCCCAACCGCGTCGGCGACGTTGACCCCTTCGGCGTTGGGCGTGGTGAGGACCGCGCCCATGTCGAAATTGGGGTTGCCGAACTTAACCCACTGTTTGGGAGCGAAGATGTCCTTGCGGTGGGCGACGAAGGCCCCGAACGGCGCGGTGCCATTCGTGTAGGCGGGGACGAACTCGAGCAGGCTCGACCAGATGCTGCCGCCGCGACGTCCCACCGGGCCGGAGTTGACGCAGTGGCCGGCGGTCAGCACGAGGCGACGGCTGGCGCTGTTGATCGCGGTCGCCGAGCAGAAGCCGGTTTTGCCTCCCTGGCGCACGAAGAGACGGCCGTTGACTGTGAAGGGGGGGACGGTGGGTTCGGCGATCGGCGCGAAGCTGGCGCTTGCCGTAAGCGCACTGCCCCGAGGTGCGTCGAGCGGCGGCGTGGTGAGTTGTCGCGCGACGGTCCAGTAGGCGGCGGTCCGCGCCGCTTCGCCACGAGTCGTCGTCACGGTCGGGCTCAGGCGGGCCGAAGCCAAGGCGCCCGCAGGGCCGACGAGGAGTGCCGTCGTAACGCAGGCGAGCGTGACTGATGCGCCCGCGGCGCGATGCCAGGCGCAGTGCGGGCCGGGTCGCATCAGCAATGAGGATAGTGAGTGGGTGAATCCGACTGGAGTGCCCTGCTGTCGGTGCAGGGCGCGGCCCGGTCTCATTTACCGATGTTAGGCGCGATCTGACCCTCAGGTGAGGAGCGGGATCACGCAGCGGTAGGCGCGGGTGTTGGTCGAAACGACCGAACTGAGTTCACCGGAGCTAGAGATAGTGGCGACCCCATACGTATTCAATCCCGAAAACACGGGGATGTCGCCTGTCCACTCATCGCCTGAATCGAGGTTGACTCCAGGCTCTTCCGCAAAGGCCGCGAGCTGCAGTGCCTCGGGCAACGCGCCGCCACGCTCGGCGCATTTGCTCGCCGCGACCGGTGCCGTTGCTTTGCTGCTTGCCGAGTTCTCCCAACAGGCGCCGGCGAAGGGCTGAGTGCCCGGCAGGCAGCCGACGCTGTGACCGTTGACGGTTTGCGCGTCGATCGCGTTGACGGCGTTGAGCGCCGTCTGCGCGTCGATCGCGCTTTTCGCCGTGTCGGCGGTTTCCGCATGCGCCGCGTTCGGCACGATGCCCAGGGTCAGCTCATTGATGTCGGCCCCGGTCAGCGGGGTGGAGCTTCCCGTTGCCGTGCCAGAGAGGACCCCCGGCTTCAGCCGGTTCGCAGGCACCGAGTGCAGCTGCAGGCGGTTGCCCGGCAACGACTTCGCCTTGATCGCTTTGCCGCTGATCCTGGCCTTATTTGCCGCGTAGACGCTGCCGCCGAGCGCCACGAACAGCGCAATTAGCGCAATGACCAGCGCCGGCGAGTGCCGCCAAGTCCCCTGCCTCATGCTCAAAACCTCCGTAAACGAATCGGTTTCCTGAACCTTTGCGACCTTAAGCCGGAGGCTCCGCACCGCCCAAGAAACTTGGACGAAAGTTCGCGTCTATCCGATCCCGGATGCTTCGTCGAGCTCTCTTGTGCCCTCGAGCAGGGCTTGGATCGGCGTGTTGTCCTTGACCGAGGAGACATAGAAGTGCTCGACCGCTCCCCGAACCGGGCGCTGATCCACCCTCGCGATGGCGCCCAACCGGTGAAGGACGCCGACGTGGTAGCTGACGTTGCTCAATGGCACCCCCAGCTGCTTTGCCAGCTTGACCGGGCTCTGCGGCTCCTCGGTCTCGTTGAGCTGTCGCAGTATCCGGCGCCTCAGGTTGTGATTGAGCGCCCGGATCAGCTGGGCCTGATAGTCGCCCCCACGACCGCGCTGGCGCCCTTTGCGCTTCCCGCCTGAATCTGCCACGCGACGCTCCTCCTCGTTGAGATTGATCTAGATGAATGGGCCATTAAAGAAAGGCTGCGGCAGTGTAGGAGGGCCAAGCAGGCATTTCACTTCGACTTCGGGAACCAAAAAGTTTTACCTGGCCCGATGCGATTCAAAGAATCACCCCGAGCCGACTTTCGGCTCGGGGTGGCCTAGCCAACGGAGCTAACCGATCTTCGTAATCGAGACAACCGGCAGGGTCGTCTCAGCGGTGGCGAGCTTCATCTCTTCACCCCCTCCCAATCGCTATAAATGCTCTAAAGATGTAGAGCAATTCCAAACAGCGACTGCGATCAGCAGGCGGGCGAAACAGTTCCGCTGAATAACCGCATAGGCTTCCGCCAACGCTCAACCAAACAAGAGCATTGGAGAGATCTAGTGGTCGACTCAAAAGTGGCGGCCAATGCCGACGCGCCCTATACCTTGCGAATGGCCAAAGTCCTGGCCGATCCACTCCGCATCAAAATTGTGTTGGAGCTGTATACCCGGGACATGAGCCCGAAGCAGTTTTTTGAGGAGTTTGGAGGGGGCTCGGTATCCAGGGTCTCGCGCCACTTCGACGTGCTCGTTGAGTATGGCTGGCTCAAATTGGTTGAAACGAAGTCGGGCGGAAGGCGTCGGGGGGCTGTCGAGCATTTTTATCGGGCGACCCGGCCTGCGCTCTTCGACAACAGCACCTGGCCAGACCTCCCCGATGCCATAAAGGATTTATTTACCTGGAAGGTTTTCGAGACGTACGCCGAACGTGTAAAAGAGGCGGTCGAAGCGGGGACGATCGATGCGCGAGAGGATCGTCATTTCACCTGGACGGGATTTCTTCTTGATCAGCGCGGATGGACGGAGATGATCCAAAGAGTGGATGGACTCTTCTATGCAGCGTTTGAGATCGCTAATGAAGCCGATCACCGAATGAAGGAAACGGGCGAGGAGCCGATCCTGATGACCGTCGCCCTCGCCGCCTTCGAATCGCCGAAGGACTCGGCGAAAGCACCCTGATCTCCGAAGTCGCTACACGCGGAGAGTCTCCCTGCTTCCATGCTCGGCCGCATGGTGGACAAAACGCCACCAGTGCAAGCACTTTCATCTTTAAGACACATCTGCTCAAAAAATGGGTACGCCAAAGGTTGCACTCCGAAATTCCACACCTATAGGGTCGGCGCCGACAACCTGCAGATTGTCTGGAGGTTGAACCGACAGGGAGGCGAGGGATGGCAAGGGGCATGCGTTGGGCCCGGGCTCGCTGGGTCGCCGTATTCACGATTCTGCTGTTTGCATGCTCCTCAGTCCCGGTTCTCGCCGATTCTCCTGCCGAGCAGGTCTCGGCCGTAGAGGTCGAGACCAACGTCGAACCGCTCCCTAAGCCCGGTGCCCTGGATATCACGGAAGGGATCGAAACCGCTGAGCGCGAAGAGAAGGAACGAGAACAGGAGCTAGAGAGCAGCTGGGCCGTCCAGCAGCGGGAAGAGTCTCGCTACGCGTTTGCTGACCTCTCTGTTCCTGCGGCGCAGGAATTGCTGCTCGCGATCTTCCCGGAACAGCTCACGGCGCTCAATAACGATCCCGCCCGCTTCCTGAGTGAGGCAAAAATCATTCAGCCGCTAAGTGAAACCGCGGCGGCTGTCAGTGATGAAGGCGACACGTCCCTGCTGGACGCCAGCATGCCGCTGCGCACTGAGGATGAGGAAGGCAAGCTGAGGAAGGTCGATCTAAGTCTGGTCGGGACGGAGGGTGGCTTCGAACCGACCAATCCGCTGACCAGTCTCGCGATCCCAGACTCTGCGCAGGGAACGATGAAGGTCGGTGAGAACGGAGTCGGCATCAGGGCGCTCGGAGCTGATGCAAGCGGACAACGTCTGGGCGACCAGAACGTTTACTACCCCGAGGTCCAGACCGACACCGACCTGCTCGTCTCCCCGACGTCCTATGGCGTCGAGATCTTCGACCAGCTCCGCTCGGCCGAAAGCCCGGAGGCACTGCATTTTCAAATCGGTCTTCCAAAGGGATCGGTGCTCCAGCCGGACGGCAACGGCGGCGCGGAAATCGTGATGGGAGAGGAAAGGCTCGCCTTGATCCCCTTCCCGACCGCTGCCGATGCGCAGGGACGCCAGGTGCCCGTCGAGCTTCAGATCGAAGGCGACACGATTGCGCTTCAGGTGCCACACCGAGAAGCAGACTTCGCCTACCCGATCCTTGTCGACCCCATTCTCGAGGATTGGGTCAACAACAATTGGCTAAACGGCTACAACACTTACGCTCTCGATAACAACAGCTGGGTCTACGTCGAGAGCGACGGTTGGGTCGAAGGCGAGACCCACTGTATCTACACGTGCTGGGGCTGGCGGGGCCTCTACATCTCGATGCCCGGCGGCGCTCACTGGGGCGGCCAATACGGGCATTGGTCATACGACGCGCCGAACCAGAACAGCTACCTGTCGAACGCCTGGATCATCCCCTTTTGGCGCGATGACCACGGCTGTAACAAGAGCCAGTATCCAGAGCCCCATGACTTCGTCGGGATGTGGGACAACAACCACTGGGTGCGGGTTCTCGACGACCGGGCGATCAATGACGGGTCGGTCGACATCCAGTCATGGGGAAGGTCATTCATGATGGGACTCGGAACCGGCAGCGGGAGCATCGATCCCTGCTGGCGCGACCTTGTCGCCGGCGGCGTGGCGATCTGGCTCGATGACTGGCAATACCCCTCGATCGGATCGGTCAGTGGCATCCCGAGCGGTTGGGTGAGTGACGCGACTCCCTTCACGATCATCGCGCAGGTCGTCGATGCAGGGCTTGGGGTCAAGCAGGTCACGATGGCTCCGGAGGAAACGGCGCTCATCAAAGACGAAATGGGAGGCTGCACCGGCCTTGCCGGGAGCCGCTGCCCACCCAGCACCCCCTCCAAATTTGAACTGAACGGCGATAGTTTCCTGGAAGGGATGAGGCCTGTGCGCCTATCTGCCTCAGACCCCACCGGCAAGACCTCGGCGATCACCGAATGGCAGATGAAGGTGGACAGCACCCCGCCCGAAGTCACCCTCGGCGGGCAGCTTGCAGTTGCCACCGATGAGGCTGGAGATAGCGGGAATGAGGACCCCGAAAAATGGGACGAGCTAAGCCTGCCCGTCTACAACCTAAAAATCGAAGCAAAAGACGGCAGCAATGCCGAAAGCAAAACGAAGCGATCTGGCGTCAAAAGCATCGAAGTCTTCCTCGACGGCAAAGGCACCCCCGAGCAGTCCTGGCAGCAGGTCTGCCCTGCCAGCAGCTGCGCAATGACTCAGACCTACACGCTGAAGCTGAACAACCTTACCACCGGCAAACACACGCTGAAGATCAAAGTTTTCGATCAAGTTGGCAAGATGCGCGAGCGAGACATCGAGTTCGAATTCTTCCCCGCGACCGGGATGAAAGAAGAATACGTTTTGCAGCGCTTCCCTCTTCCGGACGGTCAGGGGGACGAAGCCGAGGAGGAAAACCCCGATCGCCCCGAACTAGCCGTCAACGTGATGAACGGCAACCTCGTCTACCGCGAGAAGGACATCGAGGTGAAGGGGGCAGGGGTCGACCTCGAGGTCGAGCGCTTCTACAACTCTCTTCTGCCGGAGTCCGAGAACACCGAGTGGGGCGATGGCTGGACGCTCGCCGAGACTCCCGAGCTGGAAATCGAAGGCGAAGGGTCGCCGGAGACCGCACAAGTGACTCAGGGCAACGGATCTCGCGAGCGCTCAGTGTCGTTGCCGACCAAAACCGGTGAAGATCGATTCGATCCTCATCTCCAGGCAGTGGTGACCAAAGAGGATCATGGCTATGAGATCGCCGATGAAAGCGGACGGACCGATACTGCGCTCGCCTTCGATGAAGGCGGCAAGGCAACGGAGCTGCGCACCGCAGGCTATGCGAAGGTCGATTACGACTACGAAGCGGGCAAGCTCTCCGAAATCGCCGTCCGTGACCCCGGAAGCACCAGTCTGACCCCGGAAGAGCTGCCCGAGGCAGAAGAACCGGAACCCACGGTGACCTACGCCTCGTCCTTCGGCACCAACGGCTCTGCCAACGGCCAGCTGAAAGCGCCCGCCGACGCTGCGCTCGACGTCAAAGGCAACATCTGGGTCGCTGACAAGGGCAACAATCGGATTCAGCAGTTCAACGCCAAAGGCGAATACGTCTCCAAATTTGGCTCCGAAGGAACTGCCAACGGTCAGCTCAGATCACCCTCCGCCCTCGCGATCGACGCCAACGGGCACATCTGGGTCGCCGACAAGGAAAACAACCGCATCCAGGAGTTCAGCCCAAGCGGCGAATACCTGAGCAAGTTCGGCATCTACGGGACGGCCGACGGTCAGCTCAACTCGCCTGAAGGCATTGCAATCGCACCCAACGGCGACATCTGGGTTTCGTGTGGCGTGCTCAATAACAAGCGCCTGCAGAAGTTCAACGCCAAAGGCGAATTCATCAAACGGATCGCCTCCTCGGGGTCGGGCACCGGACAGCTCGGCCAGCCCAAGGGCATCGACTTCGACCTCGACGGCAACGTCTGGGTCGCCGACTCCGCGAACAGCCGAATCTCGGTCTTCAACCAAGCCGGCGAATTCGTCCGCCAGATCGGCAGCCCCGGCAGCGGCGAGGGCCAATTCAATCTCCCCGCTGAGGTGGATGTCGATCAGGCCGGCAACGTCTGGGTCGGCGATCGCAGCAACAATCGCGTCCAGCTCTTCGACCTGAACGGCAACTACGTCGCCCAGTTCGGCGTCTACGGGTCGGGAAACGGTCAGTTCAACTTCACCAGCCCGCTGGGGATCGCCTCAGACGGCATGGGCCGCATCTGGGTCACCGACCCCAACAACAGTCGGGCGCAGAAATGGGTGGTTTCCACTTACGTGCCCCCCGATATCCCCACCTACTCCTCATCTTTCGGCACCAACGGCTCTGGCAACGGCCAGCTGAAAGCGCCCGCCGACGCTGCGATCGACGCCAAAGGCAACATCTGGGTCGCGGACAAGGGCAACAACCGTATTCAGCAGTTCAACCCGGGCGGCGAATACTTCTCCAAATTCGGCTCCGAAGGAACTGGCAACGGTCAGCTAAAAGGGCCGAGCGCGCTGGCGATAGACGCCAAAGGCAACATCTGGGTCGTAGACCACGGCAACCACCGGGTCCAGAAGTTCAATGAAAAAGGCGAATACCTGACGAAATTCGGCGCCTACGGCTCGACCAACGGCCTGTTCAACGGCCCCGAAGGCATCGCGATAGACGCCAAAGGCAACATCTACGTCTCTGACTCAAGCCGGGTGCAGAAGTTCAACGAAGCGGGCGAATTCCTAAAACGCCTGGGAACCAAAGGCTCCGGCGCCGGGCAGATCTCCGAACCCGGTGGAATCGACATTGGCCCGAATGGCAGCGTCTGGATCGCCGATTGGGCCAACAACAGGGTCACCGTCTTTGACGAAGCAGGCGAATACGTCCGCCAGTTCGGCACCTCGGGGAGCGGAGACGGACAGTTCAAACACCCCAACTCGATCGATGTCGACGCCAAAGGCAACGTCTGGGTCGGTGATCACGAAAACAACCGGGTCGAGCTCTTCGACCAGGAAGGCAAATACATCCTTCAGTTCGGCTCCAAAGGATCTGGGGCGGGCCAGTTCAGCTTCGTCCCGCCGATGGGCATCGCCACCGACGACAAAGGACATCTTTGGGTCACCGACCCCAATAACAGCCGGGTGCAGCGGTGGACGATTCCAGAGGAAGATGGATCAGTGGAAGCGCTTTTGGCCGTTGAAGACGACCCCAGGGTAGATGTCAAAGTCTCCGGTGGCTTGGTCACGAGCGTCCAAGGCGACGAGGCCGACGATCACATTTACGCTCATGCGAGCGATGACCTGACCTCTCATAAAGGCCCCCAGGGGGAAACGAAATATCAATACGACTCTTCCGGTCGAATGACGAAAGTCGAGCTTGCGAACGGCACGACTGGCGCGATCACCTACAACACCGCCTATGGGCGCGTTAGCTCGGTCACGATAGATCCAGCCGGATCGCCGCCGGCGAAGACCACCTACTTCGAATACTCTGATGAACCCCGACGCACGGTCGTGACCCCGGCAGATGCACCGATCATCACCTACGACATCGGAGCGGACGGCTCGGTGTTCAAGTGGTGGAACTCAGAATCCCCGCTGACCTTTGACAACCTCTACGGCTCTCTCTATGCAAACAGGGAAACGGCCGCGCCGATCACCGTTGGGGATCACACCCTGATCGTCCAAGCGCATTCGGAGGAGGGAATAGCCTCAATTGACGTGGTAGCAAGCAACAACCAGCTAGTCGATGAAAAGATCTGCGAGCAAGACTTCGAAAAACCCGGCGTCGAGTGTGTGACGGAGCTCAATCAGTGGGTGACCAGTACGGCAAACTGGCCACCGGGAATCCTCTATCTCGAAGTCATAATTACCGACCGGCTCGGTCACTCTGCCAGCGAACGATTCTGGGTCAACATCCCCTACACGCCGCCACCGGTGCCCGGAGCTCCGATACCGCCTACATTCGAGGACATCCTCCACTTCCGAGAAGAATTCGGCCTGGACCTAGATCTTAAAGGGGACGAGATCGCGATCAACGGAAGGATCTTCAACTCGATCGGCGATTGGTACAACCCGAACACGCCTGCTGGGGAAGTGGCTCGGGCGACCGAGGCTAGATGGGGCGTGCCTTTGCGAGCGGTTGATGCGGCCGAGTTGGAATATCGGGAATGGTATATCGATCGGAACGTAGAACTCATTGAAGATTGGGCAGAAAATAATGCTGCGTCGTCCTATGCTGGATACTATGTCGATCATCGAGCCGGTGGGAAATTCTACGTCGGCTTCACCAGCGATCAAGTGGGAAAACTTGGGCAGCTGGCGCAATCCGTTCAGCTCGGAGCGATCAATCGAGTCATGACGTTCCCGGCACAACCTTCTCGGAGCTATTCAACTCTCAATTCGCTACAGGGACTGATAGGGAAAGCTA
Source organism: Solirubrobacterales bacterium (assembly GCA_044867645.1). Lineage (GTDB taxonomy): Bacteria > Actinomycetota > Thermoleophilia > Solirubrobacterales > 70-9 > VRUE01. The sequence goes on along the minus strand of JBIOVI010000026.1, from coordinate 18,635 downwards.
CTGCCTCGGGAGGGCCACTCGCGGGTCTTGTGACAGAAGTCGGGGTGGACGCCATAAGCAATCAAGTTACTGTCGGTACGACCAACGTAAGTCAGGTAACTATGGTTCTGAATCAAGCGTATGGAGCAAATGCTGGATTCGACGTATATTTCCAGCCCACAGCCCCTGAATTCGCCTCGCGATATAGCGACGAAGGACCGATCGAGGCTGGTCATTTCGTGGGATGGTGGCATGAAGTCTACAAAGAACCCTTTGGTTGCACTGCGGGTTTTGGAGCTGCTGAAAAACTGGGCAAGCTGCCCAATGGCAGCGACGAGATAGCCCATTTCCTTCTGGTTGCTGGCCACTGTTTTCCAGAGGACTGGGTGGTCAGGCGCTTTCATAGCTCGCTAGACGCAAAACCCGATCGCATCGGAACCGTACGACGCCGTTCCCTTTACAAACCGCAAGCTGACTTCCAAACGGATGCTGAGGCGATTCGCCTGGATAGTAATGCATTGGTGCCGCGGACTATTTACAGAGGGACTGTCGATGGATCGGTCCCCGTTACGGGGGCACGACAAGCCAGAGTCGGTATGCCAGTGTGTACGTCAGGAGCACAATCAAATACTGTCAAGTGCGGAAAGATCACCGGCATAAAGGTATTTCCTCCGCCATCCACCGATATCAATGCCGGCCCTTTTTGGGTACTCCAATTCAGTATGTCTGTCAAAAAGGGTGATAGCGGAGCACCTGTATGGGTGCCTGGTACTGGAAGGGCCGTCGGACTGGTCTCAACGATATATGGCCAAGCTGCGCCGTTGGTGCGGCCGCATTCAGTGCCAGATGATATTTATGATGGCTATCCTCCCATTTCTTCTGATGCGGCCCCGGGGATTCTGAACGCACCCGGGATGGGAGCGAACCTGTATCTTGTTAACTCGAAATAGGAAGCATTCCTAGGATGAGCGATACTCCGTTGATAGGTAGGTTCAGAAGCCTGTCCCAATTTAGGGTGAGTTGGTCACTACAGTTGAAATGGCACACCGCCATGCTGGCTATTTCCATCGCTACCGTGTTGGCGGCCGTCCCCTTAGAAGAAGCAAATGCCGCGACGGCATTCTGTCAAAGAAAGGTACTGCGCAACTTTGCTAAGCCACTTCAGGAAATGCCAAAGTTGAGGCACCTTTCGTCGAATGGTGTACTTCCTGGGAGTCCACGAGGACTGCAGGTGAGTCCGTTCAACCCTCTACTCAATGGTCCCGGTTCGATAGGAGTTGTTGTAGAGAAACGAACCCAAGATGGACCACAATGGGATGACTGGATGATTAAAGTCAAGCTATGGCAGGTGAGTATTGAGGGGATAAAAGTTAGGAAAGAGGGCACACGGGTTGCAAACTTGAGCGAGCCTGACGACCGGCGGGACTTGATATTCAAGGTAGCGCAAAAGCCAAGGTTCTACCGAGCAGACATTGAACTCTGGAGAAAAGGGAGCTCAACTCACGGACGGTACGCAGAGTATTTCCGCGTGCTGAATCGAACGGTCGATACTAAGCTTAGGGTAGAGCGTGACAGATACCGACAAGGAGAAACTGCGTTCATAAGGCTGGATAATTTTGGCAATGTGATCATGAGCTATGGAGAACTGTATACGGTAGAGCTCTATAATGAACGTGGGTGGACCCTTGTCCCGGAGCTAACAGGCCCGTCCTTCGCGAAATTACTAGGTGTTGGCCGGGGCTCAAGCAGCGCGTGTCAACGCGTTCCGCTGATTGGGAATTTACTCCCAGGTAAGTATCGTATTACTAAGGAGCTAAGCGTGTGGCCGCGAAGTCGGACGCGAATTTTGGCGCGTGCGGAATTTGATTTGGTTAGTGGACCGTGAATTGTCGGCGTTTCTCCCAGAGGAAGCAATTTCAAACTGGTCATCAGGGAGTTGTTTTTACTGTGGTTCTTCTTTTTGCATCAATCGTGCCAGCGCACGCGATTTCCCGAACTGTTCGATCAGGCGCTGGCTATTGTGGGCAGCAAGTCCTTGATGACTATGAAAGGACCTTACGCGAGTTCCCGGTAGTCGCTGAAATCGGGAGACAGGGCGCAGTGTCATTTTCGAGGACATCCTCTACTTCCGAGAAGAATTCGGCCTGGACCTAGATCTCAAAGGCGATGAGATCGCAATCGACGGCCGGATCTTCAACTCGATCGGCGATTGGTATAACCCGAACACTCCCGTCGGAGAAGTGGCCAGGGCGACTGAGGCCAGATGGGGCGTGCCTCTGCGAGCGGTTGATGCGGCCGAGTTGGAATATCGCGAATGGTACATCGACAGAAACGCAGACGTTGCTGAACAGTGGGCTGAAGCCAACGCTGTGTCATCCTACGCCGGATACTACGTGGACCATCGCGCGGGTGGAAAATTCTACATCGGCTTTACCAGTGATCAAAGTGGAAAGATTGCTCAGCTAGCCCAGGCCGTTTCTCTCGACGCTATGGACAGAGTTCTACCATTCCCCACACAGCCTAGCCACAGCTATGCAACGCTCAAATCTCTACAAGGACTGATCGGAGCGGCCACGGCATCACAGGGGCCCTGGCGGGTTTGGTAACGGAAGTTGGCCTAGACTCGGCGGCAAATCGAGTTACGGTAGGGGCAACGAATGTCAGTCAAGTCACCCTCCTTTTAGATGAAATGTACGGTCAAAACGCCGGAATAGACGTGCATTATCAACCCACATTCCCGACGTTTGCTTCGCGCTACGAGGACGAAGGTGAGCCGGACCAGGTTCCACGGAGACTTTTTCAGTTGGTTTCCAATCTTCTCTGTAGATAGCTCAATTGACTCCCTGGGCAACGTATAGGTCCTCGAACTCAGCGGGCGATCGATCGCCGAGAGATTCGTGCAGGCGGTCGCTGTTGAACCAGGCGATGTACTCGACGACGGCTAGCTCAAGTTGCGTCCGGGAGCGCCAGGAGCGCTCGGCGATCAGCTCGGTCTTGAAAGAGTCGACGAAGCTCTCGGCCATCGCGTTGTCATAGGCGTCGCCGACCGATCCGACGGAGGCCAGGACGCCGTGGTCGTCGAGCGTCTGTGTGTAGTCGATCGATGTGTACTGGCTGCCGCGATCACTGCGATGCACCAGCTCGACGTCGGCGCCGGGCTCACGCTGGGCGAGCGCCATTCTCAGCGCGTCGAGGACCAGGTCGGTGCGCATGTGCGACGCCAGCTGCCAGCCGACTATCTTGCGGCTGAAGGCGTCGATCACGAAGGAGAAGAACAGGTTGCCCTCCCAACACCTCAAGTAGCTGAGGTCGGCAACCCAGAGACGATTTGGGCCCTCGGCGCTGAAATCTCGCTCGACCAGGTCGGGCCGGCGGTGGGCCAGAGGATCGGGCTTTGTCGTGCGCCAGGCCTTCCCACGCCGCTTGGCGCCTTGGATCCCGGCTCCCTTCATCAGCCGCTGCACCCTGCTGCGGCCGACCTCCTCGCCGGCGCGCCCCAGGGCGATCCACATGCGCCGGTAGCCATAGGCACAGTAGTTGCGCTCATGGATCTCTCGGATGCGGGCGAGCAGGCGCTCATCCTCCATTGCCCTGGCGGATCGCCTGCCGGTGGCGCGAGCGTAGTAGGCGGAGGCCGACACCTCGAGGGTGCTGCAGATCGGCTCGACCCCGAAGCGCTCGCGATGTTTGTCGACGAACGCGCTCACTTCGGTCGGTGTGGGTCGAGCTCGGCCGCGAAAAACGCCGAGGCGGACTTGAGGATTTCGTTGGCGCGGCGCAGTTCACGGTTGTCCTTGCGCAGGCGGGCCAACTCCTCGCGCTCCTCGCTGCTCAGCAGCTCCTTGCGCTTGCCGGCGTCGGCTTCGGCCTGGCGCACCCATTTGCGCAAGACCTCCGAGTTGACACCCAGGTCCTGGGCTACGTGGGTGATCGGCCGGCCGGACTCAAAGACCAGGCGGGCTCCTCGGTCAAGCAACTCCTCGGGGTACTTCCTCTTTCGTGACATGGCTCGGGAGAATCTCCATTCCCCAGGACAAGATCCTGGTTTCGGAGTCTCCGTGAAACCCGGCCTGGCTCACTGCGGCTATGCACTCTGCCGAGGATGCCTCACCTTTCAACCAAAGAGCTCTTCGACGGAGCTGCGAAAGGAAGCTGGGTCAATAGCGGGGAAGCGATAGAGCTCTGACTCGATGGCTTCGCTCGACGTTTAGATTAAGCGTCTCCTTGAGTCGGGGTATCTCACGCAGGATCGCGTCGCTGTCGGGAATGAGCTTGCGCGTCGAGTCGGCTAGCTCGCGCATGCCGCCGCCCGCTCGAAGCTGACGAGCTGGCGGATCAGTGCGTTGTAGGCGGAATGGGCCGCGTTCCCTTTTTCGCGTGCCAGGAACAGGTAGAGCTTGTGCTCCGGGGGGAGCGACGGAGGTGATTCATCGGGCGCTTGGTCATGGTGACCGCTGGTCGCGGTTTGCGCGGGCCTCGATAGAGAAGCGCGCGCGAATGTCTGGCCAGAGAAAAAGGATTGCTAGCGCGAAAATGCCTGTAAATAGGAAGATGTGTCCCCCGACGGCGCCGGTTCCAGTCAAGCTCATCAGGGCATAGGCAACAAGTCCGTTAGCAGCCGATGCGACCACAAAAGCCCTTGTCGAGTCGCGACACATTGTCTTCATAGTATCTGGTTGAGCAGCGCGGTTGCGTAAAGGATCGATCCACCTACGAACCCTCCGACCATCCCGTGTCTGCTCCATGTATTCCTGCGCTCATCTGGAAGGTCCAGCAGGGTTGTGAGGACGAGCAGGAGCACGCCGCCTGCGCCTGCGAGGCTGAAAATCGCGCCCAGGCCAATCGTGTCCGGGATTGGGTTCTCGACTTTGGGGAGCACGAGGCCACGCTAGGTCCGCTCGGCGCATGTGTGGCGCGCAGATTCAAAAAATTGCGTCGCGGGATTTCAACGAGTCTGGATAGACTCGCTCGCACATAGGGCCGGTGGTCAAGGGAAGTCCGGTGAGAAACCGGTGCGGTCCCGCCACTGTGACCGGGAGAGGAAGCCGCAGGCGCGTGATTGCGCCGGCCACTGGGGGCGACACAGAGTCCTCGGGAAGGTGCGGCCGGCCAGCCCGGAAGCCAGGAGACCTGTCCCCGGCCAGCCATGACAACCCTCGAGGAAAGGGTGGCTTAAATGCCAAGACTCGTTCCATTCCGGCTGACCGCCGCGTGCGCGCTGGCCTTCGTTCTCGTCCTATCCATGACCGCGATTGCGGTGGCCAAAGGGACTCGCGCCGACCTACGGGTCGTCGGGGGCGGCAGCAAGATCCTCGCCGAAGGGACCTTTCAGACCGGCACCACGACGATCCCGACCAGCAAGAACGCCACCTGCCTCGGCAAAGGCAGCGGTGGCAGCGGCAAAGGGGTCCAGGTCAAAGGGGCGACGGCGCTGGGGCTGCTCGCGCAGGGGGCGAAATCGACCTCGGCATTGAGGCCCCTGCTGGTCACCGATCACTTCCTCGACGAATTCGGCTTGGGGCTGTGTGGGATCGGCGGTTTCAAGGCCAGCGGGAGCAAGTCCTGGTACCTGAAGGTGAACCACAAGAACCCCGAACTGGGCGGCGACTCGGTGAAGCTGAAAGCGGGCGACGAAGTGCTTTGGGCGCTGGCGTCCTACCCGTATCCGAATGAGCTGTCGCTGGTCGCGCCGACCTCGGTGACGGCGGGTGTGCCCTTCGAGGTCACCGTCTATTCCTACAGCGACAAAGGCAAACGCAAGCCCGCCGTGGGGGCGAAAGTGACCGGCGGCCAGGCACCGACCGACGCCGCGGGCCACGCGACCGTGGTTCTCAGCAGCCCGACCTCGCTGGTCGCGACCCATGGCAAGGACATCCCGTCCAACCAAGCCCTGATCGCCTGCGTGACGGACAGCACCGGGGCGCCGGTGCGTGTGCCGAATGAACCTGGTGGGCAATGCCAGAGGTACTGATCCCTTGAGGCGACGCCGCGGCACGGCGGTCGCGATCGCGCTGCTCGGCGCGGCGCTCGCGACCGCCGGCTGCGGTCTCGGCCCGGGCGAGGGGGTCGGCGAGGTCACGCTGACCGTCACCCGCGACTACGGGGCCGAGCCGATGCTGCGGCCGGTGGCCGAGGAGGCGTCGGAATCGGACTCGGTAATGCGGGTGCTCGAACGCAGCGCCGATATCTCGACTCGCTACGGCGGCGGCTTCGTCCAGTCGATCGAGGGGCTCGAAGCGGAGGAGCGCTTCGGCCGCTCCTCGGACTGGTTCTTCTACGTCAACGGCGTCGAGTCGACCGTCGGCGCGGCGGACTACCCGCTGCACGGCGGCGAGCAGATCTGGTGGGACTACCGCGACTGGACGGCAGCGATGCGGGTTCCGGCAGTCGTTGGCTCTTGGCCCGAGCCGTTCTTAAATGGCTACGACGGCAAGCGCAGGCCGGTCGCGGTCGTGTGCATGGGCGGCGGTGGGGCCTGCGACACGGCGCGTGAATCGCTCTCCGCCGCGGGGGCAGATGTCGCGGCCGGCTCGCCGCAGGGGGCGATCCGGGTCCTGGTCGGACCCTGGGCTCGGGTGCGCGAGGACGCCGCGGCGGCGCAGATCGAGGGCGGTCCCCAGGTGAGTGGAATTTTCGCCGACTTCCAGCGCCGTGGCGACAGCTTCCGGCTGGTTGGTCTCGGAGTCGATGGCGAGCCGGCGCAGACGTTTGGGTCGGGAGCCGGCCTGGTCGCGGCCACTCGGCGCTACGACGCGCCGCCGACTTGGATCGTGACCGGGGCCGACGAGGCCGCTGCGCGCGCCGCCGCCAGCCTGCTCGACGCGGCCGACCTGCGTGACCATTACGCGGTGGCGACCGAAGGCAGCGAAGAGACGTCCCTTCCGGTCCGATGAGATCCCCCTTCGCCTACGTGCCGAGACGAGGTCCGCTGCAGGCGGCTTCGCCAGGTGCGGCAGTTGCCTACCTAGGCGCTCTGGTCGTCGTCGCCTTCCTCTACTCGAACCCGATCGTCCTGGCGGCGGTCGGCATCGCGGGCACGCTCGCCGGTCTGCTGGCGGGAGCGCGGCGGGCGGTTCGGGCGGCGATCTGGCTCGGTCTTGCGATCGCCCTGCCGATCGTCGCGGTGAACGCGCTGGTGGTGAGTCGCGGCGATACCGTCCTGGCGCGACTCGGCGAGTGGCCGCTGTTCGGCCAGGTGAATGTGACCGCCGAGGCAATTGCCGACGGCGCCGTCTTCGGCCTGCGCGCAGTGGTCGTGATGGTCCTCTTCGCTGTCTATTCCGCCTGCGTCGATCCCGACCGGGTGCTGCGCGCCCTGCGCCCGATCGCCGGCCGCTCGGCGCTGACGGCGACGCTGATCTCGCGGCTCGTCCCGGTTGCCGCCGCGGACGCCGGTCGCCTGCGTGACGCCGGTCGCCTGCGTGGTCCCGCCGCCGCATCGCTCGGGCGCGCGGCCCTGGTTCGCCGCCTGCTCGCCGGCTCGCTCGACCGCGCGGTCGACGTCGCCGCGACGCTCGAGCTGCGCGGCTACTCGCTCGAAGCCGGTCGCCGACGGTTCGTTGAAGCATTTTCTCCCCCCTGGGGGCGAAAATGCTTCAACGAATCCGTCAGTCGCCGCTCGCGATTCGACCGGCGCTTCTACTTGGCCGGCGCCTTCGTGCTGGCTGCGGCGATCGCCGGCAAGGCTCTGGGTGCGGACGGCTTCGATGCTTATCCGACCGTCGTGGTCGGCACCGACCCCTCGACGCTCGCGCTATCCGCCTTGCTGGTCCTCTCCGGCTTTGCCCCGTGGGTGCGACGTGTCTGACCTCGCGACGCCAACCCACACCGCGCCCGCCCTCGCGATTGAGGGTCTCAACTACGCCTACCCGACCCCTGTCGCCGCGCGCAGCCGACTTTCACCCCAACATGGTGTGGAAAAAGTCGACTACGCGCTCCACGACGTCACCCTGACCCTCGCAGCCGGCGAGTTCGCCTTGCTCGCCGGGTGCTCGGCCAGCGGCAAGTCGAGCCTGCTGCGTGCGGCCTGCGGCCTCATCCCGCATTTCCACGGCGGTGAGATCGCCGGCAGCGTCGGCGTCGCCGGCATCGACGCTCTCGCTGCTGGGCCAGGGGAGCTGGCCGCCGCCGTCGGCTATGTCGCCCAGGACCCCGAGACTCAGGTCGTCTCGACCACCGTCGCGGCCGAGATCGAGCTGCCCCTGGAGATGCGCGGCGAGCGGGCTGCCTCACGGGCCCGTGCCGTCGAGGAGGTCGCCCTCGCCCTCGCCATACCCCATCTGCTCGACCGCGCCGTCGACACCCTGTCCGGAGGAGAGCTGCAGCGCGTGGCTCTGGCGGCGGCCCTCGTTACCCGCCCCAAGCTCGTCCTCCTCGACGAGCCGACCTCACAGCTCGACCCGGTGGCCGGCGATGAGCTGATCTGGCTCTTGAGAAGGCTGAACGAGGAGTGGGGGGTGGCGATCTTGCTCGCCGAGCACCGCCTTGAGCGCTGTCTAGCCGCTGCCGACCGCGTGATCGCGATGGACACGGGATCGATCTCCTTCGACGGCCGCCCGCGCGACTTCCTGGCCTGGGCCCAGGAAGCCGACGCAGCATTGGAGACGCCTGCCGCCCGCATGTTCTCGCTGGCGGGAGTCGAGCCCCTACCTGTCGGCGTCCGCGACGCGCGGCAGATCCTCGCATCGACCGAATCCCGGGAGGAGGGGAGTCCGACCCCATCCTCTCTCAACTTTTTCGGTGGAGCCGAGGCGGCGAAGTCCCGGCCCGTAAGCGAAAAAGTACAAGCCGTTCGGAGGGGGACCGGCTCCCCTCCGACCGCCGCGGTTGAGATACGGGGCCTGTGGGTCGAGCTGAATCGGGGGGACGAACCTCGCGATGTCCTCAGGGGAATCGACCTGAAGATCGACGGTGGCGAGCGCGTTGCCCTGATGGGCCGCAACGGCGCCGGCAAGAGCACCTTGTTGAGGACGCTCGCGGGGCTCGTGGAGCCGGTTCGGGGCGAGGCCGGTGTGCCGGGCGGGATCGCGCTGCTGACCCAGAATCCCGGCGACTATCTGGTGCGCGAGCGGGTTGGCGACGAGCTGCCGGGAGATGCGGGACTGGCGGCGCTGCGGGTCGTCGGTCTCGAGCACGCGGTCGACTCGGATCCCCGCGACCTCTCGGGCGGAGAGCGACAGCGTCTGGCGCTGGCGATCGCCCTGGCCGGACGGATGGAGGGGGAGGAGATGCCGGGTCTGGTCGCGCTCGACGAGCCGACGCGGGGGATGGACCGGGCCCGCAAGAGCGAGCTCGTCGAGCTGATCGAAGGCCTGGCAGGTCGCGGTGCCGGCGTCGTCGTCGCCACCCATGACGTCGAGTTCGCCGCCGCCTTCGCGCAGCGGGTGGTGCTGCTCGGCGACGGCGTCGCGATTGCCGACGGGGACGCCGCCGAGATCCTCTCCGGCGGCTGGTACTTCGCCACCGAGGTCGCCCGCATCCTCGACCTTCCTGGTGTCATCGCGCCCGAGCAGGGCGCGGCAACGCTCGCCGCGGAGCCCCCCCGATGAGCTGGGAGCTGGCCAGCTTCCTGATCCTCGGCACTGTCCTGCTCGCCGGCTTCGCCTGGTACGAGCGCTCGCGCCCGACCTCGCAGGTGGTCGCGCTGGTCGCCGCCCTCGCCGCCCTCGCGATTGCAGGCCGGATCGCCTTCGCCGCCTTCCCCAACGTCAAGCCGACCACTGACATCGTCATCTTCGCCGGCTTCGCGCTCGGCCCGGCACCGGGCTTCGCCGTCGGCGCCCTCACCGCGCTCGTCTCCAACTTCTGGTTCGGACAAGGGCCGTGGACGCCTTGGCAGATGGCCGGCTGGGGCCTCTGCGGGATCCTGGGGGCGGGGCTGGCGCTCGTCCGTCCCCGCGCCGGCCGGCTCACGCTGGCCGCCGTTTGCGCCTTTGCAGGCATTGCCTACGGCGCTCTGCTGAACTTCTCTCTGATGGCGACCTACGGAGGCGACCTCTCGCTGCAGCGTTTTCTCGCGCTGGAGTCCCGCGCCGTGCCCTTCGACGCCGCCCACGCGATCGGCAACGCCACCCTCGCCTTGATCGCCGGGCCGGCGATGGTGCGGATGCTGGTCCGCTTCCGCGAGCGGTTCGAGTGGCACGCCCCGGCCGTCGCCTCGATCCTGCTGTTGGCCCTTGCCCTGGCCAGCGTGCTGCCGACCCGTGCGCAAGCCTCCGAAACCAGCCGCGCTGCCAGCTGGCTGGTCTCGGTCCAGAACGCCGACGGCGGCTGGGGCACGTCCCCGGACAGCAACTCGAGCGTCGCCACGACCGCCTGGGTCATGCTCGGCCTCGAGGCTGCCGATCGCAACCCGCTCGACGTCAGCAGCGGCGGCCAGAACCCAGTCGGCTATCTGCGTGTCCACGTCGATGAGCTCAGCACTCCCGGAGACTTCGCCCGCACGATCCTCGCCCTCGAGGCGGCAGGGGTCGATCCCCGCTCCTTCGGCGGACGCGATCTCGTCTCGGCGCTCGCCAAGCGCCGCCGCGGTAACGGCTCCTACGAAAACTGGCCCAACTCGACCGCGTTTGCGGTGATCGCACTGCGCACCGCGGGCGCAGACGCCAGCCTCGATGGCTCACTGTCCTGGCTAGCCAAGGTCCAAGGCGAGGATGGGGGGTGGGGTGACGTGCCCGGCTCGCCCAGCACCGCCGACGGGACCGGCGCCGTGATGCAGGCGATGCCGGACACGGAAGCGGCGAAGCACGGCCTCGGCTACCTGCGCAAGTCGCAGCGGCCGAACGGCGGCTTCCCCCTCGGCGGGTCGGGAGGGGTCAACGCCCAATCGACGGCCTGGGCGGTGCAGGGAATGATCGCGGTGGGCGCCGATCCTGCCTCGATTCGCGCTGGCGGCGACAGCGCCCTCGACTACCTCGCCGCGCGCCAGGACTCCGACGGCCACTATCGCTACTCGGCCTCCAGCGACCAGACGCCCGTGTGGGTAACCGGCCAGGTCCTCTCCGCCACCTCCGGCGAGTCGTTCCCGGTGACTCCTGTGCCGCGCGAACCGAAACAGGCCGCGGTGGCGCCGAGCGCGATCCCGGGGGTGAGTGGGGGCTCGGTGCCGACGGCGCCACCTGCCGCTACCGGGGGCTCGGCTCTCGAACTGCAGGAATCGCTGGGCAAGGGCGGCTCCACGACGGCGCCGCCCGCGACGGGCGGGGTCTCCCCGACCGTTCCGCCGGGCGCGGGCGGGACTCCGAGTCTGCCCCCCGCGGGAACCGGTCAGCCGGAGGGAGCGGAACCCGAACCGGCCCCGAGCGAGCCTGCCGCACCACGGTTCGAGGCGAGCGACAACCCCAACCCGAAGCCCTGGGCACCGCTCGGCGTGGGTTTGGCGACCGGCGGCCTAGCGCTGGGCAGCGTCCTCTTCCTCGGCCGACGCTTCGCCTGGTAACCAATCCGTCGCTGCGGTCAGTAGTCGGTCCTGAGGCGAAGCAGGTGCCGTCTCCCTGAGCTTCCACAGGCTCGTCGCCCGCATCGCCTCGCAAGCGCCCGTCACGGCGACTGACTGAGGTACCGGAGTGAGTTGTGCCGTGGGGGCGGCTATGTTGATCGGCATGGACGTGGAGACCGCGATCCGGACCCGCCGTACCCACAAGGCCTTTGGGCCGGACCCGCTGCCACTCGAGCAGATCGAGGAGCTGCTGGAGCTGGCGCGCTGGGCGCCGAACCACAACCTGACCGCGCCGTGGCGCTTTCGCGTTCTCGGCCCGCATACGCTGGCGCGGCTCAAGGAGGTGGCCGGGCCCGAGGGGGCGGTAAAGCTCGACCGCGCTCCGACTCTGATCGTCGTCTCCTGCTCGCTCGGGGACGACCCGGTCCAGAACGAGGAGGACCTGCACGCCACCGCCGTCGCCTCCTACATCGTCCTGCTCGGCGCCCACGCCCGTGGCCTTGCCGGCTACTGGCGCACCCCGGCGCTGCTCTGGTCAGAACAGGGCCGGGAGGCGGTCGGGCTGCCCGACTCCGAGCGCTTCGTCGGCCTCCTCCACCTCGGCACCCCGCGGCAGGAAAAGGCACCGCCGGAGCGGCCGCCGGTCGCCCAAACGACCTCGTTCCTCGACTGATGCTCTCCCGCGGCGCAGCCATGGAGGAGATCGGCGGGAAGCGCTTCGAGGTCGTAGTCATCGGCGGTGGGATTACCGGCGCCGGCGTCGCCCTCGACGCTGCCTCGCGCGGCTACTCGGTGGCGTTGCTGGAGCGTCACGACTATGCGATCGGCACGTCCAGCCGCTCCTCGAAGATGATCCACGGCGGCCTCCGCTACCTGCAGAACTTCGACCTTGGCCTGGTCCGCGAGGCACTGCTGGAGCGCCAGCTGATGGTGCAGCTGGCGCCGCACCTGGTCTACCCGACGCCCTTCCTCGTCCCCGCCTTTGCCGAGGAACGCCGCTCCCGCCAGCTCGGGATCGGTCTCAACATGTACGACGTGATGGCGACCACGCGGGTCGGCCGCAGCCGCCGCGAGATGCGCTCCGCAAAGGACGAGGATGAGGACTTCTACTGGTCGCCGGATCGCCACCGCACGATCGACCGCGACGAGCTGCTGGAGCTGGTTCCCTCGCTGGAGCCGCGTGACCCCTCCGACGCCTATCTCTTCTACGACTGCCAGACCGACGACGTGCGGCTCACGCTGACCATCCTTGGTGAGGCGGAGCGCTTCGGCGCGGTGATGCTGAACGGCGCCGAGGTGACCGAGGTCCTCTCTCGCAACGGTCGCGCTGCCGGGGTCGCCTTCGTCGAGGCGGATTCGGGGGAGCGCTTCGAGGTGGAGGCGGACAGCGTCGTCAACGCGACCGGCGTCTGGGCAGACCAGATCCGCCAGGAGGTAGTGGAGGAGGAGGACGTGCCGCGAATCGCACCCAGCCGCGGCACCCACATCCTGCTGGACCGGGCCGATCTCTCGACCGGCTCCGCCGCCTGCATCGTCCCGGCCGGCGAGGGGCGGGCGATCTTCGCCCTGCCCTGGTACGGCCGCACCCTGATCGGCACCACCGACAACGACTTCGACGGCGACATCGATCATCCCCATCCCGGCTCCGAGGACGTTGAGTACCTGCTCGACGCGGTCAACGCCTTCTTTGGCGTCTCGCTCGGCGACTCCGACCTGGTCGGCGCCTACGCGGGCGTGCGGCCGCTGATCTCCACCGGCGATCCGAAGAAGTCGGTCGACATCTCCCGCAAAGCGGAGCTGTACGAGACGTCGTCGGGGATGCTGACGATTACCGGCGGCAAGCTCACCACCTGGCGCCGGATGGCGAAGCTGACGGTCGACCGTCTGGTCGAGCGCGAGGGTCGCGAGGCGCCCTGCCATACCGCCGAGATCCCGCTCGGGATGGAGGCTCGGCCCGACGACCTCGAGGCGCCGGAGGGAGTGGGGGAGGAGTCGGTCGCTCAGCTCGCCTTCCGCTACGGCCACGCGGCCCGGGCTGTGCTCGACCTGGCCTGGAAAGAGCCGAAGCTGGCGGCGCCGATCGTCGCGGGCCGCCCCGACCTGCTCGCCGAGGCGGCGATCGCGGCGCGGTTGGAGCAGGCGCGCAGCGTCGCCGACGTGCTGCTGCGCCGCACCAGGCTGGGCCTGCTCGCGGCCCCGCAGCTGAGGACCGCCGACGCCGCCCGTCCGGTCGCCGAGGCGATGGGGCGGGAGCTGGGCTGGTCGCGACGGCAGATCAAGCGCGAGGCGGAGGCATGGCCGGCGGCTGTCGCGGAGGCGGGCGTCGACCCCGCCGCCGGGGCGGCCGTCTAGGCCCTTCACTAATCTGGGCTCCATGAGACTTTTCATCGATACCGGCAACGTCGCCGAGGTAGAGGAGATCGCCGCCTGGGGTGTCCTCTCCGGGGCGACGACCAATCCTTCGCTGCTTGCCAAGGAGGACGGCGACCCCGGCGAGAGCATCAAGCGGATCTGCGACCTGGTCGGCGGCCCGACCTCGGCCGAGGTCGTCTCCCAGGATGTGGGCGCGATGCTCGACGAGGGTCGCGCCCTGCGCGAGCTGCACGAGCACATCGTCGTCAAGGTCCCCTTCAACAAGGAGGGCCTCGAGGTGACCAGGACGCTGACCGGCGAAGGGATCCCGGTCAACATGACCCTCGTCTTCTCGCCGACCCAGGCGCTGCTGGCGGCCGCCGCCGGTGCCACCTACGTCTCCTGCTTCATGGGCCGGCTCGACGACATCTCAGTCGACTCGACCGCCGTGCTCGAGGAGATCGCCGACACGCTGCGGGCCGGCGGCATGACCTCGGAGATCATCGCCGCTTCGATCCGCCACCCCGAGCACATTGTCGCCGCGGCCCGGATCGGCTGTGAGATCGCCACCACGCCGGCAAAGGTGCTGCGGCAGATGCTCGATCACCCACTTACCGACGCTGGCGCCGAGAAGTTCCGCCAGGACTGGCAGTCGCGGCCCGAGTTCGGCGAATGGCTGAGCGAGCTGACGCAGAAGCGCCTCGCGGCGACCGGTTGAATAGCCTGCCGCCGATGACGAAAGCCGAGCTGGAGTCCAAGCACCTCGCCGAGCTGCACGAGCTTGCCGCCGACGCGGGAGTCGAGCGCTACCGGATGCTGCCCCGCGCCGAGTTGATCGAGAAGCTGGCGGGAGGGGAGTCGAAAGCCGGTTCGAAACCGAAAGGCGAGGGTCGCGGGGGTTCTGACCGTGGCCAGCGCAACGGCGATCGCAAACCGCGTGAGCCGCGTCAGCAACGCAAACCGCGTGAGCCACGTGGGCCGAGGGGAGACCGCGGACCAGGGGGCGACCGTGAGCCGCGAGGAGATCGTGAGCCGCGAGGAGATCGTGAGCCACGGGGAGATCGTGAGCCACGGGGCGACCGCGAGTCGCGCCGCAGACCGGAGTCCGCGCCAAAAGCCCAAGCCGAGCCCGCGATCGCGCCGGCGACGACGCCTGGGTCGACCCCTCCGCCGGGCCGCCCGAAACGCAAACGCCGCCGCCGCCGTTGGGGCCGCCGCCGTAAGGGCGTTCGCGTCCACGACCTGCTCTTGCCGGCCGCGGCCGGCCGGCAGGCGATCGTCTACGCCGAGAGCCGCGATGCCTGCACGGCGCTGTTGCGTGAGGTGGCAGCGGAGCTGTCCGAGGCTTCCAACGGACCCGATCCGATCGCCCTGCTCGTCGACCCCACACCGGAGGAGCTCGCCGACTGGAAGCGGCAGGCGCCCAAGGCCGAGATCGTCGCCGCCGGCAAAGCACACCACGCCGACGACGCCATTGCCCAGGCCCGCACCCGCGCCGCCAACGGCGAGGCCGTGATCGTCCTGGTCGACTCGCTCAGCCGCTTCGCCGAGACCTTCGCCGGCACCGACGAGGCCCGCCAGCTCTTCGACGCCGGCCTCGGCTCGACCGGGTCGGGCAGCGGTTCGCTCACCGTGGTCGCCGCGGTCGAGCGCTCGGCTCAGCGCTGAGCTAGCGCCGGTAGGCGATGCGGCGCCAGGAGGGCTCTTTGGAGAGCTCGATCAGCTCGTTGCTGCGGTCGGGCTGGACGTAGCCGAAGCTCTGGGTGCTCTCGTCGAAGACGACATCCAGCTCGCCCTCCTTGACTCGCTGGTCGAGCCAGGCGCCGCGGAAGACGAGGCGGCGCAGCCAGTGGACGAGGCTGCGGTTGCTCGGACCCACCAGGTCCTCCCAGTTCTCGTTGATGTGCTCGCCGAGACGTGAGGCGGGCTCGGAGATCTCGCCGTTGACGGCGAGATCGAGCAGATCGTTGAGCTCCTCCTGGCTCAGGCCCTGCTGGACGAAGCCGAGCTTGACCGCGGCCTGCTCGACGCGCTGGCCGAAGTCCTCCTCGTTGAAGGCGAAGCGGAGCTCGCCGTACTCGAGCACATAGTCGGAGCCCGACTCGTAATTTCCTCTGCGGGTCGTCTTCTTGTTCATCGAGTTGAAGCCCATCCGCTGTCGCAAGCCCAGCGACAGCAGGTTTTGGATCATGCCTGTCATCGTAGTCCCGTGTCTTCTGGGGACGACCTCTGAACGAGGATTTGCGCGGTTCGCCAAAGCTGCGGGGAAGAGATTGGCCGGCTTGTCCCTTGAGAGCTCGTGGAGGAGCAAGCTCTCTCGCCCCGGCTCCGGCCTCTGCCGCTGCACCGCGTCTGCGGCTGCGAGGTGCCGGTGGCAAAAGGGCTCCGCGCGCGCCTGCTCGGCCTGGCCCATCTGGATCGCGAGGAGGTCGGGGTGGGACTGCTGATCCCCCGGTGCTCCAGCGTCCATACCTTCGGCATGCGCTTTGCGCTCGACCTCGTTTTCCTCGACCGCCGCGGTAGGGCTCGTTCGATCAGGCGTGCCGTGCCGCCGCGTCGCATCGTCTCGGAGCGTCGAGCGTCGGCGGTCCTCGAGCTGCCCAGCGACGGCGAGCATCCCCCTGCCTGCGCCTGTCCTGAGTTCGCTCTTTACGCCCGCCGAGGGGAGGCAAGAGGGGAGAGATTCCCGAGCTGTGCCATTGGAGGGGATGGATGCTGCCCCAGAGACGAGAAATCGCCAGCGTCGTCGTCTGCGAGGACGACACCCCGACGCTGGAGCTGCTCTGCGACCACCTGATCGCCGACCGCTTCGGGGTGCTGCCGGCGCCCAGCGCTTCCGACGCGCTGCGGCTCTGTCGCTACAAGCAGCCGGATCTGATGTTGCTTGACCTGACGCTTCCCGACGCGTCGGGGCTCGACGTCCTGCGGGAGATCCGCGAGGCCGACGGGGTCGTCTCGCGCTTCGACCCGCGCCTGCCGGTGATTGTCCTCAGCGGCCGCGGCGCCGATGAGGACCGGGTGCGGGGCCTCGAGTTCGGGGCCGACGACTATGTCGTCAAGCCGTATGTGTACGCCGAGCTGCGGGCACGAATCGGCGCGGTGCTGCGACGTGGAGCTGAGCGGCACAGCGGTCCCTGCCGGGTGGGGGAGGTCGTCGTCGACCCGGCGCGGCGCAAGGCCTGGGTCGGGCACCGGGAGGTACAGCTCGCCAAGAAGGAGTTCTCGCTGTTGCGGGTGCTCGCCTCGGACCCGCACCGGGTTTTCTCAAAGCACGAGCTGCTTGGCGAGGTTTGGGGCTTCCGCGCACCCACGAAGACGAGAACGCTCGACTCACACGCCAGTCGTCTGCGTCGCAAACTGGACCCGGAGAACGGCCGCTACGTGGTCAACTGCTGGGGCGTCCCTCAGCGTCATTTGTTTGCGCCGATCCGGATCCCCTCCGTCGTGAGCGGAGGGAACACGTCCGGTGGCATCGGAGACTGAGCAGAAATCTGATCCAACGACCCGCTTTCTCGCCGCGATCGATGAGCAGCTGCGTCCACTCCGCAAGGCCGTCGCTGAGCTCCACGGCCTCTGGGGCAAGGGCATCGGGTATGGGGGCGTCGACCCGCGAGCCACCTCCGTCCTGAAGCGGAAGGTCGGAACGCTCCAGGCTCAGATCCGCAGTCTCGAGAAGCTCGCCGCTGGCGAGGTCGACGAGTGAAGCGCCGAACCCCACCGTCCTGGCTGACCAAGGCCTTCCACGAAAACGCACTGGCCTACTTCAGCCTCTTCGGGCCAGCTGCCCCGGGCCAACCCCTGCGCCTCTACAACGGCGGCCCGGCGTGCTGGCTGAAGCAGTTCGACCCCCTGGACCGCCCCTGCTCCGGTGACCTCGAGGCCGTTCACCTGATCGGCCGCCAGCGGATCCGCAACGTGCTCCGCGGGCAGCTGGTCGCCGGCTTCGAGGGCCTCGGCCTCTTCCTCGAGGAGGACGTCGACGACCTGGTCGAGCTCGCCGAATGGGATCCGCGCAACGGCGCCGGCGGCTGCACCGGCCACCACCACCGCTTCGATAGCCACTCCACCCCAGAGCTGAAGGTCCCTGGCTTGATGACGCCCGGGCCCTTCCGGGATTTCGCCGTCGATTGGGGATTGGAGAGCGACGCTGAGCGGAAGTTCGATGGCCTCGACGAGGTCCTCGCCAAACACCTTGAACGCCATCGAAACCGAGAGGCGGCTGCGGTCGCCACGGAAAGGACCGTGCCATGACGGCAACCCTCGACGAGAAGCGCCTGGAGATCGCCAAGACGCTTCCCCTCCTACACGGAAACCACAATGCACCCAAGTCCGGCCAGCCCGAGGCCTGCCTCCTGGAGATGGAGGCCTGGGCATGGGGCGAAGAGTGGACCGACGCCCCGGCTTGCGTCAGCCCGGTCCTGGTCGAGTTCGGCCAGCGCCTGAACGACCGCTTCGACGACGAGAACCGCCAGCTGCTCAAGCGCTTCCTGGGGCGACTCGGCGGCACCGCCGGCGACGGCCAGGACGCGGCCCGCCGCGCGCTCCTCGTTCGCTGGGTATTCGGGACCGGCGTCCCCGACTGGCTTGAGCTCGCCGGTATGACCGCACGCGCCGACGAACTGCGCGCCATGAAGGCCGACCAGTGGTCGCCGGCGCTGACCAACCTGATGTGCGAGATCCGTCGCGAGACCTGGGATGCCGAAGACGGTGTTCGGCGCAAGTTCCGCGAGAAGGTGAAGGCCGAGGTGCGCAAGGCGCTGGAAGCGAAGGGCGTCAAGGCCGCCGGAGCCGCCGGAGCCGCCGAAGCCGCCGAAGCCGCCGGAGCCGCCGAAGCCGCCGAAGCCGCCGAAGCCGCCGAAGCCGCCGG
>JBIOVI010000025.1:0-161005 GCA_044867645.1 Solirubrobacterales bacterium | reverse complement strand
AAGGGGCATAAGAGACGACCGGCGAGAACTCTCCCCACCGAGTTGCCGACCTTGGTAGAGCGCCTCGCAAACCGCTCTGGCAAGCCAATACTTTGCCTCGAAAGTCAAGGCACTTACCTCTCGTCCCATGCGCCCGACCGGATTCGAACCGGCGACCTTCGGCTTGAAGACCGACGCTCTTTGCCACTCGTGAGAGTAGCGTTGACCACTGAGCTACGGGCGCTAGTCTGCGCAACTCTAGCGAGCGGCAGCTAGGGTCGGGCTGATGGCACGGGCTATTGGGCGAGTGATCTGAAGGGGCTATGGATCTAGGACTTCAAGGCCGGGTGGCGCTGGTCATGGGCGCCAGTCGCGGGATCGGGCGGGGCATCGCGACGGCGCTGGCGCGAGAGGGCGCAAGGGTCGCGATCGCGAGCCGCTCGCGGGAGCGGCTCGAGGAGGCGGCGAGCGAGATCGGGCCCGGCGCGGCGCCCTTCGTCGCCGATGCCTCGGACACCGACGCCCTGGCCGGCCTACCCGGCGAGGTAGCGGCAGAGCTCGGGCCGGTCGACATCCTCGTCACCAACACCGGCGGCCCACCGTTTGGCGGCGCGCTCGATCACGAGAGCGAGGAGTGGGAGCTCGCCTACCGCTCGCTGGTCCTGGCGCCGCGGACCCTGGCCCGGGAGGTCATGCCCGGCATGCGCGATCGCGGCTGGGGGCGGATCGTCAACGTCGGCTCCACCTCGACCCGGGAGCCGCTCCCGGGGCTCAACCTCTCCAACACCCACCGCATGGCCGCGGTCGGGTTCTTCAAGACGCTCGCCGCGGAGGTGGCCGGCGACGGGATCACCGTCAACACCGTCGCCACCGGCCGCTTCGCGACCGAACGGCTGGCCTCCAACACCGGCTCGCTGGAGCCCGCCGAAGAAGCCGCCAAGCGCGAAGTGCCGGCCGGCCGCCTCGGGCGTCCCGACGAGTACGGCGATCTCGTCGCCTTCCTCTGCTCCGAGCGCGCCGCCTACATCACCGGCACGGTGATCCCGATCGACGGCGGCCTTCTGCGCTCGGTCTAGAGCCCTCGCAGCAGTCGCCTCGCCACCCCGCGCAGGGTCCGCTTGCCGTAGCCGTGGTCGGGGTCGAACTGGGTGAAGATCGCCAGCGAGATGCGACGGCGCCCGCGTTTGAGCAGCGCCACCTGATGGTCGACCAAGCCGGTGCCGCTCCCCCAGCCGCCCTTGAGGAAGAGCTTCCAGCGCGGTGGCACCACGCGGCCGATCCCCCAGCGCTGCGAGCGGATCACATGGGAGAGCAGGTAGCGGGCAAAGGCGCGGTGCCGTCCGGGGACATACCGCTGCAGGTGGTACATGAACCGCGCCTGGTCCCTGGGACTGCTGCGGCTCAGCCCCCAGATCGGGTTGTACCGGAAGTCCCGCATGCCGGCGACCCGGGCGAGGTGGCGGATTCGCCGCGCGCCGACCATGTCCCGCACCGCGGTTGCCGCGATGTTGTCCGAACGGCGAATCATCGGCGCCAGCAGGCGCCGATCGTCCGGCGAGAGAGGATGGTCGGCGCGCTTGCGCAGCAGCGCGACCAGCAGCATCACCTTGAAGGTGCTGGCCATCGGCGCCGTGCTCCGCACCCGGTAGCCGCGGAAGCGGCCCCGCCGATCGATCGTCGCGAAGGCGACGTCGCCGGCGCGGTGCTCGACGTAGCGGCTGGCGGCGGCGATGTGCGGGCGCCAGCGGTGATGCGAGCGGGCCGCGCCCGCCGGCGGCGGCGCGAACAGCAAAGTGAGAAGGACCAAGAACGGGGCGGCACTGCGCCGCGTACTACCGAGCCTGCTCACCCATCGAAGGGTAGACGCCTCCGGCGGATGCACGCGACGCGGATTTTCAAGCAAATTGGCTCTGCGACTGGCTTGCTGAACGTCGCGGGGGTAGCATCAGGCCCCATGGGTAGCCAGGAGCGTGAAACCAGTCAGGATCAAGCTCTGGCACTGGGTGAGCTCGATCCGCGCACTCGTCAGATGCACTCGGTCTACGTCACGGGGCTGACGCTGGAACAGGTCGGCAAACTTTTCGGCCTCACGCGTGAGCGGGTACGTCAGATCTTTCGGGAAGCGGGACTGTCGATCAGATCGACGAGCGAAACCCGGGCCCTGCGCTCCAAGCACCTCATCGAGGGCTGTGGCGAGGAAATCAAGGCCGCCTTTCTCGTCTCCCACGATGTCGAGCAGGTGGCGCACAGGTTCGGCCTGCCGATCACGGTCACCAAAGTCTTCATCAAGACGCAGTTTCCGCATACCTGGGAACGCCGCCCACCGAAGCCGCCTGAACCGAAGTACCCCACGGAGGAGATCCTCGAGCTGCTTCGAGAGGCCGCCGACGCCGTGGGGGGAGATTTGCGGGAGCCGAGCTACCGCCGCTACGCGGAAGGGCGCAGCATTGCCGACGGCCGCTCCTGGCCCTCGGCATCGACGATCAACGCCCGCTTCGGGTCGTGGTCGCGAGCACTGATCGCGGCGGGGCTGAAGCCGCTGGGGACCCTGTCCTCGAAATCCCGTCGCAAGTTCTCAGACGACGACTGCTTCGCGGCGATCCGGGCGGCGGCCGAGGCGCTGGGCGGGCCTCCGACGGTCGGCGCATATCGGGAGTTCGCCCGCAAGTCGCGGGGCGGCTATCCCAGCGAGATGACGATTCGCGTGCGTTTCGGCGCCTGGCGCGACGTCCTCGTCAGGGCCGGCCTGCTCCCCGAGCCGCTGGACGCGCCCGGCCCGCTCGAGGCACGAACGGCTCGGGCCTAGATGAGACGGAGGAAACCGCCGGCGCCTTCGACGGCGCCGCCCAGCGATCTGACCCGCTCGGCTAGGTCGCGGTCGGAGGTCACCACGGTGACGTCTGGGTCCTCGGCGAGCCACTGCGGCAGGCGCTGAACGATCTCCCCATCGGCCGCGTTGCGTCCCCGCCTGGTCGCCCAGGCGACCTCGACCGCCGCGGTCTCGAGCGGCCGGCGCGGCTGCTTCTCCAGCACGACTACGACTCTCTCGCCCGCTCCCTCCGCCCACCTATCCACTTCGGCGATCAGGCGCTCGAGCGCGCCTTCGCGGTCGCGCCACCAACCGTCGGGGCGGCTGCCGACCACGTTCATCGCATCGACGACTCTCACCCCTCCCTTATAGCGGCGGCGCAGGCTCGCGCGGCGCCCGAAGAGCACCGGCGGCGCCAAGGCTGTGCCTAGACGCGGTTGATGACGACGATGCCCGCAACGCAGCCGGCCGCCAGCAGCACCAGCGACAGGTTCTCTCTGCCCCGCTTCGACATCGCGTACTCGATGAAATCGTCAACGAGATAACGGTCCATACTCTTGTAACACATGACACAGGCTTTTTATGCGGCAAAGCTGTGTATCTGGACCAAGGATCGAAGCCCGTAGCCGACTCCAGGGCGCTGTAGGGTCGTCCGCATGACGCGCAAACAGGGGCTGATCGCATCGGCGATCGCGTCTTTGCTGCTGCTCGCGGCGATGTATCCAGCCGAGCGGCGGATGGAAGACACCGGCGGCCCGGGGATCGTCACCTACGAGATGGTGGGAAGCCAGGATCGCGCCGAGGAGATCTTCGCCGAATGGGGCGATAAGGGCCAGGATGCCGCCCGCCAGTCCCTCTGGATCGACTTCGCCTACATGCTCGCCTACGGCACCTTCTTCACCCTCGCGGCGGCGGCGACCCGGGACCTCGCGAGGCGAAGGTCCTGGCGCCGCATGGCGAGCGTCGGCGGGGTCGTGATCGCCTGCGGGGCCCTCTCCGCCGGCTTCGACGCGCTGGAGAACATCTCCCTGCTGCTCACGCTGGGAGGCGCCGGCTCGGCCTTTCCCACGCTCGCCACGATCTTCGCCAGCTGCAAGTTCCTGCTTATCGCGATCGCGATCGGCTACCTGCTCACCGGCCTGGCGATGCGGCTCTTCGGCCCCGGCGGCGGCGTCGCCGAATCGGAGCAAGCGGCCTGAGGACGTTCAGTCGCCGGGCGCCTCGCGCATGGCCGGGAAGAGGATCACGTCGCGCAGGCTCTTCGAGCCGCTGATCAGCATCAGCAGCCGATCGACCCCGAGGCCGCAACCGCTCGCCGGCAGCATTCCGTATTCGAGCGCTCGCACGAACTCGTCGTCGTGCTCGTGCGGGTTCTCCTCCGCGCCGGATTCCTGGCGCTGGCGCTGTTCGACGAAGTGGCGGCGCTGTTCGATCGGGTCGTTGACGTCGGTGCCGCCGCCGACGATCTCCATCCCCGCGACGATCCCGTCGAAGGCCTCGCCGAGCAGTTCGTTCGTCTCAACCCGCGGCTTGACCAGCGGCCAGAGCGCAAGCGGCAGGTCGACGATGAAGGTCGGCTGGACCAGCTTCGGCTCGACGAGCTTGCCCTGCAGCGTGTCGACGAGCCCGGCCCAGTCGTCGTCGGGGTTGGCGTCATCCCCCGCCAGCTCGGCGAGCTCGTCGCGGCTCGCCTCGACGATGTCGACCCCGGTCTCATCTCTGATCGCGTCGCGCAGGCTGAGCCGCTTCCAGGGCGTCGCAAAGTCGATCGTCTCGCCGTCGCGCTCGAACTTCGTCGTGCCCAGCACCTCCCGGACGACGCCGGCGACCAGCTCCTCGGCGAACTCCATCACGCCGTTGTAGTCCGCCGCGCTGACGAACCACTCGAGCATCGTGAACTCGGGGTTGTGCTGGGGCGACATCCCCTCGTTGCGGAAGAAGCGCCCCAGCTCGTAGACGTCCTCGAAGCCGCCGACGATGGCGCGCTTCAGGTAGAGCTCGGTGGCGATGCGCAGGAAGAGGTGGCGGTCGAGGGCGTGGTGGTGGGTTTTGAACGGACGCGCCGCGGCGCCCCCGGTCAGCCGCTGCAGGATCGGCGTTTCCAACTCCACGTAGCCGCGCTCGTTCATGTGGCCGCGGATCGCCGACAGCAGCTTGGAGCGCATCAGGAAGACCTCGCGCGAGCGCTCGTTGGCCATCAGGTCGAGTTCGCGCTGGCGATAGCGGGTCTCGACGTCGGAGATGCCGTGGAAGATGTCCGGCGGATCGCGCAGCGCCTTGGCGAGCAGAACGCACTCCCGCACCCCCAGTGCCAGCTGCCCGCGCTTGGTGACGTAGAGGTAGCCCTCGACGCCGACGATGTCGCCGATGTCGAGCTCCTCGATGCGCGCGTAGGCCTCCTCCCCGAGTGCGTCCTCCCGCGCGTATGCCTGGATCGACCCGGAGAGGTCGCGGACGTCGAAGAACATCGTCTTGCCGTGGACGCGCTGGCCGGTCAGGCGTCCCGCTACCCGGTAGACGAACTGCTCGTGGTCCCCCGCCCCGAGCTGCTCGGGATCGTGAGCGGAGAGGATCTCCGCGATCCGCGTGCGGTCGGGAAAGGAGCGCGGAAAGGGGTCGATGCCGGCCTCGCGCAGGCGCTCGGCCTTGGCGCGGCGCTCGGCCTCGGTGGAGCCGGGAGCCGCGTCACTCATCGCGGGACCCGCTGTGCTCGAGGAGATCCTTAAGGCGCAATGCCGACCGTTACCCGCTCGCCATCCATGTGGTCGCGGATCGTAGTCGCATCGCGGAGCATTTCCCGCATCACAGGGCCGTGATGGGTGTCGTGCTCCATCGCCAGCCGCTGGCCGGGCCGCACCTCGGAGATCAGGCCGCGGATCACACCCAGGCCGTCCTCTCCGCAGTCGCCGGTTACGGCTATGCGCGGCTCGCGCTGGATCTCGGGCGTGCGGTCGTAGATGGTCGAGTCGGTGACGTAGGGAAGGTTGGCGACGACGAGGTCGATCTCCTCCTCGGCGAGCTGCTCGGGAAGGCCCTCGTCGACGATCACCTCCAGCTCGAGGCCGAGCCGCTGGGCGTTCTCCCGCGCCGCTTCGGCGGCCTCCGGCGAGAGGTCCGAGGCGGTAACCCGCAGGTCTGGCCGCTCGCTGATCAGCGCCAGCGCGATCGCTCCCGACCCGGTGCCGACCTCGTGGACGCGGGCGCCCTCTGGCAGTTCGGCGGCGACGCCGACCAGCAGCTCGGTCTCCTTGCGGGGAATGAGCACCCGCGAGTCGACCGCCACCTCGATGTCGCGGAAGGGCGCCCGGCCGAGGATGTAGGCGAGAGGCTCATGATCGGCGCGGCGGCGCACCCGGTCTTCGATCGCGCTCGCGACCTCAGGCGTCAGCTCGCCCTCGCCATTGCTGGAGAGCTGCTCGACGCCGACGCCCAGCGCATCGGCGACGAGGGCCTCGGCGTCCTCGCGCGGGGATTCGCACCCGGCGGCGGCGATTTTCTCGTGCGCGGCCTCGACGGCAGCGCCGATGGTCGAACCCAAATCGCCCTCGCTTGGAACAGCTACATCCGCCATTGCTGAAAGGTCCCCTCGATCTCTTCTTACGTGGTCAACGGTGTGTGACGGTAGGCCTATCCCGCGGGCCGCGATGCGACAGCATGCGGTACGCCGGCGCGGGCGAGACTACCGTGACGCCGCCTTACAGCGTAGAGCCAAAGCGAGCCGGCGAGCATCATCGCCACGCTCTCCAGCTGCGCTTGGGTCAGGCCCAGCGCCACATCGCTGTTGCGGCGGATGAACTCGACCAGGAATCGCTCCGCCCCGGCGTAGATCAGGTAGATCGCGAAAAGCACCCCGGGCCGGAAGCGGTCCCGCAGCTGCCAGAGCAGCCAGGCGCCCAGCCCCATCGCCAGCGTCTCGTAGATCGGCGTCGGGTGAACCGCCCGCTCGGTGGGCTCGGTGCCGTTGGGGTAGGACATTGCCCAGGGACCGTCCCAGGGCTTGCCGTAGTCGCCGTCGCCGGAGAGCTGGCAGCCGCAGCGGCCGATTGCGTAGCCCAGTGCCAGGGCGGGAGCAGCCAGGTCGAGTAGGGAGAGGCCGAGGAAATCGCGGTACCAGGCCCAGAGCAGGACCCCGAGCGCGCCGCCGATCAGCCCCCCGTACCAGACGAAGCCCGACCCGCCGAAGAGATCGCCGAGGCTGTCGCCCCCTTCCTGGATGAGGAAATAGGCCCGTGAGCCGACGAGGCCGCCGATCAGCGCCGCGAAGCCGATCTCGTAGGCCCAGTCGACCGGCTTGCCGATCTCCTTCAGCCGCTTGCCGATCAGCGCCCCCGCCGCGACGAAGGCGAGCGCGAACATCAACCCGAAGGTCTGGATGGTCAGCGGCCCGATGTCGATTTCGGGATACATCAGTCCTCGATCCCGATCCAGCCCGGCTGCGCCGCGACCCGTTGGAGCCACTCGCGCACCGCCGGCAGTGGCTCCAGGTCGAACCCTCCGTCTTCGGCCACGTGGGTGTAGGCGTAGAGGGCAATGTCGGCGATCGTGAAGCGCTCGCCGACGAGGTAGGCCCGCTCTCGCAGGTGGCGCTCCAGGATCTTCAGCGCGACGACTCCGTCCCGGCGCCGTTTCTCGATCTCCTCCGCCGGCGGCGGGTCCGGTGACATCGCGACCCAGAAGCGGACGACGGCGATCGCCGGCTCGTGTTTGTACTGCTCGAAGAACAGCCACTGCAGGACTTGGGCGCGCTCGTAGGGGTCGTCCGGCAGGTACTCGGTGCCGTCGGCGAAGTAAGTGAGGATCGCGTTGGACTCGGCCAGCGGCCGTCCGTCGTCGAGGACCACCGTCGGCAGTGTCAGGGACGGGTTGAGGCCGCCGAGGACCTCGATCCGCTCCGAGTAGTCGATCACTGACATCTCCCGCCGCTCGAACTCGACCTCGAGCAGGGTGAGCAGCGCCCGCACCTTGTAGCAGTTGCCGGAGAACGGGTTGTCGTAGAGGAGGACCGTCACGCCGCCAGCAGCATCTCCAACAGCGCCTTCTGGGCGTGCAGGCGGTTCTCGGCCTGGTCCCAGACGGCCGAGCGGTCCCCGTAGAGGACCTCGGCGGTGATCTCCTCGCCCGGATGCGCCGGCAGGCAGTGCAGCACGATCGCGCTGTCCTTCGCGGCCGCGAGCAGGTCGGCGTCGACGCGGAACGGCGCCAGGTCGGCGCGGCGGCGATCCGCCTCGGCCTCGTCCCCCATGCTGACCCAGACGTCGGTGTAGATCGCGTCGGCACCGGAGACGGCGAGACGCGGGTCCTCGGTCAGCCTGACGCCGTGCCCTTCCTCGAGCTGGTAGCCGTCGGGCGCGGCGACCGTCAGCTCGACCCCGGCCAGCTCAGCCGCGATCGCCAATGAGCGGGCGACGTTGTTGCCGTCGCCGACATAGGCGAGCCGCAGACCGTGCAGGTCGCCGAAGCGCTCGCGCAGGGTGAGCAGGTCGGCGAGAGCCTGGCACGGGTGGTGCAAGGGAGTGAGTGCGTTGACGACCGGTACCTCGGCCTCGGCGGCCAGCTCCGCGACCGCCTCGTGGGATCCAGAACGGATCACGATCGCGTCTAGGTAGCGCGACAGCACCCGCCCCGTGTCGGCGATCGACTCGCCGCGGGAGAGCTGCAGCTCGTCGTCGCGCAGGACGATCGGCGTCCCTCCCAGCTCGGCCACGCCTACCTCGAAGGAGATCCGGGTCCGGGTCGACGGCTTTTCGAAGACGAGCGCGACGCTGCGACCGGCCAGGCTCTCCGCGCCGTCTCCCTGGCGGCGGCCGGATTTCAGCTCGAGCGCGAGGTCGAGCAACTCGGAGAGCTCGAAGGCTCCCAGCTCCGCTCCGGTGAGGAAGTCCCGCTTCAAGGCGAAGATACTAGGGGGGTGGAGTTCACCGCGATCAGCTGGAACATCTTCCACGGGCGCGACTTCCCGCCGGACCCGGCGCTCTTCACCTGGCGCTCGCGCCTGCTGGGGATCAGCGAGCGAAACGCGACCCACGTCCAGGTGAACCGCGATCTGACGAGGGAGTTCGCGTCGCTGCTGGAGTACAGCGAGTGGGACGTGATCCTTCTGCAGGAGTGCCCGCCGCGCTACTGCGAGCCGCTGGCGCGGGCCTGCGACGCCGAACCGCACCGGGCGCTTACCTCGCGCAACTCGCTCGCGCCGCTCCGCGCCCTCATCGCACGGCTCAACCCCGACCTGATCGCCTCCGGCGAGGGCGGCTCCAATCTCACCCTCGTTCGGCGCGGGGGGCCGCTGGGCGCAATCGTCGAGCGGCGCGAGCTGGCCATCCATGAGGGGCGCCCCGAGCGGCGGGCGATGGCCTTCACCCGCACGGCCAGCGGCGTCTGCATCGCCAACCTGCACGCGACCAACGACCGGCCGGACCTGGCCACCGAAGACGTCCTGCGAGCGGCCGCTGCCGCGACGGATTGGGCCGTCGACGCGCCGCTGCTGTTCGGCGGCGACCTCAACCTGCGCCCGGCGGAGACCCCGGAGCTCTTCGCCAAACTGGAGGAGCGCTTCGGGCTGGCGACCGGCCCGGCCGGCCCGCGCGCAATCGACCACCTGCTCGTGCGGGGGCTGGTGACGACCGGCGATCCTTTCGTCTGGGACCCGGAGCGGCGCGAGGTGCCTTGCGGCGATCGCGCGATACGCCTCTCCGACCACGCTCCGGTGGCGGCCGTGTTTCGCACGGCCCTCCCCAGGTAATGAGATAGTCAGCAGCAGCGAACTTGCAGTTACCCGCCTATATGGCGGGTAACCGAGAGTTCGACTTCCAGTCCAAACGCGAGATAGGAGACAACCGGTAATGGCGGCGAAAAAAGAGTCATCCGGCAAAGCGGCGAAAAAAGCGAAAGCCGGGACGCGCGCCAAAAAAGCGTCAGCCCGCAAACCCGCCGCGAAAAAAGCGAAAGCCAAAGCGAAAGCGGCGAAAAAATCCTCGGGAAGCAGCCGCACCACGGGCCTCGACAAGAGCGTCGAGCAGTTCCGGGAAAGCCTTGAACACAGCGTCACCCTTAGCCGCGACCGCCTCCAGGAGGTCGTCGACGACGCCGTGAAGCGCGGTCGGATGACCCGTGGCGACGCCGAAAGGATGGTCTCCGACCTGATCAAGCGCGGTCGCCGGCAGACCGACGGCCTGCTGAAGGAGCTGGAACGGCTGGTCAAACAGGCCCGCAAAGAGGTCGGTGGGCGAACTGCCCCGGTTCGCAAACAGGCGACCCAGGCAGCACAGCGGGCGCGCAAGAAACTCGGTTAACCGGTGCCCTGCCCCGCGAGGTCAGAGCGGAAATGACCGCGGGCGAAACGGCGACGCGTCCGCGGCGCGGAGAGCTGCTCGAGGTCGAGATCGACTCGCTCGCCTTCGGCGGACGGGGCGTCGCTCGCAGCGACGGCTACGTCGTCTTCGTAACCGGTGGCCTTCCCGGCGACCGGGTGCAGGCCGAAATCACCAAGGCGAAGAGCCGGTTCGCCGAGGCGCGCGCGGTCGAGTTGCTGCGGGGCGGCGCCGACCGCGTTGCCGATCGTTGCCTGCACGAAGGCGAGCCCTGCCCGGGCGCGTCGTGGCAGGGTCTTGCCTACGAGCGCCAGCTCGTCCACAAGCGAGATCAGGTCGACGAGGCGCTGCGACGAATCGGCGGCCTCGATGACTTCGAGCTGGAGGAAATCGAGCCTGCCGTCGAGCAGTGGCGCTACCGCAACAAGCTCGAATACTCCTTCGGCGCGCAGGAGGGCGAGACCGTCCTCGGTTTCCACGCCCCCGGCCGCTGGGACCTGATCGTCGGCATCGACGATTGCCTGCTCGCCTCCGAGCGCGGCAACGCGGCGCGCAACGAGGTGCGCGAATGGGCTCGCGAGGAATCGGTCGCCCCCTACGAGCGGCGCGCGGAAAGGGGGGTTCTATGCAACCTCGTCGTCCGCGAGGGCCGGCGCAGCGGCCAGATCCAGACCCGCCTGGTCACCACACCGGCGCGCTTCCCCAAGCCCCCCGTCGACCTGCACACCGTCGTCGACTCCGGCTCGAGCAGCAGCGAGGGACCGACAGGCGTGCTCGGCGAGGAGCTGCTGCGCGAGGAACTCTGCGGGCTCGAGTTCGAGATGTCCTACAACGCCTTCTTCCAGACCAACACCGAGATGGCCGAGCGGCTCTACGCGGTCGCGGCGGAGTACGCGGGGCTGAGCGGCGGCGAGCGGGTCTTCGACCTCTACTGCGGGATCGGCACGATCGGCCTGACCATGGCGGCCAAAGCCGGCGAGATATGGGGGTTGGAGATCGTCCCCGAGGCGATCGCCGACGCCGAGCGCAACGCGGAGCGCAACGGCATCGCCAATGCGCGCTTCATGGCCGGCAGCGCCCGCACCGGGGTTCGGCCTCTGCTGGAGGAGGCGGGCAAGCCGGATGTGGTCCTGCTCGACCCGCCCCGTCCCGGCCTCTCGAAGAAGATCGTGCGGCGGGTGATCGAGTGCGAAGCGAAGCGGATCGTCTACGTCTCCTGCAACCCGACCACGCTCGCGCCGAACGCGGCGCAACTGGTCGAGGCGGGCTATAGGCTGCGCCGCGTGAGGCCGGTGGACATGTTCCCCCAGACCCCCCACATCGAGTGCGTCGCCCTTCTGGAGAAGGCGTGAGCAGAGGATTCGGAGTCGCGGCGGGGCTCGACCCGGAGGTGGCGCAGCCGCTGGCCGCCCGCTGCGCGGAGCTCGGCTACGACTCGGTCTGGTCGAACGACCACCCCGGCGCCAAGGGGCTGGAGACGCTCGCCGAGTTCGCCGTGGCTGCGCCGGGGGTCGACCTCGGCGTCGCGGTGATCGCCCTCGACCGTACGCCGCCGCAAGAGATCGCCACCGACGTCGAGCGGCTCGGCCTCGACCCGGCGAAGCTCTGGCTGGGAGTCGGCGCTGGCTTTTCCGAGAAGCCGCTGACGCGGATGCGCGAGTCGCTGCCGGAGCTGCGCGAGCAACTTCCCGGCGTGCGCTTAGTGCTCGCGGCGATGGGCCCGAAGATGTGCGCCTTGGCCGGTGCCGAGTTCGACGGCGCCTTCTTCAACTGGATGACCCCCGAGTTCGCCGCCCGCGCCCGCCTTCAGGTCGAGGCCGGCGCCCGCGAGGCCGGCCGCGAGTGCCCGCCGGTCTTCGGCTACGTCCGCACCGCCATCGGCGAGGATGCCGCCGACCGCCTCGCCAAGGAGGAGTCGTTCTACCGCGACCTCCACGACGGCTACCGAAACCACTTCGCCCGCCTCGGCGAGCCCGAGGGAACGGTCGGCGTAGCCGCCGCGGACGGCGACCTGGCCCAAAAGCTCCTAGCCTCCTACACCGCTCTGGACACAGTGGTCGTTCGGGGGCTGGCGTCGGCAAATGTCGACGCGATGACCAGCGTCGCTGCTGCTGCGGCGCCCCTCCCTAGTACGGCGGCAAATCCTCGTACCACTCGCCGAGCACCTTGAACGAGCGCCAAAAGCGCTGCTTGGCGTCCTCTTCGTCGAGCGAGTCGTCGATGTCGGGGGTGTAGAGGGCGTCGACGGTCGGGGTGAAGGCCTGGACCTCACCCTCGCGCGGCTCCAGCTGGCGGGCGAGCGGCATCTCGAGGCCGTTGATGACGCGCAGCGCCGGCTCACCCATCACGACGACGATTTTCGGCTGCACGATCGCCAGCTCCTCGACCAGGCGCCGCACGCACTCCTCGGCGGCAAGGTCGGGCTCGGCGATCGGGCACTTGACGCAGAGGGTGCCGTAGACGACCAGCGGATCGATCCCCAGCCGTTTGAAGCTTTTCATCAACGCGTTGCCCGGTCGGCCGTAGAAGGCGACTCCCTCTTCGATCTCGGCGACCCCGGGGGCGTGCTTGACCATGAAGACGTCGGCCTGGGGGTGGCCGGAGCCGAGGACCGGCATCAGTTTGCCGCGCGGGCAGTGCGGACACTCCTGCAGCTCGTGGGTGAGCTGGTTGAGCTCGCGGATCGCTCGCTCCAGGTACTTCTCTCTTATCTCGTCGTCGGTCGCTGGCACGTTCGGCGATTTCTTTGACGGGCCGGGCGCGGCTCCTTTCGCGCGGCTCGCCTGCATCAGCTCTTGCTCGCCGAGCGCCGCTTGCGTGGACGCCCACCGCGCACCGGTTTGGCATCGGGCACGCTGCGCTTTGCCGCCTTCGGCCGCCCGGTCGTCTGCAGCAGCTTCAGGGCCTGCACGTAGACGAGGTTCTTGTGCTTGCGGGTGATGTCGGCGTCGCGCATCGCCTCGAGGAACTCCTCGGGCCCTTCGAACTCGTGGATCCGCACCCGCACGCTGCCGAGTCCCTGGGCGACGTGGCTGTCCGAGCCGGCCCCGGGGACGATCCGGTACTTGCGAGCGAAGCGCTCGGCCTCCTCGTTGAAGGCGGTCAGCGCAACCCGCGGGTTGAAGACCTCGAGGATGTCGATCTCCTCGACGATGTCGAGCAGGTGCTCGTAGTCGGGCACCGAGTGGAAGCGGTCGAACGGGTGCGGGACGTAGACAAGACCGCCCTGGCGGCGAATCTCGGCGATCGTCTCCGCCATCGTCATCCCACGCGGGATCTTCTCCTCGAGGAAAAGACCGATCACCTCGCCCTGCTCGGCGGTCTTCACCTCCTCGGCGACGATCACCTCGATGCCGCCCATCTCCGCCGCGATCCGCCGCGCCTCCAGCGCCCCGGAGACCTCGTTGTGGTCGGTGATCGCGATCGCCCCCAGGCCACGGTCGCGGGCGGTCTCCAGCAGCACCTCGACCGGCGTCGCGCAATCCGTCGAGTGGTCGGTGTGCATGTGCAGGTCGACCTCGATCAACGGCCGGTCGGCGATCCGGCGGCGCACCTCAGGGTTGCCGGCCGGGTCGTGGCGCCTGGCGACGAGACGGCGGTAGATCGTTTCGAACTCCTCCGCGACCTCGGCCCAATCGCGCTCTTCCCCACCCGGCTCGACCAGCTCGTAGGGGCCCGGGAAGTAGCGCTCCAGCAGATCCGCGGTCGCCGGCGAGACGACCGTTCTCGCGTCGAGGCGACCGAAGAAGAGCTCGACCAGCGGCCGCGCAACCTGAGTCGAGAGGACCCGCTCCTGCGGTTTATGAAAGGTGGCGACGTTGAGCGAGAAGGAGTGCCGCAGCGCCGCCGAGGAGACGCTCGGCGCAAACGGCTCATGGACGTGGACGATGTCCAGCGAGTTGGCGGCCAGCAGTCGCTTGACCGAGTCCCCGGCGGCAACGGTAAGCACCTCATGGCCGCGCTGCTCCAGCTCCTCGGAGACCCTCCAGACGAACTCGTTGACCTGGTTGCGGGTGCTCCGCCGGTGGGGCGTGACCTGGGCTATCGAGAGCGGCGCGGCCGGCACAGAGAATCAGCATAAGAGCCCGCGCCGCGGGCTCCGGCTACGCCTCGGTCTTGGTCCCGGCCGGCTGGACCTTCGCGGCGCCGCTCACCGGCGCCTTGCCACGCGCGTAGGTCGCGATGAACTCCTCGGTTTGCTCCCGCGCCTCGTCGTCGGGCCGCTGGCTGTGCGGCGACTTCATCAGGTAGCTGGAGGGCCCGTCGAGCTGGCCGGCGATGCCGTTGTTGAGCGCCAGCTTGAGGATCCGCACCGCGTCGATCACGACTCCGGCCGAGTTGGGAGAGTCCCAGACCTCGAGCTTCAGCTCGAGGTTGAGCGGCACGTCGCCGAACGATTTGCCCTCAAGCCGGATGTGCGCCCACTTGCGGTCGGTCAACCAGGGGACGTAGTCGGAAGGGCCGACGTGAACGTCCTCCTCGGGCAGCTCGTGGCCCATGATCGAGGTGACCGCGTTGGTCTTCGAGATCTTCTTCGAGTCGAGCCGCTCGCGCTCGAGCATGTTGTAGAAGTCCATGTTGCCGCCGACGTTCAGCTGCGAGGTCCGCTCGACCCGTACGCCGCGGTCGTGGAATAGCCGGGCGAGCTGACGGTGGACGATCGTCGCGCCGACCTGAGACTTGATGTCGTCGCCGATGATCGGCAGGCCGGCCTCTTTGAAGCGCTTGTCCCAGTAGTCCTCGCGGGCAATGAAGACCGGTAGGCAGTTGACAAAGCCGACCCCCGCCTTCAGCGCCTGCTCGACGTACCACTTGGTCGCGTCCTCGGAGCCGACCGGCAGGTAGCAGACCAGCACGTCGGCCTTGGTCTCCTTGAGGATGCCGACGATGTCGGCGGTCTCACCCGGCGCTTTGACGATCTTCTCTTTCAGGTACTTGCCGAGCCCGTCGTGAGTCATCCCCCGCTCGACCTTGACCCCCAGCTCCGGCACGTCGGCGAACTTGATCGTGTCGTTCTGCCCCGACCAGATCGCCTCGCCGAGGTCTTTGCCTACCTTCTCGGAGTCGATGTCGAAGGCGGCGACGAACTCGACGTCGCGGACGTGGTACCCGCCCAGGTCGACGTGCATCAAGCCGGGGACTTCCTCGGTGGGATCGGCGTCCTTGTAGTACTGGACTCCCTGGATGAAGGAGTTGGCGCAGTTGCCGACGCCGACTATCGCGACGCGGACCTTGTCGTCCGCGTGGGCGGCACCGTTGCCGCTCGCTCCGTTGGTCTCACTCATGAAGTTCGAAGTCCTTCCTCGTCTGGGCTAGCTGGCAAAGCACACCCCGGCTCCCCTCCGGTTACAGCCCAGGGGACCCGCTGGCCTCGCTTGACAACTGGTTTCGGACATGCCATACGCGCTGTATCGCGGTGATCGTGGTCAGCGCCGCGATCAGATAGACCGCCGGCGCCAGTAACTCGAAATCCCCGAGCCCGGCGCCCTTGGCGAAGACCAAGCCGATGGAGAGTATGACTACCCTGACGGGCCGCGTCGCCAACCCCACCTTGCACTCGACCCCAAGCGCCTCGGCGCGAGCCCGCGTGTAGGAGACCATCAGCGAGCCAAGCACCGCGATCACGCACATCGCGGCTGCGAAGTCATCGCCGCTGGCGGCGAAGTAGCCAGCGACCGCGGCTAGCACGATCCCCTCCTCGATCCTGTCCAAGGTCGAGTCGAGGAAAGCACCGAACAGCGTCCCCTTGCCGGACATCCGCGAGTAGCGCCCGTCGAGCGTGTCCATCACCGAGCCGAGGATGAAGGCGACGCCGGCGAGGAAGAAGAGCCGCTGGGTGACCAACGCGGCAGCAACCAGGTTGCCGATCAGCCCCGCGACCGAGATCGCGTTCGGGGTCAGCCGCGACTCGATCAGGCGGTCCCGCGCATAGGCGCGAAGCTCTTGCCCGTTGCGGGCCTGGCGACCGTTGCGACGGCCGCCCGGCGCCCGGGGAGGGGCCGACGAATCCATTGGCGTGAGGCTAGTCGATCCTGGGGCCGGGAAAGGCGGCGGCGGCGCGCGGCGCTAAGCCTCGGCCTCGCGCGGGGAGCCGGCCCGCCACGACCAGGCCTCCGGCCTGGCTCTGGCGAGCAGTCGGCTGGCGACCAGCGCCGAGATCGCCGCGACCATCCAACCGAGTCCGATATCGATCCAGTAGTGGTTGCCGGTGACGATCACGACCCAGGCGACCAGCAGCGGCCACAGCGCCCAGAGAGTGCGCGTGTACCAGTGCCGCGACAGCTTCGCCGCGCTGACGCCGACCATCAGCGCAAACGCGCAATGCATGCTCGGCACCGCCGCATAGGGATTGATGAAGACCTTGACCAGCGCCGAGTCGTGGTTGACGTTGGAGAAGTCATTGATCGTGTCGAGGAAGCCGTACTCGGGAAAGAGCCGCGGCGGGGCAGTGGGGTACAGGGTGTAGCCGACCAGCGCCAGCCCCATCGAGACCATGAACATATTGCGGACGAAGTAGAAGGCCTCGTTGCGGAAGAAGTAGAGCCAGAAGAAGAAGCCGAGGACGACCGCGAACTGGCTGTTCATGTAGACCTGATTGGCGAAGTCGACGAGCCAGTCCGCCGGCACAAAGAAGGCCTGCAGGCTCGGCTCGAAGAAAGTGTGCGTTGCGCGCTCGATATCGATCACCTGCTGACCGTGCGCAAAGGCAGTGGCACGCTGGCCGTCGGCCAACCCCCGCACGGTCTCGTAGGCGAGGTCGACAACGAGCAGCAGGCCGATCTGGCGGCCCAGATCGCCCCAGCCCTGGGGCAGCCTGGCGGTGAGCGCGGCGAAGGCGCGAGACATCTCGCAATTGTAATTGCCTCGTTAACCGATGAAGCTGAGGATGCGGTCGATGACCCTTCGGTCGTCGATCCAGGGCCAGTGGCCGGCGCCCTCGATGGCTTTGAACTCGGCGTTGGGCAGGGCGCGAGCGTAAGCCTCGCCGAATCTGGTCGGAAGGTAGATGTCGCGGTCACCCCAGAGGACCAGCGCCGGGCAGGCAAGCTGGCCGAGGTCGCGCCCAGCCGCAGCGAGGCGGGCGGGGTCGGCGTGCCGATAGAGCTGCAGCAGGGCGCGCTGGGTTCCCCGATCCCAGTGGTCCCAGATCAGGTCGACGAACTCGGCTGGCATCGGGCTGTGGCGATCGCCTCGGGCTTGCCGCAGCAGCAGCGCCAAAGACGACCTGGTGGTCGTCGCGTTGAGAATCTCGCCGATCGGCCGACGCCGCCATAGCTGCGCCACCCAGTGCCAGCGATATCCGGGCAACAAGGGCACGGCGTTGACGACGACCAGCTTCTCGACCAGCTGCGGCCGACGCTGGGCCCCGATCAGGCCAAGGGCGCCCCAATCGTGGACGACGAGCTTCCGCTGCCCGACGCCGAGCTCGTCCAGGCAGCGCTCGAGGAACGCCGATAGCCCGTACATCGAATAGTCGAAGCGCGTCGGATCGGGCCGATCGGACCGCCCCCAACCGGGCATGTCGATCGCGATTGCCGGGCCATTCGCCTCGAGCAGCGGAAGCGCTTCCTCGCCATGCGTGGGGTTGCCGTGAAGGTAGACGAGCGGCGTCCCCTCCCCTGGCATTCGCCGGTAGAACACTTTGACCCCGTCCAGAACAAGCTCACGCTCTTCGACCGCACCCGCCATCCGGTCGAACCATAAGGCGACTCGGGGTAGAGGGGCCAGGCTTCTCTAATAGGTTGCGTCGCCGTGACCTGGAAGCGACCGGACAAACGCCGGGTGCGGGCGATTCGCGACCGATTGCGGGAGATGTATGGGCAGCCGGT
Organism: Solirubrobacterales bacterium; assembly: GCA_044867645.1. GTDB lineage: Bacteria > Actinomycetota > Thermoleophilia > Solirubrobacterales > 70-9 > VRUE01. The sequence continues at coordinate 143,081 of JBIOVI010000025.1, read as the reverse complement.
CAACGAACCGCACGGCCACCCGATCGCCGAGCTGATCAAGACGGTGCTCTCCCAGCACACCAACGACCGCAACCGGGATCGCTCCTTTGCCCAGCTGCGCGAGCGCTACCCGACCTGGGAGGAGGTTCGCGACGCTCCGGTCGACGAGCTCGAGGATGCGATCCGGCCAGGCGGTCTGGCTCGCCAGAAGGCGCCCCGCATCCAAGCGATCCTCGAGCAGCTCGGCGAGCATCCCGATCTCGACTGGACGGAGACGGCGCCGCGCCAGGAGTCGCTCGAGTTCCTGCTCGCGCTACCCGGCGTCGGCCGCAAAACGGCGGCCTGCGTGCTGATCTTCACCTGGGACATCCCAGAGATCCCGGTCGACGTCCACATCCACCGGGTCGGCGGGCGGCTCGGGCTCTTCCCACCGAAGGCTTCCTTCGAGCGCGCACACGACGAGATGCTTGCGATCGTCGACTCCGAGGACGCCTACGAGTTGCACATGAACCTGATCCGCCACGGCCGTGAGCTGTGCCGTCCCAAACCGCGTTGCGAGGAGTGCGCGCTGCGCCGGATGTGCCCCTGGTACCGTGCCGGGCGCAAATGAGCAAGAAGACCTTCATCGTCTTCGGACTGCTGGTCGTTTTCCTCGCGGTCCTGATCCCCTGGCTCGCCTTCCGCTCGGACGGCGACCGGGCCAATGCAGAGCCCGTACCGGACGACCTCAAGGCAGCGCAAAGCCTCTTCCAGACGAACTGCGGCACCTGCCACGCGCTCTACGCGGCAGGGACCGATGGCAACTTCGGGCCGAACCTCGACGAACTGCTGGCCCCGTCCGGCCCGCCCGAAGGCCCGAGCGCTCAGCAGACGATCGAAGCGACCGAAGGCCGCGTCCTCAACGCGATCGAAAACGGCGTCGACAGCAGCACCACGCCGGGGCGCATGCCGCCGGGCATCCTCAGCGGAGAGCAGGCCAAAGAAGTCGCCGAGTTCGTCGCCCGCACCGCGGGCGAGGGCTAGTGGCAGGCCATCCCGGTAGGGGTTCCACTACCGGGATGGCCTTTCCTTCATGTGAGCTGGGTTAGTGGGCGAGGTGCAGGACGCTGACCACCCCCGCATGGTCCGAAGGCCAGAACGGCGGGACCCCTTGGAACGGCGTGTCCCCGACCAGCTCGGCCTCGTCTCCACTCGAGCGGGCGGCGCCGCGACTGAGGATCAGGTCGATCCGGGTCCGCAACGTCGAAACCGGGTTGTTCAGCGCGCCCGGCGCCAGCGGCGGGGTGTTCGATTCCTGGCAGCACGAGCTGCCGGGGCCGAGCTGTTCCTCGTCCCAAGCGTCACGGAATTTGCCGGGTGCGGTGAGCTGCGCGTAGGAGGTGGTCGTAGAGCCGTCCGACGCGGAGTTGAAGTCGCCGGTAGCGACGATCGTCCCGCCTTTGCCCGGGCCCGCGAGAAACTCAGCCGCCTGCGCCTCTTGCACGAGCGGCGATTCCTCGGTTTCGAGGTGAGTGTCCACGAACCGGAACGGCAAGCCCTTTAGTTTCGCGTCGATACTGGCCCAGCCGCGGTCGAACGACAGCGGGCCGGCCGGCGATTCGATGACCTGCTGAGCGGTGTAGCGCCCGCTTTGCGGGTTGTTCCAGGTCAGTCCCGGCGTGTCGTCGTTGACGAGGATCACGTCGCGATCTTCGAGCTGCACCGAGCAGGTGAATTGCCCCGAAACGACAGGGCAGGTTTCCGACACCAGCGGCGCCGGACCGATGTTCGCGTTATGCGCGATCGATCCCACCGAATAGTCCAGGCCCCGGGCTTCGAGATCGCCCTGCAGGATGGCGAGGAAGTCGTAGCCGGGAGGCGGGGTCAAGCCGCCGGTCGTCCAGTTCGTGACCTCCTGGAGGCCGATCAGGTCCGGCTCCTTTTCCTGGATCTCATCGGCGAGCGCTTCCGCGCGCTGCGGGAAGTTCGTGTACTGCACCGTCGCGTAGATCCGCGCGACGGCTGCGACGAATTCTTCGGGAGTTTTCGCTTCGAGCGCGGGGCCAAGGCTGGAGCCCAGATAGAGGTTCTGGGTCATCACCGTCAGGTCGCGCTTGCCTTTGCCGTGGTGGGCGTGACCGTGGGGCTTGGCGTGATGTCCACGCTGGTGGCCGTGACCATGGCCGTGGGACTTGCCGTGATGGGCGTGAACGTGGGCGTGGGCCTTGTTACCTGCGTTGGCCAAAGCGGGTAACAAAGCGAAGACGAATGCTGCCGCGATCAGCGCCATGACAGACAGGCGAGTCGCTCGGTGGACGTAGCTCAAGGCTTTCCTCCTAAATCCGTGGATTGGTCGAGGCGCCTCTCCTGTCCCCTACGTCACCGCGCTCGAAACCAATATACGGAAGGGGAATTTGAATTCTTTTAAATATCTGCCATACTGCCGCTTAGATTTTCAGAGTCCGCTCGGCGGCTCTCAGCCAGTTAAAGACGAAACCCCTGGAGGTACGCACGAAGTGGGAAAGACGATTGGGATCGACCTGGGCACGACCAACTCCTGCGTCGCCGTGATGGAGGGCGGCGAGCCGACCGTCCTCGAGAACGCCGAGGGCGGGCGCACGACCCCCTCGGTCGTCGCTTTCGCCGACTCCGGCGACCGGCTGGTCGGCACCGTCGCCAAACGCCAGGCGGTGATGAACCCCGAGAACACGATCTTCTCGATCAAGCGCTTCATGGGCCGCAAGGAGGCGGAAGTCAAAGAGGAGGAGACGATCGTCCCCTACAAGGTCGTCGCCGGTCCCAACGGCGACGTCCGGATCGACGTGCGCGACAAGCAGTACAGCCCGCCGGAGATCAGCGCGATGATCCTGCAGAAGCTGAAGACCGACGCCGAAGCGAAGCTCGGCGAAGCGGTCGACAGCGCCGTGATCACGGTCCCCGCCTACTTCAACGACGACCAGCGGCAGGCGACCCAGGACGCCGGCAAGATCGCCGGGCTCGAGGTGAAGCGGATCATCAACGAGCCCACCGCGGCCTCACTCGCCTATGGCCTCGACAAAGGCGAGGCCGACCACACGATCCTCGTCTTCGACCTCGGTGGCGGCACCTTCGACGTTTCGGTGCTGGAAATCGGCGACGGCGTCTTCGAGGTGAAGGCGACCGCCGGCGACAACCATCTCGGCGGCGACAACTGGGACAAAGCGATCGTCGAGTGGCTGGTCGCCGAGTTCAAAAGAGACCAGGGTGTCGACCTGGCCGCCGACAAAAACTCCCTGCAGCGCCTCTACGAGGCCGCCGAGAAGGCGAAGATCGAGCTCTCCTCGGCCCAGGAGACCCAGATCAACCTGCCCTTCATCACCGCGGTCGAGGGACAGCCCAAGCACCTCGACATGAAGCTCAGCCGCTCGAAGCTGAACGAGCTGACCGCCGATCTGCTCGAGCGCGTCGTCGGGCCGGTGAAGCGGGCGTTGGAGGACGCCGACGCGACGATCGACCACGTGGTCCTGGTCGGTGGCATGACCCGGATGCCGGCGGTGCGCGAGAAGGTCAAGGAGCTGACGGGGAAAGACCCGCACCAGGGGGTCAACCCCGATGAGGTGGTCGCCGTCGGCGCCGCGATCCAGGCCGGCGTGCTTGCCGGCGACGTCAAGGACGTGCTGCTGCTCGACGTCACCCCGCTCACGCTCGGAATCGAGACCAAAGGCGGCGTGATGACCAAACTGATCGAGCGCAACACGACGATCCCAACCAAGAAGTCGGAGATCTTCTCGACCGCCGACGACAACCAGCCCTCGGTTGAGATCCACGTGCTGCAGGGCGAGCGCGAGATGGCGAGTGGCAACAAGAGCCTCGGCAAGTTCCAGCTGACCGGGATCCCGCCGGCGCCGCGAGGACTGCCCCAGATCGAGGTCACCTTCGACATCGACGCCAACGGCATCCTGCACGTGACCGCCAAAGACCTGGGCACCGGCAAAGAGCAGAAAATCGAGATCAAATCCGGCTCGGGCCTCTCCGAGGAGGAGATCCAGAGCATGGTCTCCGATGCCGAGGCACATGCCGAGGAGGATCGCAAGCAGCGCGAGCTCGCCGAGGCCCGCAACGTCGCAGAGAACCTCGCCTACCAATCCGAGAAACAGGTTGAGGAGCTGGGCGACAAAATCGACTCCTCGAACAAAGAGGAGATCGAGGCGGCGATCAAGGACGTGCGCGATTCGCTGAGCGCGGAGAGCGCCGAGGAGATCAACGCCAAGACCGAGGCGCTGACGGCGGCGATGACCAAAGTGTCCGAGCAGATCTATGCCGCGGCGCAGGAGCAGGCGGCCTCTTCTGACGGCGCTTCAAGCGACGGCGACTCTTCCGCCGATGAGGAGGAGGTCGTGGATGCCGAGGTGGTTGACGAGGGCGACGACAAATGAGGGACGAGCATCGGGACGACCTCGGGACTAGCGAGCCCCGGCCCGCGGGTCCTGTCGGCGCAGGGGACCCACCTCCCCCTGCGGTAGCTAAAGCTTCCTCGGGGGAGGTCCCCCCTACGCCGCCACCCGCGGGAGAGGCGTCTGAGGCCGAGGGACGGGAGCCAATCGAGAAAGACCTCGATGCCCTCTTGGCTGACACTCAGCGGGAGAGGGATGAGTACCTGGATCTGGCGAAGCGGACTAAGGCTGACTTCGAGAACTTCAGGAAGCGGATGAGTGCCGAGGTTTTGGCCGCTGCGGGGCGTGGGAAAGCTGAAGTGCTTCGGGACGTTTTGCCTGTCCTGGATGACTTGGAGCGGGCGCTGCAGGCTGCCGGCCTGGACCCTGAGGGGGATTCGGACGATGGGTTGGCCCATGGGGTGCTGCTGGTGTTCAGGAGCCTTCGCGATTCGCTGAGCAAGCACGGGATCGAGGCGGTCGATCCGGCCGGGGAGAAGTTCGATCCGAACCTGCACGAGGCGCTTTCGGCTCAACCGGCCGAGGGGGTCGAGTCAGGTGTCGTTGTCGAGACGATGCAGAAGGGCTACCGCTTCGGCGATCAGCTGATCCGGCCTGCCCGTGTGGTGGTGGCGGAGTAGAGGGCCTCTTGGCAGACGATCTCTACAACGTTCTCGGGGTCTCGAAAAAGGCCAGCGACGACGAGATCAAGAAGGCCTACCGGAAGCTGGCGCGCAAATACCACCCGGATCGCAACCCCGACGACCCGAAGGCGGAGGAGAAGTTCAAGGAGGTGCAGGGGGCCTACGACGTGCTCTCCGACCGGGAGAAGAAGGAGCAGTACGACACGGGCGGCGGCTTGTTCGGCGGCGCAGGGAAATTCGGTGGCGAAGGCACCTTCGGTGGCGCACCGGGTGGCGGCTTCGGCGGCGACTTCGGCGACATCCTCTCCAACATCTTCGGACGGGGCGGCGGCCGCGCCCAGCCGCAGCAGCAGCGTGGCCGCGATCTCGAAACCGAGGTCAGCCTCAGCTTCGACCAGGCGGTCAACGGCACCCAGGTCGGCGTCTCGGTGCCGAAGGCGGAGCGCTGCACCACCTGCCATGGCAGCGGCGCCAAACCCGGCACCAGCCCGGTCATCTGCCCGCGCTGCGAAGGCCGTGGCGTCGACGCGCAGAGCCAGGGCTTCTTCTCGATCAGCCAGCCCTGCCCGCAGTGCGGCGGCGTCGGCCAGATCATCGAGGACCCCTGCCCCACCTGCGGCGGCTCCGGCCTCACCCGGCAGACGAAGCGCTACAAGGTGAATATCCCCGCCGGGGTCAAGGACGGCGCACGGATTCGCCTCGCTGGCAAAGGCGAGGCTGGCCCGCGCGGCGGTCCCCCCGGCGACCTCTATGTGACGACCAGGGTCGCGTCCTCCCCTGTCTTCAAGCGGATCGACGGGGGCAACCTCGAGGTGACTGTGCCAATCACGATCGCCGAGGCGCTGCAGGGCGCGACGATCGAGGTGCCGACCCTGGACGGCAGCAAGAAAATCAAGGTCCCGGCCGGCACCAAGCACGGCACGATCCAGCGGCTGCGTAGTGAGGGCCCGCCGAAGCCGAACGGCAAAGGGCGTGGCGACATCCGCTACCGGCTGGAGATCGAGGTGCCGGAGGAGCTGACGGAGGAGCAGCGGGAGGCAGTCGACAAGCTCGCCGAAACCCTCAACGGCTCCGACCCCCGCGCCGACCTCCTGCGAAGGGCGGCCCGATGAACGCTGTCGGCTTTTCCCCCAGCGGGGTGGGGAAGGATCGGACCGGGTGGGCTGAGTGAGCGCGCGGCGCGAACGGGTCGAGATCGCGGTCGATGACGCGCGCGGCGTCTTCATGATCTCGGTCGCCGCCGAGCTCGCCGACATGCATCCGCAGACCCTGCGGATGTATGAGGCACGGGGTCTGATCGAGCCGCAGCGCTCGGCTAAGAACACGCGGCTCTACTCGCAGCGCGATGTCGAAAGGCTGCGGCGCATCCAGCGGATGACCTCGGAGCAGGGCCTCAACCTCTCCGGAGTCGAAACCGTGCTCGAGATGGAAGCCGAGGTGGAGAGGATGAAGGCCAAGCTGGAGCGGATGCGGCGCCACGCCGCTGAGCTGGAACGCCGGATCTCGACGGAAGGACGCTGATGCAACCCGACAGGTTCACGGTCAAGTCACAGGAAGCCGTAGCCACGGCCCAGCAGATAGCTTCGCAACGTCGCAATCCCGAAGTGGCGCCCGCCCACCTGCTGGTCGCCCTGCTCGAACAGGACGACGGCCTGGTCGTTCCGATCCTGCAGAAGCTCGGTACCGACGTGGCGGGGATCGGCGATCGGGCGGAGGAGGCCGTTGCGGCGTTGCCGAAGCTGGGTGGCGACGAGCAGCCGGAGGCGAGGCCGGCATCGGCGCTGGTGAAGACCCTGCAGGGAGCCGAGCAGGAGATGGCCAAGCTCGGCGACGAGTACATCTCGACCGAGCACATCCTGCTCGCTCTCACCGGCAAGGATTCCGGCGTCGCCGACATCCTCCCCGACCGCGGCACGCTCGAAAAAGCGATCGCCGAAGTCCGCGGTCCGCACAAGGTCACCTCGCCCAATCCAGAGGAGACCATGCAGGCGCTGGAGAAATTCGGCCGCGACCTCACCGCCGAGGCGGAGGCGGGCAAGCTCGACCCGGTGATCGGCCGCGACGAGGAGATCCGCCGCGTGATCCAGGTCCTCTCTCGCCGCACCAAGAACAACCCGGTGCTGATCGGCGATCCCGGGGTCGGCAAGACGGCGATCGCCGAGGGACTGGCACAGCGGATCGTCGACGGTGACGTGCCGGAGAGCCTGCGCGATCGCCGCGTGATCGCGCTTGATATCGGATCGCTGTTGGCTGGCGCCAAATACCGCGGCGAGTTCGAGGAACGACTGAAAGCGGTGCTCTCCGAGGTGCAGGAGGCGGCGGGGCAGATCGTCCTCTTCCTCGACGAGCTGCACACGATCGTCGGCGCCGGCGCCGCCGAGGGGGCGGTCGACGCCGCCAATCTGCTCAAGCCGATGCTGGCCCGTGGCGAGCTGCGCGCCGTCGGCGCCACCACCCTCGACGAGTACCGCAAGCACATCGAGAAAGACGCGGCGCTGGAGCGGCGCTTCCAGCCGATCTACGTCGACGAGCCCGACATCAGCGACACGATCGCGATCCTGCGCGGGTTGAAGGAGCGTTACGAGGTCCACCACGGGGTGCGGATCGCCGACTCGGCGATCGTCGCCGCGGCGACCCTCTCGGAGCGCTACATCGCCGACCGCTTCCTGCCGGACAAGGCGATCGACCTGATCGACGAGGCTGCCTCGCGGCTGAAGATCGAGATCGACTCGATGCCGACCGAGATCGACGAGGTCGAGCGCCGCATCCAGCAGCTCGAGATCGAGCGCGAGGCCTTGAAGAAGGAGAAGGACGACGCTTCGAAGGCGCGGCTGGAGGCGATCGAGGCCGAGCTGGCGGAGTTGCGCGAGCGCTCCGGCGAGATGAAGGCGCGCTGGCAGAACGAGAAGGAGGCGATCGAGGCGATCAAGGCAGCCAAGGCGCGGCTGGAGGAGGCCAACCGCGAGGCGGAGCGAGCAGAGCGCGATGCCGATCTCGAGCGGGCGGCGAAACTGCGCTACGGCGAGATACCCGAGCTGGAGAAGACGGTCGCCGAGCAGGAGGCGCGGCTGGCCGAGCTGCACGCCGAGGGCGGCACGATGCTGACCGAGGAGGTGACCGAGGAGGACGTCGCCGAGGTGGTCGCCAAATGGACCGGGATCCCGGTCAGTCGCCTGATGGAGGGCGAGGTCGAAAAGCTGATCCACATGGAGGAGCGCCTGCACGAGCGGGTGATCGGCCAGGACGAGGCGATCGAGGCGGTGTCCAACGCGCTGCGGCGCTCGCGCGCCGGTCTCTCGGATCCCAACCGTCCGATCGGCAGCTTCCTCTTCCTCGGTCCCACCGGGGTCGGCAAGACTGAGCTGGCAAAAGCGCTGGCGGAGTTCATGTTCGACTCCGAGCAGGCGATGGTCCGCCTCGACATGTCCGAGTACATGGAGAAACACACGGTGGCGCGACTGATCGGCGCGCCGCCCGGCTACGTCGGCTACGAAGAGGGCGGACAGCTGACCGAGGCGGTGCGGCGGCGTCCCTACGCGGTGGTCCTGCTCGATGAGATCGAGAAGGCTCACCCCGACGTCTTCAACACCCTGCTGCAGATCATGGACGACGGCCGGCTCACCGACGGCCAGGGCCGTACGGTCAGCTTTACCAACACGGTGCTGATCATGACCTCCAACGTGGGCAGCGACCGGATCGTCAGCGAGTCGATCGACGAGAGGATGCGGGAGCAGATCGAAGAGGTGCTGGCGGAAACCTTCAAGCCCGAGTTCCTCAACCGGATCGACGACACGGTGATCTTCCACCGCCTCTCCAAGGCAGACATCGGGCGGATCGTCGAGCTGCAGGTGAACCAGCTGGTCGCTCGGGTGCGAGAGCGCGGAATCGAGGTCGAGCTGACCGACGACGCACGGACCCTGCTCGGCAACCTCGGCTACGACCCGACCTACGGCGCGCGGCCGCTGAAGCGGGTGATCCAGAGGCAACTGGTGGACAAGCTCGCGCTGAAGATCCTCGAGGGCGAGTTCACCGAAGGTGACGCGGTGCGGGTCGACGCCGCCGACGGCGAGTTGACATTCGAAAAGGCGGCCGAGCGCGCCACTGCTGCCGCCTAGCGGCCCCGCGCCGCATCGATCGGTGGAAACGATGTTTTTATCTGAGGCTGAGCTTGCGCTGATATGCAGGACTCCGTGGGACTCTGGGAATCGCAATCCAGACTCCGCGGCTACAGGAATTGAGCGCAGATTCCGACGTAAGCTTGTGTGGGCTTCAAACAGATGTTGAGACGACGTCACATCAACGCCGATCCACGGGGGCGCAGCGTGCGCTTCCTGCTTGGCGTCGCCGATCTCGCTCGCTGGCCTTTCGAGCGCTTCGCCTGGCTGCTCGAGCGGCGTCTGGTCTGGCCGCTGCGTGAGCGGACCGCGGGTTGGGATCGCGCCGGCCGGCGCGCCGGCGCCGCGGTGCTCGGCGCCCTCGCCGTAGCCGCAATCGCGGTGGCGGCGTTCGGGCGTTCGGACGCCGATGACCCGCCGGAGCAGGTCGCGACTCCAACCCGCGTGGCGCTCGCGACGCCGCCGCCGCAGACCGAGCAACCAAAGGGCCCGGCCCTGCAGGGGACCCCACCGACATTCCGTGTCGGAGACGGCGTACAGGTGACGAAGGAGCCGAGCGGCGGAGGGGACAGCGCGAGCGGCGCGACCTCCCCGGCAAGTGGAACGAGCGCTGAAGTATCCCTGCCGGATGGTGCGGCCGCCGCGAGCAGTTCGAGCGCGAAACCCGTTCCAGCCGGCCCGGAGGCGATGAAAGTCGCGCGTCGCTTCTCCGAGGCCTTCGTCTTCTACGAGGTGGGCGAGCGACCGGCGCAGGCGAAAACCGTCTTCGGCGAAACCGCAACGCCGCAGCTGGCGACGGCGCTCTCAGAACGGCCACCGCGCCTGCCGCAGGACGCCAAGGTGCCGAAAGCTCGTGTCCTCAACCTGGTCGCCGGCCCCCGCAATGGCAAGGCGTACACGGTCAGCGTCTCGCTGCTCCGCGTCGGCCTGACCAGTGAGCTGCGGCTAGAGATGAAGAAGAGCGACGGGACCTGGCAGATCACGGACGTGCGCGGCTGATGCGGCGATTGGGAGGGATAGCGGCGGGGGCCGCACTGGCGCTGGCGGTTGCCGCGCCAGGCGCATTCGGCGAACAGCCGGCCGAACTACAGTCCGCGGCGATCGGCGAACCAGCCGCGAGCGGCGAAAGCACTGCTGCCAGTCAGACCGAAGCCCCGGCTCCCACCGTGCAGCAGGGCGACACGCTCGCCGCACCGGTGCCGGCGCCGGCGCCCAAACCGAAGCCGGAAGCCAGCGGCGGGATCACGGCTAAGCCGGAATCCAAGCCGACTCCCGAAGCGGAGGAGGAACTGGCGCCCGAGAGCAACGCCGTGGAAGCCCCGGCCCCAGCTGGAGCCTTCGCGGTTCCGCTGCTCCCCTCTTCGACCTGTGCCCCTGCTGGCGTGCCCGCGATCCTGATCCCGATCTACCAGCGTGCCTCTGCCGCCTATGGCCTCGGTCCCCAGGGTCCTAGCGTGCTCGCCGCGATCAACGGGATCGAGACCGCCTTCGGGACGAACCTCAACGTCTCCTCGGCCGGCGCGGTCGGCTGGATGCAGTTCATGCCGGAAACCTGGGTGGGCTACGGCGTCGACGCCAACGGCGACGGCGTCGCGGACCCCTACAACCCCGAAGACGCGATCTTCGCCGCCGCCAGCTACCTGAGCGCGGCTGGGATGCCGGCCGACACCTACGCTGCCATCTACGCCTATAACCATGCCGACTGGTACGTAGCCGAGGTGCTCGCCAACGCCCAGTGTTACGGCCAGCTCGGCAACGCGGTCGCCGCTGCCTTCGAACTGACCCCGAAGCTGACCGTGCTCAGCTGCCAGACCGCGCAGCCCTGGCGCAAACGGGTGCCCGCCGTCTATCTCGACGCCTTCGAGAACGCCGCCGCCCGCTATGACCTCGGCCGCCGCGGCGTCTGGGCGCTGGCAGCGGTCGCCCGGCTGGAGTCGGACTTCGGCCGCGGAATGGACAAACCGGACCTGCACCGGCATGGGCCGCTTGGGATGGTCGGCACCGAGTGGCAGCGCTACGCGGTCGACGGCAACGACGACGGGCGCATCCGCCCCGCCGACCCAGCCGACTCCGCGGCGACGATGGCGCGAATGATCTGGTCGCAGGGCGGCCTGCGGGCGGGGCTGTTCGAGCACAACCACGCGAAGTGGTACGTGGACGCTGTCCTCGGCGAAGCCGACCAGATCGAAGGCAAATGCAAGACCAGCACGGTCGACTGGGCACTGACCCTCCCCAACGCAGTGATCGCGCCGATCGAATGGGACAACCTCACCCTCTCCAACGAACTGGAGCAGCAGGACCTGGACAGCGGTGCGATCGACCCGCGAATCGTCGGGCTGATTGGGGCGATCACCCAGTCCCATCAGATCACGATCTCGGCCCTGCGCTCGGACCACTCGATGTACACGGCCGAAGGCGGTATCTCCAACCACTACTACGGCCGCGCGATGGACATCGCCGTCGTCGACGGCGTCTCCTGCACCGACACTGCTTCCACCGCCCCCTGCGCCCAGCTGGCAATGACGCTGTCGCAGCTGCCGTCGCCGGCGATGCCGACCGAGCTCATTTACTGCTTCGACGTGGACGGGCCCGGTCCCGCATTCGCCCGCGCGGATCACTGCGATCACGTGCACGTCGGCTACGACGGCTGAGCGAGCAGCCTGGCGAAGGGGGTCGGGGTTCTCCCTCCTGCAACCCGCGACGGTCGTCGAGGAAGGGCTCATATCCTTGCGGCTCACAAGTTGCCGGAGGGAGAACCCCGACCCCCTTTCCCCACCCGCTTGCGTAGCGGTAGGCTCAAATCATCCTGCCCGCCGAGAGGAGATTGCTATGCCTACTTACGTGATGCTGACCAACTTGACCGCCGAGGGAATTCGAACGCTGAAGAACAACCCGGGACGGGTCGCAGAGGTGAATAAAGAGGTCGAACAGATCGGCGCCACGGTGAAGGCGCAGTACGCGACGCTCGGCCAGTACGACTTCGTCACGATCGTCGAGGCGCCTGATGAGAAGACGATGGCCAAGGTTTCCGTGGAGCTTGGGTCGCGCGGAACGATGACCAGCCAGACGCTGACGGCGATGCCCGCTGACGAGCTGGCCGGCTCGCTTTAGCCGTGAGGGACGGGGCTTGAAGGTCCTAGTCGTCGGCGGAGGCGGCCGCGAGCACGCGATCGTGCGTGCGCTGGCTCGCTCTCCCCACTCGCCCGAGTTGCTCTGCGTCCCCGGCAATGCCGGGATCGCAGCCGACGCCGAGTGCCTGCCCGGAGTGGGAGCCGCCGACGTCGAGGCGATCGTCGCCGCGGCACGGGAGCGCGACGTGGACCTCGTCGCGGTCGGGCCGGAGGCGGCGCTGGTCGCTGGCGTGGTCGACGCGCTCGAGGACGTCGGGATTCCCGCCTTCGGACCAAGCGGCGCCGCCGCCAAGCTGGAGGGATCGAAGGCCTTCGCCAAGGAGGTGATGCGGGCGGCAGGCGTGAAGACCGCTTCTTACGACGTCTTGCGCAATCGCGAGGAGGCGACGGAGCACCTCGCCCGTGCCACCTACCCAGTGGTGCTGAAGGCCGACGGGCTCGCGGCCGGCAAGGGCGTGATCATCTGCTCCACCGAGGGCGAGGCGCGCGAGGCAGCGGACATCTTCTTCGGCGAGCGTCGTTTTGGCGAGACGACGGTCGTGCTCGAGGAGTTCCTCGAGGGAGAAGAGCTTTCGCTGCTCGCTATCTGCGACGGAGAGAACGTGGTGCCGCTCGCGCCGGCCCAGGACTACAAGCGGATCTTCGACGGCGACGAGGGACCGAACACGGGTGGGATGGGCAGCTACTCGCCCGTTCCCGGCTGCGAGCCAGCGCTGATCGACGAAATTGTCGACACCGTGCACCGGCCGGTCGTCGCCGAGATGGCGCGTCGCGGCCGTCCCTTTCACGGCGTCCTATATGCCGGGCTGATGCTGGGGACTGAGGGCCTGAGTGTGCTCGAGTTCAACGCCCGCTTCGGCGACCCAGAGACGCAGGCGGTGCTGCCGCGGCTGCGCTCGGACTTGCTCGAGCTCTGCCAGGCGGCGCGGGAGCCGGGCGGGCTGGCTGGCGTCGAGCCGGAGTGGTCCGCCGACTGGGCAGTGACCGTCGTGCTCGCCTCGGCCGGCTACCCCGAGTCCTCCTCGAAGGGCGACGTCATCCAGGGCCTCGCCGAGACGGCGGAGCTCGCCGAGGTGACTCACGCCGGCACGGCGAAGCGCGACGGCGAGATCGTCACCGCCGGCGGCCGCGTGCTCAACGTCACGGCCCTGGGCCCGACCGCAGCGGCGGCGCGCGATCGTGCGTACGATGCGGCCGGCCGGATCTCCTTCGACGGAATGCAGCTCCGTTCAGACATCGCCGCCCGTGCGGTGGAGCGGACGTCGAAGCAAACAACTCCGGCGATGTCGAGCAACGGGCAGCAAAGCGAATGACCCCAGAGAGGAAGAGATGAGCGAGATCTCAGAAGAGCCGCAACCGACCGCGGCGACCGTGATGCCGGCGGTAGAGGAGGCATTCGAGGAAATTGCCGTCGACGAGCCCCTCGTCGGGATCATCATGGGCTCGAAAAGCGACAAGGGAAAGATGCAGCCGGCCGGAACCGCCCTGCACGAGGCGGGCATCCGCTACGAGGTGCGGGTGATGAGCGCCCACCGCGATCCCGAGCTGGTGCGCGAGTACTGCCACAACGCTCGCATGCGGGGGCTGCGGACGATCATCGCCGGGGCGGGGATGTCGGCGGCACTGCCCGGTGTGGCCGCGGCCCATACCGACCTTCCGGTGATCGGCGTGCCGATTCTCGGCAAGAGCTTGGGGGGCCTCGATGCGCTGCTTTCAGCAGTCCAAATGCCGCCAGGGGTTCCAGTTGCCTGTGTTGCGGTGGACGGGGCAAAAAACGCCGGACTGCTCGCCGTGCGGATCATCAACGCATGACTTGCATGTGGAAGGCGGTCCGGTGATCGTCAGGTACACGCGGCCAGAGATGGGCGAAGTCTGGTCCCAGCAGCGGAAGCTTGGAACCTGGCTTGAGGTCGAGCTGGCGGCAACCGAGGCCTGGGCTGAGGAGGGTGTTGTGCCGCGCGAGGCAGCGGAGGCGGCGCGGGCGAGTGCCGCCTTCACGGTCGAGGCGGTCGAAGAGCGCGAGCGGGTCACCGACCACGATGTCGCCGCCTTCGTCGACGTCGTCGCCGAGTCGGTGGGCGAGCACGGGCGCTGGATCCATTACGGCCTCACCTCCTCCGACGTGCTCGACACGGCGCTGGCCTTGCAGCTGCGCCAAGCCGGGGAGGTCGTGCTGGCCTCGGCGCGCGCCTATCGCGACGCCCTTGTCGAGCGGGCGCTGGAACAGCGCGACACCCTCTGCGTCGGTCGCACCCATGGCGTCCACGCCGAGCCGACCACCTTTGGGCTGCGGCTTGCGGGGTTCGCCTTCGAGGCCGACCGCAACCTCACCCGCCTCACCGACGCCTTCGAGCAGCTCCGCTTCGGCAAGCTCTCGGGCGCGGTCGGCACCTACGCCTCGGTGCCGCCGGCGGTCGAGGCGCGGGTCATGGGGCGGCTGGGGCTGCAACGTGAGGACGTCGCCACCCAGGTGGTGCCACGCGACCGCCACGCGGTCCTCACCTCGCGGATCGCCATTGCCGGCGCCGGGCTGGAGCGCTTCGCCACCGAGGTGCGCAACCTGCAGCGGACCGAGGTTCGCGAGGTCGAGGAGCCGTTCGGCGCGGGCCAGAAGGGATCCTCGGCGATGCCCCACAAGCGCAACCCGATCCGCACCGAGCGCATCACCGGCCTCTCCCGGGTCCTGCGCGGCTACGCCGTGGCCGGCCTCGAGAACATCGCCCTCTGGCACGAGCGCGACATCTCCCACTCCGGGGCGGAGCGGGTGATCCTGCCCGACGCGACGACCGGACTCGACTACATGCAGGCCCTGGCGACGACGGTCGCCGCCGAGATGACGATCCGCGCCGACCGCATGCGCGAGAACCTCGAGCTGACCCACGGCGCCCTGTTCAGCCAGCGGGCGCTCACCGCCCTGGTCGAGTCCGGGCTGAGCCGCGACGACGCCTACCGGGTCGTACAGGAGAACGCCCAGCGTGCCTGGGACACCGGCACCCATTTCCGCGACCTGCTCGCCGCGGCGGCTCCGGACCTCGACCTCGACGCCGTCTTCGACTACGACGCCTACCTCGGCCACATCCCGGAGATCTTCGAGCGTCTCGAAGCGCTGCGATAGTCGCTACGGTTCGCGGCTGTGATCCTCTACACCTGCGGACAGAAGAAACGAGGCCCAGGGTTCGCGCATCCCTGCGCCAAGGCGGCAAAGGCCCTCGACGCGGCCGGGTACCGGTACGAGCTGAAGACGACGGGGAGCTACCGGTTGATGCCCTGGACCTGGGGCCACCGCGAGGACGACCGCGCCGAGGTACGGAAGCTGAGCGGCCAGAACCTGGTGC
Source organism: Solirubrobacterales bacterium (assembly GCA_044867645.1). Lineage (GTDB taxonomy): Bacteria > Actinomycetota > Thermoleophilia > Solirubrobacterales > 70-9 > VRUE01. Next base: position 127,486 of record JBIOVI010000025.1, on the reverse strand, counting down.
CGATCCTCGTCCTCGATGACGGCGAGGTCATCGCCGGCTCGGGCACGATCGCCCGCTGGGCGTCCGAACATCCGCTGGCCAGGGCGGCCGCGAAGGACAAGGGCTAAGCCGCGACCAGCTCGCGCTCGCGTGCCGGGTGGCGCGCGGTGAGGACGACACGGGTGCCGTCCTTCGGCGAGAGGGTGATGTTGCGGCGGCCGATCTTCTCCGGCCTCGAGTCGGCCTTGTGCAGCTCGCAGCGGGTCAGCACCTCGCGCAGTGCGATCCGCATCTCAAACTCGGCGAAGGCGGCGCCGATGCAGCGGCGGACGCCGCCGCCGAAGGGAACCCAGGCGTAGGTGTCGGGACCCTCCTCGAGGAAGCGCTCGGGCTTGAAGGCAAACGGCTCTGGATAGGTATCGGCGCGGGTGTGGGCGAGCCAGATCGCCGGGGTCACGTCGGTCCCGGCCGGCAGCTCGAGACCGTCGACCGAGAGATCCTCGCTGAGGCGCCGGCCAGCCAGCGGCACCACCGGCCGCAATCGCAACGACTCGCTGATCGTCGCCCGCAGGTAGTCGTCCTCGCCCGCCTCGAGCGAGTCGCGCAGGCGCTGCAGCGGCGTCGCGTGGCGGAGCAGCAGGTCGAAGGTCCAGGCCAGCGCAGTCGCGGTCGTCTCGTGGCCGGCGAGCAGCAGCGTCATCAGCTGGTCGCGCAGATCGGTGTCGCTCATCTCCCCACCGTCCTCAAAGCGAGCGAGGATCAGCGCCGAGAGGATGTCGTCGCGTTCCTCCAGGTCGTCCCTCTTGCGGTGCTCGGCGATCTCCGCGTAGAGCAACTCGTCGACCGCCTTCAGCTGCGCCTCGAACTTCCCCCAGGGCTCCCCGCCGAAGCGGCGGGTGGCGAGGCCGATCAGCTGTGCAAAGGGAGAGGCGGTCTCCTCGAGCACCCGGGTGAGCAGCTCACGCAGCCGCTCCAGCCGTGGGCCCTCGGCCATGCCGAAGACGACGCGCAGGATCACCTCGAGCGTCACAGCCTGCATGCGGGGATGGATCGCGAACTGCTCGCCCAGTGGCCAGGAGTCGATCTCGGCAGCGACGATCTCGCTGACGATCGGCTCGTAGGAGCGCATCCGCTCGCCGTGGAAGGGAGGCAGCATCAGCTTGCGGTGGGCGAGGTGATCGGCGCCTTCCAGCAACAGCAGCGAGCGCGCGCCGAGAATCGGCTCGAGGATGACCTCCCGGCCAGGAGGCAACCCGTGCTGGCGCTCGGTGAAGAGGGCCTTGATCGCCATCGGATCGGAGATCATCACCATCGGCCGCTCGAAGCTGACGAACTTGACGCTGAAGGCATCGCCGTAGCGCTCGCGGCATTCCTGCATGAAGGGCAGTGGCCGGAACGCCCACTTGAGCGTTTGGACCAGCGGCGAGTGGTTTGGTTCCGGCGGCAGCATGCGCCCGCAAGGATGGCAGAGCCGCCCCGGGGCAGTGCTCCGCTTCGCCGATGGTTAGCATCGGCTTAATGCCAGCGGTCGCCGACCTCAAGCTTCATTCGTCGGGCAAGGTGCGTGAGATCTATGAGTGGGAGGACGACCTCTTGATGGTCGCCTCGGACCGGATCTCGATCTACGACGTGGTGATGCCCACGCCGATTCCCGACAAGGGAAAGGTGCTGAACCGGATCTCGGAATTCTGGTTCGAACTGACCGCCGACATCGTCCCCAATCACTTCCTCTCCGCCGACGTTCCAGAGGAGGCGATGGAAAGGGGGATGCGGGTGCGGCGGCTGGAGATGTACCCGGTCGAGTGCGTCGTGCGCGGCTACCTATCCGGCTCGGGCTGGAAGGAATACAAGTCCGGCGGGGCGGTCTGCGGGATCGAGCTGCCACCCAACCTGCTCGAGTCCGACAAGCTGCCGGAGCCGATCTTCACCCCGGCGACCAAGGCTGAGATTGGCGACCACGACGAGAACGTCGACTTCGAGCGGGCGGCGCAGATCGTCGGCGACCGGGCGCTGATGGAAGAGCTGCGGCGGATCTCGATCGACGTCTACCAACGCGGCGCCGAGCATGCAGCGGAGCGCGGCATCGTCCTCGCCGATACCAAGTTCGAGTTCGGCCGCCACGCGGGCGCCGAGATCGTCCTCGGCGACGAGGTGCTGACGCCGGATTCCTCGCGCTTCTGGCCGGCCGACCGCTACGAGCCCGGCAAGACGCAGCCGTCCTTCGACAAGCAGTTCGTCCGCGACTGGGCCGATGCCGAGGGCTGGGACCACAAGCCGCCGGCGCCGGAGCTGCCGGCCGACGTGATCGAGCAGACGCGGGCCAAGTACGTCGAGGCCTACGAGCGGATCACGGAGCGCACTTTCTGAGTAGAGAGCGGCCGTACTGGGGATAGGTGCCGCGGTAGCCGCGCGCGACGGCGATCGGCCGCAAGGCGCCGAAGAGGAGCCTCTGGACGATGGCAGGAGGGCGTTTGAGCACGAGCACGTCCCGAAACTCGGTCGCGAACATGGTCAGTTGCAGCGGTCCCGGCAACCCCTTCTCGTTGGTGTAGCCGTCGCGGGCGAGGCCGAAGAGGTTCTCGATCATCAGCATGAAGCGGGTCCCGTCGGAGACGTAGACCTCAGCCACGGCCTCATCGTCGCCGGCGTTCCACCAGTCGTGCCAGCTCCCGCGGGGGATCTCAACCGACTGGCCGGGGCCAGCCACCGACTCCTCTCCACTGAGGCGGAACCCGATCCGCCCGGCCTTCACCGTGAATCGCTCGTCGAGATGGTGGTGGACGTGCTCGCCGACCACGGCGCCCCCGGGCTGAACGTGAAGGTCGACAATGAGAGAGGAGTCGTTCCCTTCCCAGGGGCCCTCGATCAGAGTTCCCCGCTCGCCCGTCACCGGATTCTCGATCGAATCGCCAGGGGAATACGGCTCTGTCGGGGCCGCGAGGGCCTCCGGGTGGCTCACCGGTGACATCGTAGACGCGAACACCGCAGGTGGGATCGCTAGATTGGCAGCCGTGAAGGCTCGAGTCTTGATCCGCCCGAAGGAGGGGATCCTCGACCCGCAGGGCAAGGCGGTCGAGCGGGCGCTGCCAGCACTTGGCTTTGAGGGAATCGAGCACGTGCGGGTCGGGCGCATGGTCGAGCTGGAGGCGGAGGACCCCGAGCGCCTGCCGGAGCTCTGCGAGAAGCTGCTCGCCAACCCGCTGATCGAGGACTTCGAGATAGAGAGCATCGACGGCGCCTGATGCTCTGGGGGGTCGTCCAGTTCCCCGGCTCCTGCGACGAGCGCGATGCCCTGCTCGCCTGCGAGTTGAGCGGGGAGGCGCGGCTGATTTGGCACGAGGAGCGCGAGCTCGGCGAGGTCGACGCGATCGTCGTCCCCGGCGGCTTCTCCTACGGCGACTATCTGCGGGCTGGGGCGATCGCTCGCTTCTCGCCGGCGATGGAGGCGGTGGCGAACTTCGCCGCCGCGGGCGGGCTAGTGCTGGGAATCTGCAACGGCTTTCAGGTGCTCTGCGAAGCGGGGCTGCTGCCCGGTGCGCTGCTGCTCAACGACAACCTGCGCTTCGTCTGCCGCCAGGTTGATCTGGTCGCCGGAGACATCGATTCGCCGTTCCTCGATGGGATCGAGCCGGGCGAGCGGCTCTCGATCCCGGTCAAGCACGGCGAAGGGCGCTACTGGGCGCCGGCGGAGATGCTCGACGAGCTCGAGGCGAACGGTCAGGTCGCATTCCGCTACGCGCCCGGGCAGAACCCGAACGGCTCGGTGCGCGACATCGCCGGCGTCGTCAATGAGGCGGGCAACGTGCTCGGCCTGATGCCCCATCCCGAGCACGCGGTCGACGCGTTGACGGGCTCGACCGATGGATTGAGATTGTTCGAAGCCGCGAGCAAGGCCGCCGCATGACCGTCGAGACCTCGAAGCACCGCGAGCTCGGACTGACCGACTCGGAGTACGAGCTGATCTGCGAGAAGCTCGGCCGCGAGCCGAACGACGTCGAGCTGGCGATGTTCAGCCTGCTCTGGTCCGAGCACTGCTCCTACAAGCACTCGCGCAAGCTGCTGCGGCGACTGCCGACCGAGGGCGAGCGGGTGGTGATGGGGCCGGGCGAGAACGCCGGCGCGGTCGACGTCGGCGAGGGCTACGCGGTCGCCTTCAAGGTCGAGTCCCACAACCACCCGAGCGCGGTCGAGCCCTTCCAGGGAGCCGCGACTGGGGTCGGCGGCATCCTCCGCGACGTCTTCGCCCTTGGCGCGCGGCCGATCGCAATCCTCGATTCGCTGCGCTTCGGCGAGCTGGATTCGGTGCGCTCGCGCCACCTGCTCGACGGCGCCGTGCGCGGGATCGGCCACTACGGCAACTCGATCGGCGTGCCGACGGTGGGCGGCGAGATTTACTTCGAGGCTCCCTACGAGCACAACTGCCTGATCAACGCGATGTGCGTCGGCATCGCCAAGCAGGACGAGATGGTGCGTGCCGCGGCTGCGGGAGTTGGCAACGCCGTCGTCCTGATGGGCGCCTCGACCGGTCGCGACGGGATCGGCGGCGCCTCGGTGCTCGCCTCGGCCGAGCTCGGCGACGGCGACGAGGCGAAGCGCCCGACCGTGCAGATCGGCGACCCGTTCGAGGAGTCGAAGCTGCTCGAGTGCTGCCTGGAGCTGCTGGGGAAGGGGGTTCTCGTCTCGCTGCAGGACCTCGGCGCGGCCGGCCTCACCTCCTCCGCAAGTGAGATGGCATCGGCCGGCGGAGTGGGGATCGATATCGACGTAGCGCGGGTGCCGCTGCGCGAGGCCGACATGGAGCCCTTCGAGATCATGGTTTCCGAGTCGCAGGAGCGGATGCTGGCGGTGGTCGAGCCGGCCAAGGTCCCCGAGGTGATCGCCGTCTGCGAGAAATGGCAGACCGGCGCAGCGGAGATCGGCGCCGTCACCGACAGCGGCCAAGTGCGGGTGCTGCGCGGCGAGGAGATCGTCGGTGAGATGCCGGTCGAGGTGTTGGTCGACGGCTGTCCGCTCTACGACCTCGACCCCGAAGCCCCGGCGGGATGGATCTATGGCAACAAGGACATCCTTGCCGCGCGGGTTGCCTCCGCAGCAGGCGAGGACGCCGACCCGGCCGACCCGGCCTCGATCCTCCTGGCATTGCTCGCTTCGCCCAGCGTCGCCTCGAAGCGCTGGGCCTTCGAGCAGTACGACTCCCTGGTCGGCTCGCGCACGGCGCGGCGGCCGGAGAGCGCCGACGCCGCGGTGCTGGCGATCCCCGAGGCCGATAGCGCGATAGCGGTCTCGATCGACGGCAACGGTAGGCGGGTCGCCTGCGACCCCTACGCCGGCACGGTCGAGGCGGTGCTCGAGTGCGCCCAGAACCTCGCCTGCGTCGGCGCCGAGCCGCTCGGCCTCACCAACTGCCTCAACTTCGGCAACCCGGAGAAGCCGGTGCCCGCCTGGCAGCTCGACCGGGCCGTCAGTGGGCTGGCCGATGCCTGCGAGGCGCTCGGCGTCCCGGTGGTCGGCGGCAACGTCTCCCTCTATAACGAGGGTCCCGAAGGGCCGATCTACCCGACCCCTGTGGTCGGCATGGTCGGCGAGCTACCCGACCCGGCAAGCGTGCCGCCGAGCGCCTTCGCCCACGAGGGGGACGCGATCGCCCTGCTCGGGGCGTTCGAGCCCTCGCTCGCCGGCTCGGAGCTGGCCAAGCTGCGCGGCGAGCTGGACACGGGTCTCCCCCCACCCGGCGTCGCCGCGGTCATCGCGGCCTGCGCGGCGGTGCGCGCGGCGGTGCGCGGCGGCAAGCTCTCCTCCGTCCACGACATCGGCGATGGCGGCCTCGCCTGCGCCCTGGCCGAGGCTTCGATCGGGGCAGGCACCGGCTGTCAGATAGACCTCCAGCACCTGCGCGAGCGCGGATGCTCGCCGGAAGAGGCTCTATTCGGCGAGGCGCCAGGTGGCTTCCTAATCAGCGGCGAGCGAGAGAAGCTCGAAGCACTTGCCGGCGAAGGCGTGCCGGTGATCCTCCTCGGAAAGGTCGGTGGCAACTCCCTGGAGATCGCGGCCGGCGATCGCAGCCTCGAGGTCGCCCTCGAGGTCGCCGAGAGCGCCTGGCGCTCCCTACCGGCTCAGGTCGAAACAGTCTCGTAGGCGACCGTCGCCGGCGCCTCGGGTGCGTTCGCGTCGTCGGCCGGCGCGGGAGCCCGGCGCAGCGCGAGAGTGACGGCGCCGGCGGCAAGCGAGGCGAGGGCCGCGAAGAGGTAGGCGCCGTCGGAGGCCGAGAGGGCTTCCTGCAGGCCGGCCGGGTCGCCGACGATCGCGACCAGGATCGCGGTGCCGAGCACGGCGCCGACCTGGCGGAAGGCGGCGTTGACGGCGCTCGCGGTGGCGAAGCGGTCGACAGGGACGTCGCGGACCGCGGCCGAACCGAGGGTCGGGAACGCGAGGCCGATGCCGATGCCGGTGAGCAGCGCGCCCGGCAGCCAGAGGCCGAGCCAGTCCGGATCGGCGCCGGCGGAGCGCAGCACCATCACCCCCGCCGCGAAGGCGATCGTTCCGGGGACGATCACAGCGCGATGTCCGAAGCGGTCGGCGAGGCGGCCGGCCGGGCCGGCGACGATCGTGCTCGTGGCGGGACCGGGCAGCGTCGCCGCGCCGGCCTGCAGCACCGTGTAGCCCCAGATCGAGGTGAGGAAGAGGACGTTGCCGAGGATCAGCGAGAAGAAGGCGGCGGCGAAGAGCAGCGTGCCGAGGTTGCCGATCCGGAAGGAGCTGTGGGCGAAGAGGTCCGGTTCGACGATCGGGCGCGGGTGGCGGCGGCTGCGCGCGACGACCGCGGCGAGCAGCGCGGCGGCCGCGGCGAAGGCCGACAGGGTGGCGGGGGAGGTCCATCCCCAGTCGTTGCCCTCGACGATCCCGAGGGTGATCGCGGCCAGGCCGAGTGCCAGCATCGCCGCGCCGGGCAGGTCGGGCAAGCGGCTGTCGGCGATCCGCGGCGCCGGCAGGCGGCTGCGACCGGCAAGCAGCACCGCCGCGCCGAGCGGCAGGTTGACGAGGAAGACGAGGCGCCAGTCGGAGAGCTCCACCAAGGCCCCGCCGAGGGTCGGACCGACCGCCGCCGCAGCCGCGGCGGCAGCGCCCCAGAGGCCGACCCCGGCCGCGCGGCGCTCGACCGGGAAGCTGTCGAGGACGATCGCCAGCGAGGCGGGGGCGATCAGCGCCGCGCCGATCCCCTGCAGGATGCGGAAGGCGATGAGCAGGTCGAGCGTCGGCGCCGCCGCACAGAGCAGGCTGGCGACGGTGAAGCTCGCCACGCCGATCAGGAAAATGCGCCTGTGGCCGAAGCGGTCAGCGAGGCCCCCGGCTGGGACCAGCAGGGCGGCGATCACGACGAAGTAGCCGTCGAGCACCCAGGAAAGCGCGTCGCGCCCGGAGCCGGCGAACGACGCCGAGATGTCGGGGAAGGCGATGTTGACGATCGTCGTGTCGAGGAAGGCGACGAAGGCGCCCGCGCAGGCGATCGCCACGGCGCCTCTATGTCCACGGTCATACATCGGCGGCGCGGACTATACTATGTCCATGGGCATAACGCGACTTGCGGACGCGAAAGCGATCGAACCGAAGCGTCGCGACGGGCGCGAGCGCCTGCTGAACGGGGCGCGGCGGTTGCTGGCGGAGAAGGGCTACGCCGGGATGGAGCTACGCGACGTTGCCGAGCGCGGCGAGGCGCCGCGCGGCTCGATCTACCACCACTTCCCGGGCGGCAAGAGCCAGCTCGCGATCGAGGCGGCCCAGCTCGAGGGGACGGAGATCCGGATGGCGATCGAGCGCTCCTTGGAGGAGCGCGGCCTCGGCGAGACGCTGACGATGTTCGGCGAGATGTTCCGGCGCCGCGTCAAGGACCAGCCGGAGCGGCTCGGCTGCCCAGTCGCCGCCGCAGCGCTCGCCCGCCCCGAGGATCCCGCGCTTGCCGCCGCCGCCACCGCCGCCTTCCAGAGCTGGGAAGCGCCGATCGCCGCCGCCCTGCGCGACGAAGGCGTCGCGGCGAAGGATGCGGAGGCCTTCGCCGGCCTCGTCGTCTCGACGATCGAGGGAGCCCTGATCCGCGCCCGCGCGGCGGGCGATCAAGCCCCGCTCGACTCAGCTGTCGCCGGCCTCCACCGAGCCCTCGACTCTCTGCTCACTAGACGTGCCGGGAGTTAGAGGTCCGTATGGGTGCTTAACTCCCGGCACGTCCATGCGGGCCTGCTCCGGCGCCGCTGCTACCCTGCCGGGGTAGGCAGTCTGCCTGCGCGTCACGTCCTTTTCCAACGCGAGGAAGCACGCGCTTTTGACTCCCCAGGGGCAGCAGATAGATCGCGATGGCCCGCGCGAGGAATGCGGGGTGTTCGGCATATACGCGCCCGGCCACGACGTCGCCCGCCTCGCCTACTTCGGCCTCTACGCGCTCCAGCACCGCGGCCAGGAGTCGGCCGGAATCGCCACCTGCGAGGGCGGTCACATCACCACGATGCGCGACTCGGGCCTCGTCTCTCAGGTCTTCGACGAGGAGAAGCTGCGGGCGCTCGCGGGCGACATGGCGATTGGCCACGTGCGCTACTCGACCACCGGCGGCGGCTCCTGGGAGAACGCGCAGCCGGTTTGGCGCGACGACGGCCGCGAGCTGGCCCTCGCCCACAACGGCAACCTGACCAACGCGGTCGAGCTCTGGAATGAGCTGAAGGAGGCCGGGATCGCCTTCCGCGGCACCTCCGACTCGGAGATCATCGCGGCGCTGCTCTCCTCCAATGGGGGGCGCTTCATCGAGGACGCCGTCGCCGATGTGATGCCGCGCCTGCAGGGTGCCTACTCGACCGTCGCGATGACCAAGCACGCGATCGTCGCCTTCCGCGACCCGCACGGAGTGCGGCCGCTCTCGCTGGGGCGGCTCGGCGAGCGCTTCGTCGTCGCCTCGGAGAGCTGCGCCTTCGACATCGTCGGCGCCGAGCTGCTGCGCGAAGTGCATCCCGGGGAGATGGTCTCGCTGACCGAGCGCGGCCTCGAGACCCGCCAGGTGGTCAAGGCGGCGCGCCCCGCGCACTGCGTCTTCGAGCACATCTACTTCTCGCGGCCCGATAGCCGCCTCGAGGGCAAGGTGCTGCAGCAGGTGCGGGGGCGGATGGGCGAGATCCTCTGGCGCGAGGCGCCGGTCGAGGCCGACCTGGTGATCTCGGTCCCCGACTCGGGCAACCCGGCCGCCGCGGGCTTCGCGCGCGCCTCGGGGCTGCCCCGCGACGACGGCCTGATCAAGAACCGCTACGTCGCCCGCACCTTCATCCAGCCGGGGCAGGAGCTGCGCAAGCGCGGCCTACGGCTCAAGTTCAACCCGCTGCCGGAGATCGTCTCGGGCCAGCGGATCGTCGTCGTCGACGACTCGATCGTGCGCGGCAACACGACCCGCCAGATCGTCGGCATGCTGCGCGACGCGGGCGCGGCCGAGGTGCACCTGCGGATCTCGGCGCCGCCTATCCGCTTCCCCTGCCACTACGGGGTCGACATGTCTACCCGCGAGGAGATGATCGCCCACAACCGGACGATCGCGGAGATCGCCGATGAGCTCGGCGCCGACTCGCTCGCCTACCTCTCGATGGAGGGCGTCTACGAGGCGGTCGGCACGCCCCCCGAGGACCACTGCGACGCCTGCTTCACCGGCCGCTACCCGCTCGGCGACCCCGAGGACGCGAACGGGAAATTCGCCCTGGAGGATGTGACGGTCGTTCCCGCAGGCGGCTAAAGGCCGATCCCGGTAGGGATCGGCCTCAAGGCGTCAGGGCGCTGACGATCTCGGCGGCCGGGCGGATCTCGCCGATGCGGGCTACCGTCTCTCCTGCGTAGAGAGCGCCGGCGTCGAGCAGGTTCTCCGGGCCGTCGTCGGTGGCACCGAGCGGAGTCAGAAGGCGGCTGTCCGGGCGCTGGGCGGCTACGAAGCGTTGCTGGAGCGCAGCGGGGGTGAAGCGGATGCCCGGAGCGAAGAGGCGGTTCAGGGTTCGGTTGAGGACCGGGACGCGGGAGTCGCCACTGAGCCAGCGTTCGGTGGCGGCGTTCCGGACCACCCGGTGAGGCGCGGGCCAGCCGAGGCCGAAGAGCTCGGTGAGAATCGTCTCCTCGGCGTTCAGCAGGCGGCGCTTGTACTCGGGATGGGCGCGGCTCTCGTCGGAGAGCAGGAAGCGGGTGCCGGCGACGGCCGCGCTCGCCCCAGCGTCGAGCGCGCGCTGAACCTCGTCGCGCTCCGCGATCCCGCCGGCGAGAAGCAGCGGATAGTCGGGGGGCAGCGCGGTCCTAACGCGATCGAGCAGCTCCAGCGCAGGCACGCCCCCGCGCACGTGGCCGCCGGCCTCGAGACCCTGGACGATCGCCGCGTCGGCGCCCGCCGCGTGAGCCGAGCGCGCCTCGGCCACCGAGCCGCACTGGTGAATCCAGGTGCCGCCGGTGCGGCGTTTCGGGGTTCCCCAGAACGTGACGACCACGTCGGCCGCCTCCGCGGCCTGGAACCAGCTTCGCCGGGCGAAGGGCAGCAGCAGGTTGACCGCGATCGGCCGATCGGTCAGCGCCCGCGCCGCGGCCAGCTCCCGATCGATCGCTCCGTGTCCGGCGACCGCGATAGTCCCCAGGCCGCCGGCTTCCGAGACCGCGGCAGCCAGCTCGTGACGGCTTATCCCACCGCCCATGCCGGCCTGGACGACGGGGGCCTCGATGCCCAAGCGCTCGAGCAGCGTCACGAGGCGATAATGCCATGGGCGTGGATCTTCTAAGTCATTCGAGACGAAACGTGGCCAAGCAGATCGAGGATGCAGGGAGCGTGGCGTGCTCTGCACGCGAGCGACCGAGGACGTAGAGATGCACCGTGCCACGTTTCGTCTCGTCGTGCTGGCCTCCGGAACGGGGACGAACCTGCAGGCGATCCTCGACCGCCTGCACGGCAAAGAAGGAATCGAGGTGGTTGGAGTCGGGTCCGACCAGCCCGCTGCACGGGCGCTGGAGCGCGCACGGTTGGCGGAGATCGAGACGTCCGTCTTCCCGCGAGCGGACTTCTCCGGCCGCGAGGCGCGCGACGTGGCGATGGCGGCCTGGATCGAGTCGCGCGGGGCCGATCTGGTCGTCCTAGCCGGCTACATGCAGCTGCTCTCCCCCGCCTTCGTCGCCCGCTTCCGCAACCGCGTCGTCAACATCCACCCGGCGCTGCTGCCGGCGTTCCCCGGCCTAGACGCGATCGGCCAGGCGCTCGAGGCCGGCGTCGAGACGACTGGCGTGACCGTCCACTTCGTCGACGAGGGGGTCGACACCGGCCCGCCGATCGTGCAGCGAGAGGTGCCAGTGCCGGCGGACCGGGACCGGGGGCGCCTGGAGGCCGCGATCCACGCGGTCGAGCACGAGTTGTATTCGGAGGCGATCCGCATGGTCGCGCAGGGTCGGGCTAGGATCGATGCAAGCGACCCCAGGGTCGTCGTAACCGATGAGTGAGGCTCCCGCAGACATCCGATCCGAGGCCGTGAGCGACGGCGCGATCCAGGTACGTCGGGCGTTGATCTCGGTCTCCGACAAGACCGGGGTCGCCGACTTCGCCAAATCGCTGGCGGGGATGGGGGTGGAGATCCTCTCCACCGGCGGCACCGCCACGGCGCTGCGCGAGGCAGGCTTGGAGGTAAGCGACGTCTCCGAGTTCACCGGCCAGGAGGAGATCCTCGGCGGCCGGGTGAAGACGCTGCACCCGCGCCTCCATGCGGCGCTGCTGGCGCGACGGGGCAACCCCGAGCACATGGCGACGCTGGAGCGTGAGGGGATCGAGCCGATCGACCTGGTCTGCGTCAACCTCTACCCGTTCGAACAGACGGTCGCCGCCCACGAGGTCGATCCGGAGGTCGCGGTAGAGAACATCGACATTGGCGGGCCGACGATGATCCGCGCCGCGGCCAAGAACCACGAGGGGGTCGCGGTCATCGTCAAACCCGAGTCCTACGACGCGGTCTGCGCCGAGCTGGAGGAGTCGGGCGGGGAAATATCCGCATCGACCCGACATTGGCTCGCCAACGAGGCGTTTGCCCAGACCGCCCGCTATGACGCGGCGATCAGCCGCTGGTTCTCGACCTCTTACGATGACTTCCCCGAACACCTGACGGTCTCCTACGAGAAGGAGCTCGATCTCTCTTACGGCGAGAACCCGCACCAGCGGGCGGCGCTCTACTCGGAGGCGGGTCTGCGCAGCCACGTCCTCGCCGGCGTCTCGAAGCTGCACGGCAAGGCGCTCTCCTTCAACAACGTGCTCGACCTCGACTCGGCGCGGCGACTGAACGAAGACTTCGAGCAGCCCGCCTGCACGATTGTCAAGCACAACAACCCCTGCGGGGTGGCGATCGGCGAGGACCCGCTCGACGCCTACCGCAAGGCGCTGGCTTGCGACCCGGTGTCCGCCTACGGCGGCGTGATCGTGATCAACCGGCCGGTCGGTGCCGAGCTCGCCGAGGCGCTGCACGAGAACTTCGTCGAGGTCCTGCTGGCGCCCGGCTACGAGGACAGCGCCCTGGAGGTGCTGCAGCAGAAGAAGGCAATCCGCATCCTCTGCGACGAGGAGCGGCGCCAGGGCGATCCCGCCGAACGCGACGTGAAGCGCGTCCGCGGCGGTCTGCTGATCCAGGACCGCGACGGCGATCCCGAGCCGCGCCAGCTGATGGAGACGGTGACGAAGGCCGAGCCGAGCGAGGAGCAATGGGCCGACCTGCTCTTCGCCTGGACGGTGGTGCGCCACGTCCGCTCCAATGCGATCGTGATCGCCAAGGGCGGCGCGACCCTGGGCATCGGCGCCGGCCAAATGAGCCGCGTCGACTCGGTCCGCCTCGCGGTCGAGAAGTGCCGCGACGCCCGCGGCGAGGAGGCGGGCGCCTTGCTGTCCGGCTCAGCCGTCGCCTCCGACGCCTTCTTCCCTTTCGCCGATGGGCCGCAAGCCGCGATCGACGCCGGCGCCAACGCGGTGATCCAGCCCGGCGGCTCCAAACGCGACGCCGAGGTGATCGAGGCCTGCGACGCCGCGAGCATCCCGATGGTCTTCACCAAGCACCGCCACTTCCGTCACTGATCTCGAAATCTGCATAAGCTGAGCGCTCGAATGTCTCGTCGTATGTTGCAGATTCCCGGCGCAGTTGCCGTTTTCCTGATCCTCACGCTGGCGTTCGTCGCGTGCGGCGACTCCGGCGCTAGCCAGGAAGAACTTGACAGGGCGCGAAAGGAGGGGGTTGCGAAGGCTCGCCAGCAGGCGAAGATCAATGACATCGAAAAGCAGCTCAAGTCACTGAAGAAGAATGGACGCCCAAGCCAAGGATCGCCGCCTCCGACGAGCTCTACGCCGAGCAGCGGGTCCGCCTCCTGCGGCGGCTCTCTTTCGGTCGGACCGAACACGACCTGCGGATTCGCCGCGAACGTGGAAGCCGACTACTACTCGGAGATCGGCAGCGGCTCCGGCTCCGTCTACTCCTACAGCCCGACCACCGGTCAGTACTACACGATGTACTGCACCGCGGGCGCGCCTCACGTCTGCACCGGCGGCAACAACGCCTCCGTCTACTTCCCTTAGTCGCCCGTCGATCCGGCGGGAAAGACGAGCGTGAGGAGTTGCCTTCCGCCAGCGCTTGCCGCGCTGGCACTCGCTGCCTTCGTCGCGGGTTGTGGCGAAGGGTCTAACGACAGCGCCGAGACGCGGGCACAGCGCAATGCCGCACAGCGAACCGCCCTCGCCGACAGGCTGGATCGACTCCGCGACGAACTGCACCACCGGCGCGCGCAGCTGCGAACGGAACGCAAGCGGGAAGCGCGCCCGGTCGCGCACGAGCAATCTCAGGCGGGTCAGCAGAACGGTGCGGCCGCCGCAAGCAGCTTCGAACAGATCGCTGCCGGGCTGAGCGGTGAAGTGGGTGCCGTTATCGGGCCGCCAGGGTCGAGCGAGGCGACCGGTTTTGGCAGTTTGCAATCGGGGTCGGCCTGGTCGACGAGCAAGGTTCCGATCGCCCTCAGGGTGCTCGAGGATGCCGGCGGGCCGCGCGGCCTGAGCGCAGCCCAGGCGGAAGAGATGCGCAGTGCCCTCACGCTTTCGGACAACGAAGCCGCGGCGTCGCTTTTCGGGGACCTGGAAGGAAGCCACGGCGGGCTTGACGGAGCCTCGGCTGCGGTTGACGAAGTGCTGCGCGAAGGCGGCGACGAAAGCACCCTGATCTCAACTCAAGGACGGGGCGAATTCTCCACCTACGGCCAGACCGAGTGGTCACTGGGCAATCAGCAGCGGTTCATGAGCTCGCTGGCCGCCGGATGTGTAGTTGGGCCCGAATCGAGCGACTACGTCCTCGACCTGATGGGTGAAGTTTCCTCCGATACCTGGGGGCTTGGATCGGCAGGGCTGCCGGCGCGGTGGAAGGGAGGCTGGGGACCCGGAATCGACGGCGGCTATCTCGTCCGCCAAATGGGAATTCTCTATGTCGGCGACAAGGAGGCAGTCGTAACCCTCGCCGCCCTTCCCGCAGACGGCCAGTTCACCACCGGCGAGTCGATGGCCACCGCGATCGCCCAGTGGTTGGCAAAGCAGGCATCAAAGTACGCCGCTTTGCCGAGTGGTTGCTGACACAGGCGCACCGCCCATCGACTCCCGCTCGAGGCGTTTTAGCAGTGAGGGCGAGACCGTAGAAAGCTGAGCGTCACACGAGCTGCTTCTGCGCCGCGCTGGCTTGGCGGACGTGCTCGCAGACTTCATCGGGGGTCTCGGCGGTGACGAGGAGCTCCTTGTCGTCGGGAGAGATCATGCCGGCGTCCTCGAGGCTGTCGTCGATCCAGTCGAGTAAGGGCGCCCAGTGCTCCCTGTCGACGAGGATCGTCGGGAACCGCTCGATCCGGTGGGTCTGGATCAGGGTGAGGCTCTCGAACATCTCGTCCATCGTGCCGAAGCCGCCGGGAAAGATGACGAAGGCGCGGGCGTAGCGGACGAACATCAGCTTGCGGACGAAGAAGTAATGGAAGTCGAGGCTGCGGTTGACGTAGGGGTTGACGTGCTGCTCGCTCGGCAGCTCGATGTTGAGGCCGACCGAGAGCCCGCCCGCCTCGGCAGCGCCACGGTTGGCCGCCTCCATCAAGCCCGGTCCTCCTCCGGTTATGACGGTGAATCCGTGGCGGCTCAGGCAGGCCGCGGTCTCGCGGCAGAGCTCATACCAGCGATGGCCCTCCGAGATCCGCGCGGAGCCGAAGATCGAGACCCCGTCGTCGACCTCGCGGAGGGCGTCGAAGCCATGCTCCACCTCGGCGCGGATCCGGTCGAGCCGCAGCTCGTCCTGCTCCTCGACGTCGCAGGGCTGGCGGAGGAGCTCCCAATCTCGCCTTGCGCCCTTCGAATCGGGATCGCCATCGGTCTCGTTGTCGCTACTGGCACCCGTAGTGCCCCCGGCGGGATTCGAACCCGCGCCGCGCGGCTTAAAAGGCCGCCGCTCTAACCAACTGAGCTACAGGGGCGCGCGGACCATGGTAGATGGATTACTGAGCGGTCTGCGGCAAGCCGCCCGCGACTATGAGAGCTCGGGCAGGCCCTCCTCGGGCGTGGAGGCCTCGGCGTGGGTGCGGCGGGGGATTCGGCCGGCGCGGCGCGCCGCGTGCCCCGCCTCGACCGCGCCGCGCAGGGCGGTGGCCATAGCGGTCGGGTCCTCGGCGCCGAAGATAGAGCTGGCGGCCATCACCGCGTCGCAGCCAAGCTCCATTGCCAGAGCGGCGTCGGAGGCGGTGCCGATGCCGGCGTCGAGGACGACCGGCACCGCGGCTCGCTCGGCGATGATCGCGACGTTGTAGGGGTTGCGGATGCCGGCGCCGGAGCCGATCGGGGAGCCGAGCGGCATCACTGCGTCGCAGCCGGCCTCCTCGAGGCGGCGGGCGAGGATCGGGTCGTCGTTGGTGTAGGGGAGGACGGTGAAGCCCTCGCCGACCAGGGTCTCGGCGGCGTCGAGCAGCTCGACCGCGTCCGGGTAGAGGGTGCGGTCGTCTCCGATCACCTCGAGCTTGATCCAGTCGGTCTCAAATGCCTCGCGGGCGAGGCGCGCGGTGCGGACCGCGTCGCGCGCGGTGAAGCAGCCCGCCGTATTAGGCAGGGCGAAGAGGCCAAGACGGTCGAGCACGTCGAGCACCGAGCCCTTCGCCGCCGGGTCGATGCGGCGTAGGGCGACGGTGACGATCTCGGCGCCGGAGGCGACCAGCGCCTCCTCCATCTGCTCCAGCGAGCGGAAGCCGCCGGTCCCGGCGATCAGGCGTGAGGACCAACGGCGGCCGCCCAGCTCCCAGCCCGGCTCGTCGTCGGGGGCGCCACCTTGGATCGCCGCCAGGACCTCGACCTTGCACCCCTCCGCCAATGGCGTCGAGTCCCACTCGGCGCGCGGCACCACCTCGCCGTCGAGCGCGACGGCGACCCCCCTGCCCTGCGGCGCGGCGCCGCTCACGTGCACCGCGTCGGCGAGCGTCGCGCCGTCGGGCAGCTCGCGCGTCTCGCCGTTCAGATCGACCCTCATCCGGTGACCCCACTCGTCCGTTCGTACTTTTGGTCGGTATGCGACCAAAACCGCGAACGGACGGGCCGGTCTGTGGCGAGCAGATCGGCAATCGCGTTGGCGGCCAGCGGCGCCAGCAGGATCCCGTTGCGGTAATGACCGGTGGCCCAGAGCAGCCCATCGACCGGGGACAGACCGACCCGGGGCAGGTTGTCGGGCGTTCCCGGCCGCAGGCCGGCGGTGGCCTCGACCAGCTCCATCTCGGCGACGTCGGGCAGCAGGCGGTAGGACTCGCGCAGCAGCTCGTGGACGCCGCCCGCCGTGACCGCCGTGTCGAAGCCCTGCTCCTCGACGGTGGCGCCGGCGATCAGCCGACCGTCGGGGCGGGGCACGAGGTAGACGCGCTCGGAGGCGACGATCCGCTCGCAGGGCGCGGCTCCGTCGCGGGCGCGAAGCTCGAGGATCTGCCCCTTGACCGGGCGGACGGGCGGACGGGCGTACTCCGGCAGCCACCTGGCCTCGGCGGACCAGACACCGGTCGCGAGAACGACCGCGGCTGCGCGCAGGTCCTCACCGGTGTCGGTGCGCACCCCGACGATCCGCTCGCCCTCGAATAGCGCCTCCGCAACCTCCGTGCCGCTCAACACGTCGACGCCCTCCGCAACAAGCGCCGCCAGCAGCGCCGCGGCGAGCGCCCGCGGGTCGACCGACCCCTCGCCGGGAGCATGGACGCCGCCGTTGAAGGACGGGGTGAGCCCGGGCTCCAGCTCGCGGCAGCGGCGCGGCGGCAGCCACTCGGCGCCGAGCCCGAGCGAGCGCTGCAGCTCGTGGACCCGCCGCAGCTCCGTCGCCTCGTCGCGGTCGAGCGCGACGTGCAGAGCGCCGCAGCTCGAGTATCCGGTGGAGATCCCACTCGCGGCCTCGAGCTCGGTGACGAAGCGCGGATAGAGCTCGGCCGCCGCCAAAGTCATTTTCAGCAGCTCCGGCTCGCCGAAGGCGAGCTCGCCGACCGGCGCCAGCATCCCCGCGGCGACCCGCGTCGCGCCTGCCGGGGGGTGCTCCTTCTCGACCAGGGCAACCCGAGCGCCCCGCTGTGCGGCGCGCCAGGCGCAGGAGAGGCCGATCGCCCCACCTCCAACGATTACTGCGTCGTAACTGCGCTCGCTCACACTTGCCTCCGCCGGCATTACCCGGATCAGGTCCAGACGGTCGGTGGCCTCGATGCCACCCTCTCAGCCTCGGCGTCCCTGAGGGAACGCCATGGGCTCCCGTTACGCCACCGATGCTACCCCTCTCGGAGGCTGCGCAAGCCATAATCGAGAGGTGAGCTTGGCACCCCCACAGGCCCGCGGCCCGCTGCGGCGCGAGCGATTGCGCACCGCGCGCCTCTATTTCGTCTGCGAGGCGCGGCCCCGGGGAGAGGAGCCGGAAGCCCTGCTGCAGGCTGCGCTGAACGGCGGCGTCGACATCGTCCAGCTGCGCGAGAAGGAGTTGGGACGGG
The DNA here is from genome assembly GCA_044867645.1 of Solirubrobacterales bacterium. Lineage (GTDB taxonomy): Bacteria > Actinomycetota > Thermoleophilia > Solirubrobacterales > 70-9 > VRUE01. Next base: position 109,483 of record JBIOVI010000025.1, on the reverse strand, counting down.
ACGAGATCGAGCGCTCGGCGCAGACCTTCCGCCGTCTCTGCGACACCTACAGCGCCCTCTTCATCGTCAACGACGACCCCTACCTGGCGCAGTCCTGCGACGCCGACGGGGTCCACGTGGGACAGGACGATGTGGCCGCGACGGAGGCGCGGGAGATCCTCGGCCCAGACGCGATCCTCGGCCTATCCACGCACTCCGAGCAGCAGCTTGCGGCCTCCGCCGAGCAGCCGGTGGACTACGTCAGCGTCGGTCCTGTCTGGGAGACGCCGACCAAAGAGGGGCGGCCGGGGGTCGGCCTCGGCCTGGTCGAGCACGCCGCCGGCGACGCCCCCCGCCCCTTCTTCGCAATCGGCGGCATCGACACCGCGAACGCGGCCGACGTGGTCGCCGCCGGGGCGCGGCGGCTTGGCGTCGTGCGGGCGATTCGCGACGCCGACGATCCCGCCGCGGCCGCCGCCGCGCTGCGGAGAGCGCTGGCCTCGGTCGGGGAGGCCGCGCCGGGTGGCTGACCACCCCCGCAAGCGCAAGCAGCGGGGCGCCTCCCCCACCCCCACCCCACGCGAGCGGATGAAGGAGGGCTACGCCCGCGCCGAGCAGCGCAACCAGGAAGTCCGGGAGAGCCTGCCACCGCTTGCCGAGGGGGAGCGGCCGCTGGTGGTGACGATCGGCGCAGTGGTCGCGGCCCTGATCGCCCTCTCGATCGTCGTCAGCTACCTGGCCGGCGCCGAGGTCAACGGCGAGAAACCGCGCTTGGCGCAGGTGCTTGCACCCGCCCTGCTGATGGGGATCATGGCGTGGGGAATGTGGCGGGCGCGCTACTGGGCCGTGCTCGGCTTCCAGCTGCTGCTCGTCTTCCTCATCTTCAGCGCCGTCTTCGGCCTCGCTGTGCAGGCAGCGAGCGTCGCCCAGTTCGCGGTCACGCTGGGCCTGCTCGCAGTCGCCGGCACCTTCTTCTACTTCATGGTCAAAGCGATGGCGCGGATCCAGATGCCGAGCCGGGAGTAGACGCGCCAGGGTTTCTATAGGCTCAGGATCGATGGCCGATTCGTTCGACGTGATCGTCATTGGCGGGGGCCCCGGCGGCTACGTCGCCGCGATCCGCGCCGCCCAGCTGGGTAAGAAGACCGCCGTGGTGGAGCGGGACAAGCCCGGCGGTCGCTGCCTCAACTACGCCTGCATCCCGGCCAAGACGGTCCTCCACACCGCCGAGCTCTACGACCACGCCCGTAACAGCGCAGAGCTGGGGCTGGTCGTCGAGAACGCCAGGATCGACTGGGACGCGCTGGGCAAACGCCGAGCCGCCGTCTCGGACTCGCTCTCGGGCGGGGTGAAGATGCTCTGGGACAAAAACAAGGTGAAGTCGATCGAGGGCGACGGCGAGCTGACCGCCGAGGGCAATGTCAAGGTCGGCGACGAGGTCTACGAGGCCGGCGCCGTGGTGCTTGCCACCGGCTCGGTCCCGCGGCCGATCCCCGGAGTCGAGTTCGGCGAGCGCGTCCTCGACACCTGGGGCGCCTGGTCGCTGCCCGAGCAACCGGCGAAGATCGCGGTGGTCGGTGCCGGCGCCTCCGGTTGCGAGATCGCCTCCGCCTACGGCCGCTTCGGCACCGAGGTGCTGCTGATCGAGATGCTCGACCAGATCCTCCCCGCCGAGGACAAGGACATGGCCCGGGTCGTCGAGCGCGCCTTCAAGAAGCAGAACATCACGGTCTCCACCGGCAGCCCGGTCGAGAACGTCGAGGTCGGCGCCAGCTCGGTCAAGTTCACCTATGGCGACAGCTCCGCCGAGGTCGACCACCTCTGCGTCGCCGGCGGCCGCGGCTCCGATGTCGAGGGGCTGGGGCTGGAGGCGGCCGGAATCGAGTTGGAGGAGAACGGCAAGGTCAAGGTCGACGAGTACGGGCAGACGTCCAACGCCCAGGTCTACGCGATCGGCGACCTGGTCAACGCCAAGGCACTCGCCCACAAGGCCTCCGACGAGGGGGTCGTCGCGGTCGAGCACGCCGCCGGGGTCACCACCCACCCGGTCGATCAGAACCTGGTCGCCGGCGCCACCTTCTGCCACCCGCAGGTCGCCAGCGTCGGCCTCACCGAGGCGGCCGCAAAGGAGGCAGGCCACGATGTCAAGGTCGGCAAGCTGAAGCTGGGGGCGGTCGGCGGGGCGACGGTCTACGACGACAAAGACGGCATGGTCAAGCTGGTCGTCGACTCCAAATACGGTGAGATCCTCGGCGCCCACATCGTCGGCAACCGCGCCTGCGACATGATCGCCGAGCTGGTCGCGACGATGGCGCTGGAGGGCGGCTACCAGGAGCTGGCGCGGATCGTCCATCCCCACCCGACGATTTCCGAGGCGATCTTCGAAGCTGCGCGGGCAGTCGATGGCTGGGCCACCCACGCCTAGGGCGACTTTCTACTTCGATCTGGGCTCGCCCTACGCGTACCTGACCGCGGAGCGGATCAGCGGTCTCTTCACCGACGCCGAGCTGGAGCAGCCGGAGTGGCAGCCGATCCTGCTCGGTGGGCTCTTCCAGCGCTTCGGGCGCGACTCCTGGGCCAACGGCCCGGGTCGCGAGGATGGCATCGCCGAGGTCGAGCGGCGGGCCAGGGAATACGGGTTGCCGGCGCTCGCCTGGCCCGAGCCGTGGCCGGGGAACATGTTGTTCGCGATGCGCGTCGCGACCTTCGCCAAGCAGACCGGCCGCACCGTCTCCTTTGCCCTCGCCGCCTTCCGCCAGGCCTTCGCCGCGGGCCGCGACCTGAGCGAGCCCGACAACGTCCTGCTCGCCGCCGCCGCCTGCGAGCTGCACCCGAACGCGCTGCTCAAAGCCGCCGGCACCGAAGTGGTCAAGAACGCCCTGCGCCAGGCGACTGAGCAGGCCGCCGAGCTTGGCGTGATCGGGGTGCCCTCGCTCGCCGTCGGCGGGGAGGTCTTCTGGGGAGACGACAGGGTCGAGGAGGCGGTCGAGGCAGCGAGCTAAGGTCAGGGTCGTGGCCGATCTACCCGACGCCAGCACCTGTTACGAGCTGCTCGCGCGTATGGCCCTGATCCGCCGTTTCGAGGAGGAGGCCGGGCGGCAGTACCAACGGGCAAAAGCGGGTGGCTTCCTCCACCTCGGGATTGGCGAGGAGGCGACGATCGTCGGCACCACCTCGGTGATGCGCCCCGAGGACTACCTGATCGGTACCTACCGCACCCACGGCCACGCGATCGCCCGCGGCACCGATCCGAAGCGGGTGATGGCGGAGCTGTTCGGCCGGGTCGACGGCACCAGCGGCGGGCGCGGCGGATCGATGCACATCTTCGACCGCGAGAACCGCTTTATGGGCGGCTACGGGATCGTCGGCGGCAACCTGCCGATCGCCGCCGGGCTCGCCCTCTCCTCCGAGTACAAGGGCGAGGACGCGGTCACCGTCTGCATGTTCGGCGACGGCGCCTCCAACACCGGCAACTTCGGCGAGACGATGAACCTGGCGGCGCTCTGGCAGCTGCCCGTCTTCTTCCTGGTCGAGAACAACCTCTACGGGATGGGCACCTCGGTCGAGCGGCACTCGGCCCAGACCGACCTCTCAAAGAAGGCGGAGGGCTACGGCATTCCCGGCGAGCGGATCGACGGCATGGACGTGATCGCGGTCCGCGAGGGGGTCGCCGAGGGGATCCACCAGGCCCGCGAGGAGCGCCGCCCGACCATCCTCGAGGCCTTCACCTACCGCTACCGCGGGCACTCCGCCGCCGACCCCGAGGTGTACCGGGAGCGCGAGGAGGTCGAGGAGTGGCAGCAGAAAGACCCGATCGAGGCATTCGCGCGACGCTGCGTCGAGGCCGGAGTGCTCGGCGAGCGCGAGGTGCGGGAGGTCCGCGACAGGGCCGAGGAGCGAGTGGTGGAGGCGGTCGAGTTCGCCGACTCCTCATCCGAACCGGCGCTCGACACCCTCTACGAAAGCCTCTATGTGGTCGACAGCGACGCCGGCTGGTACGCGGTCGACGAGCGCAGTCCCGAGCCGCACCGGGGCGAGCGGGAGGAGGCGATGCCAGACACGGCGCGGGAGCTGGCCGAAGCCGGCGCCGCCTACGCCGGCCAGCCGGATGGACCGCGCCCCAATCCGGCTGAGCAGGGCGACGCCCAAGAGGGATCCGAGCCGGAGGTGGCCGGTGAGGTCGAGGAGCAAGAGGTATCCGAGGAGGCGACCGACTGATGGCGACGCTGCGGATGCGAGAAGCGCTGCGTGACGCGATGGTTGAGGAGATGCGCCGTGACGAGGCGGTCTTCGTGATGGGCGAGGACGTCGGCGTCTTCCAGGGCGCGTTCAAGGTGACCGAAGGGCTGCTGGAGGAGTTCGGCGAGCGTCGTGTGCGCGACACGCCGATCTCCGAGAACACGATCGTCGGCACCGGGGTCGGCGCAGCGATGGGCGGCCTGCGGCCTGTGGTCGAGCTGATGACCGTCAACTTCTCGTTGCTGGCACTTGACCAGATCGTCAACCACGCGGCGGCGATTCCCTACATGTTCAACGGCCAGGCACGGGTGCCGCTGGTGATCAGGATGCCCGGCGGTGGCGGCCACCAACTCGGCCCCACCCACTCGCACAGCTTCGAGGCGCTCTTCCTCCAAGTTCCTGGGCTGCTGGTCGCCTGCCCCTCGACCCCCGCCGACGGCAAGGCGCTGTTGAAGGCGGCGATCCGCGACGACAACCCGGTGATCTTCATCGAGCACGAGAGCCTCTACGGCAGCCGCGGCGAGGTTCCGGGCGACGGCGAGGAGGTGCTGCGCTTCGGCGAGGCGGCGGTGCGGCGCGGGGGCTCCGACGTCACGATCGTCGGCATCCTCAAGATGGCGCATGTCGCCGAGGAGGCGGCACGAACGCTCGCCCACGAGCATGGGATCGAGGTCGAGGTGATCGACCCGCGCACGCTGCGGCCGCTCGACCTCGACACGATCCTCGAGTCGGTGCGAAAGACGAACCGAGCGGTGATCGTCGAGGAGGGCTGGCCCCACGGCGGCGTCGGCGCCAATCTGGCGGCGCTGATCGCCGAGCAGGCCTTCGACCACCTCGATGCGCCGGTGCAGCGAGTGACCGGCGCCGACGTTCACATGCCGTACTCGAAGCGGCTCGAGCAGGCGGCGATGCCGCACGAGGAGCATGTGGTGCAGGCAGCTCTGGCTGCCCTAGAGGGGAGCCTCTGATGGGGGAGTCGGGTATGTCTCGCCGGCTGCCCACCACCGCCTCCGGCGGTGGAATTCGGTGCCGCTTCGCGGCTGGGATCACCCTGCCGGGGCCGCTTTGCGAGGCACCGTCGAGACACACCCGACTCCCTCTTCCAGACGCACTCGGAGGGATCGCCCGTGTCTGACGTGGTTATGCCGAGATTGTCTGACTCGATGGAGGAGGGGACGATCCTTCAGTGGCTGAAACAGGTCGGGGACGAGGTCGCTGTGGGTGACGAACTCGTGGAAATCGAGACCGACAAGGCGAACATGGCCTATGAAGCCGACGTTGCGGGGACGTTGGTGGAGATCCTCGTGCAGGAGGGTGAGACGGTGGCCATCGGCACTCCCATTGCGCGGGTCGGGGAGGGTGATGGTGAGCGACAGGACGCCGAGGGATCCAGCGCCGCAGCGGCGGAAGAGCAAGAGACCGATGAGTCCCGGCCCGCGGGTCCTGTCACGGCAGGGGACCCACCTCCCCCTGCGGTAGCTAAAGCCTCCTCGGGGGAGGTCCCCCCTACGGCGCCACCCGCGGGAGGGGCGCATGAGTCTCGGGCTCCGACCACCGCCGAGGCAGCTCCGACCGACGGCGACGGGCATCGGCCGAAAGCTTCACCGCTGGCGCGTCGCATCGCCAAAGAACGTCAGCTTGACTTAACGCAGCTGGAGGGGTCCGGGCCGGGTGGCCGGATCGTCAAGGCGGATGTCGAGCGCGCGTCTTCCGCGGGTGCCGCCGCTGAGGGTGGTCCCGAGACCGCGAAGGGTCAAACGTCCTACGAAGACCTCTCGAAGCTGCAGGCGACGATCGCTCGGCGGATGTCGGAGTCGAAGGCGACGGCGCCGCACTTCTACCTGCGCGCCACGGTGGATATGAGCGAGGCGGTGGCGGGACGGGCCCAAGTGAAGGCTCGGGCGGTGGCGGGCGACGTCGTGCCCTCCTTCAACGACATGATCGTCAAGGCCTGCGCGTTGGCGCTGCGCGAGCATCCGCGGGCCAACGGCGCCTATCGGGACGGGCGCTTCGAGCTCTACTCGCGGGTCAACGTCGGCGTCGCCGTCGCGGCGAAGGACGCGCTGATCGTCCCCACCGTCTTCGACGCCGATCGCAAGGGCCTGCGGCAGATCGCCTCGGAGTCGCGGGCGCTGGCGCAACGTGTGCGCGACGGCCAGATCACTCCGCCGGAGCTCTCCGGCGCCACCTTCACCGTCTCCAACCTGGGGATGTACGGGATCGACGGCTTCTCGGCGGTGATCAACCCACCGCAGGCGGCGATCCTCGCCGTCGGCGCTATCGAGGAGCGCCCAGTCGTCCGCGACGGCGAGCTGACCACCGCCCACCTGATGTCGGTCGACCTTGCCTGCGACCACCGCATCCTCTACGGCGCCCCCGCGGCCGAGTTCCTCGCCCGCATCAGGTCGCTGCTCGAAGAGCCCCTTTCCCTCGCCCTCTAGCGATTGGATGAAGCTTTGCACCCCCTATTGGGGCCACAATCCTGCATTGAGTCACGGGAAGCGACTGCCCCCGCTCAGCAAGTCTTGTGGGCGCCGGTCACCGCATTCCAGGCCCGCGGAAGCGAGAAGTCGGCGGCGACGCGGAAGACGCCGGGATGGCTCGCACGCGCCAAGGTCCAGTCGCCGTGGCGGAGCAGGCAGCCGCTGCCGCGGGCGATCGACCAGTAGGGGGTGAAGGCGACCCGGACGAGGAACTCGCCGGGTTGGGTAACGTCGAGGGCGAAGCCGCTGCGGCCGAGCCAGCGGACCGCTGCCGTCCCGGAGTCGAGTGGCTGCACCAGCGGCGCCGGCTCCCTCACTTCATAGACGCGCCAGTGGGCGTCGCTCCAGCGCGGCTCCAAATAGGGCGGGTTGGCCAGGATCAGGCGCCGCTCGGCAACCGAGGAGTAGTCGAGTGGTGCGTCGGGCAGCGCCACATAGCGAATCGCGTTGTCGTGGAGCCAGGTCCGGTAGGTGCGATCGGTCAGCGGCTCATCGTCGCCATAGAAGACGTCGTCGCGGGTCGTGTCGAGTTGGCGCAGCCAGCCCCGCGCCAGTTCGAATTCCGGCGCCAGGTAGGCCGACTCCCAGTGGTTGGCGGTCGGCGGCACCTCGATCCGCGCGGTGCTGCCGTCATGGTCGCGCAACCACGAAGACACGGGCGTGAAGTAGGCCGAAGCGGTGGACGGGTCGCCGACGCTGCGGGCAATCTGATTGACGCTCGCGGTCACCTGCCAGTAGAGGCCGCCGGCCAGGGCCAGCGCGAGGATCGCGGTCGAGAAGCTGGACAGCCGCGGTCGGCGGGCGAGGACGACGGCAGCCAGGATCGGCCCGCCGAACAGCGCGCCGAGGCGGGCCGCGTTGCCCCCCATTGGGTTGGGCGCCAGCCACAACACGGTCGCCGCCAGCGCGTAGGCGATCAGCACTCGCCGCAGCTGCCGCTCCTCCCCGGCAAGGCCGCGGGTGACGAAGAGCGCGCCGCCGCACCAGAGCGGGATCGCCAAATAGGAGGAGAAGGCGAAGGGGAACTGGCCGGATTCGGGGAAGGCGAGGTTGGGGACGAGCACCAGGCCGAGCGCGAGGCAGGCGACCCAGATCGCGGCCAGGTGAGAGCGGCGGTCGCGGGGCAGGGTGCCAGCCAGCAGCACGCCGGCCAGGAACGCAGCCGCGACCGGGCTCGAGAGGGCGCAGGCCGCACCCGCGACAAGCGCCAAGGCCGGCCGCTTCAGCTGCAGAAAGCGCAGGGCGGCAAGCGCGAAGGCGACTCCGAGCGCGAAGGTCAGCTGCCCGTCGGCGAGCAGCGTCACCACGCCGGCCGCGAACCAGAGCGTCGCCCAGCGGGCCGCCTCGCCCCAGCGGTCGCGCACGAGGCGGTCGAAGAAGTAGGAGGAGGCGACGACGGCCAAGGTCCCGACCAGCCGCGGCCCGAGCAGCGCCGCCAGCGGCGGGAAGAGGACGCTGTAGGTGAGGGTGTAATGGCCGCCGTACCAGCTGCCGTTCCAGATCGCGAGGCCACCGCGCTGGAACAGCTCGGTGCGGAAGACCTGGGCGGCGAGGTCGCCGACCTGCGGGTTCCAGGCCAGCATCGCGGCGGCGAGCGCGGCGCTGAGCGCCACGGCCGGAAGCCAGTCGGGTCGGAGAGCCTTGGACTGGACCATGGGGAGCGGCGCCAAGGATAGAGACGAGACCGGGGCGCCGTGCAACGATTTCAAGAGTGAGCGATGAAATCCTGGTCGTCCGCTGCGGGCTCGTCCCCTACGAGGAGGCGCGCGTCGCCCAGCGCTGGCTCGAGGGAGCGCGGCAGGAGGGCGAGGTGCCGGACGTGCTGCTGCTGCTCGAGCACCCACCCGTCTACACGCGCGGCCGCCGCTCCACCGACGAGGAGCTGCCGATGCAGGCCGAGTGGTACGAAATGCAGGGGATCGAGATCCACGACACCGATCGCGGCGGCCGGGTCACCTACCACGGTCCTGGGCAGCTGGTCGCCTACCCGATCGTCTCATTGAAGCCCTACGACGACGACGTCCACGAGTACGTGCGACGGCTGGAGCGGGTGGCGATACAGGCGCTGGGCGTTAACGGGGTGGCGGCGCGGACGATCGAGGGATTGACGGGCGTCTGGACGGAGGGCGAGCGGCCGGGCCCGGAGGCCGGCGTCGACGCGGCGCGGAAGATCGCCTCGATCGGCGTCCACGTCAGCCGCGGCGTCACCACCCACGGCCTGGCCGTCAACGTCAACAACGACCTGCAGCCCTTCGAGTGGGTCGTCCCCTGCGGGATCGACAACTGTCGGGTCACTTCGCTCAGCCGCGAGCTGGGCGCCGAGCAGGACCTCGTCGCCTTCGCCGCCGCGGTGGTGGATCGCTTCGGAGAGGTCTTCGGCCGAGCGCCGGTTCCGACCGAGCCCACGGCGCTGGGTATCGACAGCGCTAGGCTCGGCATCGCATGAGCGAGCCGGTGCCAGAGACGATCGAGCGCGTCCACGTCACCCGTTCCCGCGCCAAGCCGGGCGGGACCGCGACCGACGGCGACGGCGCCGTCCCCTTCCGCCGCGCCCGCAAGCCGCCCTGGCTGAAAGTGCCGGCGCCGGGCGGGCCGACCTACCGGCGGCTGAAGGCAATGATCGGCAACGACAACCTCCACACCGTCTGCGAGGAGGCCAACTGCCCCAACGTCGGCGAGTGCTGGGAGCGCGGCACGGCGACCTTCATGATCCTCGGCGACGTCTGCACCCGCCGCTGCGGCTTCTGCAACGTGAAGACCGGGGTGCCGAGCTGGAACGATCCGCTGGAGCCGCTGCGCGTCGCCAACCAGGTGAAGAGGATGGGGCTGCGCCACGCGGTGGTCACCTCGGTCGATCGCGACGACCTGCCCGACTACGGGGCCAGCGCCTTCGTCGGTGTGATCCGCTCGATCCGCATGCAGGCGCCCGGCTGCAAGGTCGAGGTGCTCACCCCCGACTTCCGCGGTCAGGAGATGCCGCTCGCCAAGGTGATCCACGAGCGGCCCGACGTCTTCAACCACAACGTCGAGACGGTGCCGCGCCTCTACCCAAAGGCGCGCCGCGGTTCCAAGTTCCTGCGCTCGGCCCGGGTGCTGCGGATGGCGAAGGAGATGGGCGGCACCGACGTCGTCACCAAGTCGGGGCTGATGGTTGGGCTGGGCGAGTCCTTCGAGGAGATGATCGAGACCTTTGGCATCCTGCGCGAGCATCGGGTCCAAGTGCTGACCGTCGGCCAGTACCTCCGCCCCACCGAAAACCACCTGCCGGTCGAGCGCTATTGGCACCCCGAGGAGTTCGAGGCGCTGGAGCGCGAGGCCTACGCGATCGGCTTCGAGTCGGTCGCCGCCGGACCGCTGGTCCGCTCCAGCTACCACGCCGACCAGCACCTGCCGCAGCCCGCCGCGGCAGGCTGAGCGACCGCCTGGCGACACGCCGCGCCAACGAGGCGCGAGACCTGGCAAGGCGATGGTAGGTTGACGCGTGATCGCCGTCTTCAGCATGAAACAGCGAGGGAGAGATGTTCCGTAGGCGCAGTCCGGAAGAGAAGCTCCAGGCCGAGTTGGCGACGATGCGACAGGAGCGCGCCGATAACGAGCGCGACAGCATCGGCCTGATCAATCGTCCACGCTACATGCGCTCAAAGCAACGACTCACGGAGATGGGTACCGACGCCGTCGAGCCGCTGATCGAGCTGATCCAGGAAACCCCCGCCCCACCGTCTGACTATGAGCAGCGCACCAGCGAGGACGAAATCAATATTGGAATAGCCGCGGATGCCGGCGAGATTCTCGCGGAGATCGGGGATCCACGGGCGGTTGCACCCATGCTCGATCGCATCGATGACTTTTTCGGGCTCCACTATGCGCTGGCAAGGACGCCTGACGGTGTGCAAGCCCTGATCGACACGCTCGCCGACCAGGGTCGCGATTTCGGGGTCCGCTACGCGGCCGCGTCCGGACTGGGGGCGGTGACAACGCGGAAGGATGATGCAATGCAGGCGCTGCTTGACGTCGTCGCCTCGCGGACTCAGGATGTCCTTCCGGCTGCAGTCAATGCGCTGGGCATACTGGGCAAGGGCGACCAGCGCGCAATCGACGCCCTCACAGCCGTGATTGCCGACGACCAGGTCGACGAGGGAATGCGCATCACCGCCGAGAAGCGACTGGACTACGTCAGCCGGAACGCGTAGTGGACTGACGCAGCAGCCAAGAGCGGCGAAAAACGATGGAGCCAGCCGGGCTCGAACCGGCGACCTCCGCCTTGCAAAGGCGGCGCTCTTCCAGCTGAGCTATGGCCCCCTCGCCTGAAGTGTAGGACGAGCGCCCGGGCGGGGCGCAAGGGATCAGTCGTCGAAGTCGAAGTCCTTGGGGGGCTTCTGCTCGAACCAGAGCTGGTCGTCCTCGGGAGTCTCCTCGAGGAAGTCCGGCGTCTCCTCGAGCACGTCCTCGTCGTGGTTGGCAGGCGGCTGGGCCTCACCCTCCGGCTCCTCCTCGGACTCAGGCTCCGGCTCGTACTCGGGCTCGTCGTCGTCCTCGGCTGGCGCCTCTAGAGCCTGGTCCAGCTCGTCGGAGAGCCGCTTCTCGTCGAAGAAGTCGTCGGCCTCGTCGTCGATCTCGGCGGCGCTGTCCTCATCGAGGCTGGAGAGGGGGTCGATCGGAGCCAGTCGTGGCTCTTCGATGTTCTCCTCGACCAGCTCCTCCTCGGAGGGCGCCTCCGACTGCGACGAGGCAAGCTCTTCCTCGACGTCGAACATCTCGGTCGGCTGCTCCGCGATCGCTTGCCGCTCCTCGGTCGATGGGCCAGCCGGGATCTCCGGCTCGGGTTCGCTCGCCTCTGGCTCGGGCTGCTCGGGGGACACGGCCTCGTGTTCCATCGCCGGCGAGGGCTCCTCGGCGGGTTCGTCGGGCTCTTCGGGGTGCTCCCCTGAGTCTTTGGCCTCCTCGACATACTCCGGTGGCTCCGTCGGCGGCGCCTCTTGCAGATCACCGATCTCGGCTCGCGGCGAGCGACGAGAGGATGCCTCCTGGGTCCCGGATGCTGCCTCCTCTGGCCCTCCCGCATCGTCTGCCTGCGACTGCGCGGGCTCCAGGTCCGGCTGCGACATGAACTCGGTGGGCGCCTCGGCAAGCGGATCGGGAGCCGATTCCTCGTCCCCAGGCCGCTCGGCCGCGCCAAAGGCTTCGTCCTCGAGTTGCTGCAGCTCGGACTCGCCGGCGCCGTGCTGGCGCTTCAGCTCCAAGTGCTCTTTGATCGCGTCGTCGAGAATGCCCATACTCGCTCCGGGAAGCTAAAGACTATGCGGTTATTCTTGCTCCTGCGAGGCCTTTGGGACGTTCCTCCCAGCCACGCCCGCGGGGCTATAGCTCAGTTGGAAGAGCGCCTGGATCGCACCCAGGAGGTCGCCGGTTCGAGTCCGGCTAGCTCCATCGCTTGGTTGCTTGCTTGTCGACTCGCCATGCGGAGGGTCCCCCGCAAAAGGGGGACCCTCCGCATCGGTATCCGTAGCGTCTGCGTGTCGTGCGTTACGGACCTAGCCAGACCATTGAGAGAAACGGATACTCGTTTGAGTCGGCGAGTGAGTCTCGTGCAATACCGCTGCTTTGGTTCACGACCAGCTCGATGTAATCCCCCGCATCGAGGCGAGTGACCGCCGAGACCGACTGGAACATGTCGTTCGAGCCGCTGACCGGCTCGTCGCGATCGGAGGCTATCTGCGGTTGCGCCTGCGCCGGTGCGATGATCGAAATCTGGCGCAGTCCGCTTCCGCTGACCTGCCACCCGACCTCGGCACTCACCAGGTAGATGCCGTCCACCGGCGCGGTGAGCCTCGAATTGTTCACCGCATCGTCGTGGAGGTCGGCGGTGTCGAAGCCTCCGTGGGCGGCGGCCTCGCTGTTGAGCGCAATCGCCGTCCCGGTGAAGTCTCCGGGGATGCTCTGGGCGCTCGTACTCGTCGCGCGGGCGGCGGGAACCGTGCCGGTCTCCGCCGTTCCGACGACGCCGCTGGCGATGTCCGGATTCGGGTAGGTGCCGGTCAGGTCGCCGCCGGCCGCCGTGCTCGTGCTCAGAAAGGCAGTCGAATCCAGCCCGTCGAGCTTGTCGGAGTTCGCCACCTTCCCGCCATTCATTGCGGCGAGCGAGAGCGCCGTTTCGCCGTGTTTGCAACTCTCGCCAGCGCCGGTGTCGATCACCTTCAGCTTGCCGGTGGCATTGCCATAGCACGCAGCGACGCTGCCGTCTGGGTTCGGTATGGCGGCCACCGCCGCCCCGGCAACAGCCATGACGAGAGCCGTGATCGCGACGGCCATCGCAGGCGACGGCCTAAAACGCATCGGTCGGTTCATCTCTTCTCCTTTGTGAACGACCCGCCGAGCGGCCAAACCACCTGCCACTCCCTGTTTGGTGTCGTCAGCGAAAGATGCTAGAGGAACTTCGTGCGCTGAAGCAGGGTGCGGACTTTTTGGATGAACACGGGGTTCGAGAGTCGTCCGGCTAGCTCCATTGCTTGGTTGCTTGTCGACACAACCGGTTCAAGTGTCGTCTGAAGCGGCTGATGACAGCGGGCGAGCACTGTCCCCAAGTGGGAAGACTGCACTGAGCAGCAAGAGAACGACGAGAACCCAAGCCATACTGGCAAGACCGATGAAAACATCACATAGAATCGTAGATCGATCCCCGCCGCTGAGAACGATCGCTGCGGCACCGAGCATTGGGAGTAGCCCGCTTATCGCCAGCAGCCGGCGTATGCCGGTGGTGAAACTCCGGACGAACTCATGCTGTGCTGGTCTGACGAGCAAATAGGCCAGCAGTGCAGGTGCGACGAGCGCCAACGTGACCGCTGCTTCATTTAGTTCAAGGACCGACCCGAGACGCAGCGAATACGTCGTCAGGAGCGCCGCGATCATCGTGGCCGCAAACCATGAGTTGCGCGCCAGCCCCTTGTCCGCAATGAGCGCAACGTGGGCCTCACCAGTGCAGCCACTTCGCTCGCCGGTTACATAGAAGCGTCCCTGACCTCCCACCGGTTCCGTATAGATGGTTAGGTCGCCCGAGTCCACTCGGGAGGAACTGGCTGCACAACTTGCGACTATCTCTCCGGAGTCAGCCGCCTGCTGATCCGGGCTTTGCCGCTTAACAAGTCGTACTTCGGTATCGACAACCTTGAGCGGCGACGGAATGCTGATCGTCAAGTGGTAGCTGCTGGAACTCCCAATATGGGGAGATCCAAAATCCGCCAGAAACGGCCGGAGTCCGAATGAGGCAGCACTCCACGAGCCCACATTCACATCCATAGGAATGTCGTATGAGAACTTGACTATCTCACGATCTCCAGGCTCACCCTCAACACGCAGCCACAAGAACGTGCTATCACGCAACCCGCCTGCTACTGCCACAAATAGCGGGTCTGCCCGAAGCTCTTGGCGGATACGGTCCAGATTGTCTACCTGATCCTCCGAAGCGAGAGGAGGGAGAAGCACCCGGAGGCCTTCCGCCGCGGCGTGGTCACGCTCGGTGATCAGATCGTTTATTGCCTTATGAACGTCGTCGTCGTCGAGCTTCTCGGTAGTTGCCTCTTCCGCAAGAGCGGTAAGCACTGCTTCATCGAGCGCGGCGTTCTGCGCGCCAGTCAAAAACGGGATCGGCTCATCCCTGGCATTGCGCAGATCGAGTCGCAGCAGAGGCGGCCACTTGCGGATGAACGACAAGGGAACGTAGTAGCGAGCTCCACCGCCAGAGCCGTGGGGGACCGGGGAGAGCTCCGGAATCGTAAAGTCGACACTGACGTGCCGACGATAGACCGGCTCCTCGGGTGATGGGAAAGTAACTGCCTCGACTCGTCGATGGACCCACTCCTCCTGCCTCCGCAGGGTCGGAGCAGCCGTCCTTCCAGCCTCTTCAAGCTGCTTGCGGCTATGCATGCAGTGAAGTTGGCGGGTTTAGCCAGGCATCCACAACAGTAGGCATGCCTTATGGGATTGCAGAGAAGCGGCTACTTCTTCGGCTGACACCAGCCGAGCGCTAAGCCGCGTTCTCCTGGTCGAGATCGTGGCCAGGCGATCCCGAGGCCACCTCGTCAGTGGGAGTATCGCCCTCGACATCGTGCGCTGGCGCGGCGCCATTTCCATTGGCGCTCCCACCATTGCTGGACGGTCTAATCAACATGTCCTCCGGGTACCCCCAATCACCCTCTGCTGAGGGCAGCACAAAATCTGCTTTCCGGCGAGGTCGGGCTCCCATACTGACTCCTCGTATCGAATGATACAAGTTGATGGTCCATCTGTAAATCCGTCCGCTGGACCTGCTAGCGGCGGCCATTTATAGCACCAACCTTCCTCCGGCAACCCATCGGGAACCTGCCAGGCTGGGGGTCTTCTTGCAACGAGCGGCCATTTGTCCTCGGTCGGTCACTGTTTAGCTACAGTCCTGAAATCCAATACCAAGGTCCGTGATTCCAGGACTGTAGCTATGGCGGAAGACGGAAACGGCAACCGCAGCCAACTGAGAGCGCTTTCGAAGACCCTCTTGGGAAGCCGCTATCAGGCGGAGGTTGGTGCAGCAATCGCTGACTCGAAAGAGCCCATCTGGGGGGAAGGGCTCTTGGGGACCCTTGGCAAGCGTCCGCCTGCGAAGGGTCTGATGGGCAAAGAGCTCGAAAGACTGCGGGAAGCAAAGCTTCTGATTCCGGCCAGCGAGAATCCGCACGACAGGCGAAAGCTCCTTAAGCCAGCCGACCCGAATGGGTCGTACTGGAAATTGTGTAAGGAACTTCGCCGGATGGCCGGATCAAACTAGATCACGCATCAAAACCTTGAGCTTGCGGATAAACCGGGGGTTCGAGAGTCGTCCGGCTAGCTCCATCGCTTGGTTGCTCGCAGTCAGACGGCGGCGAAAGCCAGCCTCAGCCCATCAATGCCGTGGCGTCCAATGCAGGGCCGGTCCCCCAGCCACAGAGGCGTCGATGTAGCTGAACCGCGGCGGTCTCGGTCAAACCGGAAATGAGGTCGACCACGACCCGGGCGCGAGTGGCCGACGTATGCCGGCCGGCCTCCAAACGCTCCTTGGTCCCGGGCGGCAACAAATGGTGATTGCCGGCCCTGTCTGGCGCACAAGCCAGGAAGTAAAAGTCGAAGAGCTCTTTGATCAACCGCTGCTGTCCATGCTGGACCACGGCCAAGCCAGGACGGTGGATGACATAGACGGCGACCAACATCTTCAGCGCGGTAACCTCGCGCACGACCTCGGGATCGATGGAGAGCACCACAACGCCCTTGCCTGGGTCGTTGCGCACCATGAAAGCCTCCAGATAGCGCGTAATCAGTTTCGAGCCGAGCTCCCGCAAGTCCGCTCTGGCTGCAGCAACATAACGATAAGGTTCCCCTGGCCCAGAGACGGACAGGATCTCCCTCACCGACTCGACTAACTCGTCAACCCCGTAGTCGGGGAATTGCATGGGATCGCTGTCTCTAACCTCAGTCAAGAGTTCTTCGAACCGTTTGATCTCTGGGTCATTGGGCCCACGTAGCCTGTCCAGCGGCACAAGGCCTGCCCGAAAGAAGTCGTCCACGTCATGGACGGCATAGGTGAGGTCGTCGGCCCAATCCATAATCTCCGCACCTAGACTGCGCTGCGGCAATTTCGTTTTCGCTTCTCTGGGCCATCCTCTCCGTGCGAATTTGAATGACCTCTCGTCATCCCCACCTTCGTAGTAACCCCATTTGCGCTCGCGCTTTGCGTCTTTCATCGGGTCTTTCGGCCAATGACGCCAGGGGTACTTGAGCAGGTAGTCGAGGGTCTCTCTCGTCAGGTTGAGCCCCGGAACATCCCCGTCCCGGACTGCTAGCTGGGTAACGATTCGGAAGCTCTGCGCGTTGCCCTCAAAACCATCGGCAACGTGGGGTGAGGCCTTCTCGTGGAGAACCGTCTCGGCAATGTGGCCGAAGGGCGGATGTCCAAGGTCATGTGCCAAACAACTCGCCTCGACCGCGTCTGGGTCCACCGAGCGAACCAAGTCTGCGGCCGGACCATCGACCTCACCCCGGTCTGCCAAGATCTGCAGACGTTCCGCATTCCTGCGGCCCACTTGCGCCACCTTGAGCGAGTGACTTAGCCGGTCATGAAAGCTGTAACCCGACTCAGGTGCGGTTACCTGAGTGACGAACTCAGTCGCTGTAATGCAGAGCAATATAGAACTCGGTCACGGTCACGTTGAGGCGGCGTACGGTAACTCTTACGCTGCTGCTCAGCATCGGATGGTTCCCACTGCCGCTCCCGGCGCGTGGCATCCCAGTCCGATTTAACCTCCCGTAACTCTCTCTCCACCCAGCGAACGCTACCGCTGCAAGCGGATACAGTCCCCCTTCAACTCAAACACACCGGTATCTATCAGCCTTCCCAGAGCCATGTTCATAGTACCGGCGCTCCAGCCATTCCTCGCTTGGTCCTTGAGCTGATAGGCAGCCCACCAGCGCTTCGGCTCACGCTGGACGGTGTCGAGGAGCGCATCGCGTGCTTCGTCAATTTCGCTCGCCAACTGCTCAGCCGCTGCGTTGCGTTTCATCGAGACCTCCATTCTCTGCAATCTATTGCGGTCTGGGTCCCGTGGAAGGAGTGAACCGCCAAAGAATGAGCATTTTCGGCAACAAAAATTGCTCCAGCCAACCAGGACGAAGATCTTGCGTATCGAGTCATTACCTGGATTGTGGCGACCGCCAAGGACACCAATTACCGCCGGGTGTCAGCCCCTACTCGCGCCTGCCCCAGGCGGTGTACCAGACGATGCTCGGCTCAAACGTGGCCGGGTCGGCAAGGACCGCGAGGCCCCCGTCGACGTCGATATCGCCCGGTATGCGCTCCCGCACCGCTTCGACGGTCAGCCGCAGTAGCTCGGCCGCTGGCGTCTCGCCACGCACCAAGTCAACGTCTCCGCACGACTCGACCTCGGTCAGCCCAGCGGCCACCAGGGTTTGAGGCAAGCCGACCGCCCAGTCGTAATCGGCCCCCGGCATCGCGGCATAGAACCCACGCCACATCTCGGCGTACGCACGCGTAGAAGACGCGCACATCGCGCCGAGGTAGCACTCCGAGGTGAAGAGAACGCCACCGGGCCGCAGCGCGCTCGCCATCCGCTTGACGGCCTCGAGCTGATTGCCGCGCAGATGGTGAAGCAGCAGTCGGCAATGGACGAGGTCGAACGCTCCTAGCTCGATCTCGTCGGCCAGGATGTCGGCCCGGCGAGCTTCGATCCCAGGTTCCCCCTCGAAGAAGCGGGTGTCTAAATCGATCGCGACGACCTCGCCGTCCGGACCAACCCGATCGCGGAGCCAGCGTGAGATCGAGCCGCCACCGGCGCCGACATCGAGGCAGCGCCAGCCCGCCCCAACGTCGAGTTGGGCGAGCCTGGAGGTCGTGATCGGGTCAT
The DNA here is from genome assembly GCA_044867645.1 of Solirubrobacterales bacterium. GTDB lineage: Bacteria > Actinomycetota > Thermoleophilia > Solirubrobacterales > 70-9 > VRUE01. Next base: position 91,362 of record JBIOVI010000025.1, on the reverse strand, counting down.
AACAGCGCTCGATCAGCGCCAGCCGACGACGCTCATCGCTCCACGACGCATCGAAGCCATAGCCCTCCACGGCGCGATGCTCTCATACCGAGCAAGTCTTGCCACGGGTTGTCGGATCGCTCTCTCGGTCGCGCTGTGCGCATTGGCTCTCCGACAGCTCGACAAGAAGCGCTGGAAGCCCGAGATCGAGCGGCTCCGCTCGGTGCTCAACGAGACCTGGCGCGATAGCCCTTTGCGCCCACGGTTACAGCCAGCTCGCTGCGCGGATCGGTGCCGGCGGCGAGGCGATCCAGCGCGTGGCGGAAGTCGTAGCGCGGTGACCAGTCCAGGTCGCGCCGGGCACGATCGTTGGAGTAGACCCGCTCGATGCTCGGCAGCATCCTCCAGTCGCGCTCGGCATAGATCGCCTCGTAGTCGGGAAAGAGTCGCCGCACGACCGCGGGCGCGTCCTCGCGAAGCTCGATGAGGTCATCGTGCCCGAACGGTGTCGTCGCGGTGACGATGTAGCGGCCGAAGCCGATCGCTGGAGCGCACTCGAGAGCGCGAAGATGCGCCGACACCACATCCTCGAGGTCGGCCCGGCGATAGAGAAGCTCGTTGACCTTGAGGTTGAGGTCATCGAAAGAAGTGCGGATCTCGTCGCGATCGTCGGCCTCCGGGAAGAAGCGCGAGGTGCGCAGGATCAAGCACGGAAGGTCGTGATCCCGGTGGATCAGCGCGCACAGATCCTCCGCCGCAACCTTGGTCGCCCCGTAGATGTTGCGGGGAACTGGAGTGACCTCCTCGGCGATCCAGCTTGCGGGAGCCCCATCCGCCGGTGTGAGCGCACTGCCGAACGCACTGGTAGTGCTCGTGAACACAAAGCGGCTGACGCCCGCGGCAACGGCTCCCTCGAGCAGGTTGAGCGTGCCGCTGATGTTGGTGTCGACGACTCATGTCGAGTGTGAGAACCGACGTGCGGCTTGTGAAGCGTGGCAGCGTGGACGATCGCATCTACGCCCTCCAGGCAGCGCTGCACGAAGGCGCGATCCACGATCGAGCCGACCAGATCGGTGAATTGCGACTCGAGCAGGTCAACACCGATGACCTCGGAGCCTTCGCCGCGCAGCGTGCGGAGAAGAGCCTCTCCGAGATGCCCCGCGCTACCGGTGACCAGGATTCTCATGCCCAGAGCTTTAGCAGGGAACCGGTGGGGAATGCGGTGCCTACGGGTACACGATCGCCGCTGACACCGATTCCGTGTCGAAGTTCAGGATCGTCGTGTTGGTGCCCGCTGCGGACGGGAGGCCGGACTGGGCGTTGATCAGGCTGTTGATGCTCAGCGGCGGGAAGCCGAACAGCGTCAGGACGCAGCCGCTTGCACCCGGCGCGGAGAACGAGTTGTCGACGTAGGTCCCTTCGGTGAGGTCTGTCACGCCACTACCTGTTTTGGATGTCGTGCCCGACGCACCGGCGATCGGCACGTTGGGAGACGGCGGGTTGGTGGTCCCGGTAATCAGCTGAAGTCCGATCGGTTTGGAATTCGAGCCGATGTAGCAATTGCTGCCGAGCACCGGGTTAACCAGGTGCACCTTTACCGGAAGTGACACCGGTTCTTCCAACGGGTTGGTGGGGGTACCGGCTAGCTCGATCACCGCATAGAGAGCCAGCGCTTCGGGGCTGAAGAATTCTTCGAGCCAGGTGAGGCCAGTGAGACCGACGACACCTCCCGGGATGCTCTGTTTGGCCGGCAGGAGGCCGCCTTTTGAGCCGTAGACGAATTTGCCGGTTCCCGTCACCCCCCCGCTCAGCGTTATCGGGTCGGTTATGGGAATTTCCACGTTCCCCATCTGCATTTCCCCACTTGTGAAGACGGTGAGGAGACAGGTTGCGATCGTCGGAACCGCGCCTGGGTCTGGGCAACCGGCGAACTGTTCGTAGCCGGGCGCCGGCGTCGTTGTTGCCCCAGCGGCGGGTGGGATCGAAGCCGTGAGCGCGGTGAGCGCGACCACGGCGACGAATAGCTTGCGGATGTATTTGAGACGCGTCTTCATCGCCGTCAAACAAGATTAGCTAAATATTCAGACTATTTATTTCAAGACGGGCAAGCTGCGGACGTCATGCTTGGCAGGACCCTTAACACCGCCGATGGGAAGGAGCGGGCGATGTCGCGAAATGAGAAGAGCACTATCGGGCCTAAGGACGGGGAGCGGGCTGACTTCCCCCGGCTTGGCAACCGGTTCGTCGTGCGCAGCGAGGACACCGACGGGCGGTTTGCGCTGATCGAACACACGGTGGCGCCGCGGGCTCTTGGGGCGCCGACGCATACTCACGAGAACGAGGACGAGTACTCGTTCGTGCTCGCCGGCGAGGTGGGTGTACTGCTCGGCGAGGAGGTGCTCGTCGCCGGCCCCGGCGAGACGGTCGTCAAGCCGCGCGGCATTCCACACGCCTTCTGGAACCCCGGCGACGAGGAGGCGCGGCTGCTCGAGCTGATCTCCCCTGGTGCTTTCGAGCGGTACTTCGTGGAGATGGCGCCGCTGCTCAATGTCGACGGCGAACCGGACCGCGAGCGGATCGGGGAGATCCAGGCCAGGTATGGCCTCTCGATGGACATCGATTCGATCGGGCCGCTGATGCAGGAACACGGACTGCAGGCCTAGCCCCGGGTAGGACGTCAGCAGATGCCGACGCCCCGCTCGATCCAGCGCACCTACCTGACCCTCCTGCTCGGTAACACGCTGGCGGCGTCGTTCATCTGGGGGATCAACACCATCTTCCTGCTCGACGCGGGCCTCTCGAACCTGGAGGCGTTCGCGGCCAACGCCTTCTTCACTGCCGGGATGGTGCTGTTCGAGGTGCCCACCGGGATCGTCGCCGACACCGTCGGGCGGCGGCGCTCCTACTTGCTCGGAACGGTGACGCTGACCGCGTCGACCTTCCTCTACGTGTTCCTCTGGCAGATCGAGGCGCCGCTCTGGGAGTGGGCGATCGCCTCGATGCTGCTCGGCCTCGGCTTCACCTTCTTCTCCGGCGCGGTCGAGGCGTGGCTCGTCGACGCGCTCACCGCGGCGGGCTTCACGGGCGAGATGGAGGCCGTGTTCGGCCGCGGCCAGATCGTCACCGGCGCGGCGATGCTGACCGGCTCGGTGGCGGGTGGGTTCATCGCCCAGCAGACCAGCCTGGGCGTGCCGTTCGTGCTGCGCGGTCTCATTCTGATCGTGATGTTCGGGGTCGCCTACGCGCTCATGCACGACATCGGCTTCACCCCCGAGAAGGGCGGGCGGCCGCTGGCCGAGATGCGAAAGGTCGCCTCCGACTCGATCGAGTACGGCTGGCGGGTCCCCGCAGTCAAGTGGCTGATGGTCGAGGCGCTGTTCACCGGCGGCGTCGGCATCTACGCCTTCTATGCCCTGCAGCCGTACCTGCTGGAGCTGTACGGGGACCCGCAGGCCTACCAAATCGCCGGCCTGGTGGCGGCGATCGTCGCCGGCGCGCAGATCGCCGGCGGAGTGGCGGCCCCCCGCATTCGCCGCCTCTTCCAGCGCCGCACCTCGGCGCTGATCGTCACCGCCGGCCTCAGCGTCCTCGCCCTCGGGCTGATCGGCCTGGTCGAGAGCTTCTGGGCCGTAATCGGGCTGATCGTGATCTGGGGTCTGCTGTTCGCGGCGACGCTGCCGATTCGCCAGACCTACCTCAACGGCCTGATCCCCTCACGGCAGCGGGCGACGATCCTCTCCTTCGACTCGATGATGTCCTCGACCGGCGGCGTCTGGACCCAGCCATTGCTCGGCCGGGCGGCCGACGTCTGGGGATACGCGCCGTCCTACCTGATGGGAGCGGGGATCTCGGTCCTGGCCATCCCCTGCCTCGCCCTCTCCCGGCAGCAGAACGCGCCGGCGGACACCCTCGACATCTCCGACGCGCAGGCCGCCCCGCAGCCCGGCTGAAAGGCGGCACGTTTTGGCGCTCGGCGCGCCGGCGTTAGCAGTGTGGCGCTAGTGCCCGGTGGCCGAGAAGTGCTGGTAGTCCCTGGGCCAAGCCCAGTTTCCGCCCCACTCCCATCCGACCGACGCGAACGCGTCGACGACGGGTCCGCGGCGATGGATCATCCCCTTCGCATGGTGCGAGCGGCGCGCGTACAGAGCGCCGGACGGAGGCGAGACGTAGCCGGACTCGGTCACGTAGGGATTCTCGATCGGGTTGACGTCAATAGCCCTGCCGTAAGCGTGTTCTGACCAAACGCCGGCGCTGCCGGCGACGATGCGGCAGTTGAACGCCGAGGTGTTGTCGGCGGCCATGCTGCGGCGATCGTCGGCGCCGTAGGCATCGACGAGGCGCATCTGCCGGATCGGGAAGCGCAGGCGGTAGAGCGAGCGCATCGTGGCCAGCATCGCCGCGGCGGCATCGCGGTGGACGACGAGCCTGCCGCGGTGAACCTGGCCGTCGAACCCCCAGTGACCGACGCTGAGCAGGCGCAGCTCGGCGAAGCCGACCGGGCAGCCGGAGTGCCAGGAGACGCCGCTCATCCGCGCCCGCGTCTTCGCGTCGATCGGTTCGGCGCGGCCGTGGAAAGCCAGCGTCTCCCCGCTGCGCGCGTCCGCGGCGGTGACCGAAGCGGCTGCGAGAGCAGCAACAACGACGCCAAGGATCACGACCGCCTTCACGGCAGGCAACCTAGTCGCCGCCCCAGCTATCGTCGAGGTCATGGCCGGTTCCAACGGCGACGCAGCGGCAGAGGGTGACGTAGCGGCTGACTTCGTGCGCCGCTTTGCCGAGTTCTGGGCGGCCCCCTCGCCGGGACGGCTCGACACCGTGCTGGCGACGCAGGTGCGCCTCGTCGCGCCGATGACGCCGACCACCCACACGCTGGCGGACGGTAGGCGCGCCTTCGCCGATCTGCTCGAGCTGATCCCCGACCTGACCGCGGATGTACACCGCTGGGGCGCAACCGAGGATGGCGTGCTGATCGAGTTCACTCTGAGCGGCACCGCCGGCGGAGGACCGATCTCCTGGCCCGCCGTCGACCGGTTCGTGCTCGGCGAGGACGGGCTCGCGACCGAACGGATCTCCTATTTCGACTCGGCGCCCGTCGGCCTGACGCTCGTCCGCCGCCCGCGCAGCTGGCCTGGCTTCGTCAGTAGTCAGCTGCGCCAGCGGCGCCGCCGAGCGAGCTGAGCCGGTCGCCGCCTACTTGAGCTCGATCACGCCGAAGGCGAGTAGCAGGATCAGCGTGACGACCGCCGAGACGAGCAGCGAGCCGGCACAGCCGAGTCTGTTCGAGAAGAAAAGGAACACAGGCCGGGGTCTCTACCCGGCGACTCCAAAGGCCACACTCGGTCGCGAACCGCGCCGCCCCGCTTACGGGACTCGACGCCGGGTAGACCCTATGCATGGGAGAACACGATGGAAACAGGGCCAGAAAGAGGGAACGGAGCTTGGCGACGCGCTGGCGCGGGTGGCGACCGGGATCTCCGAGGACGCGGTGACCTTAGAGCGCATCAAGGAGCGGCTCGGAATCGGCCGCGAACGGGTGAAGGCGCCGCTCGCGATCGGCATCGAAGGCAAGAAGGTCCTCTGGGCGAACCTGCGCGATTTCGCCGACGTCGGCACGCGGTTGCCAGATGTCGACTTCGAAGACTTGATCGAGCGAGCCAGCCACCAGCGCGCGGAGCTGGAGTCGTTCCGGATGCGGGCCGGCCGCGAGACCCTCGGCTCGGGGTAGGGACTGGCCCGGTCATGCCCCTATGGATCGCACGTCGCGTCGCCCCCAGGGTCTGGAGGCGCATCCCCTGGGGAATGGTCTGGGCGGTAGCCGTCTGGCTTGTCGAGAAGGGACGGGAGCGGGTCAACACCAACCTGACCGAGAAGGAACGGCAGGAGCTCTTCCGACTCGTCAAGAAGTCGAAGGGGCGACCGGGCACGCTGCCGCAGCGAGACCGAACCCGGCTCAAGAACATCGTTGGCAAGGCAGTTCGCGGCTAGGGCGTTGGATTGGCCGCGGGCCGTCTCGCTGACTGTCCGACGGCTACCAGACCGCGTCGTGCTGCTCCATCACACCGAATCCCTCGGCCAGCTCGACGCCGCCGAGCGAACCGTGGAAGTCACCGAAGAGGTGCCGGTAGCTCGAGCGGAAAACGAGGAGATTGTCGTCGCGAGCGCGCTCGGAGCCGGGAGTGAAGCTGAGCACTGCGCCGTCGTCGAACCGAACCCCCGTCAACCCCTCGAAGGAGACCGGGGCCGGCTCGGCGGGCTCGCCGCCGCTCCAGATCGTCCGCTCGCTGTGAGTGGGCGGATCGTTGATCCCCTCGACGAGGTTCCAGGCAAGCGACCGGCCGTCCGGCGCCCGGCCTATTCCCGCCGACCAGTGCCAGCTGGTCTGCCGTTTCTGGTAGCCGGCGGATTGATCGTCCACTCCGTGCCCGTCGACCTCCCAGCGTCCGTCCGGCGTCTCGATCGTCCCCCTGATCGGTACCCCGGCGCGCTTGCGGGTCCAGCCCCAGCCGGAGCCGCTCGGACAGATCGCCTCCACCGGTGCGGACTCGCCAAGCAGCAGCTCGGCACGCACCTCGCGGGCCTCGATCTCTATCTTCGGCCCGTCCATCCTCACCTCGCGGCTGCCCGGCCGCAGCCTCGTGTTGGCGTAGCTGCGATCGCCGTCGCGATCCCAGAGTGCCCAGAAGCACTGAGCGAACGGCCCAACCTGTGCGCGGGCGGCGCAGAGCATCACCCGCGGGCCATAGAAGCCGACGTACCGCCAGCGCTTGCGGGTCTGCCCCCTGCTGCGCAACGGCATGCGAGCCGGCGGCAGCGGCAGGTCGGGACGGTCGCCGGCCGGTCCGCGCCAAGGGAGCTGCTCCTCAGAGTTCACCGGGCGAAGCTACCACCGCCCCGCGCCGCCAGCGGGTCGCGACACGTTTGATCGGGGTGGGGCCTGACGCCCGCAGGGTGGCTCCGTTGAAGCCTTGTACCTCCGCCCCCTAACCTTGAACGGATGGGCCCCAATGTCGAGCTGGCTGAGTGATGCTGCCCCCGAATCTGCCCGACGATCGCCTTGTCGAGCGCGCCTCGGAGGGCGAGCGGCGCGCCCTGGCGGCGATCTTCAAGCGCTATCACCAGGACCTCTACCGCTACTGCGCGGCAATCGTGGGAAACCCCGAGGATGCCAAGGACGCCCTGCAGAACACGATGGTCAGAGTGCTGAGCGCACTGCCTGGGGAGCGCCGTCGGCTCCAGCTGAAGCCCTGGCTCTACCGGATCGCCCACAACGAGGCGATCGAAATCGTCAGGAAGAGGCGCCCTGCCGAACCGATCGATCCGGAGGCGTTGGCGGGAGCTCCCGGCCCCAGCTCGAGCGCCGAGGCGAGAGAACGGCTGCGTCAGCTGATCGCGGACCTGCAGGAACTGCCCGAACGCCAGCGAGGCGCTCTCGTAATGCGCGAGCTCGGTGGGCTCAGCTTCGAGCAAATCGGCGCGGCCTTCGAGACCTCACCGTCCACCGCGCGCCAGACGATCTACGAGGCGCGACTCGGTCTGCAGCAGATGGAGAAGGGGCGCGAGATGCGGTGTGAGGAAATCAGACGCAAGCTCTCTGACGGCGATCGCCGCGTCTATCGCCGCCGCGACGTCCGCGCTCACCTCCGCCAGTGCGCCGGCTGTCGCGAGTTCGAGGCTGCGATGAGTAGTCGCCGCCGTGACCTCGCCGCGATCTCTCCCCTGCCCGCGCTCGCGGCGATCGGCATATTCAAAGGTGTCTTTGGCGGAGTGGCCGGACAGGGCATCGGCGCAGCGGGGTCTGGCGTCGGGTCGAGCATTGGCGTCGGATCGGGCGCGATCGGCGGCACGATTGCGGGCTCCACCGCCGCCAAGACGGTCGCCGTGGTGGCTGTCGCCGGTGCGATCGGGGTGTCCGCCGCCGACCGAGCCGACCTCGTCCACGTTTTCCCCGGCACCGATCGCGCCGCCCGGCCCGCCAAGGCGGGCGGAGAGAGCGCGCCCGTAATGAGTCCGGCCGACTTGGAGCGGAAGCGCTTCAGCAGCGAGGGAACGAAGCGCTCCAGCGCCGCGAACGCAGATCTCCGCGCGAGACGGGCCTTGCGCGGAGAGTCGGTCGGGACCGCAGATCGTGGCCTTGAGGAGAAGGCGGCCCCGGGCAAGCCCGTCGCCGAACCAAAGACGTTGGGGACCCTGCGGGGAGCTGGTGCCGGAAGGGGCGACCCCTCGTCCAATGGCAAGGCGAAGCAAAAGCAGACGAAGACCGGCGACAAGAAGAGCCCCGGACCATCCAACGCCCAGGGGGCCAATCCACACGCCCACCCCGGACGCGGCGCGGCAACTCACGGCGGCCGTCACCTCGGCCAGGGGAAGGCGCACAGTCAGGCCAAGGCAAACGGTCAGGCGAAGAGTGCCCCGTCGTCGTCGAAAACGGAATCGAAGAATCCGCCTAAGCAGGCTGAAGCGGTTCCCGGAGCATCCCCACCAACCGAATCCGGCCCCAGCCCACCCGGCGACAGCAAGCCCGAAGCTTGACCGCAAGTAAGCCCTGACATCGGCGGCGAATGCCCGTTGCAGGCACGAGCCACAACCCACCCGAGGAGGAATCATGAAGCGGTATCTCAGGATTGCAGCGCTGATAGGAGCATTCGTATTCGCCGCACTACCGGCAATGGCACTCGCCACGCCCGGAAATGGAGCGGCAAAAGGCAAAGGGCCCGACTACACGCCGGCCCCTGAAGGCCCCGGTCCAGGTGGGACCCTCCCCGAAAAGGCGAAAGCGTACGGGCGCTACTGCCAGGACCAGAGCAAAAAACATGTCGAGGGGAAAAAAGGCACGCCGTTCAGCCAGTGCGTGACGGCGATGGCGAAGGCGAACCATGATGCACGGATCACCGCTCGCCAGGCCTGCAAAGGAATGAGCAAAAAACACGTCAAAGGCGTGAAGAAGACGCCCTTCAGCAAATGCGTCTCCGGGGTGGCGAAGCTGCGAGCTTGAGGGGAGAAGCTAGCCGTCGCGGCAAGAAAAGAACTTGCGCACTGCTGCCAAGGGGCGTAATACTCTCTTTTCAGTAACCGGAAAGGAGGGGAGCGAATGGACTTGGCTGTGATCTCGGCTTTGATCGTCGCGCTAGTCGCCCTCGCCTCCCTTCTCGCGATTTCCCTGGCCCGCACCAGACGGCGCTTCAAGCTTCTTGGCAGCATCGCCAGGGTCTCCGACGAAGCAAGGTCGCTGCCGGAGACGCTCGACGCGATCTGCGACATCCTCGTCCCCGACTTCGCCGACTTCTGCATGATCGACATAGTTGCCAACGGCGAGATTCGCCGGGCCGCCACGCGGATCGGTCCGGAGGGCGACCCCGAGTACGAGCGGGGTCTTGCCGAGCGGAAGCCCTCGCTGCCGGAGCGCATGACCGACGGAACCTCCGTGGGCTCGCTGCAGCCGCGCTTCTTCGAACGCATGACGGAGGCCGATCTGCGCGAGATCGCCCATGACGACGAGGGGGATCTCAAATTCCTCGAGAGCCTCGGTGTTCGCTCGGCGATCACCGTCGCACTGCGCGCCCGGGGCCAGGTGACCGGGGCACTGACGATGGGCGTCGCCTGGTCGGGAAGGCGCTACCGTCGCGACGATTCGCAGTTCGCCTGGATCCTCGCCGGCCGTGTCGCCCTGGCTCTGGACAACGCGGGCCTCTCTTCGGACCTGGAACGGGCGGAGCGGGCAAGGGCAGAGATCGCCGAAACGCTGCAGCGCGGCCTGCTGCCGCCGCCGCTCCCTCACATCCCCGGCTGGTCGGCGGCGGCGGTGTACCGGCCCGCCGGCGCCGAGAACGAGATCGGCGGGGACTTCTACGACGCCTTCCCCGTCGCCGGAGGCTGGATGCTGGTGATCGGCGACGTCACCGGGCGCGGCGCCCAGGCGGCCTCGGTCACGGCGCAGGCCCGCTACACGCTGCGGGCGGCCGCCCTGCTCACCGGCGACCCGCTGGTCGCGCTGGCGACCCTCAATCGCGCTCTGCTCGCCCGCCGCGACTCGGCGCTGTGCAGCGTCGCGGCAATCGTCCTCAACGAGGACCCAACGCAGCCGGTGCGACTGGCGGTCGCGGGGCACCCGCCGCCGTTGCTAGTCGACGGCAAGGACGTGAAGGAGGTGGCCGGAGCCGGTCCCGTGCTCGGAGCCTTTGCCGATGCATCCTGGACGATCGAGCGCATGCGCCTGAAGCCCGGTCAGCAGGTAGTCATCGTCACCGACGGAATCACGGAGGCCACCGGCCGGGAAGGACGCTTCGGCGAGGAGCGGCTCCACATGGAGCTCGCTGGCGCGCCAAGTCCGGTGCTCGCCGTGTTGCGACTGGAAGGGGCGCTGCACTCGTTCACCGAGGGACGGCTCGACGATGACGTGGCGATCCTGGCGCTGGCGCCGGCAGCTTCCAATCGAGGTACCTTTCTGCCGACCGTTACTTCGCAACCCGCCGCCGTGACCCCGGCGCCGGAGGTCAGCCAATGAACGAGGGCTACAAGGCCATGGTCGAGCGCCTCTTCGAGGCCTTCAACCGCCGCGACGAGGAGGCCATCGCCGCCATCTGCGACGAGCGGATGGAGTTCTTCGCGGTGACGGCCGAGGCTGTGGGCCGGGCCGAGCCCTACGTCGGGCCGGCGGGCCTGCACGACTACCTAGCCGACGTCGCGGAAGCTTGGGAAGAGCTGCTGATCACTCCGATGGAGGTCGAGCGCGGCGGTAACCGCCTCCTCGTCCGCGGTCGGGTCTACGTGCGCAGCCGCGAACTCGGGATACGCGACATGCCGGTTGCCTGGATCTGGGAAGTGCGGAACGACCGCTTCACCCGCGGCGAGGTCTTCGCCGATCCGGCCGAGGCCGCCCTGCGCTTCACCGTGGTCACCGCCTGACTAGGTGTTCCCCAAATCGCTTGGCGAGAGTTCTGCGAGCGGCAGCTTCTCCTCTATTCCGGTTAGCTCCAGAACACGGGCAACGGCCGGCGATTTGTCAGGCACGAAGCGAAGCCGGCTCGTCCCGCTATTGCGGTGGAGGGCCGCGACCAACAGCGCGATGCCGGTCGAGTCGATGAACTCGAGCTCGCGCAAGTCGACGACGACCTGCTCGCCGGGCGCCTCCAGAGCCTCGTTCAGCTGGAGCTCGGCAGTGCTGGCGTTGGCAAGATCGAGCTCGCCGCAAAACGAGATCAGGTGAGTCTCTCCGTTCCTTGCACTGCGGACGGTGAGCGTCCCATCGCAGATATCACGTTGTTGTTCGGGCATACCAAGCGTCCTAGTGGTATCTGTGGGGTAGGAAGCCGTGCCCCCGCGACAGCCCCTCGAGAAATGCTAGCGATAATCGTCCAGCGAGTGTGCGCCTAAGTTTTGCCCGAGTGGTCACGGGTAGCCAAATGGGAATGAGCAGCGACCGGCAAGGTCTCTCGATCACGCTCCCGGCAAAAGCAGAGAACGTCGCGGTCGTGCGCCACGCCCTTGCCGGCGTGGCCGAAGAGCTCGGCATGGGGGAGCAGGGGATTGCCGATCTGAAGACCGTGGTGACCGAGGCCTGCGGCAACGTAGTCGGCCGCGCCTACGACGCCCCCGGCCCGCTCCAGGTCGAGGCATTGCCGGGCAAGAACAGCGTGACCGTCTGCGTGCGTGACTTCGGTGGCGGGATTCGCCTCCGTCCCAACCTCGAGCGATCGAGTCCGCGGCTTGGCTTGGCGCTGATCGCCGCGCTCTCCAGCAGCTTCGAGATCCACGGCGAGCTCGGCAGCGGAACCGAGATCAGGATGAGCCTGTCGCTGTTCTAGCCGGTCCTCTTCTCCTAACCGCAGGCGACCGCTCAATGGGCAAATTCTCTGATGCGTTTGATCTCGCCAATAGCGGGAATCCGCAGTGAGAAAGGAAGGAGGAGCAAATGTCCGCAATCGCAGTCATCGCCATCGTCGTCGCAGCGCTGATCCTCATCGCGATCGTCGTTGCCGTCGCCCGTCGCAGCAGGGAAAGGCGGGAGATCGGGCAGGCCCAGGTCAAGGCGCAGCATGACGACGTCGACCACCACCGCAGCGAAGCGGAGCAGCGACGAACCGAAGCCGCGGTTTCCGACGAGAGGGCCAAGCGAGCGGAGGCGGAAGCAGAGCTGGACGAGAGGCGCGCCGCCGAGCGGGAGCGAGAGCTAGAAAACAACTGACCTCCAACTGGAGGTCTGAATTCGAGGAGGAGTGAAAGAACATGGCTCAGGCCAAAACCCGGGCGTCGTCGAAACGCTCTCAGAGTCCGAAACGGAATCGCAGCACCAAACGATCCCCGACGCGCGCGAAAGGCGCGAAAGCCAGCACCAGCGGCGGAAACTCATCTTCCAGAGGCCGCGGCTCAAACGGGAAGACCCGTGTCGAGGGGGTCCGGCAGACGGTCGAGAGCTCGACCAAGGAAGCCGGCCAGGCGGTGGGCAAAGCCGCGAGCAAAGCGAAAACGCCATTGCTCGCCGGCAGCGCCGCACTAGCCGGAGCGGCTGGCGGCCTGGCGATCGGCGCGATGCGCTCTCGCCACTCGCATTCGCATTCGCACAAAGTGCTCGGGGTCAAGCTGCCCCAGCGCAAACGGGTGAAGATCCGCTCGCGCGACGTCGCCAAAGCGGCGAAGGAGGTCGGCAGCTTCAGCCAGCACGTCGGTGAGCTTGCCACCGAGCTGCGACATGCGCGCGAAGAGTCGGGTAACGGGAGCAAGCACCGCTCGCCGGTGGAGGTGGTGCTCGACGGCCTCACGGCACGGCGCTAGACGAGGCCGGGGAGGTTTTGCCGCTCGCTCAGCACCGGCGCGAAGAGGTCGCCTTTCTCCTCCACCCGCTGGAGCACGGCGGCGCGGTCGAAGACGAGGGAATTTCCGTCCTCGGCGCTCAGCGCCGCCTCCACCTCGTCCCACTCGAGCGGCGTCGAGACAGAAGGCCGCTCCTTCGCCCACGGCGAGTAGACGCAGATAGCGGTCTCTTGGGAGTCGTTCCGGCTCCAGTCGATCAGGACCCGGCCGCGCCGCTTGCTCTTAGTCATCCGGGCGACGACGCGGTCGGGGAACTTGCTCTCCAGCGTCTCGGCCACGGCTTTGGCGAAGGGCTTCGTCTCCGCGTAGGTCACCTCGGTGTTGAGCGGGACGTAGAGCTGGAGACCCTTCGACCCTGAGGTCTTGGGATAGGAGCTCAACCCCAGCTGCTCGAACATGCCTCTGAGCCAGATCGCGACCTGGGAGCAGTCGACGATATCCGCCGGCGCGCCCGGGTTGAGATCGAAGACGACCGCGGTCGGACGCTCGATCTCGGCCGTGAGGGAGAGCGAGGTGTGGAGCTCGAAGTCGACCAGGTCCGCCGCCCAGACCAGCGTCGGCAGGTCGTCGATCGAGCGGTCGATTCCCTTCACTCGCCTGCCGCGCAGGTGCGGCAGGATGACGTCGGCAATCCGCGCGTACCACTCGATCGGGTCCGCCTTGGTGAAAGCCGTCGCGGGAGAGAGGGTCTCGATGCCAACAACCTCCGCCGCCGGCTTGTCCTTCCTCAGGCCCTTGAAGGAACCGTGGCGCACCATCCCCTCGGCGGTCAGCTCGCGAAACTCGATCTCGGCGACCAGCCGCGGCTCGACGAAGTTTGCCCCCCGCGGTCCCTTCCCGCCGGCGAACGGGCTCGTCTCGCGGGCGAGGGGGGCCAGCCGCTCGATCAGCACATCGAGATCGCGGTCGGAGAAGCCGGTGCCGACTTTGCCGGCGTAGCGAAGCTCCTTGCCGCGGTCGCCCTCGTCGTAGTAACCGACCAGGATCGAGCCGAGCCGGTTGCGGCGGCGCCCCTCGCCGGGCAGCCAGCCGCCGATCGCGAACTCCTGGCGGCCAAGGTTCTTCACCTTCAGCCAGGAGCCGGTCCGCTTGCCCGGCACATAGCGGCTGTCGAGGCGCTTCATCACGATCCCCTCGAGCTTCTGAGCGGCGCTTGCCGCGAGCAGCTCCTTGGCGCGGCCGGTCGAGTAACCGGGGGTCTGCCAACTCTCTCCCGTCAGCTCCAAACCCTCGAGCAGCTCGCGGCGGCGCCGGTAGGGCTCCTCCATCAGGTCGTGCCCGTCGAGGTAGAGGAGATCGAAGAGGACGTAGGCGACTGGGTGGGTCTTCATCCGTCGCCTCACCACGCTCTCGGAGGTCTGGTGAATCCGTTGCTGGAGGCGCTCGAAGCTCGGCCGACCGTTCTCGTCGAAGGCAACCAGCTCACCGTCGAGCACGGCGTCGCGGGCGCCGAGCTGGCGCGAGAGGCGCCGCACCTCGGGGTACTGCGCGGTGATGTCCTTGAGGTTGCGACTCTGCAGCTGGAGCCGGCCGGGACGGCAGTAGGCGATCGCCCGCACCCCGTCCCACTTGACCTCGGTCGCCCAGCCCTCTTCCTTCGAGGGCAGCTCGGCGAGGCGGGCGAGCATGGGAACGACCGATTCGGGAAAGGGAGCGCGCGCCTCGCTGGGCGGGTCGATCCGGTGGATCATCCAGTCCTTCTCTGCGCCGGCGCGGAAGAGCGCGTAGCGGCCACTCAGTCGCTCGCCGCAAAAGCTGAGAATGATTTTCCCCGGCTCCCACTTGTGACACTCGTAGGTGCCGCGGTCCCAGATCCGCACCGATCCCGCGCCGTACTCGCCGGCTGGGATCTCGCCTTCGAAGTCGAGGTATTCGAGCGGATGGTCCTCGGTGTGGACGGCCTTGCGGTTTTCTTCCGGGTCGGTCGGGATCCCGTTGGGAATGGCCCAGGAGACGGCGACCCCGTCGTGCTCGAGGCGCAGGTCCCAGTGCAGGCGGCGAGCGCTGTGCTCCTGGACGACGAAGCGAGGAGCGCCTTTCTGCTTGCGCCAGCGGCGCGGTCGCGGCTCGCCGGTGCTCGCAAAATCGCGCTTGCGCTCGTACTCGCCGAGCTTGCCATCGTCTGTCGCCCGCTTCTTAGGAATCATCGTCCAGCGAGATCAAATGTAGGGGTCGTGGCCCGACGGCGAGAGCCCTGAAGAAGCCCTTGAGCCCGTGATTCGCTTTAGAATCTTTGTTCAAACGTCCGGAGGGAGATCCGATGGCGGAGGAGCATGTATTCCGGTTCATGGCGCTGCGCCAGCCCACTAGGGCGGCAAAAGCGCGTAAGTCGCGTGACAGGAAGATCCCCTACTCGGTCAGCGGCGACGAGCCGCCGCTAGCGCAGCGGGTGTTCGAACTGCCGGTCGAAGAGCGGACTCCCTCCATCCTGCGGCGTTACGGCCGCGAGTTCATCGCCAGCGATCGCTACGTATGGGAGCTCTCCGATCTCCCTCTCGGGGTGACGCCACTCGCGGTCTGGGTGGAGGAGAACGCGAACGAAAAGCTCGCCGATACCGACCTGAGCGATCTCGTCAAGTCGGAGTACGGCGAACCCCCAGAGGATCTAACCAAGGGGAAACCATTCGTGGAGACCGCGGTGCGGCTGGCAGAGTCGGTCTTCGCCCACGTGATCTCGGATGGCAACCGAGAGCGAGGCGGGGACGATCTCGTCCACGCGATCAAGCTCCTCTTCTTGGTGAGCGCTGCAGCGAAGACGCCGGAGCTGCTCGCGGAGGACGAGACGGTGGGTGAGCTTGTGGGGCGCCTGTTCGTGGTGATTCCAGAGCTGACCCGTCCGCGTCCGGAGCTCGCGAAACCGGAGCCGACGGAACCGCCCGAGCGCCCCACCGACGACGAGCGCCTCGAAAATATGGGGGATCGACTGGAGAGGCTTTCCAGCGCCCACGCAGAGCTGATCTCCGCGCTCGCTCGCCCTGATGCCATCTACGCCGAGCGGAGCGAGCCGCTACAGGGCGTGAAAGTGGAGGCCGCCTCCCCCATCCCCCTCGCGCGCCTGGGCACGGCCGGGTCTGGGTCTGGCAGCTCGAAGATCGCCCTTTCCTATCGCGTCGCCGACAGCCTCACCAAGAGCACGAGGGAGCTGCTCGAGGAGCTCGGTTCGAATCCCGCCGACTCCGACCCGTTCGCGACGGTCAACCTGCTCGAGACGCAGATGGCGGAGCTCTCGGCGCGGCTCCCGGCTACGACCAGCTCGCACAAAGTGCTTGCCTTCGGCGGGGTCACGCTGGACGCCGGGACCTTCGCCAAGATCTATGGTCAGCGCGAGCAGTTCATCGACTGGGACACGCTGCCGGAAAACCAGCCCTGCCAGTTCAAGGCCGGGCTCGGGGACCTGTTGATCGTCCGCCAGCGCTTGAAGGCGTACCAGCTCGGTGACTTCGCCCATGTGGAGAACGTCCTCCGCGGCGAGTACCGGCAGCGGGAACATCGCCGGCTCGACCTGCGCGAAGACACGACGACCGTCGAGAGCGAGCGGGAAACCGAAAAGGAGCGCGACCTGCAGAGCACCGAGCGGAACGAGATGCAGAGCGAGGCGACGAAGACCGTCGAGAGCCAGTTCGGGCTCGAGGCCGGCCTCCAGGTGAGCGGCTCCTACGGTCCCGCGGTCAGCTTCAGCGCCAGCCTGAATGCCAGCTTCTCGACCTCCACCGCGGAGACGCAGCGAAAAGCGGTCAGTTATTCGCGCGAGGTGGCCGAAAAAAGCGCCGAACGGGTGCAGGAGCGCGTGCGAGAGGAGCAGACGCACCGTGTACTCGAACAGATCGAGGAGATCAACGTCCACCGGATCCAAAACAGCAAGAACCCGGAGGGGAACGTCCGCGGGATATACCGGTGGCTGAACAAGCTCTATGACGCCCAGGTCTTCAACTACGGACAGCGGATGATGTACGAGTTCGTGGTCCCTGAGCCGGCGGCGTACTTCCTCTACGCGATGGTCGCCAACCCACCGCAAGAACTCGAGCTGGAGAAACCGACGCCTCCGACCTACAACGGCGGGCCACTCAAGCCGGAGAACCTTACCCGGACGAATTACCAGGGGTACCTAGCCGAACACGGAGTCACCTCGGCCAAGGCCCCCCCTTCGTCATTCACGTACGTTGCCTTCACCGAAAAGCAGGAGGGAAAGGAGGAGAGCAATTACGAGCGCGGCTCCAAAGTCTCCATCCCAGAGGGTTACGAGGCCAAGCGCGCACGGTCATGGTACATCTACGCATACGTGAGCGAAGACGCTGCCCTCAAGGTCGCTGTGGGTGGGTTGGACGCCTCGAACGTAATCACCTTCAACGTACCAAGGCGGTCAGAGGTCTCGGTCGGCATCGACGGCCTGGTTTGTGCGTTCATCGTCACGGTGGACATCTACTGCGCCCTGACGGAAGAGGGCTTCGCGAAGTGGCAGCACGAAACGTACGCGGCGATCCTCGAGGCCTATCTCAACAAGAAGGCCGCCTACGAGGACGCCCTCGCCCAGCGCGAGATTCAGCAGGGCGTGCAGATTCTCGGCCGTAACCCGGTGGAGAACCGCCGCATCGAACGGGATGAGCTGAAGAAGCTGACGATCATGACGATGAGGAGGACCGCCTACCTCGACCTCGACAGCTACTACGAATCGGCCGAGCCGGCGATGGACATCGGGACGGCATGCAAGAACGGGGACACGGTTCGCTTCCTGGAGAACGCTTTCGAGTGGAGCAACATGACTTACGTCCACTATCCATATTTCTGGGGCCGGCATGCGCGCTGGATCGAGGCTCTTCACCTGACCGATCCCGATCCCGACTTCGCGGCCTTCCTGCGCGCCGGAGCGACCCGGATCCAGCTGCCCGTGAGGCCTGGGTTCGAACGGGCCGTCGCCTACTTCTGCCAAACGGGAATCGTCTGGGAAGGCAACGACGTACCGCTGATTGGCGACAGCACGTACGTCCCGATCGTGGAGGAGATCTCAGAGCAGCTCGGCAAACTGGAGGAAGGAGTGCCGTACCCGGCGGACTCCGAACCATGGGAGGTAACGGTCCCGACCAGCCTCGTCGTCGTCCAGGACCTGGAGGAGATCCCGCAGATCGTCGACAGCTTGACCGGGAACCCGATCAGCCTGGGCGCTGTGTAGTGCCGGAGGTCGAGCTCCGAGCCGACTTCGACCGGGATGGCAGGTTGTCGGGGAGTCCGGCCGAGTACGCGGCACGCGCGGCGGGTCACGGCGCGATCCTTGGTGCCAATGTGGACCGAGACGGTCGCCGCCTGGCCGATTCGGCGCGGGTCGGGCGACCAGTGCAACTCGACCACACGCTGCCGACCAAGACCGGGAACGACGGCGATCCGATCGGGTTGCAAGCGGTTGTCTCGGCGGCGGCCGTGGCGAGATACATCTCGCTCACGCTCAGGGTCAGCGGCGACAACGCCGATGCGATCGCGCTCATCGACGATCGCTCCCGCGTCCTGCAGCCAGCTCGCACGGCGCCGGGCCGCGTCGAATTCCCCCTGCCGCTGAGGAGGGGGATCCACGCCTTCAGGCTCGAGGCGTCGCGGATACCCGGCTCGCCGCTCGGCCAGAGCAATGGAGCCCTCACGGTGAGCGTCGTCGGGCGCGAGGCCGGCGGCACCGAATCGACGGTCGACGAGGGTCGCTTCCTGCTCGCCCGCTTCATCGTCCTCGACGACCTCGCCCCGGCGCAGGCCCTCTACATCTGCAACCTGCCGGACAACGTACCGTCGGTGAGCGACGTTCGCGCCGGCCTCGCCTCGGTTCGTCCGCCGGTGGCGCTACGCGAGGTCGGGCTCGCCGACAACATGGGCGATGCCTGGGCCCAGGACCAGTTCCAGCTCGGTTGCATACGCGTCCCTGGCCGCACGATGCGGGCGCTGTTGCACATGCCCCGTTTCCTCACCAACGCACAACTGGGTGCCAACCAGCGCAATCTCGCCGAACTGGTCCGGACCCATTTCCCTTCGACCGACCTGGGACTGATCGACGACTTCTGGCAGCGAACGGTGCCACTCCAACATAGCGGCGGCGTCGCGAACCTTTCCCTCGCCGATTCGGCGGCCGCGTTCCGCTCCTTGCACCAGGTCGTCTCGGCCAGCGAGGCGCTGCGCGAGGCGCTCGATCGACTCTGCGCGGCTGCGCGGCTGCTGGGCATCTCGCCACCGCCCCCTGAGTGCGCCAACCCACCGCCACGGAATACGACCGTCCCCGGCATCCGCCTTCAGCTCCCGGAGCTCCACCGCCGCGTGGAGGCGGTCGTCCGCCAGCTTCTCAACAGAGCGGCGCCGAGCCAGCGGCCGGGGCTCGAAACCCTGAGGAATCGCGTTCGGCAGTTGGTTCGAAACGCCGAGCGTGTTCTCGGCGTCAGCGGGAGTGGGGCAAGCGCGATTTTCTCACTAGCGCTGGGAGGGACGACGTTTCAGGTGGAGGGAGGCGACCTCGCCACCTTCTCCGATGCCATCGAGCCAATCCACGACTCGCTTGTGTACGGCGGCAACATCGAGGCGGCGCCGCCGACGGCCGCGCAGCCGTTCGGCAAAGTCGTGGTGGGGGAAAGCGAAGACCGCCCCCTTGACCCACCGCTGCGCGAGCTTTTCGACTCCGGCGCCGCGGTCCAGCCGGTGGTCACCGTCGACAGCGGCTGGCTGAAGGTGGGTCACGTCGACGAGCTGATCTCGTTCCTGCCCGACCGTGGGGCCGCTGAAGCGAACGTCGTCTTCCGAGCGTCGCCCGAGGTCGCCCTCGCCCTGCTGGACAAGGCATCGTGGCTGTACCACTCGGGCCTCTCCATCCACCATCCGGACACCAATGCTCCTTGGAGGCCACTCACCCTGCAAAGGCACCGTATGAGCCAGGGCTCGCACCCGCTAACGCGGATGTTCCGGGGCAAGCTCTGGCTCCACCAGCATCCACAGGCAACGGCTCCGACTGAGGCCGATGAGGGAACCGATCCCGGGCAAGACCAGGAGATCGCGGCGGTGCTGCCGCCTCCGCAGGTCTACCTGCGAATCGTCGACTGGTACAGCGGTTTGCTCAGCGAGACGCTGGCCCCCTACTACCCCGACTCGACCGAGAACATGAACTACTACAGGGCCTCGCTCTCCGCATGGGAGTTCACCTTCTTCGAGGGCGGCACCAACCAGCGCATCGCGGAAGAGAAACTCAAAGGACTGGACGAAACGCTGGCGCGGGAGTTCGCCAGCTTCCCGATTCGCCGCGTGCCCGTACTCTTCGATCGGGCGCCCAGACCGGACCTGAGCGCGATCTCGGCCTTCACCCCGGATCTGGTCAACCTGCAGTACGTCAATGGGACCGTCCTTATCCCAAACCCATTCGGCCCTCGCATGCTCCCCGTGGACGCGGCCACGGTGATCGGCGAAGTACTAGGCGAACAGGGACTGAGCGGTCTCGGCGGCCGCGTCTCGCCGAGATATTTCCGCCAGCAGGGCCTCGACCTGACCGAGGTGTGGCTGAACCCCTCGATGAACGAAGGTAGCGTGACGACGCCCTTCCACAACGCCCACGACCTCGCCGAAGAGTTTGCGGACGGGTTCGGGGGAAAGACGCTCGATGAGATCGAGCTCCGGATCCGTCAGGCCAATCGCGCCGCCTTCGACGCTTCAGGAATCCTCCGCCAGGGCTGGCGCAAGCTGGTGATCCCAGAGGGCACCGTCGACCTCTTCCAGGCCTACACGCATGCACTTCTCGACGCGCAGGGACTGCGGCCGCAATGGGTCGATTCCTGGTTCTACCACGTGCGTTTCGGTGAGATCCACTGCGGGACGAACGTCCTGCGAAGCATCGAGCCGGCGCGGATGCCATGGTGGAATCGCGTTCCGTCCGCGTACCCTTCCTGAATCTGGCGCTGGACGAGAAGGGGAATCGCGCTCGCTCTCGTTACCGGGAGCATGGCGGCGCTCGGCACTCCAAATGCCGTGGGCCAAGCCATGCCTTGGAGCGACGGCTGCGTTCCGGCGCTGCCGGGCAAGACGAGGACCGGCTCTACCTGCGCCGCGATCCTGGTCGGCGGCCGGGCGGTCCCGCCCCAGCAGGCCCCCGCCGCGGTAAAGGCGGCAATCGCCGCGGCGAACCGCATCGCCCACAAGCCGTACGTCTGGGGAGGCGGCCATGCGCGCTGGTGGAGCCGCGGCTACGACTGCTCGGGCGCCGTCGGCTACGCGCTGCACGGTGCCGGCCAGCTGGACGCGACGATGGTCTCGGGGCAGATGGAGCTCTGGGGAATCGGCGGAGCAGGCCGCTGGATCACCGTCTACGCCAACCACCGCCACGTCTACATGGTCATCGCCGGGCTGCGATTCGACACCCGCGACGATCCGCCCGGGGTGACGGGACCCCGCTGGCACATGGACATGGTCGATCCGAGCAGGTTCGTCGCGCGCCACCCGGCCGGCCTCTGAGCCGCTGGTTAGACGTCGCGTCGATCTGGGTAGTCCTTCCCCAGCCGAATAGTCCAGGAGAGGAGGCAACGACGATGTTCAGATGTGAGAGGTGCGGGAGCCGCTACAGCGCCATGCACGCGGTTTCGATCGAGACCTGCCCCCGTTGCCAGGCCCGCGACCGGATCTCGTCGCCCCTGACCTTCAAAGCCTTTCAGCAACGGGACGAGGTCTCGGCGAAACCGCTGCGCATGACCTCGCGCTTTATCGAGATGACATCGTCCAGAATCTCGGCCTAGCTCGCCGGCTCGTAGGTGAGCAGCGCGATCCCGTCGCCCAGCGTTCGCGATCCAGCCAGCCGCAGAGGCTTCTTGTCGCTGACGTCGCCGAAGAGGCGCTTGCCCGAGCCGAGGAGTACCGGGAAGACCATCAGCCTCAGCTCGTCGACCAGGTCGTGCTCGATCAGGGCTTGCACCAGCTGAGCGCTGCCGGCGACCAGGATCACCCCGTCCACCTCCCGCTTCAGCTTCGCCACCTCCTCGGCGACCTCGCCTCGCAGCACGGTCGAGTTGCTCCAAGCGGCCTCCTCCAAAGTCGAGGAGATGACGTACTTGGGCATCGAGTTCATCTTCTCGGCGAAACCGGCCTCGTCCTCGATCGTCGGCCAGGCGGCGGCGAACCCTTCGTAGGTCACCCGCCCCAACAGCTGCGCCTCGGCCTCTATGAGCTCGTCCAGCTTGAACTTGTCGCCCTCGTCGCCGCGGTCGATCTCGAAGGTCCATCCCGCATGGCGGTAGTCCTCGCCCCCACCCGGAGCCTCGATTACACCGTCGAGGGAGACAAACTCGGTTACGACGATCCTTCCCATGGTGATCTCCTTTGATCGTTGGTCGTATCTCTATCAATACGACGAACGAGCCCAGACGAAATCGACAACGCTGAGATAAACGTCCGCGGCCTGCTCGGAGCGCGCTAGTGTGGCTCGCAGGAAAACTTTCGATCGGGAGGCCGAGGATGAGACGAGTGGGGAAGCTGCTGCTGGGACCGGGAGTTGCCGTGCTCCTCGTCGTCGGAATCGTCGCTGCGCCGGGCATGGCGGCGGGGCCAGATGCGAACACCAGCGCTTCGACCTGCACGAGGGCCGCCAACATCGAGGCGATCGTCGACGACTCGATCTCGATGGAATTCAGTGACGGGGGGCGCCTCCGGGTGCAGGCGATGAACCTCCTGATCGGCACGCTTTCGCCGAAGACGCAGCTCGGTGCGATCGAGTTCGGCTCCGAGTTCGGTTCACAGCCCGCCGCCACCACCCTGTTTCCACCGGAGCCCGTGGGACCGAACGCGAGCGCCATGCGCAGTGCGCTCGACAGTGCGATCCACGCCGACAACGGGGCTACCGACTACAACGCCGCCTTCGCCAAGGCCGACGCCGACAATCCGAGCGCCGATGCGCGCATCTTCCTCACCGACGGCGGCCACGTTGTCGGCACCTACAACGAAGCGCATCTGGCTCATAAGGTGCCGACCTACGTGATCGGCTTCGGCACCGGGCTCTCCTCGAGCACGGACCAACAGCGGCTCGAAAAAATCGCCAGCGACACCGGCGGCAAATTCTTCCCCCTGGCGGACGCGAGCGCGCTGCAATCGGTGATGAACAACGTCGGGGCGGCGCTCACCTGCCAGACCCCGCCGCGCCAATTCACCGACACGCTCGCCGAGGGCCAGAGCAAATTGCACAGCGTCTCGATCGGCGCCGCTACCAAAACGGTTCAGATCACGCTGACCTGGTCCAGCCCACTCGACAAATTCAAGCTCTCCGGGCTGAGGCTGGTCGGCAAAAATGGCGTCCTCGCGGTCGCGGCGCGTCCTCGCCCGCCGGGCAAGCTGAAAGTGACGAAAACGACCAGCGCGACCTTCACGATCCTCAAAGTCTCGAAGCTGAGGAAGGGAGCGCTCCGCTTCAGGGTGAAGGCGGCGAAGGTCGGCTCCGGCGCCCCGAAAGCAACCCTGACGACGCAGGTCGGACAGAGCTCGCGCAAATAACGAGCGCCGGCGGCTAGCCGGCCACCGGCGCGCCGTTGGCGCTCAGCGTCACCGCGATGTTGCCCCGCGTCGCGTTCGAGTAGGGGCAGACCTTGTGGGCCGCACCGACCAGCTCGACGGCGTCCTCCTCCGCGACCGAGGGCAGCGTCACGGCAAGCTCGACCGCGACCGTGAAGGTGCGCTCCTCGGCGCTGACCAGCGACACCTTGGAGTCGATCTCGACGTCGCCGACGTCAAGCTTCTTGCGGCGGGCGACGGCAGCAAGGGCGCCCTCGAAGCAGGCCGCGTAGCCGACCGCGAAGAGCTGCTCCGGGTTGGTCCCGGTGTCCTCGCCGCCCAGCTCGGGCGGGGTTCGGAGATCGACCTCCAACACCCCGTCGGAGGTGCGGCCATGGCCAGCCACCCTGCCGCCGGTCACATGTGCCTCGGCCGTATAGAGAGCCTTGCCCATCCGGGTAAGCGTAGTGCTCATCCACCTACCGCCGGGGTCGCGCTACCGTCTGCCGATGGCGTCGCCCACCTGGCCTCCCATCTCCTACGAGGAATGGGCGCCGACCTGCGACACGCTTCACGCCCACACCCAGGTACTGGGCAAGTTGGCGGCGGTGCTGGCGCCGCCCGAGCCGCAGCTGCAACACGCGGCGCTGCGGCTTACCGCGCGGGGCTGGGAGACCGCACCGTTGCCGGCCCCCGACGGCTCCGGCGCCTTCGCCGTGGCGCTCGACCTGCACACGCACGAGGCGATCGCCGAACACAGCGACGGCCGGACGCGCCGCCTGCCGCTTACCCCAAACCGGGCGGTGGGGAGCGTCACGCGCGAGCTGCTGACGGCGGTAGGTGAGCTGGCCGGCGCGGTCGAGATCGATCCCACTCCGCAGGAGGCGCATTGGAGCACCCCGCTCGACGAGGACGAGGAGCACGCGACCTACGACACCGAGAGAGTCGCCTCCTACTTCGCCGCGGCTACTCAGGCCGGCCTCGTCCTCACCGCCTTCCGCGCCCCCTACCGCGGGCGCTCGACGCCGGTCAACGCCTGGTGGGGCTCCTTCGACCTGGCGGTCAACCTCTTCTCCGGCCGAGCCGCCGAGCCGCCTTCCGACGACTTCATCATGCGCAACTCGATGGACTCGCAGGAGGTCGCCGTCGGCTGGTGGCCCGGCGATCCGCGCCACGGCAAGGCGGCGTTCTACGTCTACGCACATCCAGCGCCGCCTGGATTCGAGGATGCCAGGCTGGATCCCGAGGCCGCTCGCTGGGATGACGGAATGGGTTTGTACGTCCTCGACTGGGACGACGTCCGCGCCGCCGCGGATCCGCGCGCCTACGCCCTCGGCTTCGCCAGCTCCGCCTTCCGCCACGCCTGCCTAGTCTGCGGTTGGGACGAGACGCTCGCGGCAAGCGCGGAGGGATCGCCGCCGCCGGTCAGTTAGGTCAAACTTCTCAACCGGTTCATGGCCCAGCACCTCCAGAAAGGCGAATGCGATGGCGACCATCACCGAGCGTGAGGCAGGGCAGGTCGAGGCGGCGAACGCAGGCGGGAGGACGCCGGTCGTCTTCATCCATGGCCTCTGGCTGCTGGCGAGCAGCTGGGGACGCTGGACGGCTCTCTTCGAGGAGGCGGGTTATGCCCCGGTCACAGTGGATTGGCCCGGCGACCCGGCGTCGGTCGAGGAGGCGCGGGCGAACCCCGAAGCCTTCGCCGGCCAGAAGGTGGGGACGGTGGCCGAGCACGCCGGCGAGGTGATCGGCGCGCTGAACAGGAAGCCCGCCGTGGTTGGACACTCTTTCGGCGGACTCCTGACGCAGATCGTCGCCGGCCGCGGGCTGTCCGCGGCCTCGGTCGCGATCGACCCGGCGCCCTTCCGCGGCGTGCTGCCGCTGCCGATCCCGGCGCTGCGCTCGACGATGCCGGTGCTGCGCAACCCGCTCAACCGCGGCCGGGGGATCGCCCTGACCTACGAGCAGTTTCGCTACGGCTGGGCCAACGCGGTCGACGAGGATGAGGCCCGGGGGCTGCACGAGACCTTCCACGTCGCCGCTCCCGGCGCGCCGCTCTTCCAGGCGGCGATGGCCAACTTGAATCCCTGGACCGAGTTGAAGGTGGACAGCAAGAACCCCGAGCGGGGGCCGCTCTTGATCTTCACCGGCGAGAAAGATCACAGTGTGCCGCCGGCGATGAGCAACGCCGCCTACAAGAAGCAGAAACGCAACGAGGGCGTGACGGAGTTGGTCGAGGTTCCCAATCGCGGCCACTCGCTGACGATCGACAGCGGCTGGCGCGAGGTCGCCGACATCGCGCTCAACTTCGTCAGGCGCTTCGTTTAAATCGAGTAATCTATGTCTTCTGATGGAGTCGAGCGAGGAGCGCTTCGACAAGCCAATGCTGATCACGCTCGGGCCGGGCGGGACCTGCCACGAGCGGGCGGTCATGAACTACATGCGCTTCCAGGGGATCGACGACTACGAGATCGAGCTGATCACCGACTTCTTCGTCGGCCTGGAGATGCTTCGTGAGACGCCCGGCGCCTTTCTCGTCCAGTGCAGCGCCCACCCCAAGGTCCATGAGATCACCGAGAAGCACTGGACCGAGGTCTGGGTGGTCGACACCTTCATCTACCCGACCAAGCACCTGGTGCTGCTGAGCCGGCGGGACGTGGAGAGACCGCGCTCGCTGGGAATCGTCCCTGCCACCAAGGGCTACGTCGACCTGTCCCAGTGGGACGAGGTGATCGACGTCGCCTCGAAGCCACTCGTCGCCGAAGGCCTGCTGCGCGGCGACTACGACTCCGGCCTCACCCACATGGAGCACGTCGAAGAGCATGTGGACGAGCTGCGGCTCGATCTCGACATCGGCGAAATCGACACCACCTGGGTGGTCTATGGGCGCCAGAAGCGCTTCAAGGGCGAGGTGATCGGGATCCCCTCCGCGGAGCTCTTCCGCCGCCCGGCGCTCGTCTAGGCCCGTCGATGCGCGGTTAGCGGGGTCGAGACGACGCTGTAGACGTCCCACTCGTCGGAGACCCCCTTCAACGAGTGGCGTCCGAAGGAGTCGAACTCGATGCCGGAGCCGGCGGCGAGATCGCGCACGGTGCGCGAAGCGAGCACCGTGCGGGCATCGGCCAGCGCCGCGATGCGGGCGGCGACGTGAACCGCGATGCCGCCGACGTCGTCGCCCATCAGCTCGACCTCGCCGGTGTGCAGGCCGGCCCGCACCTCGATTCCCAGCGAGGGCATGTCGTCGACGATCGCCCGCGCGCACTCGGCGGCCCGGGTCGGACCGTCGAAGACGGCGAGGAAGCCGTCGCCGGTCGTCTTGATCTCGCGGCCCTCGAAGCGCCGCAGATGGTCGCGGACCACTTCCTGGTGCTCCTCGAGCAGGTCGCGCCAGCGCCGGTCGCCCATCTCGGTCGCGAGGCGGGTCGAGTCGACGATGTCGGTGAAGAGGACCGTCGCCAGCACCCGCTCCGGCGCCGGACCCGGCCGCACCCCGGTGAGGAACTCCTCGATCGCCTCCAGCGCCGCGTTGCTGTTGCCCACCCAGGGGAAGTGGTCTTCGCCCTCCAGCTCGGCGTAGCGGCTGCCCTCGATCTGCTCGGCGAGCCAGCGCGCGGCGCGATAGTTGACGGCGCGATCGTGGCGACGGTGCAGGACCAGGGTCGGCGCTTGGATCAGCGGCAGCGCTCCGCGCACGTCGGTGTCGAAGAACATCTGCAGCAGCTGCTTGACCCGCATCGGGCTCGCCGCCTGACGCTCGAAGCGGGCCTGAAACTCGCGGGCGCGGGGATCGTCGGCCAGGCTCGGCGAGAAGATCTCGATCGTCGCGCCCTTACCCCAGAGCGGCGCTATGAGCTCGTCATTTGCTTCCTGCACCACCTCCTTCTCCAGCGCCCAGGGGTAGTCCGGGGCGGCCGTCGAGCGCGCCATCGCCCCCCACAGCACCAGGGCCGAGGTCCGCTGCGGATAGGTAGCGGCAAACAGCATGCACATCGTCGACCCCTCCGACATGCCGAACAGCGCCGCCCGCTCGCAGCTCGCTGCATCCATCACGGCGCGGACGTCGTCCATCCGCTCCTCCAGGGTCGGCGCGCCCGCCACCGGGTCGGAAAGCCCGACGCCGCGGCGGTCGAAGACGATCACACGGGCGAAGGCACCGAGGCGGCGCAGGAAGCGAGACACGGCCGGGCTTTCCCACATCAGGTCGAGATGCGAGAGGTAAGGGAAGGCGACGAGGAGGTCGATGTCCCCCTCTCCAAACACCTGGTAGGCGATACCTACATCGCCACTGCGTGCGTATTGGGTCTCCGGTGGCATCGCGATGTCCACACTACGTGGCGGCGGCGCGCCGTCAAGGAGTTTGCGTTTGCTCAGGCGCTGTCGGCGCTCGCGCGGTGGAGCAGGTCGCGCAGGGTGCGCTGGTCTGCCGCCGAGAGCCGGGTCAGCCAGGCCGGCGGCTTTTCCACCGCCCGCATCAGGCGGGCGCGGACGCGGCGGCCCTCGGCGGTGAGCGCGATCAGCTTCACCCGCCGGTCCTCCTCGGAGGGCTGACGGACGACAAGACCGCGCTCTTCCAGCCCGTCGACGATCCCGGTCACGTTGGAGTTGTCGCAGTGGAGGACCGCGGCGATCTCGCTCATCGTCCGCGGCTCGTCAAGCAGGCGCAAGGTGCCGAAGGCGGGTGGGCGCAGGCCCAGCTCGCGAGCGATAGGAAGGAACGGGGGCGGGTAGACAAGTGAGGCAAGGAGATCCCAAGCCTCGCGCGCCAGATCGGCCTGGCGCGCGAGGTTTCTTCGCGCAGCGCCGACCGTCGGTTGCTCGGCTCTATTCGCCGTCTTACTCATCGGAATGTATTCTAATCTCAATCTTGGGTAATCTCAATTATTGAGATATACCGGCAAGTCGAGAAGGGCAATGCGATGAGCGAAGGCACGACGGATCGAGCGGGTATCGAAGCCGAAGGGCTGGTGCGCGAGTTCAAGAACGGGCCACGCGCGGTCGACGGGATCGACCTGCGCGTCGCGCCGGGAGAGATCTACGGCTTCCTCGGCCCCAACGGAGCGGGCAAGTCGACCACGGTGCTGATGCTGACCACGCTGCTGCCGCCGACTGCCGGCACGGCGAGGGTCGCCGGCTTCGACATCGCCGCCGAAGGGGGACGGGTGCGGGGCGCGATCGGCGCCGCCCTGCAGGAGGCGGCGCTGGACCCGCTGCTCAGCGGCGACGAGCACATGCGCCTGCAGACCGCTCTGCACGGCCTGCCCAAGGCGGACCGGGTCGAGCGGTCGCGGCAGCTGCTCGCCCGGGTCGGGCTCTCCGAGGCGGCGGAGCGCAAGGTCGGCGACTACTCGGGCGGGATGAAACGGAGGCTTGACCTCGCGCTGGCGCTCGTCCATCGGCCGCGCATCCTCTTCCTCGACGAGCCCACCACCGGCCTCGACATCCAGAGCCGCACCGCGCTCTGGGATGAGGTGGCCCGGCTCGCCTCCGAGGAGGGCGTCACCGTCTTTCTCACCACGCAGTACCTGGAGGAGGCCGACGCGCTCGCGGACCGGGTCGGGATCATCGACCACGGCAAGATCGTCGCCGAGGGCACCCCGGCCGAGCTCAAGGCCGAGATCGGCCGTCCCACCGTCGAGGCGGTGCCTCGCGACCCAGCCGACCGGGACCGGGTGGCGCAGGCGCTGACCCGGTTCGGCGAGCAGGCCGGGGCCACGCGCCGGAACGGCGCCTCGGTCCGACTCGACGGCGGCGAGTCGCAGCTCGCCGAGGTGGTGCGCGCCCTCGACGCCGAGGGCGTCGCGATCGAGCAGCTGCAGCTGCACGCTCCCTCCCTAGATGACGTCTTCCTCGCCAAGACCGGCCGCTCGCTGGAGGGGGCCGGCGAGGAGACCGAGGCCGACAGCGAG
The DNA here is from genome assembly GCA_044867645.1 of Solirubrobacterales bacterium. Classification (GTDB taxonomy): domain Bacteria; phylum Actinomycetota; class Thermoleophilia; order Solirubrobacterales; family 70-9; genus VRUE01. The sequence continues at coordinate 62,191 of JBIOVI010000025.1, read as the reverse complement.
GAAATGGAAGCGGTGAAGGCGTGAGCAGCGGACTCCGCACCCAGGTCGGGCAGCTGGCCCGCCGCTCGGTGTTGCGCACGATGCGCCAACCGGCGCAGATCGTGCCGGCGCTGGTCTTTCCCCTCTTCCTGCTCGCCGTCAACTCGGGCGGGCTCAAAGACGCGACCAACTTGCCCGGCTTCCCAACCGACTCCTACCTGACCTTTGCCCTCGCGGTTCCCTTCATGCAGGGAGCGCTGTTCTCGGTGATGAACGCCGGCACCGACTTGGCACGGGACATCGAGACCGGCTTCCTCAACCGGCTCGCCCTGACGCCGTTGCGCGGCGCGGCGCTGCTCAGCGGCCTCCTTGCCGGCGCCGTCGTCCTCGGCCTGATCCAGGCGGTGACCTACCTCAGCGTGGGGCTGATCGCCGGCGCGGATCTCGCCGCCGGTCTCGGCGGCGCCCTGGTCATCGTCGCGCTCTCGGTCTCGATCACCGTCGCCTTCGGCACGATCGGCCTCTTCGCGGCGCTGCGCACCGGCTCGGGCGAGGCGGTCCAGGGCCTCTTCCCGCTCTTCTTCGTCGTCCTCTTCCTCTCATCGATGGCGCTGCCGCTCGAACTGCTGCAGACCGACTGGTTCCACGCCATCGCCAGCGCCAACCCGGTCTCCTACCTGCTGCAGGCCTTCCGCTCGCTGCTGATCGAAGGCTGGAATGCCGGTGACCTGGCGCTCGGCTTCGGTATCGCGGCGGCGATCCTGGCTGTCGGCATGACCGCGGCGTCGGCCGCCCTGAAGACGAGGCTGGTGAGGACGTGACCCGCAAGATCGCCCTCGCCGTCGCCTGGCGCAGCATCCACAACTTCCTCACCAACCCGGCCTTCCTCGCGCCGGGGATCCTCTTCCCGCTCTTCTTCTTCATCGCCTTCGCCGGCGGGCTCTCGGCGATCGCCGGTGCGCCCGGCTTTGACTTCTCCGGCGGCTACACCGCCTTCCAGTTCGTCTTCGTCCTGCTGCAGTCGGCAGCTTTCGGCGGCGTCTTCACCGGCTTCGGCATCGCTCGCGACTTCGAGACCGGCTTCGCCCGCCGCTACCTGTTGGCGGCGACCAACCGCAGCGGGATCGTCGCCGGCTATGCGATCGCGGCATTGGTGCGGGCGCTGATCACCTGGACGATCCTGACCGCGGTCGCCCTGGTCGCCGGGATGGAGGTCGGCGGCAGCGGGGTCGAACTCTTCGGGCTCTACGGCCTCGCCGTGCTGGTCAACCTGGCGGCGACGCTGTGGGCAGCGGGGGTGGCGATGCGGGTCCGCTCGATCCAGGGCGGTCCGCTGATGCAGTTCCCCGCCTTCCTGATCCTCTTTCTAGCGCCGGTCTACGTGCCGCTCGACTTGCTCAGCGGCTGGATCCACGCCGTCGCCTCGGTCAACCCGGTAACGGCGCTGCTCGAGTCCGGGCGCGGCTTCATCTCCGGCGAGGCGACGCTGGTCGCGCTCGCCTTCGCGATCGCCGTCGTCCTGCCGGTCCTCTTCGCCTTCTGGGCCCGCGGCGGCCTCAAGCGCGCCGAAGCCGCTGGCTGACGTGCCGGGACTTAAGCACCTATATGGACGCATAAGTCCCGGCACGTCCTCCCAGGCGTAGCGCTAGGACGAGTCGCGGACCAGGCCGATCAGATGACCCTCCGGGTCTTTGAACTGGCCCAGTTCGACCTGGTCCATGATCTTCTCCGGGCCCATCACCCTGGTTCCGCCGAGCTCCTCGGCCTTGACCAGGGCCGCCTCGATGTCGGGGACGGCGATGTAGAAGGTGACGTGTCCCTCGTAGCCGTCGGGGCCGCTGGCGATGCCGCCGCCGATGCTCCCCATACTCGAGGGGTTGTCCTCGCCTTTGACGATCCCGTAGCTCATCGGGTTGCTGGCGTCGATCTCCCAGCCGAAGAGCTCGGAGTAGTAGCCCTGCAGCTTTGCTCCGTCCTTACCGATCACCTCGAAGTGAACGACTGGCTTTCCCATATCTCCTCCTTTTGTCATCTCGCTTCTGAGTAAGCGGGCTCGCGAGTCTCACCGCGAGCATGCTCGGGCTGTTGGCCCGGTTCGGCGGCCGCCGGAACCGGTTCGGAGCGCAATACGAAGACGGCAATCGCAAGGGCAATCCCGACCAGCCCGGCGCCGACCAGGTAGGCGAGGTGGAAGCCGGAGTTGAGCGCGGCCGCGTGCGAGGCGCCGTCCGCAAGCAAGCCGTCGGTGCGCTCGGTCGCCAGCGTGGCCAGCACCGCGAGGCCGATCGCACCGCCTACCTGGGCGGTGGTGTTGACCACCCCCGACGCCAGCCCGGCGTCGCTCGGCGTCGCGCCGGACATCGCCAGCGTCATCAGCGACGGGAACGAGATCCCGATGCCGACGCCGATCAGCAGCATCGGCGCCAACAGGTCGGCCAGGTAGGAGCCGTCGACGGGGGTGCGGGCGAGAAGAAGCAGCGACAGCCCGACCAGCACCATGCCCGGGATCAGCATCCGACGCGGGCCGAAGCGCATGATCAGCTTTTCCGAGTAGCCAAGCGAGAGCGTCCCCATGACCAGGGTTGCCGGCAGGAAGGCGAGCCCGACCTCGAGCGGGTCGTAATGGAGGATCCGCTGCATGTAGAGGGCGCCGAGGAAGAACATCGAGAACATCCCGGCGACGAGCAGCATCTGCAGCGCGTTCGCCCCGGAGACGTTGCGCGAGCGGAATAGTCGCAGCGGCATCAAGGGGTTGTCGATGCGCGCCTGGCGCACCAGGAAGGCGGTCTCCATCGCCAGCGATATCGCCCCGAGCACGAGCGTCTGCGTCGAGCCCCAGCCGTGCTCGTTGATGCCAAGGATCGTGTAGACGCCGAGCATCAGGCCGCCGGTGATCAGCACCGCGCCGGGGATGTCGGCGCCCTCGCCGAAGCCGATCCCGGGCGAGTCGGAGATCAGCCGCCGCGCCATCAGTGCGGTCGCGATCCCGACCGGCAGGTTGATGAAGAAGATCCAGTGCCAGGCGATCGCCTCGGTCAGCACGCCGCCGATCAGCAGTCCGATCGTGCCCCCGGCCGAGGCGACGAAGCCGTAGACGCCGATCGCTTTCGCCTGCTCGCGCGGCTCCGGGAACATCGTCACGATCATGCCCAGGATCACGGCCGAGGTCAGCGCGCCGCCGATGCCCTGGACGAAGCGGGCGCCGATCAGCATCTCCTGACTCTGCGAGAGGCCGCAGAGCAGCGAGGCGGTGGTGAAGATGGCAAGGCCGGTGAGAAAGATACGGCGCTGGCCGAGCAGGTCGCCGAACCGTCCGGCAAGCAACAGCAGGCCGCCGAAGGGGACGAGGTAGGCGTTGACGACCCAGGCGAGGTTGCTCTGCGAGAAGCCAAGATCGTCCTGGATCGAGGGCAGCGCGACGTTGACGATCGTGATGTCGAGAACGATCATCAACATGCCCGCGCAGAGGACGTAGAGGGCGAGCCAGCGACTGCTGTCGGCGTCCACTCGGTTCGCGGCCTGTTCGGGGGCTTCTACGTTGGCGCTCATATAGCTCGCCTCCTTGGGTCTCGAATTTTCCTCGTGCGGGTGTATACGAATTTCGCCGGTGTCCAGACTAGCGGTCACCCTAGCAAATAGTTCATAAAAACAACTACCCAGTTGCAAATTCGCACTAACGGGCTAAACTGGTCGTCATGTATGGGAAGCGCAGCTACGGAGAGGCCTGTCGTTTCGCCTATGCCCTGGACCTCGTCGGCGAGCGCTGGGCTCTACTCGTCGTCCGTGAGCTGCTGCTCGGCCCGAAGCGCTTCACCGACCTGCGCGTGGGACTGCCCCACGCCAGCTCCAACATCCTCTCCGAGCGACTGCGGGAGCTGGAGCGAGGCGGCGTAATCCATCGTCGCAAACTGCCGCCGCCGGCAAGCTCCCAGGTCTACGAGCTGACCGAGTGGGGCCGGGAGCTGGAGCCGATCGTGACCCGGCTCGGCACCTGGGGCGCGCGCTCCCCCGTTCCACCCGAGCACCGGGAGATCGGGATCGACTCGATCGTCCTGGCGCTGCGCTCGCTCTTCGACGCGGAGAGTGCCGGCGAACTGGAGGCAAGCTACGAACTGCGCTTCGGCGACGATCGCTTCCACGTCGAGATCGCCGGCGGTGAGATCGAGCTGGGCCGCGGGCTGGCTACCGCACCCACCGTCGCGATCGAGATCGACGAGCCCGGCACCCTGGCCGCGGTGCTCGCGGGTCAGCTTCCACTCGACACCGCTATCGGCTCGAAAGCGATGCGGGTCGAGGGGAGCAAGAGGGAGGCCAAGCGCTTCCTTCGGCTCTTCCCGATGCCCGAGCCGTGCCCGGTGGGCCGGCAGGACGCGCCCGCCGGCCCACTCGAGCGTCAGCTCGCTTAGGTGCCGCCCGCCGCGAGGCGCCCTAGCTCATTTGACCGCCGCCACCAGGGCGTTCGCCGCCCCTTGCATGCCGGCTAGGTTGGGGTGGATCGGCGCCGCCGGATTGGTCGGGATGATGGGCTCGACCCAACGCACCGACGAGCTCTTGCAGGCGTCGTGGCCGATGCTGGCCTGGTACCAGTTGACCAGAGTGGCGCCGTTGTTCGCCGCCTGCGTGGCGATCATCGCGTTCAGCTGTTTCTGCTTGGCGCGCAGGTACGGCACGTCGCCGAAGCCGATCGGCATCTGCGGCCAGCAGCCGAAGCCGCTCTCCGGGAAGATCGCGGCGTAGTTGGTGACGAAGACGCCGGCCCCCGGCGAGCGGGCGTGGATGCCCTGCAACACCGCCGCCACCTTGGGCGCCGTCGCTTCGATCCGTTCGGCGATCTGGTCTTTGCCGCCGGCCGTGTATTTGTCTTTGCAGGGGGTGCTGAACGGGTTGAGGGTGACGCAGCTCTGGGCGATTTCCGAGAAGCCGATGTCGTTACCGCCGATCGTCAGCGAGACGACGGTGGTGCTCGCATCGAGCGAGTCGAACTGCGGCGGGTTGGGCCCGTCGGGATCGACGTTCTGGGGACTCGTCATGTCCTCGGTAGTCGCACCGCTGCAACTCGGGTCGCGCAGTGGCAGGCCAATGGCTGGCGCGGCCAGGTGCGCATAGTTGTGGTCCGACTTAAGACAGCCGAGCGGCAGCAGCGGGTTGGGGATAAGGGGCCCGGCGGCGTAGGAATCGCCAAGGGCGACGTAGTTGGCGGCGCGGGCCGCTCCGGCGAAGGCGGCGAAGATCGCGAGCAGCGCGAACGCCAGGGCCGCCGTCCGCCGCAGCCGGCGCGTTCGCGACTGGGTTGACTGGCTCATATCCATCTCCTCTCAGTAGGACAGCGCTCCCGGTGGGTAGCGCTCGTTGCTCCGCATGAGGCGGGGCGGCTCGCCTTTACCCGCTTTATAAAAAGTTAATCCCGAGCAACTGGCCAGGTGGCTAGCCTCGACGCCCCCAGCGGTGACCGGCGGGGGCGACGTTGCGGAGCCGATCGACAGCGCGACTGCGGAGTCGGTTCCGGGCTTCTCGGGCGGAGGCGTCCGGCCTCTCGCTCGCCCCGGCCTCGTCTCGACCTGCAATGGGAGCGACTCTCTGGCGCTCCAGATCGCCTACCTCGGCGACGAGGACGTTGGTCGTCCCTTCGCGACGCTCCAACTTGCCCTTAGCGCGCACTAGTGGGGCGGCGCGGACCAGGGCACGGTAGCGCTCGTAAACTGGCGGCGGCACGATCAGATTGACGGTGCCGCGCTCGTCCTCGAGCAGCATGAAGACGATCCCCTTGGCGGTCTCGGGGCGCTGGCGAGCGACGACCATCCCCGCCACCTCCACCGTGCCGCCATCGGGGACCTTCTCCAGGTCGGTGCTGCGCAAGAGCTCGGGACCGAGGTCGGAACGCATCAGCCCCATCGGATGCTCGCCCAGGGTCATCCCGATCGAGCGATAGTCGGCGATCGCTTCTTCCCACGGGCCCAGCGGCTCAATCTCAGGCGCACCGGGCATCGGCAACGGCAGCGCCATCTGGGTCCCCTCCTCATGCCGCACCCCCGTCCCCGCCACCCCGGCCTCCCACAGCGCCGCCCGCCGCCCGGATGTGGGGGACGTGCCGGTGATCGAACACCTATACGGACCGTCGATCACCGGCACGTCCTCGGTCAGCCCGTCGAGGGCGCCGGCCCAAGCTAAACGCTCGAGGCCGTCGCGGCTCGCCCCCGAGCGCGAGGCGAGGTCGGCGATTCCCCGGTAGAGCCCGCCCCGCTCCCGCTCCGCGACCAGGCCCTCCATCTCCTCCTTGCGCACTCCCTTCACGTAGCCGAGCCCGATCCGCACGACCAACCCGCCCCGCACCTCCCCAAGCCGGTCCTCGGCCTGACGCCGGGGTGTTTCGACATGGCAGAGGACGCGGCTGCGATTGGCATCGGGGCCGGCGAGGCGGATGCCGCGCCGCTGTGCCTCGTGGACCAGCGCGTCGGGCGGGTAGAAGCCCATCGGCTGCTCGTTGAGCAGCGCGCAGAGGAACTCCGGCCCGTGGTGGATCCGCAGCCAGGCCGACTGGTAGGCGAGCAGGCCGAAGGCGGCCGAGTGCGCCTTGGGGAAGCCAAAGCCGGAGAAGCCCTGGATCTGGTCCCAGACCCGCTCGGCCACCTCGAGCGGGACTTTGTTCGCACCGACGGCCCCGACCAGGAAGCGGTCGCGATGCTCCTCGATCGCATCCTGCGATCGCTTGCGGCTCATCGCCCGCCGCAGCCCGTCTGCCTCCGCGTGGGTGAAGCCGGCCAGGTCGATCGCCACCTCGAGCACCTGCTCCTGGTAGACGATCGCGCCCAGGGTCTCCTCCAACGCCCGCTCCAGCAGGGGGTGCTCGTATGGAATCTCGTAGGTGGGATCTTCGCGCTGCCGCTTGCGGCGCTCTATATAAGGATGGACGGCGCCGCCCTGGATCGGTCCCGGCCGGACCAGGGCCACCTGCACGGTGAGGTCGTCGAGGTTTTCCGGCTTGGTGCGGGGCAGCATCTGCATCTGGGCGCGGCTCTCGATCTGGAAGACGCCGGTCGTCTCGGCAGCCCGGATCGATTCGAAGGTTTCGACGTCGGTGAAGGAGATGCGCGAGAGGTCGAGTGGCTCCTCTTGGGTGCGGCTCACTTCTTCGACGCAGCGCTCGACCGCCGAGAGCATCCCCAGCCCGAGCAGGTCGATCTTGAGGAAGCCGGCATCCGAGCAGGAGTCCTTGTCCCACTGGACGATCTGCCGCCCCTCCATCGCCGCCGGCACTACCGGGCAGACGTCGATCAACGGCCGGGTCGAGATCACCATCCCGCCCGGATGCTGCGAGGCATGGCGGGGCAAGCCCAACGCCTCGTCGCAGAGGCCGAGGAGGGCCTGCCAGCCGGGTGCGGCGGCACGCCGTGGGCCGATAGCGGCCTTCACGTCGCGCTCGATCTCGCCGGAGCGCTCGTGGAAGCCGACCATCTTCGCCACCCGCTCGATCTCCTCGGACGGCAGCGCCAGCGCCTTGCCGAGATCCCGGACGACGCCGCGCGGACGATAGGTGGGGAAGGCGGCGACGAGGGCGGAGCGGTCGGCCCCGTAACGGTCGTGGACGCGGGGGATCAGCTTCTCGCGGATGTCACGGGGGAAGTCGAGGTCGATATCGGGGGCGACGGTGTCCTCGTTGACTTCCTCGTTGAGAAAGCGGGCGGAGAAGAGGTTCTTCTCGACCGGGTCGATGTGGGAGAGGCCGGTTAGGTAGCAAACGATCGAGCTGACGCTGGAGCCGCGCCCACGGCCGGGAGGCATGATCGAGCGCGCCGACTCGGGCCCGCGCACCTCCAGCGCCACCTCGCGGGCCAGCTCGAGCAGGTCGCGGTGGAGGAGGAAGAAACCCGAGAGGCCACGCTTGCGAATCGTCCGCAGCTCCTCATCGAGCCGTCGCTCGGCGTCGCCAAGGCGATCGGAGCAGGCGTAGCGCTCCGCCAGCAGACCCCTACACACTTCGGCAAGCTCGCGATCGGCCTCGGGATCGTCGGCGCGGGGGTAGCGGTAGGCGAGTTCCGCCGTCAGGTCGAAGCGAAGTCGCTCGGCGAGGCGCAGGGTCTCGGCGACCGCTCCGGGATGCTCGGCGAAGCGGGTCGCCATCCCCTCGGGCGGAGCGAGCGCCGAGCTCGAGTTGCCGCGCCGTTGCGGCTCGGAGGCCTCCAACGTCGTCCCCATTCGCACCGCGACGAAGGCGTCCTGGAGGTGAGCGCGGCGGCGGGCGTGGGAGTGGACGTTGCCGGTGGCCACCGTGGGCACGCCGAGACGCTCGGCGAGGCCGGCGAGCCAGCGGTTGCGAGCGCGATCGCGGCGCCAGTAAGGACGCTGCAGCTCGAGCCGGAAGCCGTCGCGACCGAAGGCACCGAGCAGTCGCTTGGCCAGGGCTGCCCCTCCAGCCGGGTCTCCCCGCTCCCAAGCCCCGGCCACCGCCCCGTCCCGGGCGCAGCCGGAGAGGCAGACGAGGCCCTCGGCGTGCGCTTCGAGCTGCTCCAGCGTCACAGATGGCTGCCCAGCGGTGCGACCGCTGCCGTCGCGAGTGTGCGAATGAGCTTCCGTCAGCAGCCGGCACAGGTTGCAATAGCCGACCGGGCTTTCCACCAGGAGAGTCAGATGAACGTAGCCGGCCGGGGGTGGCAAGACCCGCGGCTCCGTGGCTACCGTCAACTCAGCCCCAGCGATAGCCCGAATCCCAAACCCTTTGCAGGCCCGCGCGAACTCCATCGAGCCCCAGACTCCGTCGTGGTCGGTGAGGGCGAGGGCGGGATAGCCCAGCTCGGCCGCGGCCGCGGCCAGCTCCATCGGCGTCGAGGCCCCGTCGAGGAAGGAGAAGGCCGAGTGGGCGTGCAGCTCCACATATGGAGCGTCGGCGTCCATCAGGCCCGCTGCCGGTACCAGCGCCCGCTGCTGCTGCGAAAGACGACCGTGTTGCGCCCATCGTGGAGGAGCAACTCGAAGTAGTGCCGCCACAGCCGCCGCGGGGTCCACCAGCGGTCCTCGACCACCCACTCCTCGCGCACCGCCTCGACCGCAACCCCCTCAACCGCCGTCGGGACACCTTCGGCGTCGACCTCCACCGTCACCCGCCGGGGTGCATAAAGCCGCCGCACCCCCGGCGTCATCGAGCCTGTTCCGGTTTCGTTCGATTGCTGACTCGAAGAATCGATCTGAGTCGCACACGTGTGAAATCTCGATCCCTAGCGTCAGGATGGTGCCATGGCCACCAGAAATCGGAGAACCCCTTCCGCGCCCAAAAAGCATCTGGTTCGAGAAATCCAAGTTGGATTGGATCCTTGGAGCAGATGGACATGGCCACGAATGGACGCGCGTGTTCCATACTGGTCCCAGAGAGTGGGAGTGTGTTTGGTGGGCGATCGCAGACGCGACACTGGCGGCCACGATCAAGGAGGTTCGCGTTCGACCGCCGTTCGGTGTCTCTTGCGGAGTCGAAGCAAGTCTCACTCTCAACGATCGCAACGCGCCGGTACTTATTGCTTGGCACTACGCCATTGAGATAGCGGCTCCAAGGCTGGTCACCGCTTACCCGACCCCCTAGCATGAACAAGACATGGCTATGACCCACGAGATCACCCCCTTCGACATCGTCGAGCTGACAGAGCGAGTGGGCGATGCCCCCGCGGGCGCTCGCGGTGGCGTGTTGGAGCTGTACAACCCCGAGACCGCGATGCTCGAGATCCTCGAGCCCGAGCTCGGACCCGCTGCCAGGATCGTCTTTGCTCCGCTCGACAAGCTGCGCGTCGTCAAGCCTTCGTCGAGGAGCTCCTAGCCCGATCATCGCCGTGGCGGGAAGGGGGTGAGCATGTCGCGCCGCTCGGGGATGCGGGAGGCGGCGTCGGCAGGCAGGATCTTGAGCAGGGACTCGACGCCCTGCGCGGCGCGAACCTCGTCCAGCGCGGCGCCGAGCCTGCGGCGGCGAGACTCGTCTCCGCGGACCGGCAGCTCGAGCTGATCGGCGGCGGGCGGGCCAAAGGCGAGCGCGCGCAGTCTCAGCGAGACCGCCGGCGACGGCAGCTCGTCCAGCCGTGGCATCAGCACCGTGCGCAGCACCCGGGCATTGGCGGTCGGGCGACCCAGTCCTTGATCGACGCTCCAGCTGGCGCCGTCGCTGAGCAGAGCGCCGAGTCGCAGTCCCAGCACGGTCCGCCCCTTTCGCCGCGGGGCGGCAAGCAGCCGGTCGACGAGCAGCTCCAGCGCCTGCTCCAGCCGGGCGCCAGCGGTTCCTTCCGGTAGCTGGATCTCCTCCACCAACTCCTCGTGCGGGCGGCGGGTACGCAGCAGTTCCTCTTCGCCGCGGACGATGCGGAGGACACGCGTGCCGATCGGGCCGAAGCGTTCGGCAGCCCGGCCCGGCGTCAGCGCCCTCAGCGCTCCCAGCGTGCCGATCCCCAGCCGCCGCATCGTCTCTGCCAGCTCCCCGGCTTCGTGCGCGGGCAGGCCGAGCCGGCCGGTCAGCATCGCGACCGGCAGCGGCGAGAGAAACTCGTGCAGCCCCTCCGCCGGGACGATGGTCTCGCTGTGGGGATCGCCTTTGCTCGCGGCGACGAAGGCGGCAAATCGAGTCGGAGCAACCCCGATCAGCGCCGGCATCGCCAGCGCCAACCGAGCCGCCGCCGCCACGCCGGCGGCGTCGCCCCCGTGGATTCCCCGCAGCCCGTCGACCGCGAAGAACGCCTCTCCCACCCGCTCCGACTCGATCGCCGCCCCGATCCCCTCCAGACGTCGCAGCGCCTCCTCCCAGAGATCTTCGGGCGCCACCCCTCGCTCCTCGTGGATTGCGAGGAGGGCGGTTTCCGAGACCAGGGCGCAAGCGACTTCCATACGAACGTATGTTCGTATGGAAGGGTCCCAAAGTCAAGGCGATTCGATTGCGATTTGAGAACTTACGTATTTACTCAAGAGACTTGAAGTACTCGTTGTGCTGTGAGAGGGTGCGCGCGATGCTGGCTCACATCGCGGGAGCACCAGTCGAGGAGGCGGCGCTCAGCCTCGCTCCGCTTGCCGCGGTGTTGGGAAGCCTGGCGTCCCTGCGCCTGCGCCGCTTAGCCCGGCTGGCGCCGGCGCAGGGGCGCCGTTCTACGCCCGACCACGACGGAGCACCCCGGAGCCAAGTATGAGCACCGCCTCGCCGAGCGCGACGCGGGCGGCCGTCAGCCTCCGCCACCGGCGCAGCGCCCGGCGGCTCAGCCAGGGACAGCTCGCCGACCTGCGCCAGGCGGTGACGCTGGCCCAGGGGATCGGCGACGATCGCGGCTACCAGTACTGGGCAGGCATCCACGGCCTGCCGTTGCCGGCCTACTGCCAGCACGGAAGCCAGATCTTCCTGCCCTGGCACCGCGCCTACCTCTACTTCTTCGAGAAGGCACTGCAGGATCGCGTCCCGGGCGTGACCCTGCCCTGGTGGGACTGGACCAAAGACCACGCCCAGGGATTGCCGCCGGCCTACGCCAGGGCCCGCACCGCGGAGGGCAGGAAAAACCCGCTCGCCTCCTCGCCGATCCAGCCCGCCGGCAGGCGCGAGCCGCAAGAGAAACGAACCTGGCGGCAGCCGGGCGACCCGAGCTGGCTGCCAACTCCCGGGCAGGTGACGCAGGTGCGGCGAAACCGCGACTACTTCACCTTCCAGAACCAGCTGGAGAGCATCCACAACGGCGTCCACGGCTGGGTCGGCGGGACGATGGGCAGCATTGCGACCTCCGCCTACGACCCAGTCTTCTGGGCGCACCACTGCATGATCGACCGGGTCTGGTACCTGTGGCAGCTCGACCATCCAGGCGCCAAACTGCCGCGAAGCTACCTCGACCTGGCCCTCCCTCCGTTCGAGATGACGGTGCGCCAAACGCTCGACATCACCGGTCTCGGCTACGACTACGCGGCCGGTACGGCCGCCGTCCCGGGAACGCGCCGTGGTTGACCGCTTCCACAGCAAACCGCTGGAGCTGCCCGACCCCGAGCACAGCTTCGACCGGGTGGACCTCGTCTTCTACGACGTCGACCATTCCGGGGACTCGTTCGAGGCCAGGATCTTCATCGGCGCTCCGCGCAATCTGAGACGCGACGCCGGGACCGACCATCCCGCCTACGCCGGCTCTTTCTTCGTCTTCGGCCACGACCGGTGCTATGGCGAAGAGGGCCATTGCGAGGTGCTCCACGACCGCGACCCCTTCGACTTCCGCTTGCCTCATCATCTCGAGCCGGGAGTCCGGATCGTCACCGTGACCGCGGCGGTCGAGCGGCTGGTCGCGGCCGGCAAAGGCAAGGCGCCCGTCGACGTCGTCGCCCGAGGGCCGGAGGGACAAGTCCTGAAAGCGCTCGAGTTCTCCCGCCTGCGACTCCTCACCTATGCCTAAGCGATGCCTGCGCTCGAGCTGAGAGACAACCCGGCGATCCTCGAACCGCCGGCGGCGACCAGAGGTGAGCTGGCGCAGCTGGAAGACGGCCTCGACGCCGAGCTGCCGTCCAAGGACCTCGATCGCAACCTGCTGGTCGCCACCTGGAACATCCGTGCCTTCGGCGATCTTTCCGACAGCTGGGAGCGGGGGACGAAAGACAGCCCGAAGCGCAACCTCGCGGACGCCCTGGCGATCGCGGAGATCCTCTCGCGCTTCGACGTGATCGCGATCCAGGAGGCGCGGGCGAACCTGCGGGCGTTGCGCCACGTGCTGAAGGCGCTGGGGCCCGAATGGGGACTGATCCTGACCGACGTCAACCCGCCCCCGGTCGGCAACGGCGAGCGCCTCGCCTTCGTCTTCGACACGCGGCGGGTGCGTCCCTCGGGGCTGGCGGCCGAGCTGGTCGTGCCCGACGAGTGGCTGAAGAGCGGCAAGATCGCGGAGGGCGCCCTGCGCGAGCAGTTCGTCCGCACTCCCTACGCGGTCAGCTTCGTCTCCGGCGGGCAGACCTTCATCCTCATCACGCTGCACGTGATCTACGGCTCCGAGGCGGCGGAGCGGACCGGCGAGCTGCAGGCGATCGCCGAGTGGCTGGCCGAGTGGGCGAAGCGGACCGCCGAGGACTACAACCAGAACCTGATCTGCCTCGGTGACTTCAACGTCGACCGCAAAGACGATCCGAACTTCAAAGCGCTGACTTCGACCGGCCTCGAGCCGCCAGCGGAGCTGCAGGGACTCTCGCGAACGGTCTCCGACAAACCGGGAGCCGAGCACTACTACGACCAGATCGCCTGGTTCACCGAGAAAGGCCGGGCGCAGTTGACCCTCGCCTACGAGGGCCCCGGCCACGCCGGCCGCTTCGAGTGGACCAAGCACCTGCTCGAGGAGATGGCCGCCCAGGAGAAGTCCTGGCACATCTCCGACCATTACCCCCTCTGGGTCGAGTTCCGGACTTAGCTCGCCTGCCTAGAGCTGCGTGGCGATCACACCCGCGAAGCCGGCGGTCAGCGCGGCGATCACTCCACCACCGATCTGAAGCATTGTGCGTTGGAGTGCGTCGAACCGAGCGTTGACAGCGCGCAGCTCTGCATCGACCCTGGCGAAGCCGCTGTCCACCTTGGCGGACAAGTCGTCCAACCGCTCGTCGGTCCAGCTCTTCCTCATCGTCTCCATGATGCCATGCTAGAAGACAAAACGTTGCGCGTGCACGCCGGATGAAAATTCTTTGCGTCAGCTATGCGGCAAAACAGTCGCCATCAGCTCGTCCTCGAGCTCGGGTAGGCGAGCGGCTTCCCCCGCGACGACGAGCTTGCCGACCAGCGCCAGCAAGCCGGCGGCCCGGACCCACTCGGCGGTGGACAGCGGAGCGTCGTGGCGCTCGGTGCGTAGACGCCGAGCAAAACCGTCGACCGCCGCGTCGTGGCGCTTCGCGCCCTCCTCTCCCGCGGCGAGGATCTCGACCGTCAGCAGGCGCGCCGACGGTGCGTCGGCGGCGAACAGCGCCAGAGCGGTGCGGATCGCCGCACGCCCCTTCGCCTCCGTCCCACTCTCGGCTTCACGACGCCGATCGACCTCTTCGAGCAGCCGTCCCAGCAGCTGTCGATGAGCGGCAAGCACGCAGTCGCGCTTGCCGGCGAACTGCTTGTAGAAGGTGACCGAGGAGACGCCCGCTCGCTGCGCGACCATCGCCACCGACGCCTCGGCATACCCCATCTCCGCGCAGATCTCGGCCATCGCCGCGACCAGCCGTTCGCGCTGGTTGCGCGCGACGACGTCCGCCGGGATCCCGTGGGAGCCCGGCGGCAGGCGGCGCATCGGGCTACTCTCGGTCGCCTGCATCGGCTACCGAGCCTACGCCTACCTCTTCTTCCTCTTGCCCCCGCAGCTCGCCTTCATCACGGGCCTGAAGTCATGCGGCGCACCATTCTGGCCGGTGAACTGGGCGCTGGCCCTGTTCTTGCCGGCGCAGAGATTGCGGCTGTTGACAACCAATCCCTTTTTGCCGCCCTGCATGGTGAGGATGAACTTGCTCACCGGCGCGTCGGGGACGCTTTCGAAGGAGCTTCTGATGCCGCCTTTGAAGGAGTCGATCCGGCCGACGATGTCGACGTTTACGAGGCCATGGAGAGCTGCGACTAGGTCGGGCAGTTTGTGGTTCGAGGACCTGAGATAGACGGGTCCCTCGACCGGTTCATCGAGCAATGGCGTGAATGCCCTTGCGTAGCCGTACTGAGCCGCTTTGGGACAGCCCCCGCCAGCCCCTCCGTTTGCCGCGTACTGCACCCTGGTGCAGATCGTTCTGATGTGGGCCTGGTCGAGGAAGGCCGAGTTCGGCAGGGTGACTACGGCTGCGCCGATGTTGGCGTCTCCGGGCCTTGCGTCGACGACCGCTTTCAAGGCCGGATGGTCTCCTCGCTTCGTGCCTCCGTTCAGCTTCAAGCTGAGCTTCGGCTTGAAGCCGAGACTCGCGCAGTTGGCCGCCTGGTAGCGGGTCTGCAGTCCAACCGGGACGTCATCGGCTGCGCTGAAGACGTCGAGGAAGCCGCCGAAGAGGGTCGCTTTGGCCGCGCTCGGATCGCAGCTCGTCGGGTTGACGATGAATTCAGGTTTGTCGACGT
The DNA here is from genome assembly GCA_044867645.1 of Solirubrobacterales bacterium. Taxonomy (GTDB): domain Bacteria; phylum Actinomycetota; class Thermoleophilia; order Solirubrobacterales; family 70-9; genus VRUE01. The sequence goes on along the minus strand of JBIOVI010000025.1, from coordinate 47,172 downwards.
AGACCCTGAGGTCCCTGACCTTCAAGACGATCCCTTTGAGGATGTGGGGGATCGGATCGGATGCGGCGCCGTCGACTTCGACTTCTGCGGTCACTGGGTTCAGGTCCAAGGCCTCCCTGACGACGACCGTTCCGGCGTCGAAGGGTCCTGCCAATGCGGAGGTCACCGAGACCACGCTCAACGGATTGCCGTGGTAGGGCCCGCCGAGGTAGAGCTGGCCTGCGACGTAGGTCAAGGAGTCTCCAACTCCGGCGCCGGCATAGGTGCGGCCGATCTGTGAATTGGCGGGACACGAAGGGCTTGCCTTCTCCTGGCGCCCGGTCTTCGACCTCGCAAGGGCGATGTCGGCATCGGAGCATTTGCTCACCCCGGCCAGCTTGCCGAGCACACCCGGCGGCAGGATCGAGGAGAACTTGGTCATGTCCTGCTCTCCGTCTGCGCGCGTCAGCCGCATGTTGAACGGCGAGTAGGACTTGGCGTTGTTGTTGAGCGAGCCAGCCGTGAAGCCGGGCTTGAAGGGCAGCACGCCTCCCGGAGGACAGGGCCCGCCGTTCACCCCTTTGGCGATTTCGAAGTCGGCGGTCACCGTCTTCGGGCTGTTGGGAGCCGAGGCGGGATAGAACTTCGCCTCGGTCGTGTATTTGCCGCAGGCCGCGGGCGAGATCAGCGCAGCCCTCGCCCCTTCCTTGAAGTGGAAGTTGAAGTGGCTGAAGGGCAATTGAGGTATTCCTTCGAGGGTGGTCACCAATTGCCCCGTTTTCGGGTCGGCGATCACTTTCAGCGGCTTCTTGACCAAGATGCCGCGGAGCGAGTTGCGCAGCACCATGTAGATGGCGATGTCGGTGTCGAAGGGGTTCTCCGCACCGGGAGCGCTCGTCGCCGGATCGTCCTGCTGGGCCAGATACACAGAGCCCTCGATCGTCTCCCTGGCGAGCAGCGGCGTTTCCAGGTGAAGGGTGCCGATCTTCGAGTCGCCGGGGCAGCCCTCGCCGTCGACCGAGAAGGTTTTCTCGTTGGCGTACTGATCGGGCCTGCAGAAGCCCAGGCCTTCGCCGACCGAGGGATTGATCGTCATGCCCTCGGGCAGGGCGACGACGACTTTTTGCGCCATCGATTCGGCGGTCGCACGGAAGTCCTCTAGCCCATCGTTGGGAAAGTCGACGTTGAGATCGAAGGCCGTGCCGGTCTCGCCCTGGTCGGTCGAGAGCTGGGTATCGATCGCCGGGTTGAAGCTGAGCTTCTCGCAGCCGCTGACGCCGACCGGGTCGCCGGCCTCGGTCTGCGTCTCGGAGCTGGCCGAGACGAAGCTGGCGGGACTCTGCCAGGAATTGGCCGAGAAATCGGCTTTCAACGGCCCCGAGCAGGCGCTCGGCATCGTCAGGAGAGCGGTGTGGGTGGGGGGCACGGAGCAAGCTGCGTTCCACACGAAGATTTTCCCGCAGTTGCCGCGCCTGAAGTCATGGCTGGGATCGGAGGGGTCGCCCCAGAGGTCGACGGTGACGCCAGACATGTTGCCGAAGCCGGGAACGTCGAGCGTCTCGGAGGTGAGACCGTAGTCGCCGTCGCTGCGGATCTTCGGCAGCAGGTGGATCGGGACGCCGATGCCGGCGGTATTGAAGGCGAACTCGGCCGGGCGGCCCGCCGGCGGCACCATGTTGTAGAGGGGCTGGGGCCAGGTCGGGTTGGCGAAGGACGTTCCGACGGCGAGGCTGACGTAGACCATGCCGATCGCCGAGGCCTCCGGGCATCCTTCGCCTGGTACCTGGATGTCGAGTTCGGCCTCGGTGCAGCGCACCGTCGTCGCTTCGGGGTTGACGACTAGCCCGGCGGGCAGGTCGGCGACGATGCTCCTCGGGTTCTCGCTCGGAGGCCCTCCCTTGATCGTGTTGAACTGAGCCGAGGTGCGCAGCTGATAGGGATGGGCGCCGGCGCGAGTCTCCGGCGCACCGCCGGCGTCGAGGATCGCACTCTCGAAGCTCATCAAGCCGAAGGGCGGGGGTTCGGAGCTGACCGCGTTCTGCACGCTGTCGGAGTCGGCGACCGCGCCGCCGCCGGTTATCGTCACCTCGTTGGTGAGAACCGGGGGCGCGTCGGGTGCGACGTTGACCGGCACGATCATGAAGAGGCGATCGCCCGGGTGCACGACGGTGGCACCACTGCAGCTGACCGAGACTTTGTCGCAGGTGAAGACGTCGTTGTCGATGCCGTTGGATTGGCTGTCGTCGAACAGGCGGAATTCGTTCCCGAAGGGTGGGCTCTGGTTGAGGCTGAGCCCCTCGGGCAGCTCGTCGGTGATCGTGAATGGACCGAGGGTGGCTTTGGAGCCGGCGTTGGTTGCGGTGATCGCGTAGACGGTTTTGCCGCTGTTGTCGCCCGCGGTGAAGTTGGTTGGCGAGACGATCTTGGTCGAGACCTTCCAGGCGGGCCCCGCCGGCGCCGCTGCAGCTGCGGCCGGCAGACTCGCCGCCGGCAGCGCGATCAGGGCCAGGGTGAGCAGTACTCGCTTTGCCGAGATCACTTGGAACCTCCACGGTTGTTGTGACGTTTGTGCTGTTTGCTCGCCTTTTGACAGCGGACCTTGCCGCCGCTTCTGACCTTGCGCTTGCCTTTCGGGCATTTGCGCGCTTTGGCGCGCGAGTGGGCGTTGCCGGGGCCTTGGAAGGTGGCGCTCGCCGGCGTCTGATCGGCTGGCGGCGCCGGGTTTGCCTGGCAGGCCGTGGTCGAGCAGGTCGCCGGCGCCAGCGTGTGCTGCGCGGTGAGGCCGGCGCCGACGCCGGCGTCATAGACGTCGCGCAGCTGGTCCTCATCGCCCGGCACCAGCTTCTGCAAGGTGAAGAAAAAGACGTGGTCGCCGTTCGTCGAAGCGCCGAGGAAGGTCGAGGGTTCGGGATCGGTGCCGCTCGAGATCAGGTAAAGGCAGCCGCCGTTCTGGCTTTCCGATTCGCAGCTGCCAGTTCCCTTCGCCTCCCACTCATAGACGTCGTTGACGCTGTTGGTGTCGCCCGGGACCAACGCGTCGGGGCTCTCGAAGAAGACGCGGTTGCCGTCGGCCGAGAGGTTGCGGCTGAGGCCGTTGTTGACGATTTTGGCGAGCGCTTGGCCCTGCGTGCCAAGGCTGGCATTATCGTTTGGGCGAGTCCCAGTCGGCATGCATGAGACGCAGAGCAGATCTTCCTCGGGGGCGCTGTAGCGGAAGAACTCAACGCAGATTCCTCCGGCGCAACTCGAGGATGCGTTGTTGTAGCCGGTGAGGCTTTTCCTCGAGCTGAAGAAGAACGCGCTGCCATCCACGGCTACGCGACGATCACCAAAATTTAGATCATCGCCAGTTATCCTGGCGATGAAACTCGTGACTCCGTCGTGGTAAGCGTAGAGGCTGCACTCACCACTCGCACTGGACGGGCTGCATGCACCTGGCGAGGCGCCGGCAGCAAGCACGCCATTGGCGACGAAGTAGGCAGAGGAGCCATCCGCAGAGACGCCGAAGACCCTCTGCACGGCGGCGCCCAACGGGTCGCCGGCACTAGAGTCGACCGTGAGGTCGGTCAGCTCTCCCGTGTCGACGTCATAGGAATAGAGGTCCTCGCCTTGGTCAGGAACAAGGCCGGTCGGCGTGGAGGTAGAGGTCCGGCAGGAGTTGGCCCCGGTGGAGACGGCGGTCGAGTCGTCGGTCAGCTTCTCGCAGCTGAGGAAGAAGGCCTTGGAGCCGTCAGGGGCGATGGCTACGAGTTCGGCCTGCTTCTCGCCGTTGGGATCCGGCGTCGCGCGCTGCGAGGCCGAGATCCAGGTCGTCCTGGCGCCGTCCTCGCGCATGTAGATTCGGCCTTTGTTGGCTGACTCTTCCGCGAGGTTGGCGGTGAAGAAGATGCGCGAGCCGTCGCGAGAGATCGCGTGCCCTACGCTGGAATAGGCCGATCCTTTCGGGGGAACGACGCAGGCGGGGCCGTTCTCGTCGTCGCAGCTCGTCGTCGAGCCGGCGGGGACGCGGTTTACGAGAGTGAGGGCGCCGTGGTCGAGGTCGTAGAGATTGCTCCATTCGGCAGGCGCGCTGGGCAGGAGCTGTCTTTCGCTCAGGAAGACCAGGTGCGAAGGATCCGCGGCGAAGCCGACGAGTTTGGGGAAGATGGGATCCTGGGACACGACCCCGGTTGGCTCGAAGGTCGCCGTTTCGCTGTCGCGCAGGAAGAGCTGTTTGCCGACGTCGCCTGGCCCCGCGCCTTCCACCAGGGCGACGGCGAGGTCTTCGTCTGCCCCGTAGACCTTCGCTCCTCCTTTACCCGCTTTGACGAGGGGCAGGAAACCGTCGGTGCTCCAGCCTTCGGGCCCGCGCGAAGCGAGGAAAGAGACCAGGTCGGAGAGGCCACCGCTGACTGGCAGGCCGCCGTTGGAGAGGAAGGTGAAGCGGTCGCCGGAGGCGCTGACCGCGCTGGGTCCGGTCTGGGCGTTGGCGCCGTGCTTGTCGATCGGCGTCCCCTGCTCATAGGCGCGGCAGTCGGGCAGGCGCGATCCGGCGCCAACGCGGAAGCCGTCGTTGGGACAGGGGGCGAAGGTCGGGGTGGTCGCCGGGTAGGTGGCAAAGCTGGTGTCGGTTCCCTCGGCGCTGTCGACCTCGTTGGTGGCGACGAAGCGGAAGTGGTAGGCGGTGCCGGGCTCGAGGCCGCCGATCTGGACGCTGACGGGGTGTTTGGCGTTGTCGGAGGGGAAGCCGATGGGAGCGCTCTCGGCGCTGCTCTGCCCGTAGGCTTCGGTCGTGCCGTATTCGACGCGGTAGGTGGTCTCGCCGCCACGCGGATTGATCTGCGCCGAGAGGGTCGCCTCAGTGGTGCCGACCGCCTGGATCGACTGCTCTGAGATCACGGGCGCCGCCGGGCCAGTGGTGAAGCGGCGGTCGATCCCGAGGGCTTCGCCGACCGAGTTCTTGGCGACGAGGCGGTAGTGGTAGGTCGACGCCGGGTCGAGACCGCTGAGGTCGGCGCTGACCGCGTGGGGGTTCGAGTCGACCGGGATCGAGGCGGCGGCGGGCACGCAAGGGTACTTCTGCCCCGCGGTCACACTCGCGTATTTGCTGGCGATGAACTGCGAGGCCGGGATGACCTCGAAGTGGCAGTCTTCGACCGCTTTGCCCTTGGGGTTGATCGTGCCGTTGACGGTCGCCGCGATTGCGGTGATGCCGCTGGCGGGTTCGGTGGTCAGCTTGGGCAGCGAGGCCGGTGGGCTGAAGACTTGGACCACACCGTGTTCGTAGTCGGAGACGTAGGCTTCTTCGGTCGCTTCGTCGATCGCGATGCCGCCGAAGCCGCCGCCGAGCGGTTCGCCGAATTCATAGAGGAACCCGCCTTCGGTGTCCCAGGCGTTGATGTAGTTGTAGTGGATGACGAAGACTTCGCCAGTGGCCTTGTCGACCGTCATCGCCGAGGTGAATTCGGGGTCGATCACGATCGAGCTGGCGTAGCCGCTCCCGGCCGTGTACTTCCTCGTCGCGCCGTAGTAGTAGCCGACGTAAAGGTTGTCTTCTGCGTCGAAGGCGAGGTGGCAGGGTTCGCCGTTGGTTTGGTGCGTCTGCACCAGTACCCCCGCGGGGCTGTACTCGCGAATCTTTCCTTCGTTTGCTTCCGGGACCCAGACGTTGCCCGAGGAGTCGATGGCGGCGCCGCAGGAGAAGTTGAAGCCCGCCACCGGAAAACCGCTGAGCGCGGTGCCGCTTTGGTCGAAGCCGTAGAGCTTGTTGTCGCCCGGATTCGCGTAGAAGAAGTCGTGCGTGGAGCCGTCGGCTGCAATGCCGTTGAATTCGCCCACCGGGACGCTCAATGGGAAGTTGCCGCCAAGGGGGGTGTGGGTCCCGGGGGTGGAGGAGTCGAAGGCGTAGAGCTTTTCTTCTCCCCCGTCGAGGGCGTAGAGGCGGTCGTTGCCCTGGTCGAAGGCCAGGGCACCCGGGAAGGCGAAGAAGCTGGAGGAGGTACCGTCGGCGCCGAACGATTCGAGCACCGTGCGGTATTCGATCGCCGAAGCCGAGGCCGGAAGAAGGCAGGCTGCCGCCAAGAGGGTCACGAGCAGGCTGACAAGCGCGCTGGGACGACGGAGCGACCGGCGGCTTGCGCCACGGCCTGAGTTCGATCCCGCAAACGATGCCTTCGCGTGGCTTCTCACGTAGCTCTCTCCTTGTCCCTCGAGCCCCTCTGCCGGCCGCTTCCCTGGCGGCCCCTGTGACGGACTCGGTTATGTGGTCCCTGTAACTCGTGTTCCCTGAATCTGCCGAACGGGTGCAGCTAGTTCCCAGAAGGTGTTCGCTGTACCGCAGGCAGCGCTAGGAAAGCACTCCACGAAGGACTTGTCAAGGGAGAGTTCCTAAAAGAAAAGGAACGTTCCTGGAATCCGAAAGGAACTGCTACTGCAGGAAATCGGCTGGAGAGCAGATCGGGGCGCCGCCGACTTGATCGAGAAGATCGGAGTCGCCGGAGACGAGAACCGCCTTCTGGCTGTGAGCGAGAGCGATCAGGTAGTCATCGTCGGGGTCAGTGGAACGGAGCGGAGGCAGGGTCTTGGGATCGGCTGCAACGACAGCGACGCGGCGCAGCAGGTCGATGTAGTCGCTTACGGCGCCGAGGTCAACGTAGCGGCGGAACTTCTGCCGGCGCAGCACGGCCTGCAGCTCGGCAAGTAACAGCGAGGAGACGACCAGCTCGAATTCTCCGGCGTGCGCCTGCGCCAGCAATTTCGCCGGGCGGCCCTTCGGGGTGATCAGAGCGGAGACGAGAACGCCAGGGTCAAGGACCGCTCGCCGCACGCTTCTCCCCGCGCATCGCGTGGAGCTCGGAGGTGGCCAGCTCCAGCCCCTCCCCCTCCGGCGCCGGCTTCACCCGCGCCCAGAGCTCGTCGAGCGCGTCGAGGCCGAGATTGCGGCGAAGCGAGTCCTCGATCACCTCCGAGTCTCGCCGGCCGCTGCGCGCTGCCTCGATTTTGACGGCGCGAATGACCTCCTGATCGAGGGTGACGGTAGTCCTCGTCTTCGGCATCAGCGCATCTTAGCATCAAGATGCACCCGCGATGAGACGGCTGGCCTCGGCGAGACCTAGGTAGGGCGAGAGGACGAGGCCGACGCAGTCGGGGAGGAGGGCCTCTAGCTGCTCGGCCTCTCCGGCAGCAACCTTGCGGTAGGCAAGCGAGACGAGAGAGCCGATTACGGAATCCTCGGTCGATTCGGGGAGGCGCTCGGCGGCGGGACGCTCGGCTCGGCCGCGCTGCAGCAGAGGCGTGACTTCCCCCACCGCCTCGCCGAAGCGCTTGGCGATGGCGGGGCCGGCGCCACGCGACTCCACCAGACAGAGGCGGGCCAGGTCGGGCTCGGAGGCGAAGAAGGCAAGCACCGCGCGGGTGACGGCGATCGCCTGGTGGGGCCAGTCGGAGATCCCGTCGACAGCCTCGGCGGCAAGCTCACCGATGTGGCCGATGACGACGTCGAAGGCGGCGAGGAAGCACTGCTCCTTGCTCTCGAAGTTGGCGTAGAAGACCCGGCGGGAGACCTTGGCCTGCCGGGTGATGTCAGCGAGGGTGACGGCGGTGTAGCTCTTCTCGGCGACCGCCGCGGCGAGGCCGGCGATCAGCCGCTCGCGCTGGTGGTGGGCGACCTGCTCGCGGCTGTAGCTGTGGCGGCCCGCGGGGAGCGGGCCGAGCTCTTCGGTTGGCATCGGCGTGGGCGGAGCGGGCTAGGCGGAGATCGCCGCGGCGACCTCGCCGGCCTCCCGCGCCGCCTCGTCCTCGCCGACATAGGGGCGGAGGACGAACTCGAGGGTCTCGGGCAGGAGGCCGCGCAGCTTGTCGGCTTCGCCGGCGGTGAGCCGCTGGCCGAGCACCCAGACGATGCCCCCTGCCAGCGTCTCCTCCAGGGTCTCGGGCAGCTCCGCCTGGCGCGGATTGAGCTCGCGGCCGGGGCGCAGCAACGGCGCCAGTCGCTTCAGCGCGGCCTCGTGCTTGGCGGCCGCCTCGGGGCCGGCAGTCAGCGCCTCGACCAAGCAGGCGCGAGCGGGCGCTGGATGGGCGGCAACATCCTCGAAGAGGGCACCGAGGCCCGCGCCGACCCGGTCGGTCCAGGGGCCTTCTTCGCGCTGATAGGCGTCCTCGACGCGGCCGGCGGTGCGGTCGATCGCCGCGTCGAGGAGGGCGAGGAAGGCGGCTTCCTTGTCGGCGAAGTGCTTGTAGAAGGTCGCGTAGCCGACTTTTGCCTGGCGTACGATCATCTCCATCGTCGTCTCCTGGAAGCCGTGCTCGGCGACCAGCTGCGCGGTTGCCTCGAGGATGCGGCGGCGCTGATCGGCGGCGGCGGCATCGCGGCCGACCGGCTCGGGGCCGGGAGGTTGGCGGGAAGCCTTTCCGGGCAGGGCTCGCACAGGCCCAGGATAGCGCCAGTTCCCATTGGTACGAAGCTGGTATTTGGATTGGAGAAAGTTCCCAAACATAAGCTATGGTTTCCCGAATGGAAGCTCCGGGACCGTTGCGCGCGATTCTCTCCTGGGAGGAAGCTCTTCCCGACCGTGGCTCCGACGGCGAAGTGCTGGAGACGATGCTGCTGACGGTGGGTGAGCTGGGCTACGCGAAGACCACCGTGCGCGAGGTCGCCGAGCGGGCCCGGATCACGCAGGATCGCTTCCACCGCCGCTTCGGCAGCAAGGAAGCAGCCTTCGCCCGAGCCTACGAGCAGACCGCCGAGCGGCTCAGCTCGCAGCTGCTCGAAGCTTGCCGCGGGGGCGGAAGCTGGCATGACGGATTCCGTGCCGGCCTCGCCGAGCTGCTGCGCTTCGTCGCCGAGCAGCCGCTACTCGCCAAAGCGCTGCTGATCGAGGCACGGGCGGCACGCGGGGACGCCTGGATCGCCCACCAACGGCAGGTGGAGCGAGTCACCGCAGCCCTCGACACGGCGCGCGAGGAGCCGGGTGCCCGCCCGGGCGCGACGCCGATGACCGCCGGTTTCATGGCCGGCGCGATCGAGGAATCGCTCTGCATCGAGATCGCCGCCGGCCGCGCCGCCGAGGTCGAGCGCCTGCTGCCCGACCTGACCCGCCTTGCCTTCCTGCAGTTCTTCGGCGAGGAGCGGCCGGTGGAGGCTAGCCGGGTGACGCAGCAACGAACGGATTGACGCAGCTAACACCGGTTTGCTCGACATCAGCAGTGTTTCGAGTCACCAGCGTCAGGCCGATCGCTTTCGCGGTGGCCGCGAGTAGTCCATCGATTACAGGCAATGGGTCGGGCACGTTTATCCGGCCCCACTCTTCGGCAATGGCCTGGTCGATAGGAAGAACACGATCCCGGTGCTGGCCGGCAACCCGACCCAGCCAGGTCTCCAGCGCCCCCGCAGCCTTCGGGTCCCTCCGTCGGACATTCTCTATCCCTCGACCTATCTCGCCCAAGGTGAGGACACTGACGAAGAGCTCCCCATCGTCAACGCCGGCAAACCATGAGGTGACGTTGAGGTCAGCGCGATCGCCCTTTCGCAACTCGGAGATGACATTCGTGTCCACCAAATAGCTCATAGCTCGACCGGGCGGCCACGATCAGATGGTCGGTCGAAGTCCCGATCCTCCCCGACGTCCGGAATCTCGAGCAGAAGCTCCTTAAGCGAAGTCGATGGCCCGGGATGTCTCAGCGCCCCACGAAGAATCTCCCGGTGCTCCTCCTCAGCTGAGCGGCCATGACGAGCGGCGCGAATCTTCAACTCACGGACCACCTCCGTCTCTATGTCACGAACGAGAAGCTGGGCCATGAGAGGATGATAGCAATGCTAGCACTACCAAACCGTCCGCTGGGGATCGAACTGGCGTAGACGCTCGTCCGCGGTGACCAAACGCGCATCGTTCTCCACCGCGGTGGCGTAGATGAGGCGGTCGATCGGGTCGCCGTGGAACTCCTTGGGGTCGAGGGAGCCGGCGCAAAGGGCGATTGGAACAGTGGCCGGAAGGGCAACCGCTTCAAGCGCGCCGAGCGCATCGGCGAACCAAGGTCCTATGGACTTGTAGAGGTCGACCCTGCCCCGCGCAACCAGGTAAGCCACCTCCTGGAAGGTGATTGCGCCGATCGCCCGCTCGGCAACGTCGGCGATCGTCTCGCTTGCGATGGCGCTGAGTCGCTCTGGCTCCAGCATTCGCCAGAGCAGAACATGGGTGTCGAGGACGATCACTCGTCTTTCTCCATGTCCCAAGGCCCCATCGAGAAATAGATCAGCTCCTCGTCGGTCATGTTGATCTTGCCGCTGCCGCGTAAATCGTCGGGGCGAAGCGGCGGTTCGACGCGGGCGACGGGACGGCCGTGCTTGGTGACGATCAGCGTCTCGCCGGTTTCCGCCACCTCGTCGAGCAGGCGTAGACAGCGTGCCTTGAACTGAGTGGCGGTGATTTCTTTCGGGGCTTGGGACATGACCATGGTCACGGTACCATGGTCATTAATCAGGGCGGCGTCCATGCCTTCACAAGGCCCTGCGAACCGATTCTCTCCCCTCGGCGCCCTCTGGCGCTGCCGCCTCAGTCGCTCTTGGCGATCTTCGCGGCGTCGGCGCTACCCAGGTACGGCGTCAGGGTGAACTCGACCAGGTCGGGGAGCAGTTCCTCTAGGTCTTCGGCCTTGCCGGCGATGATGCGGCGGGAGATCAGCGAGACCATGCCGCCGACAAGCGCTTCCTCGGTGGTCGGCGAGAGGCGAGAGAGGACCTCCGGCGAGCGTCCCTCGCGGCCCTCCTGGAAGTAGGGGACGAAGCTCTGAATCGCCGCGTCGTAGCGCTCGACCACGGCGGGGCCCGCCACCAGTGCCTCGACCATGCAGAGGCGGGCCAGGTTCGGCTCGGCGGCGAGGAACTGCAGCATCGCGTCGATCCCGGCCTTGATTGCCTCGGGCCACTCCTCGTTTTCCTCGAAGGCCGCGGTGACACGCTCGCGCAGCTCGGTCATCACCGTGTCGTAGGCGGCGACGAAGCACTCGTCCTTGCTGGAGAAGTGCTCGTAGAAGGTGCGGCGCGAGACCGCCGCGGCGCGGGTGATGTGGGCGATCGTCGTCCCCGAGTAGCCGTTTTCGGCGACCGCCTCGGCGATCCCGGCGATCAGCCGCTCGCGCTGGTTGTGGGTGACGAACTCGCGCGGGAGGCCGTGACGGCCGGGCGGCAGGCGGGCTAGCTCGGGCGGGTAATCCTCGACGGCGTCCGTTGGCGATTTCTCGGTTTTGCCGTCGCGTTTCCTGGCCACAACGCGACCATACCGTGCCGGACCATCGGAATCGCGGCTGAGCTCCTCCATCGCCGCCTCGACCCCGAGGTAGGGCATCACCGCCGCCGACATCAGCTGGGGGACCAACTCCGGCAGATCCTCGACCGTGCCGCGCACGACGCGGGAGTAGATCTGGCCGTAAGCAGAGCCGGCGAGTGCCTCGGCGGTGGTATGGGGGACGGCGTCAGGGTCGTCCATCTCCTGGCGGCCGGCGTCGATCAGCGAAGCGATCACCCGCATCGTCATGTCGCGGCGGGCGCGGGCGGCGTCGCCGGAGGCGAGCACCTCGATCCCGAACGAGGCCCGGCTGGGGTCTTCGCTCAGACCTTGGATCACCTGATAGGCGACGGCGCGAAGGCGGTCGGGCCACTCTTCCTGACTCTCGTAGGCGCTCACCATGGTTTCCAGACACTCCTCATTCAGCTGTTGCCAGGCGGAGAGGAAGCAGTCGTACTTGCCACGGAAATGACGGTCGAAGGCGGGGCGGTCGAGGCCGGCCCGCTCGAGCACCAGCTCGATCGTCGTTTCGCCATAGCCGCGCTCGGCGGCCACCTCGATCAAAGCCTCGACGATCATCGCCCGCTCGGAGCTACCGGTCCGGTCGCGGGTCTCGACATCGAGCACTAGCGCATGGGGCCTCCAGTCCCAGCCTTCGTGGGCCCAACCCGCCGAGCTCCCTGACTCGGGCGTCGCACCGACCGCTCCTGGCTCAGCCGGCGGTAGTGGCCGGCAACTCGGCCGCCGTCCGCTTCGCGGCCTCGGCACCGACGTATGGGGTGAGCGAAAACTCGACCAGCTCCGGCAGAAGCTCCTCGATCTGCTCCACCTGTCCCATCACGATGCGCTGGTAGATGATCCAGAAGATCCCACCGACGATCGTCTCCTCGAGTGTCCCCGGCAGATCCTCGCCGTTCTGGGCGACCTTGCGACCCATCCGGAAGAGCGGCACGAAAGCCTGGATCGATCGTTCGTAGCGCTCGACCGCGGCGGGGCCGGCGGAGAGGGCCTCGACGATGCAGGTGCGCGCCAGGGCCGGCTCGGTGGCGACGTAGTGAAGGAAGGCGGCAAGGCCGGCGTTGACGCGGGCGGGCCAGCTATCGACCTTGCTGGCGGCGTCGACGACACGCTGCAGCGCCTCTTTGACCGCGAACTCGGAGGCGGCCAGAAAACAGTCCTCCTTCGAGGAAAAGTTCTCGTAGAAAGTGTTGCGCGCGATCCCCGCCCGGCGCACGATGTCGGCGACGGTGACCGATCGATAACCCTTCTCGACCGTCTCCTCGGCGAGCGCCGCGATGATGCGGGCGCGCTGGTGCTGGGTGATGAACTCGCGGGGTAGAGGGTGCCGCCCGGGGGGCATTCGGATCGCCTGGGGGGCGCGTTCAGCCACGGATTCCAGGCTACTCGCCGACCGCCTAGATTCAAGCTGGACGGATTAGCGATATACCGCTACAGTACCCGAGGCCAGACAACCTGTTCCCTAGATCATGAAGGAAGGGGCAACCATGGGGAAGCAGGCCGTATCCAAGGTCCAGGCAGGGGCTGAGGGGACCGGCTCGATCAGGGAAGTGGAAGCATTTCCCCTCGCTCCCCGGCTTGAGCTGGTGAACTCCCCGAAGCGCGAAAAGATCCTCGACGGAATGCTCGAGGCGGTTGGGGCGGAGGGCTACGACGCGACTTCCGTACGCACGGTTCTCGGCCGTACCGGGCTTTACAGGCAGGCCTTCTACGACAACTTCGCCGACAAGGACAGCTGCTACCTGGCGGCGTTCGACGCCGGAGTCGCCCGGCTCGAAGCGCTGGTGAAGAAGGCGGCGGCGAGCGAGGACAGCTGGCGAGGGAAGTTGCGCGCCGGCCTCGGCGCGCTGCTCGACTACCTCGACGCCGAGCCCGACGTCGGCCGCGGAATCATCGTCGAGGTCCACGCCGCGGGTCCCGAAGCGCTGGCAAGACGCGCCGAAGCGATGAAAAGAGTGGCCGATTTCATCGATCTGGCACGCCTGGAGGCGGACGAGTCCGAGTCGCCGCCGCAGATCGCGCCGGAGGGCATCGTCGCCGGCATCCACGCGGTGGTCCACTCTCGGCTCTCCACCGGGGCAACCGAGGGCTTCCGCGGTCTGCTGCCGGAGTTCATGTACTTCGCGGTGCTCCCCTACTTCGGAGCGGAGGCCGCGAGCGCCGAGATGCAGGCCGCTCGGGCCTAGCGCGCGGAGGTTGGACAGGTCGCGGATCCTGCCCTACATTGAGTGGGATGGATTCGCCATCCACTTCGAATCCTCAACAAGCGTCAAACGGCCACCAAGGATTGCCACGCGCATACGCGGTCCGGTCGCAGCGCGAGCGCCTGTTGGAGGCGATCGTCAGGGTCTCGGCAGCCAAGGGCTACGAGGCGACAACCGTGGCGGACGTGGTCGAGTTCGCGGGGGTCTCGGAGGAGACCTTCTACGAGATGTTCGAGGACAAGGCCGCCTGCTTCCTCGAGGCTTACGACGCCGTCTTCGACGTGTTGGTCGCCCACGTGACCGCCGCCTTCGAGGCGGCCGCCGACGAGCCCTGGCCGGAGCAGATCGCGGCCGGGCTGGGGGCGCTGGTAGAGCTGCTCTCGGTTGAGGCTGACATCGCGCGGATGGCGATGGTCGAGGTGACCGCGGCGGGCGACGACGCTCGCGAGCGCTACCGGGCGGCGCTGGCCCGCTTCACGCCCTTCCTCGAGGAGGGCCGCACTTACTCCGGACAGGGCGACGCGTTGCCCGCCGACACCGCCCGCTTCGCCGTCGGCGGCGCCACCTCGATGATCTTCGACGAGGTTCGCGCCGGCCGCGGCCCCGAGCTGAAGCGAATCCTTCCCGACCTGGTCTTCGCGGTGCTGATGCCTTATCTGGGCCCGGAAGCGGCCGAAGACGAGATGCGGCGGGTCGTTACGCGCGACGGGTAGCCGTCGGAGGGTCCCGATCAGACGCCTTTCCCGTGACGACCCTCTCCCGAAGCGAAGCGGGCTGCGCCTTGGACGGCTATGTCGAGGACCTGGTTGCCGAGCTTTGCCTCTAGGGCTAGGCCGTCGGCTAGGGGTTGGCCGAAGCCTTCTATTGCGGCGCGGCGGTCGGCGAGCATCGTCTCTTGGGGGAAGCTGGCGATTCGCTCGGCCAGCTCCAGGGCACGGTCTAAGTGGCGGCCGGGCTCGACCAGCTCGTTGACCAAACCGATCTCCTTCGCCTCATCCGCTTTTACCGGCCGGCCCGTGAGGATCAGCTCGAGCGCGCGGCCCATCCCGACCACGCGCGGCAGTCGCTGAGTGCCACCGTCGAGCAGCGGGACCCCCCAGCGTCGCTCGAAGAGGCCGAAGGTCGACTGGGGGGTGGCGATCCGCATATCGCACCAGAGGGCCAACTCGACCCCCCCGGCCAAGCACCAGCCGTCGACCGCCGCGATCGCCGGCTTGGCCGGCGTGAGGCGGGTCGGTCCCATCGGCCCGTCGGGATTGCTGACGTCGAGGTTCATCGCTTTGAGGTCGGCGCCGGCGCAGAAGGCCTCGCCGCCGGCGCCGGTGAGAACGAGCACGCGGGCATCGTCGTCGCTCTCGAATTCCCGCAGCCCCTGCCGGAACCGCTCCGCGGCAGCCGCGTCGATCGCGTTGCGCCGCTCGGAGCGGTCGATGGTGAGGACGGCCGCGGCCCCCACCCGCTCGTAGCGCAGTTCATCCGTCATGGCGCCGGCCATCCTCCCATAGGGCGCCAAACCGCCCGAAAGCTGCGGTGGGAGCGGGCGGGCTAGTCGCAGCGAACCTCCGGGCCTCGCCGGCGACGCCCTACTCCCGGTGCGCCCCGGCGCGCCGCGGTCATCGAGGGCAGGCGCTGGATGACCGGCGGCTCACGCTAGAGACGCCCGCGGACGCGAACGTAAAACGCGACCGGGGATGGCGCTCGCAGCCTGCCTGCGCGTAGCCTTCGCGCTAGAAGCTCCTTGCGCCACCTTCAAGACGGTGTCCCGCTGGCTTCCGCGGGGCCTGTCTTTCCCAGTCGCAAAGGCAACTTAGCCCGCCACTTCCCCCGCGTCCAGGGGTATCCCGACGCCGATCTCGCAAAGTACGGAGAAATTGGCTCCCGGCGTCATCGCCGGGGCCCTGCTCTTCATCAAGCACGACTTCGCGCTCGGTAGCTTCGCCCAGGGACTGGTGCCTTCTGGCTCTATGCGGGGATCGGCGTAGCACCGCACGGTTTACGCTGAGCGGATGCGCATCGACGACATCCTCGCCTCGAAGCGGCCGCTCTTCTCGGTCGAGTTCTTCCCGCCGAAGACCGAGCAGGCGACGGAGCAGCTGTTTGCGACGGCGCGCTCGCTAGGCGAGCTGGAGCCCGACTTCGTCTCGGTGACCTACGGTGCCGGCGGCTCGACCCGCGACGGGACGGTGGAGATCACCAGGGCGCTGAAGGAGGATCTCGGACTCGAGACGATGGCCCATCTGAGCTGCGTCGGCGAGACCACCGAGGGACTCTCGGAGACGCTCGACCGGATCGCCGCGGCCGGGATCGAGAACGTCTTCGCCCTGCGCGGCGACCCGCCGCGCGGGCAGCCCGACTTCGTCCAGCCCGAGGGCGGCCTGGGCAGCGCCGCCGAGCTGACCGCCTTCATCGCCGCCGGCTGGGACTTCGCCGTCGGCGGCGCCTGCTTCCCGGAGGTGCACCCGGAGGCGCCCGACCTCGACACCGACCTGGCCTACCTGAAGACGAAGGTGGAGGCAGGGGCCTCCTTCCTGATCACGCAGCTCTTCTTCGACAACCAGGTCTACTTCGACTTCGTCGCCGCGGCGCGCGAGAAGGGGATCGACGTACCGATCCTGGCCGGGGTGATCCCGGTCGCCAGCTTCGCGCAGACGAAGCGGATCTGCGATCTCTGCGACGCCTCGATCCCGTCCCGACTCGAAGCGGCATTCCAGGCAGCGGAGGGGGACGAGCGAGCGGAGTTCGAGCTGGGAGTCGCTTACGCGGCGCAGCAGTGCGCCGAGCTCTTGATCGCCGGCGCGCCGGGAATCCACTTCTATGCCCTGAACAGGGCGCCGGCGACGCGCGCGGTGCTCGGAGCGCTGCACGCGTCGCGGCCTTGGGAGCGGACGCGAGGCGCCCCAGCCGACGCCGTCGGTGAGGCGAGCAGTTAGCAACAGACGTCTAGACTGGTTGACCGGTATGGCCGAGTTGAGCTACCAGGGATACCGGATCGGCTTCGACGATTACGGCGACGGAGAGCGGCCGCTCGTCCTCATCCACGGGCTGCTGATGAACCGCCGCATGTTCGAGCCGCTGGGGCCAGCTCTGGCCGAGCGCGGCAACCGGGTGATCTGCATCGATCTGCTCGGCCACGGTCGCTCGGACCAGCCCGGCGATCTGCGCCTTTACTCGATGCCGCTCTTCGCCGAGCAGGTCGTCGCGCTGCTCGACCGCCTGGGGCTGGAGCAAGCGGCGATCGGCGGGACTTCGCTCGGCGCCAACGTGGCGCTGGAGCTGGCGGTGCGGCATCCGGAGCGGGTCAAGGGATTGTTCGTGGAGATGCCGGTGCTCGACAACGCGCTGGCCGCCGTTGCCGCGATCTTCGCCCCGGTCCTCCTCGGACTGCGCGTGGGACGACCGGTCTTCGAGCTCAGCTCCCGGCTCGCCTCGCTGGTCCCGCGCACCAACTTCCTGCTCGACATCGCGCTCGACTGGGCGCGACGGCGGCCAGAGCCGTCCATCGCCGTGCTCGAGGGACTGCTTCTGGGCGAGACGGCGCCCGGCCGCGAGCTGCGCCGCCTGATTGAGCATCCGACCCTCGTCGTCGGCCATCCGCGCGACCCCCTGCACCCGTTCAGCGACTCGGGAATGCTGATCGAGGAGCTACGAGACGCCCGGCTCGTCGAGGCGACCTCGATCTTCGAGTGGAGGGTCGCGCCGCGGCGCCTCACCGAGGAGCTGGCGCTGTTCCTGGACGAGGTCTGGACGCCCATGACTCCCCTTACGGGTACCAACGGCAACGGGCGAAGCGCCACGGCTGTGGCAGGATAAGGGGCGCAAATGGCCAATCGCAGGGAGGAAGAGAGGGAGCGGCTCCGCCAGGCCCGGCAGGAACGCGAGTCTGGCCAGGCAAAATCGGAGAAGCGACGTGTGTTCGCTGTCTACGGCATCGCGGGCATCATCGGCCTTGCCGTTCTGGTTGGAATCGTCGCCGCGATCGCCTCCTCCGGCGGCGGTGGCGGCAGCAGCGAGGCTCACATCAACCAGGCGAGCGGCTCGACCAACGAAGTCGAGCCGGACGGCCGCGAGGGGGCTGCGCCGGCCGCGGTCAAAGTGACGAACCTGAAACAAGCAGCGAAACAGGCCGACTGCGACCTGCGGCTCAAGCTGAAGGACGAGGGCCACACCCACATCCCGCCGACGGCTGCGACGCCCGACTACAAAACCAATCCACCGACGTCAGGCAACCATGTCGAAGCGCCCTACCAGGAGGCGGACGGCGCCTACAGCGAGATGCCCAAGGAAATCTTCGTGGTCCACGCGCTCGAGCACGGCCGCATGGCGATTCAGTACAGCCCGGACCTGCCCGAAGAGGACCAGCTCGCGCTCAAGGGCCTCTACGACACGATGTACGGGGGAGCGCTGCTCTTCCCCAACGAGAACATGGACTACGAGGTCGCGGCGACGACCTGGACCAACCTGATCGGCTGCCCGGAATACAAGGGCGACATCACGCTCGACGCGATCCGCGACTTCGGCAAAGCCACCTGGGGGCGCTACGGCGGAGAGCCGGCGAACGCCTTCAGCCTCAAAGGCCCGACGCCGCTGGAACCGGCGAGCGGCTAACTACCGCTGGGCATCCGGTAAGCGGGGAAGAAGTCGGCTCTCTCGCGGTCGCCTGAGAGGCGCGCATACGCGGCTTCGTCGCAAACGATCTCCGAGGTCAGCCAGGCTTGCTCGCGGTTGGCGAAGCCGCGCTTGAATTCCTCCAGCCGATCGCCGCGGGAGATGCCGCCGCCGAGGTTGAGCGGCAGGCCCTGCTCGGTGGAGAGCTCGACCAGGGTGGCGACGACGTTCTTCATCGGCGAATCGCGCAGGTAGGCGTCGGCGCTGCCGCTCAAGTAGTAGTGGATGAAGCCGTCGCTGCGTACCGCGATCGAGGCGGCTGCGACCTCGCCGCCGGGAGCTTGGGCGAGGGCGAGCCAGGCACGGTCTGACTCGAGAACGCGCTCGAAGTAGGCGGCGCCGAAGAAGTAGCGCTTGGCGGCACCCGCGCGGAGCATCGTCTGCTCGTAGGCGGCGAGGAAGGCGGCGCGCTGCTCGCCGCTGGTCTCGGGGCCGGCGAGCAAGCGCACGTCGTAACCGGCGCGGCGGTTCTTATTGATCTGGTTGCGGTCGCTGGGGCGACTCTTCGGTGACAGCTCGGGATCGGCGATCTGGACGACGTTGCGCTCGATGGCTCCCGAGAGTGGCGGCTCGTCGAGGGTGTGGCGGAGGAAGAGCGAGACGAGGCCGGTCGCCGAGAAGTCCACCGCGCCTGGATCGACCGCTGGCGGCTTTTTCCCCGCCATAGCGGGGGCAATTCCGGTAGCGGCGACGATTCCGGGGTAGCCGTAGGGGGAGATCGCATCGGCAGCGCCGCCGCCGGGAACCTCCCGCACGATCACCGGGGCCAGCAGCTCGGCGTCGCCTGCTTCGACGCGGAGCGTGTGGGTCACCCCCTCGGCGTCGAGGAAGGCGCGGCAGCGGAAGAACTCGTCGCTCTCGACAGCCGCCCCGCGGTCGGCGATCAGCTCCGCGGTCGCAACGTCCTCACTCACAGCAAATCCGCGGCGGCGGCGCGGAACTCGTCCGGAAGCACACCCCAGATCTCGCAGTCGGCGAGCTCCCCATCGCGCCGCAGGTGACCCCGCATCGTTCCCTCGTGACGCCAGCCGAGGCTGGTCACTACCTTCTTCGCCGCCTCGTTGTAGGCCGGAATACGCCCGTAGACGCGGTGGGCGCCGAACTCGTCGAACGCCTTGGCGATGGTCAGCGCCTCGGCACGACGGCCTACTCCCTTGCCGCGAACTTCGTCGCCGATCAGCGCTCCCAACTCCGGTGCCGTCTGCCGGAAGAGGCCGTAGAGAGCCGTGAAACCGACCGGCTCGTCATTTCCCTCGACCACGATCGCGTACTTGCGATCCTCGCCGGAGTCGTCCATCGCCCGCCGCGCCCAGGCTTCTGCCTCCTCCAACGAAAAGCTCTCGCGCCGCTCCATCAGCGTCCGCGTCGCCTCAGGGTTGCTGAACCAGCGGTGGACTGCCGCGGCGTCGCCGGACTCGAACGGGCGCAAGCTGACCTCGGTGAGCTCGGTCACGCCGAAACCCTACGTGCTGGTTGAAGGATTTGGGAGCCCATAGGCTCCACAATCCTTCAACCAGCGCTCAGTCTGGGGCGAGGCCGTGGCCGCTGACGAGAAGCCATGCCGTCTTGGCGAGGATGCGCAGATCGAGGGTGAGGCTGCGGCGGTCGACGTACTCGACGTCGAGCTCGATTCGCTCCTCCCAGGGGATGCCGGCACGGCCCTGGACCTGGGCCCAGCCGGTTAGTCCCGGGCGCACCTCGTGACGCCGATGCTGATGGGGCGTGTAGTCCTTGACCTGGGCCGGGATCGTCGGGCGGGGTCCGACGATCGCCATCTCGCCGCGCAGGACGTTGACGAGGTTGGGGATCTCGTCGAGCGAGGTGCGACGAAGGAAACGGCCTGCGGCCGTGACGCGGGGGTCGTCGCGGGCGACGACCTTGCCGACGCCGACCGGGTCGGAGCCGAGCGCCATCGTGCGCAGCTTCAGCAGCTCGAACTCGTTGCCGTCCTTGCCGACGCGCCGCTGGCGGTAAATCACCGGACCGCGGCTGCCTAACTTGATCGCCACCGCGGTGGCGAGCAGGACCGGGGAAAGGACGACCAGGGCAATGGCTCCAATGGCTATGTCAAAAATCCTTGGCATTCCTACCTGGTGCCTTCGGCCTTCTCCCAGGTGCCTGGGGCTCCGTGACGCATCCGGTCCCAGAGGCCGGCGGCGATCGAAGCGGTCGTCTGCACGTAGTAGCGAGCGACCCGGAGCGGAGCCAGCGGCAGCACCCGGCCCAGCAGCGCCCCGGCCAGAAGAGCGAGCTGGGCGGCCAGCGTCACGACGTAGACCGTGCCCTCGCCCAGCAGGGCCAGGTTCGCGACCAGCGCCACCGTGTGCAGGAGAGGCGTCGCGTAGCGCAACAGCCGGTGCGAGGCGATCTCGAAGGCGTAGAGCGGCGGGTAGCGGCGCGGCGCGTACATGCCTTCTCGCACGACGATGTCCCAGAGCCCGACCATCATTCGGCGCTTGCGGGCGAACTCGCCTTCCAGGGTCGGAACCATCTTCTCCTCGGCGCTCGCCCAGGGCACGTAGAGCGAGCGCAAGCCGCCCTTCGCCAGCTGGAAGGGGAAGGAGAGATCGTGACTGCCGGCCGGAGGCAGTGGGATGTAGGCGGCGCTGCGCACCGCGTAGATCGCACCGTTGCCGGCGGTGATCCCGGCCAGGCCGGACTCCATCTCCCGCACCGCCATCTCGTAGCGCCAGTAGGACCCCTCGAGGTTGCTCCCGCCCGAATCGAGAAAGCGGACCTGGCCGCAGGCGTAACCGACCGCTGGGTCTGCGAAGGGCTCGACCAGGTGACGGAGCGCGTCTGGCGCCCAGACGCTGTTGGCGTCGGAGAAGGCGAGGATCTCGCCGGAGGCGCGCTCGGCGGCGGCATTCTGGGCGGCCACCTTGCCGCCCCGCGGCAGGTCGAGCACGAGATCCGCGCCGGCCGCGCGGGCTCGCTCGACGGTGGCGTCGGCGGAACCGTCCGAGGCGACGATCAGCTCGAGCCGCTCGCGGGGGTAGTCGAGCGCAAGCGCGTTGGCGACCTTGGCGGCGATCACCTCCTCCTCGTCGAAGGCGGCGACGATGAGGGAGACCCGCGGCGGCTCCTCCCAGGTGCCGGGGCTGAGGGTGGGGTGGCGCCGCAGGGCGACCAGGGCGCGCAGCGCAAGCGGGTAGCCGAGGTGCGTGTAGAGGATCAGCGCGAGGCCGATCCAGAAGGCGAGAGCGAAGGCGATCATCCCGGCGCCTCCTGTCCCCGCGCGTCCAGCAGCTCCCGGTAGAGGTCGAGGGTCTGGCGGGCAGTCTCATCCCAGGAGTACGGGCCAGCGGCGGCGCGGGCGGCGGCCTGGCCCAGCTCGGCGCGCGCGCCGTCGTCGGCGACCAGCTCGGACAGGGCGGCTGCCAGCGCTGTCGCGTCTTCGGGCGGGACGAGCTGGGCGGCGCCTCGCTCGGCTACTTCGGGGAAGCCGCCAACCGCGCTCAGCACCAGCGGCTTGCCAAAGGCGAGGGCGGTGTAGAGGACCCCGGAATGCTCGGCATCGCGGTAGGGCAGCACGACGACGTCGGCGCGGCGGAAGATCGCCGGGATCTCCGCGTCCTCGACGAAGCGGGTGAGGAAGCGGACCCGACCCTGCGCGTCAGGGGCGAGGCGGCGGAGCGGCTCGACCTCCATTCTCGGATTGCCGACGATCCATAGCTCGGCCCCTTCGACTCGGCGGAAAGCTTCCAACAGGATGTCGAGGCCCTTATACGGGCGCAGCAGGCCGAAGAAGAGGATCACCGGGCCCGCGGCTCCCTCGAGCTCGGGGGCCAGCGGCTTCTCCTCTGACAGGCAAGTGAGGTAGTCGAAGGCACCGTGGTGGATTACCCGGACCCGGTCTGGATCGAGTCCCACGGTCTCGCGCAGGCGGCTGGCCCCGTATTCGGAATGAGCGATCACGGCGTCCATCGCGCCGAAGACGCGACGGGCGTTCGCCAGCTGACGGCGACTCGGCTGCTGCGGCAGGACGTAGTGCGCGGTCATCACCCGAGGCCGTTGTTGCGGCAGCAGCATCGTGTCGAGTGCCGGCACGGTCAGCCATTGGTAGTGGATGACGTCGGCGTCGGCGTCGCGGCGGAAGCGCAGCATGTCGGGGACGTGCTCGGCCAGCTTGAAAGCACGGCGGGCGGGCGCCTCCAGGCCACGGGCGGCGCTGCGGCGGTAGAAGCGCTCCCGCACCCGGTAACCCTCGGCCGGCGGTACCGGTCCGTAGAGAAAGCGACCGGTCAGCAGCTCGACCTCGGCGCCGCCACGGGCTAGCGCCGCGGCGAGGGCGCGATCGTAAGGGGGCGTGAAGGCCGAGGGGTCGACCAGCTGCACGCGGATCGGGTCCTGCATTAGGCGCATGACCCCCTGGCCGCGTGCGCCTGGGGGTGTGCGTGGTTGGGGGGTCATGCGCCGACGATTATGGTGACCGCCGTGGCGCCCACGCTCTCCTACTGCGTCGTGAACACGAATGGCCGCGAGCACCTGCTCGCTTGCCTAGAGGCGATCGAACGCACCCATCCGGAGAAAGTCGATCACGAGATCCTCGTTCTAGACAACGCATCCGCGGACGGCTCGGTGGAGGCGGTGAGGGCGCGAGACGGGGACCTCCGGCTGATCGCCCTCGAGCAGCGCACCGGCAAGGCCGAGAACGACTCGACTCTGCTGCGCGAGGCGAAGGGTCGGTACTGCCTGCTGCTCAACGAGGACTCGGAGCTGCGCCCGGGCGCCGCCGAGGCACTGATCGCGGCCCTCGATGCCAACCCGAGTGCCGGCGCGGCGGGGGCGCAGTTGCTCGACGCCAATGGCGATCCGGTCCCCTGTGCGTGGCGCTTTCCGGGAGTGGGAACGGCGCTGGCCGGAGCCCTGTTCCTGCACCGTCGCTTCACCGTGCAGAGCGTGGGCAGGCAATCTCGCTCGGTCGACTGGGCGCAGTCGAGCGCACTGATGGTGAGGCGGACGGCGGCGGCGGCGGTCGACTACCTCGACCCGGCCTTCTTCGTCTACTACGACGAGTGCGACTTCTGCAAGCGGCTCGCCGACGCCGGCTGGCGGACTCTCTTCGTCCCCGCCGCCGAGGCGCTGCACCACGACCAGCTCTCCACCGACCTCACCGCCGGCCTGCCCCGCATCGTCGAATTCCACCGCAATCGAGATAGATACATGCGGGTGCATCACTCCCGGCCCGCGGCCCTCGCGGTGCGCCTGCTCACCGCCTGGTCCTACGCTCTCCGCGCCCTCGCCGCCACCGTCCTCCCCAACCAGCCGGCTCGCGTCTACTGGGCCCACGCCCGCCAGGCGCTATTCCCGAATCGCGGCGAAAGCATTCGCGACCGGCGGAACGCGCGCTCGGTCCCGCGGAGACGTGCCTAACGGGAGTCCTCGTCCATGCGCTCGGCCTCGTAGACCTCCGGAATCCGGCCGTCGACCGCGGCCGGCTTGTGACGGATTGCGCGCAGGCGGTCGAGCAGGTCGCCGGGGTGGCGGAGGCGCGCCAGCCAGCCGCGCTCCTGGTCGGTGAAAAAGCCACTGAGGAGAAGGACCAGCGGGTAGGCGAGCCAGAACAGCGCCCTGGTTGCGAAACCGAGGAAGCCGTCGGTCGGCAGCAGCAGCTCGCCCAGCCCGACCAAGGCGGACGTGACGAGCACGATCCGGGCGAGGCGCCCCCATTGGTATGGGACCGGGAATAGGCGCTGAGTGAAGACGTACATCAGCACCACGACGACCACGTAGGAGGCGACCAGGGCCAGGCCGGCGCCGACAATGCCGAGGGGTGGCACCAACACCAGGTTGAGCGCCAGGTTTGCGACCAGCGCCGCGATCGTCGCTGGGAAGTTGAACTCGGTGCGCCCCGTCCTACCGAGGATCACGACCAGCACCATGTAGAGGGCGTAGAGCGTGACCCCGGTGGCAATCAGGCCGATCGCTTCGTAGGAGTCGAAGAACTGCGGCGCGGCGAGCGCCCGCACGATCCAGCGCGAGAACAGCCACATGCCGGTGACGACGAAGGCGCAACCGGCGACGAACCAGGTGACGACCGCGGCGTAGGCGCGACGCGCCTCGTCGTCGTCGCGGATCGAGTATGCGAGCGGCGGCCAGGCGAGCTGGAAGCCGCGGACCAGGACGTTGACGGCCTGGGCGAACTTGACCGCGAGCGAGTAGAGGCCTGCCTCGGCGAGCCCGACCGTGCGGACGATGACGATCCGGTCGACGAAGTTGAGCAGGTAGAGCGAGAGCTCGGCCGGCATCGTCGGCAGGCCGAAGCGGCCCATCCGCCGCAACAGAGCGGTATCGATCCACAGCGAGAGGCGACGGCGGTGGACGACGATCAAACCCAAGACGAAGACGGCGCCGCTGACGTAGCTGCCGAGCAAGAGGCCGCGTGCACCCTCGTCGCGGCCGACCACCAGCACCACCGTGAGGGCGATCGCCACCAGCACGTTGGCGATCGTCACCGCGAAGAAGGCACGGGCGCGCTCCTCGAGCCGGAACAGCGTCAGCAGGTACTCGTGCAGGGTCGCCACCCAGAGGCCGCCGATCGCGATCCGGGCGAGGTCCGGCGCGGGACGGTCCAGCAGCGCTTCCGAGATCGACCCCGCGAACGGGAGCGCGATCAGCGCCGCGATGGTGGAGAACCAGAACAGCGCGGCGAAGGAAGTGGAGACGACGCGGGCCGGATCCTCGCCGTCCTTGTAGTAGAAGCGCAGCAACGCCTCGATCGTGCCGAGGCGGATCACGATGCTGGCCGAGACAACGGCGGCGAACATCACCTCGGCGGCGCCGTAGTCGGCCGGGGTCAGGTAGCGCGTGTAGAGCGGCAGCAGCGCAACCGCGATCAGCTTCGAGAGGATGCTGGCCGCGGTGTAGGCGGCGCCGGTCGTCGCGAGGCGGCGGAGGTAGCCCGACACGCGTTGAGCCTAAGTCTCGCTGCGGACCGGGATCGCAGCGAGCGATGCTCCGACTGCAAGCAGCACCCAGGTGATCGGGTCCTCGTAGAAGCCGGCGTAGGCCATCGTGTGGACCAGCAGGGCGACGAACACCGCCAAGACCGCCTGGCGCGCGGGTCCTGTCGCGGCAGGGGAACCCCCACCCCCTGCGGTAGCTAAAGCTTCCTCGGGGGTGGTCCCCCCTACCGCGCCACCCGCGCGAGAGGCGAACAAGCCAGACGCCATGGTCCACAGCGCGACCACTAGGAGAGCTGCGTAGGCCACAAACCCGACGATGCCCTGCTCGGCTGCAACCGTGACCGGCTCCGTGTGAGACACCGATACGGGAGCTTTCTTCGTTGCGACGTGTTCGCGGTAGGCGCGGGGGAAGCTGCCGGCGCCATAGCCCCATAGGGGGCGCTGGGCGAAGAGGTCCGTGCCGCCGGAGACGAGGTTGGCGCGCCCGCCCGTGTCGGAGTTGATGCGGTCGGGGCTGAGCTTCGAGACGCCTCCGGCAAACAGGACTATGACTATGGCCAGGACGGCGCCGGCTCCAACTGCCGCGAGCGTCCAGCGCCAGCTCCAGCGCAGGGCGGCGAGGACAGCTAGGCCCGCAAGCAGCGCGGCGAAGCTCGACTGCGAGAAGGTGGCTACTAGGCCGAGCCAGAGGACGGCCACCAATCCGGTCAGCAGCGCAAGCGCCCGTCGCTCCTTCGCCCACAGCAGCACCGACATCGCGATCACGATAACGAGGGCCAGATAGCGACCGTAGATGTTCGGATCCCAGAAGATCGAGTTGACGCGGAAGTAGGTGTGGAATTCATTCGACCTGATCACCTGGTCGTTCCAGAAAAGGCTGCGGCTTAAGTACTCGATCGAGCCCACCAACACAAACGCAACCGCCTCCACAGCCACCACCCACAGCACGAGCAGCAGAAGCTTCCGATCCCAGCGCACGTCTCGCAGCAGCGCGTAAACGAGCGAGAAGGGCACGAAGAAGAAGCACACGTTCTGTAGCGATTTGGAGAAGTCGGGCGCGTAGAGCGTCTGCAGGGCGTAGAGGACGACTACTCCGGCCAGCACGTATGGCAGGAGGGTGGGGGGGTCCATCTGGGTGCGGCGTCCTCTTTTTCGCCGCGCCAACTCGGCGAGAGAGGCACGCCGCCCGGCGAAAAACCCAGCACGCAGATGGACCCCCCCACCCTCCTGCCACTCGCGCAGCGCCGCGGAGAGCACTCCCCCGGCGATGACCAGATACAGCGGGACCAACAGGTTGGCCGTGTCCCCACCCGCATGCAGTGGGATGCGGAAAGGAAGTGCCGCCACGATCGCAAGTGGCAAGAGGATCGGCCAGCGGCGAAATCCAGCGGCGAGGATCGCGCTTGCCGCTAGAGCCGCGATGCCCAGCGCGACGAGCCGGGCCGGGTCGTCGCGCAGGTCGACGATCTGCGCCGAGTGCCATTGGTCGCCGAGGATCAGGACGGGAAAGAGAACGAGCGCCAGCAGCATCGCCGCCGAGCGAGCGCGGCCCGACGGCAGCAAGATCGCCGCGGCAGCCGAGCCAGCCGCAACAAGCACGCCTATGACGGCTAGGGCCTCGCTCAAGAGAGCGTCACCTGAATCGTGCGTGGCGATTTACCCGTCCATGTGACGGGAAAGTCGCCACATGAACTCACTTCGAGCCCCCTGCTCGCTCGCAGCCCGACACGGGCTCGGGCGATCCCCGGTGCAAACGCATCACACCACCGGGAACCAGAGTGCGATCCTGGCCGAGCAATTTGATCCGCAGCTTGTAGCGACCGGGGGGAGCGATGCCGTCGTTGCGGCTGCGACCGTCCCAGTAGAAGGTGAAGAAGCGGTAGCGCTTCAAGTAGACGTCGCGGCCGAGGGTGACGACGAGCTTGCCGCCGGGCTTCACCACCTGCACGTTGGCGCGATCTGAGCGGGTGACGCGGAAGCGGATCCGGATGCGGTCGAAGCGGCAATCGCGATTCGGCGTAAAGGCGCGGCTGACCGGAGTGCCGAAGGTGACGCGGTCGAGGACCAGCGGGTCCCGCTTCAACCTCTGCGACCAGGCGAAGGCCCCGATCGTGGCGATGGCGAGAAGGGCGAAGACGACCGCCGCGAAGCTAACCGGCCGACGAGGCATTGTCGTCGCCGATCACGACCGCTACCGGGGCTCCAGCCGACAGGGAGGCGATCTCCGCGGTCATCGGCTGCACCCGCGCGATTTCCAGCGCCGTCGCGACCCGGTGCGCCTCGCGGCCGCTGCCCTGTTTGAACATGACGACGCTGTCGGCGAAGCTCGAGCGGCTATTGGTGACCGCCCCGAGCTGGAACCCCTCGCGCTCGACCATGTCGCCGTAGCTGCCGGCCAGCCCGTCCACCGCGGTTCCGTTGAGCACCGTCACCTCGATTTCGCTCGGCTTGAGTGCGTGGGAGACCTGCTTGCCGCCCTTGCCGCCCGCTTCGTCGTCGGAGCCCTGCAGAACCGCGTAAGCGACGCCGCCCGCGACCAAGGCGAGGACGGCGAAGATCGCCACCAGGTAGCGCGGTTCGCCAAGCCTGCTACCGATCCCGCTGCCGGAGCTGCCGGAAAAGCGCTCCCGCAGGCGCTCCGTCCGGGTCAGTTCGGGCAGCCCCGCCTCGCGGCGCTCACGGCGATGTTCGCGCAGATCGGCCGCCTGCCGCTCGGCGTCTCGCGCTTCTTCCAGCTTGCGCATCTCCTCGGCCCGCTCCGCGGCGGCAGCCGAAGTCGTCTCCTTGCGCTCCGTGTCGCGCTCGGGCGCCGACCCGGCCCACTCGCGCAGGCGGCGGATGTCGCGGCCCTGGGTAAACGACAGCAGGGCGAGAAGTGCCAGGCCAAGAAATGCGACCAGGCCAGCAAAGGCCCCGATTTCCTTAATCAACTCCACGGGCGCAGCAGGATATTGGGCAGAGCGGGTACGACGAGTGTCTCGGCGTCTGAGGCCAAGCCAGGGAGTGCCGGTCGAACACCCAGGTAGCAGCGCTACCTGGGTGGAGGACGGTGCTCGATGGCGCCGGCATCAGGCGTCGAGACACCGTCGGTGATCAACTCGACGACTCGCTCGGCGAGATTCGCCTCGTCGCCGGCCATCACCAGGTGATCGAGCGAGTTCAACGTCGTCTCGACCCAGTCGGGGTCGAGCGGCGCTCCCCGGACCGCGCGGTGGATCCGTTTCGCCGCCGTCGGCTGCAGATCCTCGTCGCTGCCGACCAGCTCCTCGTGCATCTTCTCGCCGGGGCGCGGCTGCGTGAACTCGATCGCGATCTCCGCTCCCGGCTCGTAGCCAGCGAGGCGGATCATGTTGTTGGCGAGGTCGACGATCTTCACCGGCTCGCCCATGTCGAGGACGAAGACCTCGCCCTTGCCCGCCCCGATGTCGCCGGCGCGGATCACCAGCTGCACGGCCTCGGGGATCGTCATGAAGTAGCGGCTCATATCCGGGTGGGTGACGGTGACCGGTCCGCCGCGCTCGATCTGGCCACGGAAGATCGGCACGACGCTGCCGGAGGAGGCGAGGACGTTGCCGAAGCGGACGCTGGTGAAGCGGGTGCCGGGGTGGCGGTGCCCAGCCGCCTCGACGATCCACTCGGCCATCGCCTTGGAGGCGCCCATCACGGTCTGGGGGTTGACCGCCTTGTCGGTTGAGATCAGGACGAAGCGCTCGACGTCCGACGCGGCGGCCGTCTCAGCGGTGATCCGGGTCGCGATCGCGTTGTTGCGCACCGCCTCGAGCGGGTTGGCCTCCATCAGCGGCACGTGCTTGTAGGCGGCGGCGTGGAAGACGACGTCCGGCTTGAAACGCTGCATCGTCTCCAACATCCGGTGCGGCTCCTTGCAGTCGGCCAGCACCGCCTCGACGTTGCTGAAGTGGCGCTCCTCGACCATCTCGCGCTCGATCTCGAAGAGGTTGTCCTCGGCGTGGTCGAGCATGACCAGCAGCCGCGGTCCGACCTGGGCGATCTGGCGGCAGAGCTCGGAGCCGATCGAGCCGCCGGCGCCGGTGACGAGGACGATGCGGTCGCGCAGGTAGGCACCGACCCGGTCCAGCTCGACGACGATCGGGTCGCGCCCCAGCACATCCTCGACCTGAACCTCGCGCAGCTGCTTGTTGAGCTGGACGCCGCCGCGCAGCAGCTCGAAGACGGTCGGCAAGGTGCGAACGCGAATCTCGCGCTCTCGGCAGGCGGCGACGACCTTGGCGCGCAACGTCCCGGGTGCCGAGGGGATCGCGATCACCACCTCGTCGGGCTCGGTGTCGTCGAGGATCGTCTCGATCTCGGCGGTCGTGCCCAGCACCTTGAGGCCGAGCATGCGCATCCCCTGCTTGCGCGCATCGTCATCGACGAAGCCGATCGCGGTGGCCCCCAGGTTGGGGTTGAGCTGGGTCTCGCGGACGACCATCTGGCCCCCTGAGCCAGCGCCGATCACCAGCACCTCGTGCTTGGGCAGGCGGTGTCCGTGAGAGGGCCGCTCGACGATCAGCCGCACGGCGAGCCGGGCGCCGGCGATCAGCAGCATCGTGAGGACGAAGTCCATCACCGCGACCGAGCGCGGCAGGTCGTGTTGGAACGGCTTCAGCACGGTGAAGAGGACGACGACGATCGC
The DNA here is from genome assembly GCA_044867645.1 of Solirubrobacterales bacterium. GTDB lineage: Bacteria > Actinomycetota > Thermoleophilia > Solirubrobacterales > 70-9 > VRUE01. Next base: position 17,483 of record JBIOVI010000025.1, on the reverse strand, counting down.
GCTGGCGACCGCGACCGCGCGGACGATGATGAGGAAGTCGCGGCCGCTGACGTATCGCCACCACTTCTGGTAGAGACCGAAGGCAGCGAAGACCGCGACCTTGACGATCACCACGAAGCCCACCGACTGGGCGAACAGGACCCAGTAACGGTGGGGGAGATCGGTCCTGTCGAGGAAGCGCAGGCGGAAGGCGAGGTAGAAGGCGAGCGCGACGAGCAGCGCGTCAGCCGCCACCTGGAGAACCCGATTGCGATAGACGGGGTGGTTCAACCGGTGCATGGAGACCGTCGGAGTTTAGATGCTGTTCGGCCCGCCGCCTACAATCCCCGCTTCGCGCATGCTGATCGTCTTCGCCAGCCTCACCGACAAGATCGTCGACCCGATCGTCAACGTTGCCACCGACTTCATCGGCTCGGCGGGCGTCGTCGCTGTCTTCTTGCTGATGCTGCTGGAGTCGGCCTGCATTCCAGTGCCGAGCGAGGCGATCATGCTCTTCGCGGGCTTCAGCGTCTCCGAGGGAGACCTGACCTTGTTCGGGGTGGTTACCGCCGGCGTGCTGGGCAACCTCGCCGGGTCTTGGATCGCCTACGCGGTCGGCTACTACGGCCGCCTCGACTTGCTCGAGCGCAACAAACTGATCCACATCAACCCCAAGCACCTGAAATGGGCCGATGACTGGTTCACTCGCTACGGCAGCGCAACTGTCTTCTTCTCGCGGATGCTGCCGATCGTTCGCACCTTCATCTCGCTTCCTGCTGGTGTGGCAAAGATGCCGTTCTGGCGCTTCACCGCCTATACCCTCGCCGGCTGCATCCCGTGGGTGCTAATGCTGGCGCTGATCGGGCAGAGCGTCGGCGATAACTGGGAGCAGTGGCGACACTACCTTGGCTACTTCGACTACGTGGTCTTGGCGGCGGTCGGCGGCGGCATCGTCTACCTGCTGATCAGGCGACGCCGTGGCGCCGACGAGGTGGCCGGGGAGCAGAGCGAGGAGACCAAGGCCGCCGCCGAGCCCGCCCGCTCGGGCGGGAGCGCTTGAGCGAGGCGGCTGACGGCAGGATCCCCACCGCCCGCGCGCTGGCGCTGGGGGTCGTCCAGGGGCCAGCAGAGCTGCTGCCCGTCTCCTCCTCGGCGCACATCGTCCTCGTCCCCTGGTTAGCCGGATGGGACTGGGATCGGATCGACCCCGAGGTGCGCAAGAGCTTTGAGGTGGCGCTCCACGGTGGCGCGGCGCTGGCCCTGCTGATCGGCCAGCGGCAGACGATCGCCGAGGAGTTGCGCTCCTTCGACGGCCAGCGCGCGCTCCTGCTCACTCTCTCCTTCTTGCCCGCAGCCGTAGTTGGCTACACCCTGGAGCGTCCGATCGAGCAACGGCTGGGCGGGCCGAAGGCAACGGCAATAGGCCTGCTGGCTGGCGCGGGGGCAATGCTGGTCGCCGACACACGGCCACAGCAACGCGGTCGCGGCGAGGCCACCCTCGCCGACGGCGTTGCGCTTGGGCTCGCCCAGGCCGCGGCCCTCGCCCCGGGGATCTCGCGCAACGGCGTCACCCTGGCCGCGGCCCGCTGGCGGCGCTTCTCGCGCGATCAGGCAAACCTGCTCTCGCGCACGGTGGCGCTGCCGATCATCGTCGGCGCCACCGTGCTCAAGGGCGTCCGCCTGCGCCGCCGCGGTGCCTCCCCTTCGCTGCGCCGCGCGATGGCGATCGGCGTCGTCGCCTCCTTCGCCTCGACCCTCGCCTCGCAGCGCCTGATCCGCTTGGTGGAGCGTGACCGGGCGCTGTGGCCGTATGCGGCTTACAGAGCAGCGCTGGCCGGAGGAGTGCTTCTAAAACTTCGCCATTAGCAGCCGATTCCAAATCTTGGAGAAACTCGGAATTGATTTGGAGTTGAAATCTGCCGGGATGCGACCATGTGAGTTCGCATGAGTCAGCAGCCATCCGATTTCGTAGCTAGATTGACGCCACGTTGGCCTCTATTAGCGTGACCACCCCGGCCTACTCACGTGCAGGCGTAGACCAGAGCCTCGCTGATAGCGCTGTTAGCGCCTTGGTGCAGGAGCTCAAGCCAAAGTCACCTTCTTTTAAGTCTCGTCAAATGCTCAAGAGCGGGCACTTCGCGAATGTGATTCGCGTTGGTCGCAATCTTGGCATCGCATTATCAGCCGACGGAGTCGGGACCAAGCTCCTTATCGCGGAGGAACTTAATCGCTTCGACACGATCGGAATTGACTGCGTAGCGATGAACGTGAACGACCTGATCTGCGTCGGTGCCGAGCCACTTGCAATGTTGGACTACCTCGCCGTAGACGCTGCTAATCCCGAGCGAGAGGCGAAGATTGGCGTAGGGCTCCGGATCGGCGTCGAACGAGCGGGGATTGAGATCGCGGGAGGCGAGCTTGCCCAGCTCGGTGAGGTAATCCAGGGATTCGACTTGGCAGGAGCATGCTTTGGCAGCGTTGCCCCTAGTGCGATCCTCACGGGTGAGACCGTCAAGCCAGGCGATGTTGTCATCGGCCTTCCATCAAACGGCTTGCATGCAAATGGCTACACGCTTGCGAGGCGCGCCCTTCTTCCGGACTTGCGGCTCGACGAAGATCCTGATGGCCGACTCGGCCAGTCCCTCGGCGATGTCCTAATGGAGCCAACCGAGATCTACGTAAAGCCGATTTTGGAGCTTCTCGAATCGTCAACTGAGGTCCGTGGTCTAGCCCACATCACCTCCCTGGGATTCAAAAATCTCTTACGCCTTGAGGCTGAGGTCGGATACGACATCGGTGATCCTCTCCCGGTCCCCCCAATCTTCAAACTGATTCAAGAGCGCAATTCGGTTAGCAATGAGGAGATGCGGGAGGTCTTCAACCTAGGCTGCGGATTCTGCTGCGTCGTGCCTAGCGAGGCGGAAAGCGATGCGCTCACTTTGCTCAAGCGCCACTACCCCGAGGCAAGGCGCATTGGACGCGCGACGGATCGGCCGGATCACGTCGACTATCCAGACGACTGGCCGCTCAGCGGCTAGTCGCTGAGCGCCTCGGCGGCAGCAGGCGCACGAGATCCGTCATTCCTGAGCGGGAGACCGCAGTGCGATAGAGAACCTCTATCGGCAGCGTGTTCGACAATGACCGCTAGATGAACACCCGTCCCTCCAGCTCGATGATCGGAACCGTTCTCTCCGGGCGCTACCGGCTGGAGGCGAAGCTGGGCAGCGGCGGCATGTCGACCGTCTATCTGGCCCGGGACGACACGCTCGACCGGCCGGTCGCGGTAAAGGTGATGCACCGCGAGATGTCCGAGCAGGAGGATCAGCTGCAGCGCTTCCGCCAGGAGGCGCGGGCGGTCGCCAAGCTGACCCATCCCAACGTCGTCTCGGTGATCGACGCCGGTGAGGACGGCGGCTACCCCTACATCGTCTTCGAGTACGTCAAGGGAGAGACGCTGAAGCAGCGGATCGGTCGGATCGGCGCGCTCGACACGCAGGAGGCGATCGCCTACGCGATCGAGGTGGCACGCGGGCTCAGCGTCGCCCACGCCCGCAACATGGTCCATCGCGACATCAAGCCGCAGAACGTCCTGATCGACGAGGAGGGCCGGGCCAAACTGACCGACTTCGGCATCTCCCGGCAGCTCGAACAGGACGGCATGACCGCCACTGGCCGGGTCCTCGGCACGACCGACTATGTCGCGCCGGAGCAGGCGATGGGCCGCGGCGCCGACCCGCGCTCCGACATCTACTCGCTCGGCGTCGTCCTCTACGAGATGCTCGTCGGCCAAGTTCCCTTCCACGCCGACAGCCAGGTCGGCGTGGCGATGAAACACGTCAACGAGGAACTGCCGGACGTGCAGCGTCGGCGGCCGGAGGCCTCGGCTGCCGTGGCGCTGGTGGTCGAGCGCGCCACGGCGAAGGACCCGGTCGAGCGCTACCAGACGATCGGCGAAATGATCGGCGATCTCGAGACCGCGCTCGAGGTCGAGGCCGCCCGCGCAGGCACGACCACGGGCGAGGCGACCAGCGTCCTCGACGCGGTGCCGCCGCCCAAGCGCCAGCTCTCGGGCCGGGCACGCTGGTCCTGGGCGGCAATCGTCGGTCTGCTGCTGGTCGCGGGCGCCGCTTTGCTTGCGGTGCAGCTGATCTCCAGCGGAATCGGCGGTGGAGGAGCCAACAAGGGCAAAGGCGGAAATATCGACATCTCCGCCGCCACCGACTACGACCCGCAGGGCGATGGCGAAGAGGTCGGCAGCAAGGTCGAACTCGCGGCAGACGGCGACCCGACCGGGACCGCCTGGGAAATCGAGCACTACGACTCCGAAACCTTCGAAGGGACGAAGACCGGGCCCGATCCCGGCGTGGGTGTCTACGTCACCGCAAGCTCGCCGGCAACGCCGGCGAAGATGATCGTGCGTACGCCGACGCCGGGTTGGGACGCCCAGGTCTTCGCCACCCCCGCCGGCCCCCCCTCGGATTTATCCGGCTGGGGCGAACCGGTGGGCGAAGTTAGCGAAGCGTCCTCGACCCAGGAGATCGACCTCACCGTCACCCAGCCCTCGACCTACTTCCTGCTCTGGTTCACCAAGGCCTCCGAAGCCCGCGACCAGGCCGGTCGCTACCAGGTCGAGGTCAGCGACATCAAGCTGCTGGACTGACTCAGAACTCGTAGGAGCGCGCTTTTGCGTGGCGCTCGATCGCCAGCTGGACGAGGCGGTCGCAGAGATCTGGATAGGCGAGACCGGTGGCCTGCCAGAGCTTGGCGTAGACGCTGGTCTGAGTGAAGCCGGGCATCGTGTTGACCTCGTTGACGAGCAGCCGCCCGTCGGCTTCGAGGAAGAAGTCGCAGCGGGCGAGTCCGGAGCAGCCGCCGAGCTCGAACGCCGCAATTGCGAGTTCGCGCAGCGAGGTCGCCAGCTCGCCGGGGATTGGCGCGGGGACAGCCAGCTCCATGCCGCCGTTGCTGTACTTGGTCTCGTAGTCGTACCACTCGCCGTGCGCGATCACCTCCCCCGGCAGCGAGGTCTCGACCCGCTCGTTGCCGAGCAGCGAGCACTCGATCTCCCGACCCGCGGCGTGCGCCTCCACGATGACGCGCGGGTCGTGGCGGAGGGCAAGCTCGACGGCCGCGTCGAGCTGCTCGTCGAGCTGCTCGACCCTGCTGATGCCGACGCTCGATCCGAGCCGCGAGGGCTTCACCCATAGCGGCAGGCCCATCGCCTCGCAGCGCTGTCGCCACCCCGCTTCGCCGACCGCGACGAACTTAACCTGCGGCAGGCCGTGCTGGGCGAACAATCGCTTCAGGGTCAGCTTGTCCATGCAGATCGCCGAGGCAAGCACGTCGGAGCCGACATAGGGGACGTCCAGCCACTCGAGCACTCCTTGCACGCTGCCGTCCTCGCCAAAAGGACCGTGCAGGGCTGGGAAGGCAGCGTCGGCGCCGAACAGCCCGGCAGCCGGCAGCAGCTCGACCGGGGCACCGTGGAAGCTCCACGACCCGTCGCGAGCGATCGTCACCAGCAGCGCCTCGTGGCCGGCCTCCTCCAGCCCGCGAGCCACCGCCTCACCGGAGCGCAGCGAGACATCGTGCTCGGACGAGCGGCCGCCACAGAGCACGGCGACCTTCACCTTGCACCGCCCCCCTGTTGCCGGAGATTCATTCTTCTTCCACTTCGGTTTCCGGCGCCGCCCGCTTGCCCACGACAACCGTCACTTCCGTTCCCGCTTCCACTTCGGAGCCGGGTGGCGGGAACTGGTCCGTGACCCGGCCGATCTGCGAGGCCACTTCGGTTTCCCTTTCCTGCACGGCGGGCACAAGGCCGGCGTCGCGCAGGGCCTGCACGGCTTCCGATCGTTCCTTGCCGATCACGTTCGGCACCTTCGTCTTCTTTTCTCCCTTCGAGACGACGATCGAGACGGTCGAGCCCGGGGGAAGCTCCGAGCCGGCGCTTGGAGACTGGCGGATCACCTCTCCCGTCGGCACCGAGCTCTCTTCCTCTTCGACGCTCGGGGTCAAGCCACGGCCGCGAATCTGCTGCACCGCCAGGGAGCGCTGCGCGCCCACCAACACCGGCACCTTCGCCAGCTTCTGGCCCTTCGAGACTGTGAGGACGACGGCCGAGCCGCGGGTCGCGGTCGTGCCCGCCGGCGGGTCGGAGTGGACGACCAGTCCGGCTTCGACCTGGCTGGAGTTGACCCTTTTCACCTGCGTCTCGAAACCAGATTCCTCCAGCTTGGCGATCGCTTCGTCTTCGCCAAGGCCGGCCGTGCCGGGGACCTTGGCACTGCCGGGACCGGCGCTGACCGTCAACCCCACCTTCGGCTTCGAGCAGAAGAGGGTGAGGAAGGTGCAATCGAGCGAAGCGTTACCCGACGGGGGATCCTGCTCGAGCACCGTGTTGGTCGCCACTTCGCGCTGCACCCGTTTCACCTCGCCGACCTTGAAGCCGTTCTGTTCCAGCAGAGCGATTGCGACGTTGAGCTGGTTGCCGGTCACCCCCGGGACCTCGGTGGTCGTGTCGCGGGTCAGGGCAAAGCCGAGAAGCACGCCGATCAGCACGGCGGCGGCGGCAAGCAGAGCCCAGCGCCTGCGACGGCGTCTGTGCTCCTCCTCGGGATCCCGCTCGGCGGCGGCTGCCTCCTCGGGGGCGACGACTGGAGGCGGCAGTGGCGCGAACGCCGCCGTGCCCCCGCCGGTCGCGGCGGGGTCTCTGAGCGCGGCGTCGAGGGCGGCGATGAAGGCCTCGGCGCTCTGGAAGCGCTGGCCGGGATCCTTCTCCAGCGCCCTCATCACCACCGCGTCGAGGGCCGGTGAGACGGCGGGGTTGAGCGAGCTGGGGCGCTGGGGCGTATGCGAGACCTGCTTCATCGCGATCGCCACCGCGGAATCGGCCTCGAAGGGCACCCGCCCGGCCAGTGCCTCGTAGAGCATCACCCCCACCGAGTAGAGATCGGAGACGGCAGTCACGGCCTGCCCCTGGGCTTGCTCTGGGGAGAGGTAGTGCGGCGTTCCCATAACCGAACCCGCCTGGGTGATTTCAGACACCCCGGCGCGGGCGATGCCGAAGTCCGTCACCGTGGCCTTGCCGTCGTCGTCGACGATCGCGTTCTGCGGCTTCAAGTCACGATGCACCACACCGTGTTTGTGGGCGAAGCCCGCCGCTTCGAGCACCTGGCGGATCAGGCCGACCGCCTGCTCGGGTGTCAAACCCCGGTCGATCAACTCCTTCAGCGAGCGCCCCTCGAGCAGCTGCATCGCGATGTAGTAGGTCCCGTCGACGTCGCCCCGGTCGAAGACGGCGACGACGTGTGGGTGCTGGAGCCCCGCCGCCGCCTCGGCCTCGCGACGGAAGCGCTCGACGAACTCGCGGTCCTGGGCAAAGCGCCGGTGCAGCACCTTGAGCGCAACACGGCGCTGCAGATGCGAATCCTCGGCCAGCCAGACATCCGCCATCCCTCCCGAGCCGATCCTCCGCAACAGCCGGTAGCGGCTGTCGATCGTGCTTCCCTCGCCGACTTCAGGCGGCACTCGCTTCTCCTTCCGATCGTTTCGTCGTCAGTTCGCTCATTGCTCAGCCTTCGCCCAGGATGGTTTCGGCGACGTCGCGGAAGATCGGCGCCGCGACATCGTTTCCGAAAGCCGTCGTGCACTCGACCGTCGCCGTGATAGCGATCCGCGGTTCATCGGCCGGGGCGAAGCCGATGAACCATGCCTGGTTCTCTTCGCTGCCGCCGCCGCAGGTCTCGTTGAAGGGAGTTTCCGCGGTTCCGGTCTTGCCGGCGACCGCGACGCCGGGGATCGCAGCGTTGGTGCCGGTTCCTTCGTCGACCACGCCTTCCATCGCCGTGGTCAGCTCGGCAGCCGTTTCCTCGTCGATCGGGCGACTGTACTGGGAGGGATCGAGCCGCTCGGTCACCCGGCCGTCAGGATCGACCACCCGGCTCCAGATCTGCGGCTTCATCAGGCTGCCGCCATTGGCGATCGCGGCCGCGACCTCGGCCATCTGCAGCGGGGTCACCGCGAGGCGCTCCTGGCCGATTGCGACGCGGGCGATGTCGATCGGGTCGTTGGGCCCGAGCAGCTGCCCACTTTCGAAGATGCCGCTCGTGTAGACCTGATCGTCGGGCAGGTCGATAGCCGGCGTCGAGTTGAAGCCGAAGCGGTCCATGTATTCGAACAGCGTCTCCTCCCCCACCTGTTCGCCCAGCTGCGCGAACCAAGTGTTGACCGAGTTGGTCAGCGCCGTGTCGAGCGCGATCGGGCCGAAGTCCTCAGTGAAGTCGTTCTGCAGTGGCTGGCCCTGGATGTCCAGTTCGCCGGGAGCGTCGATCGTCGTTTCGGGGGTGATCGTGCCGCTGTCGAGGCCGGCGGCGGCGGTCACCACCTTGAAGGTCGAGCCCGGCGGGTACTGACCCTGGGTGGCGCGGTCGAGCAGCGGCGAGGTCGGGTCCCGGTTCAGCGCGGAGAGGTGTTCGGGGACGAGATTGGGGTCATATGGCGGGTTCGAGGCGAGCACCCGCACCCTGCCACTGCTCGGCTCGATCGCGACCACGGCGCCAAAGCCCGCCGCTTCGAGGTCGGCGAGCGCGACCCGCTGCGCTTCGGGGTCGATGTTGGTGACGATGTCGTTGCCTTCCTGCCGTCTGCCCCGCAGCTCGTCGAGGATCGAGCCGAACTCGGAGCTGTTGCCGACCAGTTCGTCGTTGTGGAACTTCTCGAACTCGCTGTCCCCCTGGCGCACGAAGCTGTACCCGATCGGGTGCCCATAGAGAGCGCCTTCCGGGTAACGGCGCACATAGCGACGGCTGTCACCGCTCCCCTTGGCGACCGAGCGGGCAAGCACGGTGCCGTCCTCGGCGAGGATCCGGCCTCGCTTGATTTGCTGCTGCTCGAGCAACGGTCGCTTGTTGGCGTTCTTTTCCTTCAGCGCCTGCGCGTCGAAGACGGACCAGTAAGAGGTGAAGGCGATCAGGACGACGAAGAGGACGACGATCAGGCCGAAGAGCTGGACGATCTGGCGGTTCACGTCGCCCCCATCGCCAGTCCGCCCCGAGCCGCCACGGCCGCCTCACGCCGGGCGCGATCGGAGATCAGCAGCAGCAGCGCAAGCAAGACGAAGTTGGCGACGATCGAGCTGCCGCCGTAGCTGATGAAGGGCAGGGTGACGCCGGTCAGTGGGATCACTCGCGTCACGCCGCCGATGATCACAAAGGCCTGAATCGAGAAGACGGCGGTGAGGCCGGTGGCCAGCAGCTTCGAGAAACCGTCGTCGGCGAGCAGGGCGATCTTGAATCCTCGCGCCGCGATCAGCAGATAGATCAGGACGACCCCGCAAGCGCCGAAGAGACCGACCTCGTTGACGATCAGGGAGTAGATCGTGTCGGTCTGGGCGGCGGGCAGCAGCGCCGCGTCGGTACCGGGGATCGTGATCAGCCCCTGACCGAAGCCTTTGCCGAAGAGACCGCCGTCGGCCTGGGCGAAGATCGACTGCAGGATTTGGTACCCGCTCGCCGTGGGGTCCTGGTAGGGATCGAGCCAGATCTCAACCCGGTCGTGGACGTGGGGGACGGTGGAGGCGAAGAACCAGGCGCCGACCAGGAACATCGCCATGCCGATCACGACGAACGAGAAGCGGCCCGTCGCGACGTAGAGCAGAGCGAGGAAGGCGGCGAAGAACATCAGCGAGCTGCCGAGGTCGCGGATGAAGACGAGCATGAACATCGACGCTCCCCAGACGACGAGAAGCGGTCCGAGGTGCTTGAGCGGCGGCAGGGTCACCCCGAGCACGCGGCGGGCACCGACGATCAATACCTCGCGGTGCTCACGCAGGTAGCTGGCAAGGAAGACGACGATGCAGATCTTCGAGAACTCGGCCGGCTGGAAGGCGAGCGGACCGATCTTGACGCCGAGATAGGCGCCATTCACCTGCTCGCCGATGCCGGGCAGCCGCGGCGCCAGCAGCAGCAGCAGACCGATCCCGGCGATCGTGTAGCGGTAGCGCTCGAGCACGTCGTACTCGCGCAGGAACTGGATCGTGAGGGCGAAGAGGATGAGCCCGAGGACGAACCAGTTGGCCTGGTCGCGCGCGAGACTCTCGTCGATCCGGTAGATCATCACCAGCCCGAAGGCAGTCAGCAGGGCAACCAGCGGGAAGAGGTAAGGGTCCGCGTTGGGGAGGCGGAGGCGGAGGTAGACGTGCGTAGCGATGCAGACCGCGAGGAAGTAGGCGCCGTAGACGAGGCTGAGGTTGCCCAGACGAGCGTTCTCCTGCGCGAAGACCGCGGCGAACCCGGCGCTGAGCAGCAGAGCGACCGGGATCAGGGCGACGAGCTCCCGGTTCCTCGCGCTCCTCAAGGAACCCCCTGGCTGCGTTCGATGTCTTCGATCAAGGAGACGGCATCGGAGCGGGAGCGGGCGTCGTGCCCGGTGACCGATTCGCGGCGCTTCGGCGGCAGCGAGTCGGTCTGGATCGGACTTGCGTAGCGCTCCTCATAGAGCTTCACGCCAAACGGAAGCTCGTAAGGAAGGCCGCGATAGAGGGCGGCGCGCCCGCCGTCGTCGGTTCCCAGGAACCAGACCTGCCGGTTGCCGTACCAGGCGCCGAAGGCGAGAGCCGCGATGACGGCGAGAGCCGCCAGGACCTTCGCCACGGTGCCCAATCGCCGTCGTCGCGGCTTCTTCGCCAGCCGTTCGCGCCGTTCCTCGGCCGCCGCGCCGGCGGCGCGGCGACGGACCTCGGTCGCGGTCAGCCCGGCCTCCTCGGCGGCGGCTCCGATCAGGGTCGCGTCCTGGCGAGTCTCGCCGCGCGGCGCCAAAGCGTCGCCGAGGCGAAAGGCCATCGCGGTGATGTTGTCCCGACCGCCGGCGCCGTTGGCCTCGTCGACGAGCGTCCGCACCGCGTCCTTCATCGAGTCGGCGGTTGAGAGAACGGCGGCGATGCGCTCCTCGTCGACCATCGTGGTGAGCCCGTCGGAGCAGAGCAGGAAAACATCGCCGGGGGCGGCGGGCACGGTCTGCACGTCAACCTCGACCTCGGGCTCGGGGCCGAGGGCGCGGGTGATGATCGAGCGCTGCGGGTGGTCCTCGGCCTGAGCGTCGGTGATCTGGCCCTTGCGCCGCATCTCCTCGACCAGCGAGTGATCGCGGGTGAGCTGTTCGAGCTTGCCTCGGCGCAGGCGATAGGCGCGGCTGTCGCCGACGTGCCCGATCCCGACCTCTTCGCCCTCGGCGTCGACGATCGCCGCCGTGATCGTCGTGCCCATTCCGGCGCGAGAAGGATCGGCGCGGGCGAGCTCGTGGATGCGGCGGTTGGCGGCTTCGATCGTCTCGCGCAGGAACCGCTCCGGTGCCGTACTCGGCAGATCGCGATCGAAGGCGTCGGCCGCCGCTTTCGAGGCGACCTCTCCCGCCTGCGCGCCCCCCATTCCGTCGGCGACGACGAAGATCGGAGCGCGGACGAAGAGCGAGTCCTCGTTCTCGCTGCGCTGGCGACCGGTGTCGGTGCGGAACGCCTGGTCGTCTATGCGCAGCACTAGGGGATACCGCCTTCTCGGCGCGCGCTCCTCACGAGCTCGCCTCGAACCTGAACTCGGTATCGCCGATGCGGACGACGTCGCCGTCGATCAGCTCGGCCTCGCCGTGAAGGGTGGCGTCGTTCAGCAGGGTGCCGTTGGTCGAGCTCATGTCTTCGACATAGGAGCGTCCATCGCGAGAAAAGATCCTGGCGTGAAGCCCGGAGGCGTAGCGATCCTCGATGCGCAGATCCGCCTCCTGGGAGCGACCGATCGAGAGGCCCCCGATCAGATCGAAGCGCTCACCTTCGTTGAGGCCACCGCCACGCAGCGCCACCAGCCAGGCGTCGCCGCCGCCGGCCACGGCGTCAAACGAGGGCACGGGGTGGAATCCGGTCGCATCCGGAGCCGGCGCCACGGTGCCGCGCAGGTCCTTCAGCGCGCTGCGCGCGATCCAGAGCAGGAAGAGGTAGAGGACGGCGAGGAAGCCGAACTTAAGAGCGACCGAAATCGGGTCATAGTCCACGCCTGCACCCTAATGACGGGCCCAGAGCCCCGCTGGGCTGCGTCCTCGGACACCCAATGGAACCACTATTGGGTTTTCCTGCGTCCTTGCCCAGCGGCGTCTGGACCACGTCATTAGGGCGCAGGGGCCGCATTTATTGCTCTATGTCGAACCTGAAAGTCGTGGTTCCTAGAGTCACTCGATCGCCCGATTTGAGCCGGGTCGAGCCGACCCGACGTCCATTCACCTTGATGCCGTTGGTGGAGCCGAGGTCGGCGATCGTCCAATCGCCGCTGGGCGCGCGCCGCAGCTCGGCGTGATGGCGGGAGACATTCGGGTCGCGCAGCACGCAGTCGGCGTCCTTCGAACGGCCGATCGTCGAGCGCGGGCCCTCCAGCACATAGCGGCGATCGTCGAGGGTGACTACCGCTCGGGTGGCGACCTCGGCGCGGCGGTCTGGGCTTTGCGGGGAGGGCGCGTCGCGAACCGCCGAGTAGACCATCGTGTGGCCCTCCTCACCCTGACTGGGGCTGTCGCCCTCGTGGGCCGGCGGCTTGACCAGCCGCGTCTGGATTCCGAACTCCCCCAACCGCAATCGCTCGTCGGTCTCGAAGGCGACCGTCGGCCGGGTCAGCAGGTCGTAGCTACGCCGCCGCGCATGCTCCAGCAAATATCCCGACAGCTCCTGCTCCAGCGAGCGCTCGTAGCCCTCGAGGCGAACGCGATCCTTGCTCGAGAGGTAGACCGTGTACTCGTTCGGCACGTAGACCCGGGCCACGCCGGCGGTCTTGTGGGAGTCCATCTCCTTCGCCAGCTTGCGCGCCAGCTCGACCGGCTGCACCTCAGAGCTGAAGGCGCGGCTGAAGACCCCCTCGACAAGGCCTTCGATCCGACTCTCGAGACTGCGCAGAACGCTGATCGGAAAATCCTAGATGCTCGGCTTCATGGGAGAAGGACGCCGTGGCCAAGCGCGAGCCAAGCGCCGAGCACCGCGGCGATGGCGATCGCGGCGGCGCGCAGCCCGAGAGCCGGGGCGGGGCGACTCGGCTCGTCGGCGAGGAGATCGAGGGAGTCCTCGATCGCGCTGCCCAGTTCCTCCAGAGCAGGACGGTGCGAGGGTCGTGGCTGCAAGGCGGCATCGACCGCATCGCTGAGCTCACGCGGAAGATCGGGGCGCAGACGGCGCAGGGGTCGCGGCCGGGCGCCGATCGCGCGCGCCGTGGCGGCGGGGGTCCCGCGCCGGTTCGGGTTCTCGCCACCCCAGCACTCGTAGAGAGTCAGGGCCAGCGAGTAGATGTCGGCCTCCGGTCCGGCGGCGCGGCCCTCGGCCTGCTCGGGAGACATATAGGCGAGCGTTCCGACCACATCGCCAGCTGCGGTCAGGGCGGCGGAGTCGGCGAGGCGGGCCACGCCGAAATCCATCAACTTGGCGCGAAACTCGCCGTCCGCGGCGACGAGGACATTCTGCGGCTTGATGTCGCGATGGACGACACCGCGGGAGTGGGCGTGGTCGAGCGCCTCGCAGAGATCGGCGCCGATCTCGCCGATCTCCCGGTCGCTGAGCGCCCCTTCGCGGCTCAACTGCGACAGGGTCCTGCCATCGACCAGCTCGGTGACCAGCAAAGCGTTGCCGTCCTCCTCCCCCATCTCATAGAGAGTGACGATGCCAGGGTGGTTGAGACGGGCGGCGGCCTGCGCCTCGCGCATCACCCGCTGTCCCCCCTCGCCGCGCGACTCGATCGCCTTGACCGCGACGTTGCGCTCCAGGCGCCCGTCCCAGGCCTCGTAGACGACGCCGAAGCCGCCGCTGCCGATGCGGCGCTCGATCAGGAAGCGGTTGAGGACGAGGGAACCGACCAAAGCTCCTTCGACTTCGCCGCCCGGCGCCGCTCTCCTGCGGCCTGCAGAGTGCAAAAACCGCGCCGTTTGCTGCGGCTCTTGGCGCTACGACCTGACCAGCGTTCATACTCTCGCCCAGCCAACCAGTCCTGGAGAGCCGCTCTTGGAGGATTCGCCCGCATCCCGGCCGGGGCGCCGACCGCGCCGGCCACGCCGACCCGAACGACAGCAGATCCTGCTGCGGCGAGCGCTCGCGCTCGGCGTCGGCCTGCTGATCTTGATCCTGCTCGTGCTCGGCGTCCGCGGTTGCCTCAATGCGCGCAAGCACCGGGCATTGAGCGACTACGCGCGCAACGTCACCCAGATCGTCGACGAGACCGACCAGACCAGCAAATCGTTCTTCGACAAGCTCTCGAATCCCGGCAGCCTCACGGTGACCGAGTTCGTGGCCGAGGTCAACGCGGATCGCAGTGCGATGGACAATTACGTGGCGCGGGTCGACTCGCTCGACACCCCCGGCGACATGGGCAACGCGCAGCGGGCGCTGGAGCTCGTCTACGAGCTGCGTGGCAGCGCGATGGCCGAAATCGCCGACAGGATGAGCACCGCCCTCGGCGATGTCGGCTCGGAGAAGGCGATCGCCGCGATCGCCAACCAGATGGCAAAGCTGCTGGCCAGCGACGTCCTCTATTCCTCCGTCGTCCGCCCCGAAATCAACGGGGTGCTTGCCGACAACGGGATCGACGGCGACGACGTGCCGGAGAGCGTTTTCCTCCCCGACGGGACCAAATGGCTTGACGAAAGCGAAGTCGCCGCGGCACTGGGCGCGGTCAGCGGAGCCAGTGGCGCGGCGACCCCCGGCGTCCACGGCCTGGGTCTGATTGGCACCGGCGTCAACGGGACCGAACTGAGCGCCGAAACGGCCACCACCGTTACTGCCGAAGAAACGCCGGAAGTGGAAGTCCAGGTGCAGAACCAGGGCGAATCGACCGAGAACGGGGTCACCGTCTCGGTCACGGTCAACGGCAACACGGTTCAGCAGGACATCAGCAGCATCGCCGCCGGAGAAACGGCGACGGTCGCGATTCCGCTAACCCCGGCACCGCAGGGCGAAGCGACCCTGGAAGTGGAAGTCGAACCGGTTCCCGGAGAGGAAGTGTCGGAAAACAACGAAGCGTCGTACAGCGTCGTCTTCGAATGAGCGATAGGCGGATTGGGCCGGGTCGCTGAAGCCTGGGTTCGCTTCGCTTACGCTCCGCTCACTATGTTGGACCGCTTCGCGGAAGAAACACTCTGCAGTGCCCGCTTCGCGAGGCTCCATCGACCCGGCCCAATCCGCCTATCGCTGATCCAAGCCGAGCGCCGATGAGAGTCTCTTTTCTTGGCCCAGCGGGGACGTTCACTGAAGATGCCCTGCGCGAGGCGGCGGTAAGCGAGGATATCGAGCCGCTGCGTACGCCTACGGTCCACGACGCGATCCTTGCTGTTGAGCGGGGCGAGGCGGACCGGGCGCTGGTCCCGTTCGAGAACTCGATCGAGGGCTCGGTGCGCAGCACGCTGGACACGCTCGCCTTCGACACCGAGGCGGTGACGATCGTCGGCGAGCACGACTTCGCCGTGCATGCTCACCTGATCGCCCGCGAGGGGATCGAACTCGGCCAGGTGGCGGCTGTGCTCTCCCATCCTCAGCCCCTCGCCCAGTGCGCTGCCTTTCTGCGCGAGCAGCTGCCCGGGGTGGAACGGCGAAGCGTCAGCAGCACGGCCGAGGCCGTGCGGATGGTCGGTGAGTCGGTGCGGCCCTGGGCAGCGATCGGCGCCCGCTCCGCGGCCGAGCTCTATGGCTGCGCTGTGCTGCAGGAAGGCATCGAGGACGTGGCCGACAACGTGACCCGCTTCGTCTGGATCGCGCCTGCGGACACGAAACCGGAAGGGAAGGGGCCATGGAGAACCTCCCTCGTCTTCTCCGAGCTCGGCGCCGATCACCCCGGCGCCCTGGTCGAAGCGCTTCAGGAGTTCTCCAGTCGCAGCGTCAACCTGAGCCGCATCGAGTCTCGCCCGCTGCGGCGCGGCCTGGGCCGCTACATGTTCTTCTGCGACCTGGAAGGGGCGATCGACGACCCAGCTATCTCAGATGCCCTTACGTCGCTGCGATCGAAGGCCGAGAGCGTGCGCATCCTGGGCTCCTATCCAGCTGGATGAGGGGAGGGGCGGGGTGTCCCTCGCCCTCCCGCGCACATCGCTGCGTAGAATTCCCGAGCAAGATGGCACGCGTCCTCGTACTGAATGCGACGTATGAGCCAATCAACGTCTGCACGTTGAGACGGGCGGCTGTGCTGCTCCTGAAGGAAAAAGCCGAGATGCTGGAGCGGCGCGAGGGGGCGATCCACTCCGAGCACATGACGATCGAGCGCCCCGACGTGATCCGCCTGGTCAGCTACGTGCGGGTGCCGCGCGAGGCGCATCGGCGCAAGATCACTCGCCGGGCCGTGCTTGCCCGCGACGCTTGGACCTGCCAGTACTGCGGCTCGACCAAGTCGGGGCTGACCGTCGATCACGTCATCCCGCGCAGCCGGGGGGGCAAGTCGGTCTGGGAGAACATCGTCGCCGCCTGCGCCAGCTGCAACCGCCGCAAGGGGAATCGCCTCCCCCGCGAGATCCAGATGCACCCGCGCAAGCGGCCCAAGGCGCCCGGGCCGAGCATCTTCATCCAGGTCGCCAGCCCGTCGATACCCCCAGCTTGGCAGCAATACCTACCGGCGGCCGCCTAGGCAGGCCTAGGTCAGTTCGTCCTGCGGCGTGTCGCCGTTTGACGACCCCGACTCGCCAGACTCGACCACGAGGGCGACGGCGCTGATCCGGTCGTCGTCCTTGATGTTCATCACCTTCACCCCCTGGGTTGGGCGTCCCATCCGCGAGATCCCGCTCGCCGTGGTCCGCTGCACCATCCCGTTCTGGGATATGAACAGCAGCTCCTGGTGCTCGCGCACGATCAGAGCGCCGGCCAGACCGCCCTTCTTCTCGGTCAACTTCGCGGTCAAAACCCCTTTCGTGCCGCGCCCCTTGCGCGGGTACTCGGAGATCGAGGTGCGCTTGCCGTAGCCGTTCTCGGTGACGACGAACAGCTCCGTATCGTCGCGGGCCACGTCCATGGCCAGCACCCGGTTCGGCTTGCCATTGACCTTGGCGCTCACGTTCATCCCTTTCACGCCGGAGGTGTCGCGTCCCATCGGGCGGGCCTGTTTCTCCGCGAAGCGCACCGCGTGGCCGGAGTGGGAGACCATCAGGATGTCCTCTTCGCCGGAGGTGAGCCGCACCTGCACCAGCTCGTCGCCGTCGCGCACCTTGATCGCGATTATCCCGTCGGCGCGGATCGGCGTGTTGTAGGCAAGGAACTCGGTCTTCTTGATCAGACCCTTGGCGGTGGCGAAGGCGAGGTACTTGTTCTCTTTGAAGTCGCGGGTCGGGATCACCGCCATCACCTTCTCGTCTTCGCGCAATGGCAGCAGGTTGACGAGCGCGCTCCCTTTCGCGGTGCGCGAGCCCTCCGGCAGCTCGTAGACCTTGAGCCGGTAGACCTTGCCGCGGTTGGTGAAGAAGAGCAGGTAGTCGTGGGTCGAGCAGATGTGGAGGTGGGCGATGTAGTCGTC
>JBIOVI010000024.1:0-36100 GCA_044867645.1 Solirubrobacterales bacterium | reverse complement strand
CCTCCATTCGTCCGCCGGGCTCGGTGTAGATGACGATTGCCTGGGTCTGCTCGTCGGCCTCGAAATAGGGCATCAGCTCGGCGTAGGTCGAGCCGATGATCGCGTCGCCGCCGATCGAGACGGCGGTGGAGACGCCGAGGCCGGCCTGGGTCAGCGAGGAGGAGATCTCGGTGGTCATCCCGCCCGAGCGGCTCATCACGCCGACCGGACCGGAGGCGTAGGCCTTGGCCGCGTCTTTGGCGGGGCCGCCGATGCCGCCCATCTTGCAGACCTCGGGGACGATCAGGCCGAGGCAGTTGGGCCCGATGATCCGCGCGCCCTCCATATTCGCCAGCTCGACCATCTGGGCGACGTCGCGGCGCGGGATGCGCTCGGTGACGATGACGATCAGCTCGATCCCGTTGAGGATCGCCTCGAAGACGGCGTCCTTGGTGAAGGCGGGGGGGACGGTGACGACCGAGCCGTCGATCGGCCCGCCGTAGTTCTCGACCGCCTGGGCGACCGTGTCGAAGACCGGCACGCCGTGCACCTCGCGGCCCTTGCGTCCGGGCGTGACCCCACCGACCACCTTGGAGCCGTAGTCGAGGCACTCCTTGGTCAGGTTGACCGCCTCGCGCCCGGTGATCCCCTGGACGATGAAGGTGGTGTCGCGGCTCAGCAGGATGCTCATGCTGGCGCTCCCTGGATCTTGGCGACGGCGCGGCCCGCCGCCTCCCACATCGAGACGGAACGGTCGCAGTACTCGACTCCGTAGCGATCGAGGATCTTGAAGCCCTCGTCCTCCCAGGCGCCCGGGATGCGGAAGATCGCGATCGTCTCACCGGGGTCCTTGCCCAGCTCGAGGCAGGCCTTGATCGTGCCGCGGGCGACGATGTCGACGCGGGTGTTGGAGACGATCGACATCATCACCGCGATCTTCTCGACGCCATCCTTTTCGAGCACCTCCTTGGCCAGGCCGCAGGCCTTGGCGACCGACGGGTTGCCGCCGATCTCGGAGTAGTTGGCCGGCTTGCCGCCCTGGCTGCGGACCGCGTCGGTCAGCGTCAGCGAACCGCCGCCGGCGCCGATCACCAAGCCGAGATTTCCCTCGAAGCCGTGATCCTTGCCCTGGATCACGCCACGGTGGTCGGCGGCGTCGATCGCGGCGACGTTGCGCTCGAAGTCGGATGGCTCGTAGGTCTCGCGGGTGTCGTCTTCCGCGATCTCGAGGTGCTTGCGAAGCAGTGCCTTCTGCCTCCCGACCGCCTCGTTCTCCATCTCCATGTGGGCGTCGAGCGCGACGAAGGTCCCGTCGGCCAGCTCCGCCAGCGGGTTGATCTCGGCGAGGGTCATGTCGTAGTCGCGGAAGAGGCGGGCGAGCTTGGCCAGGATCGGCGTGGCGCGGTTCAGCTGCGAGCCGGTGACGCCGGTCGCGGCGATCGTCTGCTTCGCCTCGAAGTCCGGGATCGGCATCAGGTTGGTCACGTGGCCGCGGCCGACGTGGTCGGGGTGGGTCTCGGCGACCTCCTCGATGTCGATCCCGCCCATGTCGCTGAACAGCATCAGCGGCCGCTTCGCGGTGCCATCCCAGACGACGCTCGCGTAGTACTCCTGCTTGACCTCCGCTTTCGGGTCGACGAGGACGCCGCGCGGCATGTGGCCGTTGATCTCCAGCTTCAGGATCGCCTCGGCGTGCTCGGCTGCCTCCTCGGGAGTGTCGGCGAACTTGACCCCGCCGGCCTTCATTCGGCCGCCGCTCAGCACCTGCGACTTGATCACGACCGGGCCGCCGATCTCCTCGGCTGCCTTACGGGCCTCCTCGGCCGTTTTGCAGAAGCCGTACTTGGTGACGGGGATTCCCGCCAGCTCGACGATCTTGCGTGCCTCGTACTCGTAGAAGCGCATGCGCGGCGCGGAACCCTATCTGAGGTTCTAAGGGATGGCCGGCCCGGCTAGCCGCCGATGACGCCGCCGAAGGGCGGCTGCGGGAAGTCCGGGATGCCGCGCATCGCGAACGGAGCCGACGCCTCTTGCCGGAAGCGCGCCCGGATCGATCCCTGGCGATTGCGGCCGTAGCGGGTCTTGGACGTGCCGCGGAATACCCCGAACTCGTTGGCCTGGGCGGTGCCGACGGTGTGCCAGCGTTCGCCCTGCAGCGCCTCGATGACCACCCTTCCCTTCTTGCTCGTCGGCGTGCGGCCCCAAAAGGCGAGGCCTTTCTTGCCGGGGTAGGCGACGAAGGGGAAACGGAAGGCTTCGAACAGCTTCTTCTTCGGCCGGTCCTCCGCCACGGTGGCGCCGCGGAAGTAGAGGCCGGACTGCAGCGTCTGGCCGTACGGCGCGCTGCCGGTCGGAGAGTCGCGCAGGCTGAACCAGAAGAAAGTGTGGACGCCGGCACGCCACGCTTCGTGGAGGGCCTCCGCGGCCCAGCGCGTCAGCGTTTTCATCGGCAGGCCGCCGGGGTCGGGCGGTTTCGAGTCCCAGGAGAACTCGGTGATCCAGAGCGGCGTTCGGGGGAAGACGCTGTTGATCCGCCCGGCCCGGTCCGCCGCCCGCAGCAGAGCCGTCAGCCTGCGCAGGTCGCCGAGCTCGACGTTGTTGCCGCCGCCCGCGTGGGTCGGCCCCCCGCTCGTATATGGATGGATGTCGTAGATGTCGAAGTTGACGCCGCCTCCGCAATCGCCCTTGGTCGGGCGGGGGTGCTTGCCGCCGGTCATGCAGAGCAGCAGCCGCGTGAAGCGCATCGGCCCGATCGTGGATCTCGGCACGGCGAGGGGACCGAGGCCGGCCGCGATCACCAGATTCGAGGGGTCGACTGCTTTGACCGCCGCATAGAAGGCATTGATCAGCACCCTGTAGAGGGTCGGCGACACTGGCTTCTTGCCTTCGTACTGAGGGTTGAAGAAGAGGCTGTAGTTCGGCTCGTTCATGCCCTGCCAGTACTGGACCCGCGGCAGCCCCCCGAACTGGCCGCTGTAGCGGCGGGCGGCAGCGGTCGCGAAGGCCGCCAGGGCGGCCGGATCGGGATCGCAGGGAATGCCGGTGTCGATCAGGCCGGCCGGGCAGCGCTGGACCCAGGTCGGTGCGCTGCGGATCTCCAGCATCGGCGTCAGGCCGTTCTGGGCGGCGGCCACGACCCAGCGATCGATCCGGTCCCAGTCGTAATTCGGATCGGCGGGGTTGTCCGGCTGCCAGGAAGCCGGCTGGTCCTTCGGCGCCACTTCCGACCAGCGCACCGGCGCCTGCGCGAGCTGGGCGCCGGTTGCCTTCACATGTTCGAGCGCGACCGCCGGTTCCTCGTTGGGCAGCACATAGGAGACTCCGGTTTGCAGCGGGGGCAGCGCCGCGCTCGCGGCGGTGGCTCCGAGCAGGAGCACGGCGCACATGGCCGCGAGCATTCCCGGCACCGCGAGGGTTCGGGCACGAGTGCGACCCGCCGCTTCGGCGGCCGACAGGCTGGGTCGGCTGTCAGTCAACCCGTTGCCTCTGCCGCCAGAGGTAAGCGATAGAGAAAAGGATCGTCGCGATGATCACCAGCGGCAGCAGCGTGCCCGACTGCCCCGAGGTCGACAGCCCGGTCGCCTGCTCGATGGCCGAGCCGATGCCGGACGAGCCGGATGGCTGCACGACCGGCGGGGGCGCGCTGTGGCCGACGGCGGTCGCCTGGCCGATCGCCGCGGTGCCCTTGCTCTTCCCGCCCTTGCCGCCGGAGCCGGATCCGCCCGCGCCCCGATCGGCCGGTGCGGTAGTCGTGGTTTTCGGTTCCACCGCACTCGGCGCGGTCGCCGCGGCCGCTTCGGCGGCGGCCTGGCCCGCGGGCCCCTGCTTTTCCAGCTTGCGTGCGTTGTTGGAGCCGAGGACGTGGGACGGAGAGCGCTGGTTGGGGTCCTTGTCGGTCTTCTTGTCACCACCCGAGGTCGGGAACGTCTCCGTGTACTGGGTGGCGGCGGAATTGCTCGGCGGCACGACTCCTTCTTCGACCCCGGCCGCCGCGGCAGGCACGGCGAGGAGGGCGAAGATCGCCAGCGTGGACGATGCCAGTCGGGCCTCGAGAGTTTTCATCGCTTCGATTCGGATCCAGAGCCAATGTGTCGAGCCGCGTCGGTCTGTCCGGCGCTCGCTCGTAGCATAGAACCGCATGCACTCGCCATCGATTCGGTCCGGCGCCGCGCAGGAATACACCCGCAAGGTCGAGTGGAATGCCGTCGCCATCTGGGTGCTCGGCTTCGGCCTCGTCGCCTACCTCGGCCTCGAAGGGGGAGGCTACGACCCGCTCGTCCACGACAGGGTCGGGATCGCGGTCTGGTGGGTCCTGCTCGCGGCTGTGGCGATCGGCGCTCTCCCCGGTCGCCGGCCCGGCAGGCTGGCCTGGATCGCGCTGGGCCTGTTCGCTGCCTTTCTCCTCTGGACCGCCCTGAGCCTGATCTGGACCGAGAGCGCCGAGAGGACCTCGGCCGACATCGCCCGCATCGCCGGCTACTTGGGCGTTCTGGCGCTTGCCGTGTTCGGTGGCGGCGGGGCGAACGGCCGCCGCCTGGTCGCCGCGGTGGGTGCAGGGATCGCCTTCGTGACGATCGTCGCCCTGCTCTCTCGCCTGCACCCGGCCTGGTTCCCCGAGGCCGGCCAAACCGCGAGGTTCCTCTCCAGCGGCCGCGAACGGCTCTCCTACCCGCTGAACTACTGGAACGGCCTCGCCGCGCTGATCGCGATCGGCGGCCCCCTCCTGCTCCAGCTCGCCACCACCGCGCGCTCGCTCCTCGTCCGGGCCGCCGCCGCCGCGGTCCTGCCGGCGATGATGCTCGCCGCCTTCTTCACCCTCTCGCGGGGCGGCATCGCGGCCGCCATCATCGCCATTGCGGTCTTTCTCGCCTTTACCTCCGATCGCCTGCCGAAGCTGCTCACCACCGGTCTCATCGGCGCCGGCGGTGCGATCCTGATTGCCGCCGCCGTCCATCGCGACGCCCTCCAGCACGCCTTGCACAACTCGGCCGCTCACCAACAGGGCGACGAAATGCTGATCGTCACCCTTGCGGTCTGCCTCGTCGTCGGTATGGGGCAGGCAGGCATCTCCGCCGCGCTCCTGGGCGACCGGCGACCGGACTGGACCGTCGTCTCCCGTCGCCAGTCGCTCACCGTCGCCGGCGGAGCGGCGTTGGTGCTGCTGGTCGCGGCGGCAGCGTGGGGCGCCCCCGGCCGGGCGTCCGACGGCTGGGCCGAATTCAAGCGGGGGGAGGGGCCGGGAAAGGGGTCCGAACGCCTTGCCAGCGTCGCCGGCGAGAGCCGTTACCAGTTCTGGAGCGCCGCCGTGGACGAGAACGCCAGCAAGCCGCTGACCGGCACCGGCTCCGGCACCTTCGAGTACTGGTGGACGCGTAACGCGGACGTCCCCGAGATCGTCCACGACACCCACTCCCTCTACCTGCAGACTCTCGGCGAGCTGGGGATCGTCGGCCTCGCCCTGCTCGCCGCGTTCCTGGCGGTCGTCCTGGTCGGCGGCGGCCGCAACGTCATGCGTGCCGATCCGGAGGGACGGCCGTATCTCGCCGCGGCGCTGGCCGGCTGCACGGCCTTCTGCCTCACCGCGGTGGTCGACTGGATGTGGCAGATGCCGGTGCTCGCGATCGCCTTTCTGCTGCTCGCGTCCGTTCTGGTGAGAGGAGGGGAGGGACCGGAGGGGGAGGGCCGTGGCCCGCTCGCTCCGCCTCTGCGGGTCGGCGTCGCGCTTGTATCGCTGGTCGCGATCGCCGCGATCGCCGCCCCCCTCGCCTCCACCAGCTTGTTGCGGCAGAGCGAGGCGGACGCGCGCGCCGGCGACCTGTCCGGGGCACTGGACGCAGCGCGCAGTGCGCAGAACGTCCAGCCGGGTGCGGCGAGCCCGCGCTTGCAGCAGGCTCTGGTGCTGGAGGCGCAGGGCGATCTGTCGGCCGCCGCCGCGGCGGCCCGGGGCGCGACCGAGCGCGAGTCGACGAACTGGCGCACCTGGCTGGTCCTCTCGCGGCTCGAGGCAGAGCAGGGCCATGCCGACGCCTCGGTTCGGTTTTTCCGCAAGGCGAGGTCGTTGAACCCCTATTCCGAACTCTTCGAGCCGTGATCAGAGCCACTGGGATACTTCCCGGCGACATCGATGGAAGGAGAAACATGAGGGTCGTGGGCCGCTTGGGCGCACTCGCCGTGCTGGTTGCCATCGTCGCCGCCGCTGCGGTTGGCTGCGGGGAAACCGTGATCGACGCCACCAAGACCGAGGCGGCGATCGAACAGAACCTCGAGAAATCGCTGGGCAAGAAGGTGTCCTCGGTCGAGTGCCCCTCCGACGTCGAGGTCAAGGCCGGCGCGAGTTTCGATTGCGTGGTCACGTTGACCGGCGGCAAGACCGAAACGGCCTCTCTGAAGATCATCAATGACGATGCCGACGTCGAAGTCACCGGTCTCCAGCCGGCCAAGTAAAGTGAGCCAAATGAGCCAAACGAGCACGGCAAACGCGCCGACCACCCACGCAAAGCTCCTCGACTGGGTCGGGGAGGTCGCAGAGCTGACCCAGCCCGACGCCATCCACTGGTGCGACGGCTCGGCAGAGGAGTACGACGCCCTCGCTCAAACATTGATCGAGGCTGGGACCTTCGAGCGACTCTCCGACGCGAAGCGACCCAACTCCTACCTCGCGCTCTCCGATCCCGGCGACGTCGCCCGGGTCGAGGACCGGACCTTCATCTGCTCGGCGAATGAGGCGGACGCCGGCCCGACCAACAACTGGTGCGACCCGGACGAGATGCGTGGCAAGCTCGACGGCCTTTTCGCGGGCTGCATGAAGGGCCGCACGATGTATGTCGTCCCGTTCTCGATGGGCCCGCTTGGCTCACCGATTGCCCATATCGGGGTTCAGCTCACCGACTCCGCCTACGTCGCGACCTCGATGCGGATCATGACCCGGATGGGCAAGGGTGCGCTCGAGGTGCTCGGCGCCAACGGCGAGTTCGTCCCCTGCGTGCACTCGGTGGGGATGCCGCTGGCCGAGGGCCAGGAAGACGTCCCCTGGCCCTGTAACGCCGACAATAAGTACATCGTCCACTATCCGGAGACGCGCGAGATCTGGTCTTTCGGCTCGGGTTACGGCGGCAACGCCCTGCTCGGCAAGAAGTGCTTTGCGCTGCGGATCGCCTCGGCGATGGCCCGGGACGAGGGTTGGATGGCCGAGCACATGCTGATCCTCAAGCTGACCTCGCCCGAGGGCAAGGTCAAGTACGTGACCGGAGCATTCCCCTCGGCATCGGGCAAGACCAACCTGGCGATGCTGATCCCGACCCTCGAGGGCTGGACCGCGGAGACGATCGGCGACGACATCGCCTGGATGAAGTTCGGCGAGGACGGCCGCCTCTACGCGGTCAACCCAGAGGCGGGTTTCTTCGGCGTGGCCCCGAACACCAGCCACAAGACGAACCCGAACGCGATGGGGACGATCGAGCGCAACTCGATCTTCACCAACTGCGCGAAGACCGACGACGGCGACATTTGGTGGGAGGGGATGACCGGCGAGCCGCCGGCACACGCGATCGACTGGCACGGCAACGACTGGACCCCCGACTCCGAAGAGCCCGCCGCCCATCCCAACGCCCGCTTTACGACGCCGGCCTCGCAGTGCCCCTGCATCGCTCCGGAGTGGGAGGACCCCGCCGGGGTCCCGATCGACGCCTTCCTCTTCGGCGGCCGCCGCGCGACCGCGGTGCCACTGGTGGCCGAGGCTTTCGACTGGGAGCACGGCACCTTCCTCGGCGCGACGATGTCGGTCGAGACGACCGCCGCTGCCGCGGGTGAGGTGGGACAGCTGCGTTTCGACCCGATGGCGATGCTGCCCTTCAGCGGCTACAACATGGCCGACTACTTCGCGCACTGGCTGAAGCTGGGAGAGCGCGAGGGGGCGAAGCTGCCGAAGGTCTTCCTCGTCAACTGGTTCCGCAAAGACGAGAACGGCAAGTTCATCTGGCCGGGCTTCGGCGAGAACAGCCGGGTGCTCGAGTGGGTTTTCCGTCGCTGCGACGACGAGGGCGAGGCGGTGGAGTCGCCGATCGGGCTGCTCCCCGCCGAGGGCGAGATCGACACCGACGGTCTCGAGATCTCAGACGAGGCCATGCGCGAGCTGCTCTCGGTCGACCCGGGTCTGTTCAAGCAACAGCTCCCCCAGGTCAAGGAGCATCTGGACCGCTTCGGCGACAAGCTCCCGAAGCAGATCCCAGCCCAGCTCGAAGCGCTAGAGCAACGCCTCGGCTAGCCAGGCGCGCTGACGTCTACATCCCGTAGGCGTCAGCAAGCTCCGGGTCCTTCGCCGCGAGCATCTCGGCCAGCTCGACCATCACTTTGCACTGCTTCCAGGTGGCGTCGTCCTGCATCTTGCCGTCGATCATGTGGACGCCGCGCCCGTCGGGGATCGCCTCGAGGACTTTCCTGGCGAACTTGACCTCGTCCGGCGGTGGGCTGAAGATTTTCTTGGCGATGTCGATCTGGACCGGGTGCAGCGACCAGGCGCCGACGCAGCCCATCAGGAAGGCGGCGCGGAACTGGGTCTCGCAACCGGCCGTGTCCTTGATGTCGCCGAAGGGCCCGTAGAAGGGCAGGATCCCGGTCGAGGCGCAGGCGTCGACCATGCGGGCGATCGAGTAGTGCCAGAGGTCCTGCTGGGCGCTGACCCGATCCTCCTCCGGATTCTCGGGGTCAGCGGGGTCCTCCATCACCCGGTAGCCAGGATGGCCACCGCCTACCCGAGTCGTCTTCATCCGCCGTGAGGCGGCGAGGTCGGCCGGGCCGAAGCTCATTCCCTGCATGCGGGGGCTGGCGGCGGCGATCTCCTCGAGGTTGACGACACCCTGCGCCGTCTCGAGGATCGCGTGGATCAGGATCGGGCGGTCGAGGCCCGCCTTCGCCTCTAGCTGGGCGAGCAGGCGGTCGACGTAGTGGATGTCCCAGGCGCCCTCGACCTTGGGCACCATCACGACCTCCAGCTTGTCGCCGATCTCGGTGACCAGGGTGGTGAGGTCGTCGAGCACCCAGGGGCTCTCCAGTGAGTTGACCCGCGTCCAAAGCGCGGTCTGGCCGAAGTCGGACTCCGTTGCCGCCTTGATCAGGCCCGCTCGCGCCGCCTCCTTGCGGTCGACGGGAATCGCATCCTCGAGGTTGCCGAGCAGGATGTCGGTCTTCTGCGCGATATCAGCCGCCTTGGCGACCATCTTCTCGTTGGAGAAGTCGAGGAAGTGGATCATCCGCGACGGCTTGACGGGGATCTCGCGCAGCGGCTCGGGGGCGCCGATCGCCAGCGGCTGGAAGAAGTCTCTGGGGTTTCTCAAGCTGCTCCTCGGGTCGGAAAATCCGGTCGAGCCGGAAATCTAGTTGACCGCGAGCGAGTCGAGGGTCGAGCGCAGGCCCTCGTCGAGGTCGACCCGCGCCCGCCAGCCGAGCTCCCGCTCCGCCCGGCCGGGATCGATCGCGATGCGTTGCACCTCACCGGTTCGGGGAGGTGCGGTCTCGGGCTCGAACTCGACGCCGTCTCCCAGTCGGCGCAGGCGGTCGATCAGCGTGAGCACGTCGGTCTCGCGCCCGGTGCCGATGTTGATCGACCCACCGATCTCGCTCCCGGCGGCTGCCAAGATCGCGGCGACGACGTCCCCAACATAGATGTAATCGCGGGTCTGGGTGCCGTCGCCGAACACGGTCGGCCGCTCTCCCGCCAGCAGGCGCCCGCAGAAGATGCCGATGACCCCGGCCTCGCCTAGAGGGTCCTGTCGAGGGCCGTAGACGTTACCGAGCCGCAGGCTCACCGAGGAGAGGCCGTAAAGCCGCGCATAGAGCGCCAGGTAACCCTCGCCCGCAAACTTGCTCTGTCCATAGGGCGCAATTGGCGCGATCGGCGCTCCCTCGGCAAGCGGCAGCTCCTGACCGTCGCCCTCGCCGTAGACCGCCCCGCCTGTCGAGCTGAAGACGAGCCGCGCAGCCCCTGCCGCCCGTGCCGCCTCGAGGACGTTGGCGGTGCCGCCGACGTTGATCGAAGCGTCGAAGTCCGGTTCCGCGACCGACTTTCGCACATCGATCTGCGCGGCCAGGTGAAAGACGACATCCGGGCACACCCCGCGCGCCACCTCGGTCAACTCGTCGCCCTCGCGGATATCGCCCTCGACCAGCTCGACCCCGTTCGCGAGCGCCGCGGCGAGGTTCTCGTGCCTGCCCGTCGAGAGATCGTCGACCACGGTCACCTCGTCGCCTCGGGCGAGCAGCGCATCGACCAAATGCGAGCCGATAAACCCGGCGCCCCCTGTGACCAGGCATTTCACGTCGTCTCGCGATCCTATCGGCGAGTAGCGGGTTTGCCGATACAGCCAGATGCCACGATCTCGGCGCCCTGGACGTTTGTGCGAGTCCAAGAAAAACGCTGCAGGCCATAAATGCATCGAGAGGTGTAGCCTCTCGCCCTTCCGAATCTGCGCCAGGGAGGCGTTTCGGAGAGCGTTGATCTAGCGCTTCCGGCTCTGTACATGGAGACGCGTCGACCACTGATCCACGGGCGATCGATTCGCGTCGGCGATCAGAAGCTGCACGTGCGCGGCGTCACCTACGGCACCTTCCGCGGTCATGACGGGCTTTCGTTTCCACCGCGAGACATCGTGCGCTGCGACTTCGAGGCGATGGCCGAGGCGGGCGCGAATGCGGTACGCACCTACGTGCCGCCCCCACTGTGGCTGCTCGACCTGGCGCACGAACATGGCCTGAGCGTGATGGTGGGGTTGGCCTGGGAGCAGCACGTCGCCTTTCTCGACGATCCAGGCCTCGCCAGGGACATCGCTACCAGGGTTGCCCGGCAGGTGCGGGACTGCGAGGCTCACCCCGCCCTTCTCTGCTACGCGGTGGGCAATGAGATCCCCGCCCCGATCGTGCGTTGGCACGGCAAGGGCAAGGTCGAGAGCTTTCTAGAACGCCTCTACTGGGACGCGAAAACAGCCGATCCCGAGGGCCTCTTCACCTATGTCAACTACCCCTCGACCGAGTACCTCGAGCTGCCGTTCCTGGACCTTGCGGCCTTCAACGTCTTCCTCGAGGACGAGGCGACCTATGAAACCTACCTGGCGCGGTTGCAGAACCTCGCGGGGGATCGGCCACTGCTGATCTCGGAGGTCGGCCTCGACAGCCGTCGCAACGGGGAGGAGGCACAGGCGCAGACCCTCCGCTGGCAGGTTCGCCACGCTTTCGAGACCGGTGCGGCCGGTGTCTTCGCCTTCTCATGGACCGACGAGTGGCATCGCGGTGGACACGACGTGACCGACTGGGACTTCGGCTTGGTCGACCGAGAGCGGCGTCCAAAGCCCTCGCTGGCCGCGATTCGGAATGCCTTTGCCGCCGCCCCCTTCTCCCCGGCAGACCCCTGGCCGCTTGTCTCGGTTGTTGTTTGCACTCACAACGGGGCGCGGACCCTTCCGCAATGCCTAAACGCGGTCCGTGGTCTCAGCTACCCCGACTTCGAGCTGATCGTGGTCGACGATGGCTCGAGTGACGGCTCGGCGGACATCGCCCGCGCGCACGGTGCGATCCTGGTCGAGATCGAGCATCGTGGGCTCAGCGCCGCCCGTAATGTGGGAACCGAGCGCGCGAACGGGGCGATAGTGGCCTTTCTCGACGATGACGCCTTTCCCGATCCGGATTGGCTCCACTACGTGGCCGCGCAGTTGCAGGCGAATGGTCACGGCGGGATCGGCGGCCCCAACATCCCGCCCGAGGACGACAGCCTGGTCGCCGATTGCGTGGCCGCTGCCCCCGGAGGGCCGATCCACGTTTTGATCTCCGACCGCGAGGCCGAGCATGTGCCCGGCTGCAATATGGCCTTCCGCAAGTCGGCGCTGGAGGAGATCGGCGGTTTCGACGAGCGGTTCCGGGTGGCCGGGGACGACGTTGACGTCTGTTGGCGCCTTCAGGAATCGGGTCGAACATTGGGATTCAGTGCCGGTGCCGTCGTCATGCACCGACGCCGGGACTCCATCCGGCGCTATCTCAAGCAGCAGTACGGCTATGGCAAGGCGGAGGCGCTACTGGAGCGCAAGTGGCCGAGCCGCTACAACCAGGCCGGCTCCTCCCGCTGGTCCGGTCGGATCTACGACCAGCCCGCCGCTGGCACGAGCAGGCGGACGATGGTCCGCTACGGCACCTGGGGAAGCGGCCTCTTCCAGTCCATCTACGAGCCGGCGCCAGGCATGCTGTCGAGCTTTGCGCTGGCGCCCGAGTTTCTCCTCTTGGTCGCTGCCCTCGGCGGGATCTCGGTACTCGGCCTGCTCTGGGCGCCGCTGCTCCTGGCGCTCCCTGCCTTCGTCGCCGGCCTGTCGGCTTCGTTCTGGCGGGCGTTGGTAAGCGGCTGGCGCGCCAGCCGCCCCGTTCCCGGCCGCTCCTCGCTCGAGACCCTTTCTCGTCGTTCGCTGACGGCGTTGCTCTTCTTGCTCCAGCCGTCTGCCAGGCTGGCTGGGCGCCTCCGCAACGGTCTCTCGCCCTGGCGTCGTCGCCTGCGCCCGGGCGCCACCTGGCCGCGGCCCCGCACGGTCCAGGTGTGGAGCGAAGCCTGGCAAGAGCCGCAGGCGCGCATCCAGACCCTCCAGGATGTGCTTGCGGCGAAGGGAGGATTTGTCCGCAGCGGCGGGCCCTTCGACCGCTGGGACCTCGATCTGCGCGCCGGCCCGCTGGGCGGGGTGAAGATTCGCACCGCAGTCGAGGAGCACGGCTCCGGGCGGCAGCTGCTACGAGCCAAGATCTGGCCGCGTGCCTCGGCCGGCGGGATCATCGCCGTGATGTTGGTGGCACTCCTCGCGGTCTTTGCCGTGATCGACGGTCAGATTGGGATCGGAATGACGATCGGAATCGCGATCCTCGCTCTCGTTGCGCTCGGGGTCGAGGGCACGGGGACGGCGATGAGCCTTGCGCTGCGCGAGGTCTCCAGCCTCGAGGTGCAGGACCAAGGAACGGATTCAGGCCTTCCGAGGTCGGAAGGCGGTCCGGCTCGCGGTGACGGCTCTGAAACGGCCCAACTTGCGGGTTCGTTGCCGAGGAATGGAGACATCGAGTCATCGGCCCCCCAGCCGGTCGCTCGCCAGTCTGAGTGGGTGCGCCAATGAGCCTGATTCCAACGCGGCTGCGGCGCCGTTCAGAGCCGGCTCCCGAAAGCGGGGAGGAGAAGCCCAGCGCCTGGGCACTGTGGAAGGCGCTGCCGCGCACGAAGCCCTATCTGAGGCCCTACAGGAGAGCGCTGGTGGCGGTCCTGGCCCTGACCGTCCTCACCGCCGTATTCGGCCTGGCCGAGCCATGGCCGCTGGCGGTCATCTTCACCAACATCCTTCAGGAGCAGGAACCGAGTGGCGTCATCAAGTTCGTATTCGGAGCCGATCCGACGGTCTGGGTGATCCTGGTCGCGATGGTCCTGGCGCGGTTCCTGATCACCGCGGTGGGAAACGCCTTCACCGTCTTGAACCACTACCTGGGCTCGAAGATCGAACAGAACATGGTGCTGGACCTCCGCAGCGACCTGTTCGCCCACGTGCAGCGCCTCTCTCTGACGTTCCATGACGAGCGCCAGACCGGAGCCCTGATGAGCCAGATCAACACTCAGGCGGCAGCGGTGGGAAACATCGTGATGGTCGTCCCCCCAATTGCAGAATCGGTCCTGACGCTGGTCGGGATGCTGGTGATTGCCACCCTGATCGATTGGCAGCTTGCCGTCCTTTCCCTGATGGTGGTCCCCCTCCTGTACTGGTCCTTCGGTCTCTACGGGCGACGCATCGTGCCGCGCCTGCAGAGGGTGCAGTCACTGGAGTGGCGCTCGCTCTCGATCGTCCATGAGTCGATGGCGATGTTGCGGGTGATCGTGACCTTCGGCCGGGAGGACCATGAGCACCGTCGCTTCCGCGAACAGGGCCAGACGGCAGTCGACGAACGCGTCAAGCTGACCGTGAGCCAGAGCCTGTACACGCTGGGGGTCCAGACGACCACCGCGGCGGGAATCAGCCTGGTGCTCGGGGTCGGTGCCTGGCACGTGATTCAGGGCACGATCTCTCTCGGCGAGCTGATCGTGATGATGACCTACATCGCTTCGGTGTACCAACCGCTGGAGCAGCTCAGCCTGACCGTCGGCACGATCCACGAGCAACTCGTCCAGTTCAACGCCTCGCTCGACCTTCTCGACACCGAGCCCGAGGTCACGGAGAAGCCCGACGCGGTCGAGATCGGACGAGCCAGTGGCCGTATCACGGCCCAGGGGGTCAGCTTCACCTACCAGGGCCGCAATGCGACCCTCTCCGACATCTCCTTTCACGCCCGCCCCGGCGAACGGGTCGCGATCGTCGGCCAAACCGGCGCCGGCAAGAGCACGCTGATGAGCCTTCTCATCCGCTTCTACGATCCTCAGGCCGGCCGAATCGAAATGGACGGCGTCGACCTTCGCGATCTGACCCTGAGGTCCCTGCGGGACCAGGTCAGCGTCGTCCTGCAAGAGCCGCTGCTCTTCTCGGGGACGATCGAGGACAACATTCGCTACGGGAAGCTGGGGGCGACGAAGGAGGAGGTGGTCGAAGCCGCCAGGGCCGCGAACGCGGACGATTTCATCAGCGCGTTGCCGAACGGGTACGGGACGCTGATCGGCGAGCGCGGCGCCCAGCTCTCCGGCGGGGAGAGGCAGCGCATCTGCGTGGCACGCGCCTTTCTCAAGGACGCGCCGATCCTCATCCTCGACGAGCCGACGTCCTCGATCGACTCGAAGACCGAGGGGGTCATCCTCGACGCGCTCGATGACCTGATGGAGGGGCGCACCTCGTTCATGATCGCCCACCGCCTTTCCACTGTCCGTCACGTCGACCAGATATTGGTCATGAGCGAGGGCAGGGTCGTCGAGCGAGGCACTCACGAGGATCTGGTCCGCGGCGGCGGCATCTACGGGCAGCTGTACGAGGCCCAGACGCGCGAGCGCACGAAAAGGCAACCAGCCTCGCAGGCCGTCTGATGGCTCCAAACCAGGAGCTTCGACCCAAGGTCGTCGTGCTCGGGATGATGACCAAGATGCCGGTGGCCGGCGTCATCTGGCAGAACCTCCACTATCTTCTCGGTTTCGAGCGGCTCGGCTATGAGGCCTATTACGTCGAGGCGCACGGGCGAACGCCGTCGATGCTGATGGCGCCCGCGGACAAGGATGTGTCGGGTCGCGCGGCGGCCTTCATCGCGACGATCATGCGACGTTTCGGCTTCAGCGATCGCTGGGCGTTCCGTGCGCTCCATGCCGACGGTGGCTGCTTCGGAATGACTGAGGCGCGTCTGACGCGATTGCTGGCGTCGGCGGAGCTGATCGTCAACCTCCATGGCGGAACCCAGCCGCTGCCGGACCTAAGGGCGACCGATCGGCTCGTCTACGTGGAGACGGATCCTGTCCAGCTGCAAGTAGAGCTTGCCGACGGATACAAGGCCTCCCACGAGTTCTTGGAGGCTCATTCGGCGTTCTTCACGTTTGCCGAGAGCTACGGCTCAGATGAATGCCTGCTGCCGGTCTCCGATCGCTTCCGGTTTCACACGACGCGCCAGCCGGTCCTCCCCGACCTCTGGGAGACGACCAGGCCGCCCGCCCACGACCGCTTCACCACGATCGGGAACTGGAGCCAACCCTGGCGCGACGTATCGATGAATGGCTCCGTCTATACCTGGAGCAAGGACCACGAATTCAAGAAGGTGCTCGGCCTGCCGGCGCGTGTCGGGGATCGCTTCGAACTGGCGCTGAGCTCCTATGAGGACGCTGACCGCGAGCTGCTCGAGGCAAACGGGTGGCGGGTCACGCCGGCGATGGACTTCTCGACCGATCTGGTGGCCTACCGGGACTACGTGACGAGGTCGGCTGGAGAGTTCACCGTCGCCAAGGACCAGAACGTTCGGCTGAAGACCGGTTGGTTCAGCGACCGCAGCGCGACCTACCTGGCGGCGGGTCGCCCGGTGATCACCCAGGACACGAATTTCGGCCGGGCAATCCCGACCGGCGACGGATTGTTCGCCTTCTCGACGGCGGATGAGGTCGTCGAGGCGGTCGAACGGATCGATCGGGACCCAGAGCACCACCGGCGTGCGGCGCGTGAGCTGGCGGTTGAGTACTTCGCCCCCGAGGTTGTGCTCGGGCGGATGCTCGCCCAGATGGGAATGCGGGTGCCTGGTCGCTCAGGAGAGGTACCACGCGGCCCATTCCCCTACGGGATGGTCTTGACGCCAGTGTCCCGCAGGCCCGTCCACCTGCCGGCGGAGACGATCGAGGCAATCCGCCTAACCCCACCCGTCGCCGCGATGCGGGAGACGGTGGAGCCGGCGGTGAGCATCGTCGTCGTCTCTTTCAACAGCCTCATGTACACCCGCATGTGCGTGGAGACGGTGTTGGCGAACACGGACGGGCCGCCGTTCGAGTTGATCGTCGTCGACAACGCCTCCTCTGACGGAAGCCGCGACTACCTCCGAGAGCTGGCGGCGCGCGACGCCAGGGTGAGCTTCCTCGCCAACGAGAAAAACGCCGGCTTCCCGGCAGCCTGCAATCAGGGGCTCGCTGCCGCGATGGGAGATCAACTCGTCCTTCTCAACAGCGACACCATGGTGCCACCGGGTTGGCTCTCCCGCCTGCGCTCGTACCTCGAAGCCGATCGGGCGGCCCTGATCGGGCCGGTGACGAACCGCATCGGCAACGAGGCCGAGGTGGCGACGCAATACGACACCTATGGCGACTTCCTGCGCGAAGCGGCTTCGCGTGCGGCTTCGCGGTCCGGCGAGACCTTCGAGATCCCGACCCTGACCATGTTCTGCCTCGCGGTGCATCGCGAGGCGTGGAAGGCGATCGGCCCCCTCGACGAGTCCTTCGGGATGGGAACGCTCGAGGACGACGACTATTCCATGCGTGCGCGACGATCGGGCCTTCGGCTCCTCTGCGCCGAGGACGTCCTCGTGCACCACTTTGGTGAGGCGTCTTTCGGCAAGCTCTTCGGCAACGGCGAGTACGGTCGCCTCACCGACGAGAACCGACGCCGATTCGAGCAGAAGTGGGGCGAGGCATGGCGTCCATACACTCGCCGCGAGAACCCGGAGTACACGGCAGTCGTGAGGAGCGTGCGCCAGGCGCTTCGAGAGGCTTTGCCGTCTGGGTCGACCGTGCTGGTCGTCAGCAAGGGGGACGATCGATTGCTGGAAGTCGACGATCTGCGGGCCTGGCACTTTCCACGACTGCCTGACGGCACCTGGACGGGCCATCACCCCGTCGACAGCGCCGAAGCCCTCGCCGGTATGGAAGAGCTGCGTGCGCAGGGGGCCGAGTTCATTGCCTTCCCGCGTCCGATGCTCTGGTGGCTGGATTTCTACGAGGAGCTGGCGAGCCACCTTGAAGGCCGGGTGGTGGTCAGCGACGAGACGTGCGCCATCTACGCCCTGGCAGGGGAGCAGCGGTGAGCATGACCTGGGAGCGACGATATCGAGACCAGGTGGACCGCATCCGGGCCCAGGTCAGGGCGACGGTTCCCGAGGGCAGCAGCGTCCTGGTGATCACCCGGGGGGACGAGTCCCTGCTGCGGCTGGAGCGGCGGCGGGGAGAGCATTTCCCCCAGACGCAGACGGGTCTCTACGCAGGTCATTACCCGTCCGATGGAGACGAGGCGGTGGCGCATCTCGAGGAACTGCGGGCGGCGGGGGCCGAATATCTCGTCATTCCCGCCGAGGCCCGCTGGTGGCTCGAGCATTACCCGGAGCTAAAGGCGGTTCTCGAGAGTGACGGGGAGCTCTTGCCCAGCGACTCGCAGACGGCGTTGATCTACCTGTTGGAGGGTCGTGACGTTCGCCCGAGCGGACGCCCCGCCGAGCTGGAACCCGAGCGCATCGCTCCCCCGATCGGCTCCTTGCTGCGCGCGCTGTTGCCAGATCGCGCGGGGGTCGTTCTGATCGGTATCAGCGCCGAGGCGATCGAGATCGACGACCGTCCCTGTTGGCGACTGCCGTCCGAGCCAGTCGCGCCGGTGATCGAACAAGCCCGAGCGGCGTGTGCGGCGGGGGCCCGGTTCGTGGTCCTGCTCCACCCCGATGAGTCGAGCGAGGCTCTGGACGGGAGATATCGACCCGCATTCGCCGAATCCATGAAGCTGATCTGCCGGCAGCGGCTGGCAGACATTTTCGAGGTGGCGCATGGCTAAGCGCCGGCTGCTGCAGATCTGCCACAACCACCCGAAGGTGCGACCGGGCGGCGCCGAGGTCTACGCGCATGAGCTGCATCGCCACCTCCGCGACCGCGACGACTGGGAGCCGACCTTCCTGGCTCGCAGCGGCCCGCCGCAATCGCCTCACGGTGCTCCCCACGACGGCACTCGAATCAGCCCGGCGGAGAGCGCCGACGACGAGTACCTGCTGTACCCCGAGGACTTCGACTTCGACTGGCTGTTCGGGACCATGCGGCAGGACAAGCGGCTATACGCGGAGGACCTTTACCGCTTCCTGCTCACCCTTCGGCCGGACATCGTGCACTTTCAGCACACCCTGTTCATCGGCTACGACGCCCTTCGCGCGACCCGCCGAGCACTGCCGGACGTGCCGATCGTCTACACGCTGCACGAGTTTCTCCCGATCTGCCACAACAAGGGCCAGATGGTGCGAACGATGGACCGCTCGCTCTGCACGGAAGCGTCGCCGCGCCGATGTGGGGCGTGCTTTCCCGACGTCGCGCCCGACGAATTTCTCTTGCGCAAGCGCTTCATCCAGGCAAACCTCGATTTCGTCGACCTGTTCGTCGCCCCGAGCGCGACGCTGCTCGAGCGCTTTGTCGAGTGGGGGATTCCTCGCGAGCGCCTGCTCTTGGAGGACTACGGCCGGATCCAGGCCCCGCTCGTCGGTGACGCCGCTCGCCCGGCGCCCCACGACACCTTGGGGGTCTTCGGCCAGCTCAACCAATACAAGGGCATCGACCTCTTGTTGCGGGCTGTGCGCGCGCTGGGTGACCAGGCGCCGCACCTGCGGGTGCACGGAGCCAACCTGGACCTCCAGGAGCACTCGTTCCGCGATGAAGTCCGCAGCCTGCTCGACGACGCCGGCGACAAGGTCAACAACCTCGGTTCCTATCCACCCGAGCGAGCGGGGGAGATGATGGCCGAGGTCGACTGGGTGGTGGTGCCATCGATCTGGTGGGAGAACTCGCCGCTGGTTATTCAGGAGGCGTTCGCCCAGCGGCGCCCGGTCATCTGCAGCGATATCGGCGGGATGGCGGAGAAGGTGACGGACGGCGTCAACGGCCTCTGGTTCAGGGTCGGCGACGTGGACAGCCTTGCGGCGACGATTCGGCGCGCGGTCGCAACGGAGGGCCTGTGGGAGCGGTTGCGTGCCGGGATCCCCCCGGTCCACTCGATGTCCGAGCACGCTGACGTGCTGCTCACGGCCTACGAGGACCTGATCGCCCAGCGCCAGCCGGCGGCGATCGCATGAGCGGCCTGCGTAGATCCGATGTCGCCGAGGTGTCGGCTCCACGACTCCTGTCTCTGCGCAGGGCGGCCTGGCTTGCGGACGAGGTGCTGCTGCTCGCCTTCGCTCCACAGGCCGAGGCCAGCGGTACCAGTGGCTCGTTGGAGGAGACCGCACGGAAATCGATGGAGATCGAAGCGAAGCTCTTCTCCGCACCGGCTGGAGAGATCGTCGCCGTGTCGCTTCCCTGTTCGCTCGAAAGGGCCCAGGGGTTGACCTTCGTTGACGCCGGCACGGGCGAGACGAGAGCGGTCGAGGCCGACGACGTCACGCGAGTGCTGACCGACCTCAGGGCCTTCCTGCGCGAGGGAGCCGCCGGGTGGGATGCGGCGACGCGACAGGCTCTGCTCGGGTTCCTCGCCTCGCTCGGAATCGAGCATGGGCTTTCCGCATCGCTGAGCAACGGCCTGCGGCGGGTACGGGAGGCGCTGCGCGAGCGCCAGCCGGTCGCGATCGAAGATCGGCGTGTCGGCCGAGGCATTGCGATCGAGCGATTGCACCGCATCGACGCGCGCAGCTTCTATATCCGCGGCCGAGCCTGGGACGAGGTGGCGCCGATCGCGAAGCTTGCCGCGACATCGCCCGAGGGGGAGCGGGTCGAGCTGCTCGATCGCCTCTTTCGCCACCCCGCTCTGGAGGGCGGCTTCATTGGCCTTTTCCAGATCGCGACTGCGAGTCGAGGCGCCGACGGGTGGGTGATCGAGAGCGCTGGCGGTCCTGGCCGCGCCGTCGAGACATCGGCTGCTCTGGCGCCGGATCCCCTCGACACGATCTACGCCGACGCCGCCTTGGAGTTCGACGGCGCCGATGCGCTGCGCGAGCAGCATGTCCGTCCGGCGGTCGCGCGCCTCAACGAGTTGCTGCACGCCGGCACGGACATCGTCGAGCTCGAAAGCCACGGACGGGCCCTTTTGTCGCCA
Source organism: Solirubrobacterales bacterium (assembly GCA_044867645.1). Classification (GTDB taxonomy): domain Bacteria; phylum Actinomycetota; class Thermoleophilia; order Solirubrobacterales; family 70-9; genus VRUE01. The sequence goes on along the minus strand of JBIOVI010000024.1, from coordinate 15,686 downwards.
GCGGTATCGCTCGTCGTGCCCCTTCAGCGCCGCATCGATCTGATCGAGCACCAGCTCGCCCAGATCGCGGCCGATCCGGAGCTCAGAGAATGCGAGCTGCTCTACGTGCTCGACGATCCGGACCAGAGCGATACCCTCGAAGAGCTTGCCAGGGAGCTGTTCGGACTCTACGGCTTGCCCTTCCGGGTCGCCGCTCTCACCGAGGCTGCGGGTGCGGCGATCGCCTCCAACCTCGGCGCTGAGCTGGCCCGGGCGGAGCGGCTGGTGTTCCTCGACGCCGATGTGCTGCCCGCCCAGCCCGGATGGCTCGGTGCCTTGGCTGCCGCCCTGGATGCAGACCGCGACATCGGCGCAGCGACTCCCAAGCTGCTCTTCGCGGACGAGGCGATCGATCAGGCCGGCCTGGAGTACTCCGCGGCTGCGAAAAGCGCCCAAGGCCTCTCGATCCGGCACCGCCTGCGGGGAATGCACCGCGAAGTCCCCGCCGCCGCGGAAGCGGTGGAGGTGGCGGCGGCGGGCATGGCCTGCCTGATGATCGACGCCGCCGACTTCCGAGAGGCGGGCGGGCTGCGATCGGAGTACGGCTTGGGCGCTTATGAGGGCTCGGATCTGTCGCGGCGACTCGCCGAGCGCGGGCGCGCGATGCGATACGTGCCGAAGGCGGAGCTCTACCGGCTCGAGGGTTTGGGCGCGTCCCCCGAGCCCTTGGGGGAGAGTTACGCGCGCTGGCTTCACTCGCGACTCTGGGCGGACCACATCGCGGGGGCGGGACGGTGAGCAAAGGTCGGGTCGCGATCGCGGCGGCGCTCGCGCAGCGGCCCCAGGCCGGCGGCCATACCTGGTTCGGGTTGCAGTACCTGCTCGGCTTCCGCAGGCTCGGCTGGGACGTGATGCTCATCGACCGCCTCGATGCCGAGATGTGCCGCAGCCGCTCCGGCGCTCCGTGCGCTCCCGAGGATTCCGCGAACCTGGCCTACCTGGCGGAGGAGATGGAGCGATTCGGGCTGGCGGACTGCTGGACGGTCCTGCTCCCCAACGGTGCCGCCGCCGGCCTGCCGCGGGCCGAGGTCGAGCGCAGGCTGGCGTCTTCGGACCTGCTGCTCAACGTCATGGGCTACCTGGACGACGAGGATCTGTTGGCGGCTGCCCCCCTGCGCGTGTTCCTCGACGTCGATCCGGGCTTCGGGCAGATGTGGCGCGAGCTCCTTCTCGCCGACCTCTTCGCCGGTCACGACCGCTTCGTATCGGTGGGGCTGAACGTCGGGCGCGCGGATTGCGGGGTTCCCGGCTGCGGACTGAGCTGGATCCCAACGCTGCCGCCGGTGGCCCTGGACCACTGGCCAGTGGTGGAGGGAGGCACGGCCTTCACCAGCGTGGCCAGCTGGCGCGGGCCTTACGACCCGGTCGAGTACGAGGGTCGCACCTATGGCCTGCGCGCGCACGAGTTCCGTCGCTTCCTCGCTCTCCCCGAACGCACGCCGGCCGAGTTCCGGATCGCGATGTCGATCGGTTCCGCAGACGTTTTCGATCGCCGGCGGTTATCGGCGAGCGGATGGGCGCTCCTCGACCCGGTGGCGATCGCTGGCGATCCCGCTGCCTACAATCGCTTCATCCAGGGCTCGGGGGCGGAGTTCACGGTGGCCAAAGGCATGTATGTCGATACCCGAAGCGGCTGGTTCAGCGATCGCAGCGCCTGCTATCTCGCCAGCGGGAAGCCGGTGGTTGCCCAGGAGACCGGCTTCAGCTCCCATCTTCCGACCGGGGAGGGCCTGATCTCTTTTGCCACCCTCGAGGAGGCGATCGGCGCGGTGGAGGAGGCGCAGTCCGATCTTGGCCGGCACGGCCGGGCCGCGCGGGAGATCGCCGAGGAGCATCTCGACGCGACGCGTGTGCTGGGGCGCCTGGTCGATGAGCTCGGCAGGGATCGCGTCGGTGTCTGAGCCGGCGCTTCGGCGCCTCAACTGGGGCTGCGGGACGGAGCCTCCAGACGGGTGGACCAACTGCGACATCAAGGACGGGGCGGGGATCGACATCAGCTGCGACATCCGGGAGGGCCTGCCGCTGGAGACGTCCAGCTTCGACTACGTCGTCAGCGTTCATGCTCTTCCCGAGCTTCCCCACCCCGATGTCGAGCCGGCGTTGACCGAGTTGCACAGAGTGCTGAAGCCTGGGGGGGTCCTGCGCCTTGCGCTGCCAGACCTGGAGAAAGCGATGCGCGCCTACCGGGAAGGCAACGCCGACTATTTCCTGATCCCAGACGACGACGCCCGGAGCCTGGGCGGAAAGCTGATCGTTCAGATGACCTGGTACGGATATTCGAAGTCGATGTACACCTTCGACTTCACCGAGGAGCTGCTCTACCGAGCCGGCTTCCGCCGGGCGGTGCGTTGCGAATACCGCAAGACGGTGAGCGAGCACCCGGAGATCACGGCGCTCGACAACCGGGAGCAAGAGAGCTTCTTCGTCGACGCTTTCAAGTAGGGATCGCCGGTGACGACGATCCTGGTCAGCGGTGCCATTGCCAACAAGCCCCTGAGCGGGGGTGAGGCATGGGTGAGGATGAGCTGGGTGCGGGGCCTGCGGCGGCTTGGGCACGAGGTCTGCTTCGTCGAGCAGATCGACAGCTCACACTGCGTCGACGCGCGAGGGCGAGGGGCGCCGTTCGAGAGTTCGGTAAACCGCAGCACATTCGAATCGGCGATGAACTCGTTGGCGCCCGGCTGTCCGGCCGCCCTGCTTTGCGACGGAGGTCGCGCCTCGGTTGGGCTGGGCCTCGACGAGGTCGTGGAGCGGGCCGCCGCCGCCGACCTTCTGGTCAACGTCAGCGGCCATCTCGACATCGAGGCGATCAAGGCCGGGCCGAGGCGGCGGGCGTACATCGACGTCGACCCCGGATTCACCCAGATATGGGCTGCTGGTGCCGGCGCCCGGCTCGATGATCACGACGTCTACTTCACTGTCGGCGAGAACATCGGCACGGCGGGGTGCCCGATCCCCACGGGCGGACTCGATTGGCTGCCGCTGCCGCCGCCGGTGACGCTCGAGGATTGGCCCGGTATGCCCGTTGTCCCTGCGGACCGCTTCACCACCGTGGCTACCTGGCGGAGTCCACTCGGCCCCCTCTCCCACGGTGGCGTCGAATTCAAGGGGAAGCACCACCAGTGGCGACGCATGGCCGAGCTGCCGCGGCTGGCTCCACAGGAGTTCGAGATCGCGCTCCAGATAGATCCGGGCGACTCAGATGACCGTGCTGCGCTGGAGGCAAACGGCTGGCATCTGGTAGATCCGCGATCGGCGGCGGGCGATCCGCACGCCTTTCGCTCCTACGTTCAGGGCTCGGCCGCGGAGTTCTCCGTCGCCCACCCCGTCTACGTCGACACCGCGAGCGGCTGGCTGAGCGACCGCACCGTTCGTTACCTGGCGTCCGGTCGCCCCGCGCTCGTCCAGGACACCGGGGTTGGGAGGAGGTACCCGGTCGGCGAGGGACTGGTGCCCTTTCGCACCGTCGAGGAGGCCGTCGCCGGGGCCATGGCGATTGCCGGGGACTACAAGACCCATGCCCGCGCGGCGCGTTCGCTCGCGGAGGCGTACTTCGACTCCGACGCTGTCCTGGAACGCTTCCTCGAGTCGGCGGTTGGTCCTTGACGCGCATCCTCTTCAGCGGCATGGTCGCCGGCGACCCCGAGCAGGGGGGCGCGAGTTGGGCGGTGCTGCAGTACGTCCTCGGCCTGCGAGCGCTTGGCCACGATGTGTATCTGGTCGAGCCGGTCGATCGGCTGGAACCGAGGTCGGTCCGCTATTTCTCCGCGCTGGTGCGCGATTTCGGGCTCGATGGCCATGCCGCATTGCTCGTGCGTGGCAGCAGGGAGTGCTCGGGTATCCCCTACAGGAAGCTTCTCCGCTTGGCACGCGGTGCCGATCTCGTCCTCAACGTCTCGGGGATGCTGCGCGACGAGGAGCTGGTCGGACCGGCGCCGCTGCGCGTCTTTCTCGACCTCGACCCCGCGTTCAACCAGCTCTGGCACGCTCTCGATGGGATCGATATGGGCTTCGGGCTGCATAACCGCTTCGCCACCGTGGGGCTCGAGCTGGGGGCGCCGGGGTGTCCGGTTCCCACCTGCGGCCGCGAGTGGATTAGGACGCTCCCGCCCGTCTTCCTGCCGCAGTGGAGGCAGGCCGAGTCGCTCGAAACGGATGGATTCACCACGGTCGGAAACTGGCGGGGGTATGGATCGATCGTTTGGAACGGCAAGCGCTATGGCCAGAAGGCACACTCGCTGCGAAAGATCGTCACGCTGCCAGAACTCACGAGCGAACGGATTGCCCCGGCGCTCTCAATCCACGGCGAGGAGACCGAGGATCTGCGTTCCCTTCGCCGCCATGGCTGGGAGCTGATCGATCCTCTACGGGTGGCGGGCTCGCCGCAGCGCTACGCGGCCTTCGTGCGTGGCTCGAAAGGAGAGCTCGGCCTTGCCAAGGAGGGCTATGTGGAATCGCGCTGTGGCTGGTTCAGCGATCGCAGCGCCTGCTATCTCGCCTCGGGACGGCCGGTGGTTGCCCAGGACACCGGCTTCTCGCGACACATCCCGGTCGGCGAGGGATTGCTCTCATTCACGACGGCCGCGGAGGCGGCTGCGGCGATCGCTGAGGTGGGGGGGAACTACCGGCGCCACGCCGGTGCCGCACGCGCCTTGGCCGAAGACACGCTCGACTCGACCAAAGTGCTCATGGGACTGCTCGAGCGGGTGCATAGGACACCCGCCGAGGACGCCGATTGAGCGGCTTGGAACCGCTACGGTACGCCGATGGAGAAGTCGGACGTGGTCGTCCTGCTCGCACGCCAGCGGAGCGGGACGAACGCCTTGCGAGATGTCCTGGATTCGCACCAGGACGTCTTTTGCCTGCCTGAGGTCTTCCAGGCGGAGCCGTCGCCGAAAGCTCGTTTCGAGGTCGAGGCCAACTACTTCAATTTTCTGGACGCTCGGAAGGACTCGCTGAAGGAGGTCCTGACGTCGGAGGAGGCACAGGGGGAGTTCTTCCTGGACTACCTCCAGTTCCTTGGCACATTCTCAGAGAAACGCTACGTCGTGGTCGACATCAAGTACAACTCGGCGCACAACGTCGATGGGCCCTGGCGTGACATCGGAGGCGCCCCAAGCCTCTTCCAGTTCATCAGGCGACATGAGGTGCGGGTGCTGAACCTGACTCGCTTGAACTACCTGCGCTATTACCTCTCGTGGGTGAAAACGGAGCGAACTCGCAAGTACCATCTTCACGCCACGGGCTCGGATGAGGCAGCGCGGGTCGAAGATGAGGGTCTCGAGGTCGACCTCGACGATCTTCTCTTCCGGCTCGAGCTGTGCGGGTCCGAAGACCGCCTCGTCAAGCGGGTGCTCGGTGGCTACCAGGGCTATATGGCGATCGAGTACGAGGAGCTGTTCCCGCGGATCGGAGCACCGCCTTCGGGGCAGGTGCTGGGACGGGTCGCCGAGTGGCTGGGGATTGAGGCGGAGTTTCCGAAGAGTCAGCCCCGCTACAGGAAGCAGTCTGTGCTGCCCCTCTCCAAGGCGATCGTCAACTACGACGAGGTCGCCGAGGCCCTGCGCGGAACCGAGTTCGAGTACGTCCTCGACGACGAGGCTCCGTACCGGGTTCCCTCCGGGGTCTAGCGCCCCCGGCGGCTACTGCAAGCCCGGAATCTGCAGGGAGGCCGGGCGGAACAGGTTGGGGGAGGGCAGCACGTCCCCCGCGTGACTTCGGTCGCCGCCCCAGTTGAGCGAGCGTGGGCGCTCGTACTTCCCGGACTGGATCTCGGTCGCGATTCCCCGGAACAGCTCGTCGAACTGCGCGCCTATCCGCTCGACCGTGAATCTCTCCCGAATCGTCGCTCTCGCATTGCGCGAAAGGCGCAGCTGAGCCCGCGGGTTCTGCCAGAGCTCGCTGAGGAGCGTCGCCCACGCGTCGTAGTCGCGGCCGTCGACGATGTACCCGTTCTGGCCCGACGTGATGATCTCGGGGATGCCGCTCGGGCTCTCGGCGGTCACCGGGACACAACCCCCTGCCATCGCCTCGACCAGAGCGAGCGGGAAGCCCTCGAAGTCGGAGAGCAGAACGAAAAAATCCTGCCCGGTCAGCGCCCGCATGATCTCCTCCCGGCGCATCCGTCCCGGAAGCCTGATTCGGCCGTCGGCGAGGTGGGAGGCGGCCAACCGCTCGAACTCCTCGCGGGTTCCATCGTGGGCCGAGAAGGTGCCGATCAGGGTGATCTCGTAAGGGACCTCCTTGCGGTCAAGCGCCTGGGCAAGGTCGACGAAATCCAGGATCCGCTTCTGGTACTGAACCAGCCTGCCGCTGTAGACGAGGCGCATCTTTTTCGCTCTGCCCCCACGCCTGCCGGCCACGTCCGCCTCACGGACGCTCGAGTTGTGGATCACATGCGTGCGTTCCCCGATCACGGGATTGAGCTCGGCGACTCGGTCGCGAAGGAGCTCGGAGACGCATATGACCGCGTTGCAGTAGCGCCCAAGTCGGTAAACCTGCTCGTAGTAGTCGCGGTCGTCGGCTTGGACCCAGGTTGCGATCCCGACGTCCTCTGTCAGTGCTGCGGCGGCGCTGTTCGCGAGAAAGTCGTAAGCCATGAAGAGGATGCACGGGGTCTGGGACTCGAGCTCGCCGATCAGCGCGTTCCAAACCCCCGGGGGGCCCTTGCGGTCGCGCTCGAGGAATCGATATGGAACCACCGGCAAGGGATGGTCGACGCTGCTCTCGCGCACTGAGGCCTCGTCGCGCGTGAAGAGAACCTCGAGCTCCCAGCCGAGCTCGATCAGCTGCAGCCCTACAGACTCCATCGAGGCGTTCACCCCGCTGACCGACCAGTCCGAGCAGGGGATGACGATTTTCGGCCGGACGATCTTCTTGCGCCTTTTGGTCGGTAAATGACCGCGCACGCCGAGATCCTTGGTGGCGAACTGCAGCAGCGCATCCGCATAGCCGTCCGCCGCCGGTCGACCTCTCCGCGGCACGCAGGCGGAAACCTTGTCGCGGGACTTCCCGCTTCGTTTCGCGACCGCCTTCGATCGCTCCTTCGAGGAGGCGAGGATCCGGCGGGAGTGTCGGAATATGGCCTCGAGGTCGCTTTCGCTCAAGTGCCTGCCGTCGTCGGGAAAGAGGAAATAGCACTCGACCCCGTTGCACGCCAGGCTTTCGAGGATCTCCGGTACGTCGCATACCGCGTAGAGGGGCTTGGAAGCCGTCAGCGCGAAGGCAAGCAGGCGAAGGGCCGAAGGGCGGAATATTTCGCAGGCGAGGGAATAGTCCTCGAGCACGAAAGGCGCGCCCGACCCAGCGCTCCCCGGTTCGGGCGGCGGGGCGACATGGGAGATGACGAGGCTGCCGATGTGGTGCTCGGTGGCGAGACGATCGGCCATAGCGGTGACCGACGGCCAGCGGCCGGCCGCGGCGCCGTTGGTGAACCACAGAACCGTTCCCTTGGCCCACCTTCCCCGCAGCAAGCCACTGGAGTCGCTTCGAACCTGGGCCAGCAGCTTCTCGTGAATGTGGGACATCGCCCTGCCTTCCGCCTTTCCGTAGCGGAGATAGTGTTCGAGCGGCGTCGGGGCGACGCTTTTGGCGTTGCGGCTGTGGTTGCGATAGAAGCCGTCGCGGAAGAGTGGATTGGGGTGCGCCGAGCGGACTTCCGGATCGACGTAGTGGACGAGCGCGTTCACCCCGGCTTTGCGCACGCGAGGCACCTGCGAGTAGTAGTACTCGGTGTCGAAGTAGGGGTGCGGGTCCAGGCCCTCGACGACGCAATGCGAGATGAAGTGGAGCAGCGGGTTGGATCCGGAGGCGGCCACCTCCGGATTGCGGGCGAGATACCAACGAGTATCGAAGAGAGGATGGGGGTCTGCCCCCTTGTGCTGGCCGACCTCCTGGTAATGAGAGATGGCTTCTTCGAGAGAGCGAAAGGAGCGGTTCGCCTGCTCGGCGTAGTACTCGGTCGAAAAGAGGCTCTCGACAGCGGACTTCTTCGCTGGCTCCACTGGGTCGAGGGTCTCGACGCTGGCCACCGCCGGTGCGGATCCGTTCCCGTTGACGGCGGCTCGGTCGAGGTCGTAGATCACCCCCGCGCTGGAATCCTCCGAGACGACCCGGTAGCGATCGTCTAGATGTTGGCGAAGCTCTGAGTAGTGATCCAGCCACCACAGCGCGGAGACGGGGAAGGCGAGGTACTCGCCGCCTTTCTCTCGCAACGTCTCCAGATGGGAGATCGCGCTGGCGCTGTTATAGGGGTAATACCCGGCGTAGGTCCCGTCGGTCCTCTGGGGGAAATGCCAGGCCGCACGGATGTCGATGTCCAGCAGCTCCTCGTCACCCTTGCTGACAACGATGATCGTCGCGTCGTCGGGGATGGAGCTCCGAACCAGCTCGGTGAAGCGGACGACGAGAGCCCGATATTCCTCAATCCCGTAGCTCATGCCCCACCGAGTTTCTCCCCGAGTTCACGCATGGATTCCCATCCCACAGGAGCCATTGCCGCCCCTGCAGGAAGACCATACGGGAATGCCGATCCCAAGCCTCAAGCCAGATCAGAAACCTAAACGAATACCCGAGCGACCTCGTTGACCTGCGCGGCACTGGAAATCTGCCGCGACCCGACGAATATGCTTCGACTTGTGAGGCCGACGGACTCCGAAGTTCGGGATGGTCTCGAGCGGGCGCTCTCGGCAGCGGGCTTGAAAATTGGGGGGCGGATGCGCCGGCGTCCCTCTGACTACCGCACGAGCTTCCCGCTCGAGGAGCTCGATCTGACGCTTGAGGACGAGACCGAGCTGCGCCTGATCTTCAAGGACCTCGCATGGGCGGCGCTCGACGAGGGGGCCCGCCTCGCCAAGCCCGAGTTTCTGCACGACCCCCTGCGCGAGCCAGCGGTTTACAGCTCCGTGCTCGCGCCCCGCAACCTCGGTCCCCGCTACTACGGCTCGGCGATCGACCCAGGCGCGGGCCGGTACTGGCTATTCGTCGAGCGGGTCGAAGGGCGGGAGCTGTACCAGGTGGGGGACCTGGAGCTCTGGTGCGCGGTGGCGAGCTGGCTGGGGGAGATGCACTCGAGCCTTGCCGGCGATCTCGCCCGCCATGCCGAGTGCGGCCGCCTGATCGAGTACGACCAGCATTACTACCGGCGTTGGATCGAGCGGGCGCGTGAGTTCGCCGCCGCGCCGGGTCAGCCGAAGTCGCGCTCCGAGGCGCTCGCCTCGATCGCCGATCGCTACGACACGGCGATAGAAGGCCTCCTCGAGCTTCCCCGGACGGTGATCCACGGCGAGCTCTACGCCTCCAACGTCCTCGTCGCGGGCGAGGCGCCCGTACCACGCGTCTGCCCGGTGGACTGGGAGTTGGCGGCCTCGGGACCTGGGCTCGTCGACCTGGCGGCTCTGATCAGCGGTGGCTGGGCGGAGGAGGATCGGGAGGCGATCGTCTCGGCTTATCGCTTCGCCCCCGGAATCGCGGCTTTCTCTCACGATCAACTAGACCTCGCCCGGCTCCACCTTGCGGTCCAGTGGCTGGGCTGGGCATCGCCAAGCTGGATCCCGCCGGAGGGGCAGCGGCACGATTGGCTGGACGAGGCACTCAGGCTGGCGGAGGCACTCGATCTCTGAGATGGTGGCTGCCCGCTTCTTGATCGTGAACGCCGACGACCTGGGCCTCTCCGAGGGAGTCAACGCGGGCATCGTCGCGGCTCACGAGCGCGGCATCGTGACCAGCGCCAGCCTGATGGTGCGTCAGCCCGCCGCGCTCGACGCCGTCCGCCGGGTGGAACCGCATCCGGTGCTCGCAATCGGCCTGCACATCGACATCGGCCAGTGGGACTACCAGGGCGGCGAGTGGGTGGTGGCATACCAACACTGCCCTCCCGAGGACGCGGCAGCGGTGGAGGCGGAGTGCCGGCGGCAACTGGAGGCGTTCCAGGAGCTTCTTGGCCGCGATCCGACCCATCTCGACTCCCACCAGCACACCCATATGGAGGAGCCGGTTGGGTCAGTGGCCGAGAGGCTGGCGGCCGAGCTTGGAATTCCCCTCCGCGGGCGTACGATCCGTTACGAGGGCGGCTTCTACGGGCAGTCCGGTAAAGGAAAGCCCTGGCCGGACGGAATAACGGCCGAGCACCTGATCGAGCTGATCGAGGCGCTGCCGGAGGGGTGGACGGAGCTCGGCTGTCATCCCGGCGTCGGCGTCGGCGGCGAGGAATCCTCCTATGCCCCCGAGCGCGAACGCGAGTTGAACACTCTCTGTGACCGGCGAGTCAAGGCGGCGATCGCGGGGGAGAAGGTGGAGCTGCGTTCGTTCGCCGAGGTCGAGTGATCGACGCAGACGCTGCGCGGTCGTTAGCAGTGCACGCCGAAATGCTCGGCCCAGATGTGAGTGTCGGGCTGTCCCGCCAGGGCGCCGACTCGCAAGCTGATCCCGGTCTGGACGAAGTCGTCGAGGATGTTCTCCCGGTGCCCGGGCGAGCTCATCCAGGCTCGGAAGATCGAGCGCACGGTCCCGTAGACGCCGGTTCCCCAAGCCAGGTTCTCGCCCACGCGCCAGCATGGGGAAGCGGTGTAGCCGGACTGCTGCATCCAGTAGGTGAAGTCGCGGCCACAGGCGAAATGGCTAAAGCTGTCGCAGCGCAGGATGTCCCCCGCCTTGTCTGCCGCCGATTGCTCCAGCGCATCGGAGCTGGCGAGCGTCGTAAGCCCCGACTGGGTGCGTGCGTACTCGATCATGCAGCGCATCGTCGCCTCCTGCGCGTTAGCAGGGGCGTCGAGACTTTCCTGGCTGGGGCAGGCGGACAGGGGCGCGATCAGACCGCCAGAGCTTTCCGCGGCGGTGGACGGCGCGGCGCTGGGCGATGGGGCAGCGACAACGGTTCGCGTCGCGATCCGGGGTTGACCAGCCGCCGATGCTGGCACGGCAATCGTCAGCGCGACCAGCGAGGCCGCGGCGAGGAGAAGTGAGAGCTTGCACCGCACCGCTCTCTTTTCGCCACGCGATACAGGTTCCTGCTCCTACGTCCAGATATTTAGACGGACGTACGGGGGTGTGGATAAGGGCAGTTCGCCGGATTTGGATGGAACCTTTCATCGCTCGTCCCGCCTGCAAAACACACTTTTTGGGGAGACCTTGAGCAAAAATACTTAGATTGGCCATATGTATGACTGGATATATTGGTCAAACGTCGAGTGGGTCTGTACTTTGAGCCGCCTGATCGATGCCCGCGGTTGAGTTGGCAGCGGGCCTCTAGGGCTTCAATGACCAGTAAGGAGATTCACTCGATGACTGCCCCAAGGTTCGCACTGACCCAGGTTCGCTGGCTGGTTTTTACCCTCGTGGTGTGTCTGGCGTTTGCCGGCACCGCGGCCGTTTCGAACTCCGCCCAGGCGGCTCAGAAACGCTCGCTGGCCACGATCGACCTCTGCATCACGAAGGCGGGACCCGACAAGGGCAACATCCGCTTCGTCCAGGCCAAGCTGAAGTGCAACGGCGGCGAGCTGCGCGTCCGAGTGGTCAGCAGCTCCGGCGATCAGGGAGTGCTGGGCATCCAGGGCAGCAGCGGTGAAACCGGCCCCGCCGGTCCAGCTGGGCCCATCGGCCCGCAGGGTGAGAAGGGCGACAAGGGCGACCAAGGCGACCAGGGTCTGAAGGGCGACCAGGGCAACCAGGGCATTCAGGGCCTGAAGGGCGACAAGGGCGACCAAGGCAACCAAGGCAACCAGGGCATCCAAGGCTTGAAGGGCGACAAGGGCGACAAGGGCGACCAGGGCATTCAGGGCCTGAAGGGCGACCAAGGCGACCAGGGTCTGAAGGGCGACCAGGGTGACCAGGGCCTTCAGGGGCTCCAAGGTCTCCAGGGCCCAAAGGGCGACCAGGGCGACCAAGGCCTCAAAGGCGACAAAGGTGACCAGGGCGACCAGGGTCTGAAGGGCGATAAGGGCGACCAGGGTGACCAAGGCCTAAAAGGTGACCAGGGGGATCAAGGTCTCCAGGGAGACCAGGGCCTGAAAGGCGATAAGGGTGACCAGGGTGACCAGGGCCTCCAGGGCCTCCAAGGTCTCCAGGGCCCAAAGGGCGACCAGGGCGACCAAGGCGACCAAGGCCTCAAAGGCGACAAAGGTGACCAGGGCGACCAAGGCGACCAAGGCCTCAAAGGCGACAAAGGTGACCAGGGCGACCAGGGCCTCAAAGGCGACAAAGGTGACCAGGGCGACCAGGGTCTGAAGGGCGATAAGGGCGACCAGGGTGACCAGGGCCTTCAGGGGCTCAAGGGCGACCAAGGCGACCAGGGCCTCAAGGGCGACCAAGGTGACCAGGGCGACCAGGGCCTGAAGGGCGACCAAGGTGACCAGGGCCTTCAGGGGCTCAAAGGTGACCAGGGTCTAAAAGGCGACCAAGGTGACCAGGGTCTCAAAGGTGACAAGGGCGACCAAGGTGACCAGGGCGACCAGGGCCTGAAAGGCGATAAAGGCGACCAAGGGGACCAGGGCATCCAAGGTCTCCAGGGCCTGCAAGGCCCCGCTGGCGCTAACGGCACCAATGGCGCTAACGGTGTCGATGGCCGCACCGTCTTGAGCGGATCGGGTGCGCCTGACCCAGGAGAGGGCGTCGATGGCGACTTCTACATCGACACCGACACCTACGACATCTACGGCCCAAAGCTGGCGGGGGTCTGGACTACCGGCACCTCGCTGATCGGCCCCAAGGGCGACCAGGGCGACCAGGGCCTCAAAGGCGACCAAGGTGACCAGGGAATCCAGGGCGTGAAAGGCGACCAGGGCGACCAGGGCCTTCAGGGTCTCAAGGGCGACAAAGGCGACCAGGGCCTCAAAGGCGACCAAGGTGACCAGGGAATCCAGGGCGTGAAAGGCGACCAAGGGATCCAGGGTGTGAAAGGCGACAAGGGCGACAAAGGTGACCAGGGGATCCAGGGCATCCAGGGCGAAAAAGGCGCTCCTGGTCTGGGTACCCCGGTAACCGCTACTACCGCTACCGCGGGCACGACGTCCTCGACCAGCTACACGGAAACCCTCACCGGCGGGGGGACCAATCCCCAGGTCAATGTCACGACCGGAACGCGGGCGATGGTCATCGTGACCGGCTTCGTTACGCCGGCACAGGGCACCAACAACACTGCCTACATGAGTTTTGCGGTCTCCGGGGTCACGACCCAGGCGGCAGTCGACTCGAGGGCGGTCATTCGCGAGCACGGAAGCAGCGGCGGCACCGGTGGCGTACAGGCCAGCGTCACCACGGTGGTGACCAACCTGACCGCAGGTTCGAACACGTTCACGCTGCAGTACAAGAAGTCGGGAAGCGAGAAAGGCGATAGCACCTTCTCGAACAGGACTATCACGGTCATCCCGCTGGGCTAGGGGACTCCGGCGGGGAACGGCCCGGTCGCCACAGAGCGGCCGGGCCGTTTTTTGCATCGACTGAGATCGGTTCGTCCCGACCTACCTCCCGTATAGCGTTCCGCCACGATTTCCATGACCCGCCGCTGGCTGACCCCTCTACTAGTCATCCTCTCCGTCGCGCTTGTCGCGGCCGTCATCGTTTGGCTGGTTCGTGACGACGACTCCTCGCCGGCAGTGGGTACGCCGGAGGCTGTCACCGCGTCGGAGCTTTCCGAATTCGCTGCCGAGCAGGACACGTCGGTCTACTGGCTCGGCGAGCGCCGTGGCGCGAGCTATGAGGTGACCGACACGAGTTCGGGCCGGATCTACGTCCGCTATCTCACCGGTGGCGCGGAGGCCGGGGACAAACGATCGAGCTTCGTCACGGTGGCCACCTATCCCGGCAGCGACGGGATTGCGGCGCTGCGTAAAGCCGTCGGCGAACAGAAGGGCGCGAAGCTTGGCAAGACCGACGATGGAGCGGTGCTCCTGGTCGACCCGAGCTCGCCGAACAACGCCCACCTCGCATATCCGGGAGCGAACCTTCAGATCGAGGTCTACAGCCCTGCTCCAGGCGAAGCGCTGCGTCTCGCCGCCAGGGGCGCAGTGCAGCCGGTTCCGTAACGGAACCCTCGTGCGGCGCTGGCCCGGTCCGCAGGGATTCGCGGCTCGCCGCCGTACATGGAGGGATGAGCGACCACCGGAGCGACAACGCTGAGGGTTGGCGTCTGCCGCAGGCCGCTCGCCCACCCTTGCTCGCCGAGCTGGTGGAGCGAATCGACGAGGCGCTAGTCACCGCTCGAGCTTCCGAGGCAGCCGTGATGACGGTTGGTGCTGCCGCCCTCGACGCCGCGGAGCAGGCCCGCCGGGCTGCCGAGCTCGCAGAGCGTGCGAGCGCCGCGATCGGCCACAACGGGGGCCCGGCAATTTCGACGGGGCAGCCGGCGGCTGGAGCGATGGACGATTTCTCCGCGCGCGCCGATCGGGTGGCGGAACGGTTACGCCGCCTGCAGCGTCTGCCGCTCTCCGTTTGAGCGGGGTCTCAGCCGGCGCGAGCTAAGCGGTTACCCGACCGGGCATCCAGGCGGCTTTCAGCTCGGCCGCGATGCGCGCCCCGGCGTCGTAGCGGCGGGCGAGCTCAACTCCGTCAACTGCCCGGACCGGCTCCACGCCCCGCACCGACCCTGCAAGGAAGACCTCGTCCGCGGCCATCAGGTCGCCGACCGTCAGTTCGGTCTCGCGAAGCTGCAGCCCCGCCGCCTTCGCTGCCTTGGCCACGCGGCGGCGAGCGATGCCGGGCAGGATGCGCCCGTCGGCGGGGGGTGTCGCGAGAGTCTGTCCGCGGACCGCGAATACGTTTGCTCGCAACGCCTCCAGCACAGCGCCACCGTGATCGACGAGGACCGCCACCCCGTCTGACGGCAATCTCGCTTCGGTTTCTTCGATCAGGACGCGGTCGACCCACTTGTGAGCGCCGAGGCCCCCTTCGAGGAGAACGGTATGGACGCTGACGGCCCGCTCCAGGCCAGGGAAGACGACGGCCGGGTCGACCTCGGCAGTGACGATCTCCGTCTCGATGCGCCCGTCCTTGCCCGGAGCGAGCGTCGCCCGCAGGCGGCCCAAGTCCAGCTCGCGAGCGCGCTCTACGATTTCCTCGCGCGGGTCGATCGTTGTCCCTGCGCCATACAGCGTCTCGATGCTGGCGGCGAGCCGGGCGAGATGTGCATCGAGCTCGACCGGACGGCCGTCGACGACGAGCAGCGTCTCGAAAATGCCCTTCTGCGGATCGGGCCTCGACGAACTGTGCACGTCCTCCATTGTGCCAACCTGTCTCCGACATCGCGGCGATATCCTTCCCGCTGCGCCGAGTCGGACATCCGCCGGCGCCTCCACCCCCGAACCGACGAGTAGGAGCCATGGCCGTAGAGACCGCCGCCTATAGCGAGCAAACCGACATCCAGCGCGACATCACCGAGATGGTGCGCCAGTTCGTCGATGAGCAGATCATTCCCAGTGCCGAGAAGTACGACCACGAGGACTCTTTCCCGGAGCCGATCGTCGAGCAGATGAAAGAGCTGGGTCTGTTCGGGGTGACGATCCCCGAGGAGTACGGCGGAATGGGGCTCGACCTGACGACCTACGCGATGATCGTCGAAGAGCTCTCGCGCGGCTGGATCTCGATCTCGGGCGTCGTCAACACCCACTTCATCGGCTCCTACCTCTTGATGAAGTTCGGCACCGACGAGCAGAAGG
>JBIOVI010000023.1:0-27658 GCA_044867645.1 Solirubrobacterales bacterium | reverse complement strand
CGAGCACTTCATCTGGTGCAAGGCCAAAGAGGAGGAGAAGGCGGGCGCTCTGCGCGACGCCGGCTTCGACATGTCGATCGACGGCGAGGGCTTCACCTCGATCCAGTACCAGAACGCCAACAACTCGGTGCGGGTCACCGACGAGTTCATGGAGGCGGTCGAGGCCGGTGAGGACTGGGACCTGACCGCACGCACGACCGGCGAGGCAACCAAGACGCTGCCGGCGCGCGACCTGATGAACCAGATCGCCGACGCCGCCTGGCGCTGCGCCGATCCGGGCGTCCAGTACGACACGATCATCAACCGCTGGCACACCAGCCCCGAGTCCGGCCGGATCAACGCCTCAAACCCGTGCTCCGAGTACATGCACGTCGACGACTCGGCCTGCAATCTGGCCTCGCTCAACCTGATGAAATTCCGCCGCGAGGACGGCAGCTTCGACGTGGAGGACTTCGAGCACGCCGTCGACGTCGTCTTCCTGGCGCAGGAGATCGTCGTCGGCTTCTCCAGCTATCCGACGGAGAAGATCGGGGAGAACGCAAACGCCTTCCGCCAGCTCGGCCTCGGCTACGCCAACCTCGGCGCGCTGCTGATGTCCGACGGCCTGCCCTACGACTCCGAGGAGGGCCGCAACGTAGCCGCCGCGATCACCGCGCTGATGACCGGCCGTGCCTACCGCCAGTCGGCCCTGATCGCCGCGGGGGCGACCGGGCCCTACGACGAGTACGAGAAGAACCGCGAGGCCCACAACGGAGTGATGCGGATGCACCGCGACGCCGCCTACGACGTCGACGGGACCGGGATCAAAGGCGAGCTACTCGAGGCCTCCCAGCGGGCCTGGGACGAGGCGGTCGAGCTGGGCGAGCAGCACGGCTACCGCAACGCGCAGGCGACGGTGCTGGCCCCAACCGGGACGATCAGCTTCCTGATGGACTGCGACACGACCGGGATCGAGCCCGACTTCTCGCTGGTCAAGTTCAAGGAGCTGGTCGGCGGCGGGCAGATGACGATCGTCAACCGCTCGGTGCCGCTGGCGCTGCGGACGCTGGGCTACTCCGACGCCGAGGTCGACCAGATCGACGCCCACATCGCCGAGCAGGCGACGATCGTCGGCGCCCCGGGCCTCAAGGAGGAGCACCTGCCCGTCTTCGACGTCGCGGTCGGCGAGCGGGCGATCTCCCACACCGGCCACATCGACATGATGGCGGCGACCCAGCCGTTCATCTCCGGCGCGATCTCGAAGACGGTCAACCTGCCCCAGTCGGCGACGGTCGCCGACATCGCCGACGCCTACACGCGCGGCTGGAAGGGCGGCCTCAAGGCGCTGGCTATCTACCGCGACGGCTCGAAGACCGCGCAGGCTCTGCGCACCGACGCGCAGGACGAGAAGGAGGCCGAGGCGGAGGTCGCGACGGCGCCACCGGAGCGCAAGCGGATGCCGCGCGAGCGCGAATCGATCACCCACAAGTTCTCGATCGCCGGTCACGAGGGCTACATCACCGCCGGCAAATACGAGGATGGCTCGGTCGGCGAGATCTTCCTCACCGACATCGGCAAGGAGGGCTCGACCATGCGGGGGCTGATGAACGCCTTCGCGACGGCAATCTCACTCGGCCTCCAGTACGGCGTGCCGCTCGAAGACTTCGTCCGCAAGTTCAGCTACATGCGCTTCGAGCCGGAGGGCATCACCGGGAACCCGGAGATCCCCTTCGCCAAATCGCTGCCGGACTACATCATGCGCTGGGTAGCGAGCCGCTTCATCGAGGACACCGAGACGCTGGAGGAACTGGGGATCCTGACCCAGGAGGTCCGCGCCAAGAAGGATGCGGAGACGAGCCAGCTCGGCCTCGGCATCTCGACCGACACCGCCGGCCCGGCAAACGGCGGCAACGGCCACTCCAAGCCAGGCAACGGCAACGGTGCCGAGAAGGCGAAGGCAAGCGGCGGCGAGGCGGTCCCGGCCGCGGCGGCGTTCACCGAAACTCCGCCGGTCGTCCCGGCCAAGATGTCCGGCCTCGACCTCGGCCCCGCCTGCGAGCAGTGCGGCGGCATGATGCAGCGCACGGGCTCTTGCTACACGTGCTCGTCGTGCGGCAACAACACCGGCTGCGGCTGAGCCCCCTAGATCACTGAACCCACGGCCGCCCTGCCCGGGAGGGGGCAGACGGGATGGCCGAACTCCGGTGCTCTCCTGGAGCGCCTTGCTCAGCTCTTGAGTCTCGTCCGCTTTTGAGAGCCCATAGACCGCCTGGCGGAGTTTGAGCCGGCCGGCAATCGCGTAGCGAGGAAGACCGTGGGATCGACCACTAGCTGAGCACAACCCGCGCGTTGTGACGGGGCGTCTCGGTGATCGCGCGGCGGAAGATCCGTTCGGGCTTTGGGTCGGCCGGGCGGATCTCGTGGCGCTTGACCAGCTCCTTCAGGACCACGGCCATCTCGAGCTGGGCGAAGGAGGCGCCGAGGCAGCGACGGACGCCGCCGCCGAAGGGGATCCAGGAGTAGGTGCCGGGCGGGTTGTCGAGGAAGCGCTCCGGCCTGAAGCGATCGGGCTCGGGGTAGATCTCGGGGTTGCGGTGGACGAGGTAGACCGAGGGCGTTACCGAGACCCCGGCCGGCAGCTCGTAGCCGCCGATCTCGACCGGCTCGGTGAGGCGGCGGATGACGATCGAAATCACCGGCCGCAGGCGCAGCGTCTCCTGGATCGCCGCGGTCAGGTACTCCTCCGAGCCGGCCTCGACCTCGGCCCGCAGGCGCTCGAGCTTCTCCGGATGTCGGCTGAGCCGCTCGACCGCCCAGGCAAGCGAGGTCGCCGTCGTCTCGTGCCCTGCGACCAGTAGCGTCAACAACTCGTCACGCATCTCCTCGTCGCTCATCGGGCTGTCGTCCTCATGTCGGGCGCCGACCAACAGCGAGAGGATGTCGTCGCGCGTCTCCAGATTCCCGGCGCTTCGGCGCTCGGCGATCTCGCGGTAGATGAGCCGATCGACCCGATCGATCCGCCGCCTGAAGGATCCGATCCGCCGGACCCGCTCCGGACCCACCAGGAGCAACGGCAAGAGGAGCCGTGGGTTGGTGGTGAGGTCGAGGAAGTCGCGCAGCGCATCGCGCAGCTCGGCCAGCCTCTCGCCCTCACGCACACCGAAGACGGTGCGCAGGATGATGTCCAGGGTTATCGCCTGCATCCGGGGCCGCAATTCATACGGAGCCCCCGTCGGCCAGCTCTCGATCTCGGCAGCCGCGATCTCCCCCATCGTCTCCTCGTAGCCCTGCATCCGCTCGCCGTGGAAGGGCGGCAAGAGCAGCTTGCGCTGGCTCATATGCGGCTTCTCGTCGAGGACGAGGATCGAGTTGCGACCGAGGACCGGGGCGAGGATCTGGTTTCCCTCGCCAGCATGGAAGACGCGTGGGTCGCCGGTGAAGACCTGTTTCACGGCTTCCGGGTCGGCCAGCATCACCCACTTTCCTTCATAGGCGATCCGCAACGTGAACATGTCGCCGTAGCGGTCCTGGCAGGCGTAGAGCATCCGCCTCGCCTGCCGCGACCAGATCGCGGTCTGCGCCGCCCGCGGCAGTGGCGGACCAGGGGGAAGACGGCGCTGCACCGGCTGGCTGGCCTGCCGTGGAGCGGTTGTCGTTACTGCCTCCATCGCGCCTCTCCGTGACCGTACACCCGGTCATGTAGCCGTCGTGTGAGATTCCTCCTCGTTCGAGAGGACCCACCGATTGTAGCTAATACCCCTGGGGGGTATGTATAATTTCTGCGCAAGACGCCGCCTGGTCCCGAGGAGATCCATGGACGCAACCGCCCAAGCCCATCGTCACCACCACGCGATGCCGACCGAGGGAACGGCGCTGACCGCGGTCTCGATCAGCGCGACCCTGCACTGCCTGACCGGGTGCGCGATCGGTGAGATCGCGGGGATGGCAATCGGGACCGCGGCCGGCTTCTCGAACCCGGGCACCGTCGCCCTCTCGGTCGCCCTCGCCTTCCTCTTCGGCTACGGCCTGACCAGCGTGCCTTTGCTGCGCGCCGGGCTGCTGCTCTCGGCGGTGATCCCGATCGCGCTCGCCTCCGACACGCTCAGCATCGCGACGATGGAGATCGTAGACAACGCGATCGTCCTCGCGATCCCCGGCGCGATGGAGGCGGGGCTCGGCTCGCTGCTCTTCTGGGGCAGCCTCAGCTTCTCGCTGGTGGTTGCCGGTGCCTTCGCGGTGCCGGTCAACCGCTGGCTGATCGCTCGCGGCAAGGGGCATGCCGTCGTCCACGAGACCGGCATCCACGGTGGGCCGCCGGTGCGAGTCGTCGCCTACGTCGCCGCCGCGATGGGAGTTTTCGGCGCCGCGGTGCTAATCGCTGAGGCGTTGTCATGAGCGACGCGGGAACGACGCCGACGCAAGGGCGAAGCGAGACCCGCGGCTACGCCGAAGACAAGGACGCGGTGCTGAAGCGCCTGCGGCGGATCGAGGGCCAGGTGCGTGGGGTCGAGCGGATGGTCGAAGAGGACCGCTACTGCATCGACGTCATTACCCAGGTCACCGCGGTCCAGGCGGCCCTCGACAAGGTGGCGCTGGAGCTCCTCTCCGACCACGCCTCGCACTGCGTCATCGGAGCCGCACCCGACGAACAGGCAGATCGCACCGATGAGTTGATGGCAACGGTTCGTCGCCTCCTACGCCATGGCTAGCCAAAGGGCTACTCGTACTCGAGGGCTTCGAGAACATTCAGCCGCGAAGCACGGCGGGCGGGCGGGATAGCCGCGAGCACACCGGCCAGGCCGGCGAGGACCAGCAGCACGACCAGCGATCCGATCGGGTAGGAGAGGGTGAAGCCTTCGTCTTTCAGCGGTTGCGAGATCAGCGTGGCGAAGACCAGGCCGAGGACGATGCCGAGGATGGCGCCGATCAGCGCCGTGATCACGGCCTCGTAGCGGATCATCGTCCGCACCTGGCGCCGCGACATCCCGATCGCCCGCACCATCCCCAGCTCGCGGGTGCGTTCGTGGATCGAGAGCGCCAGCGTGTTGGCGATGCCAAACAGGGAGATGACGATCGCCAGGATCAGCAGCGCGTAGAACAGGTTGACCAGCTGGTTGACCTGGTCTTCCCGGCTTTCCTTCAGTTCCTGCTGGTTCATCGCTTCGGTGGTCGGGAAGGCGCGTTCGGCGCCGGCGGTGAGCGCCGCCTGGACCTGCGCGGCGTCGGCGCCCGGCTCGGTGGTGACGAAGTCGATCGTGTCCTGGGTCTGGTCGAAGGCGCGCGCCATCACCGCCTGGGTGATGAGGACGCTGCCGAAAACGCCGAGCTTCGAGTCGAACTCGCCGACGACCCGGAAGGGGGGTCGCTTCCCCGTCTGGCTCAGCAGGCGGAAGCGATCGCCGACCTCGAGGTCGTTCGAGGAAGCGAAGGAGTCCGAGAGGATCGCCTGACCGTCGCTGAGGCTACGCAGCGCCCCCGGCCCGCCTTTCTTCCATTCGACCTTCAAGGCCCTGCCGATGTCGCGGCTCGGTGCGGTGATCCGGGTCGTGCCGCCGCTCTCGACGAGCTTCGCCTCGGTCGAGCGGATGGTCGCGACCGACTCCACCCCCGGCACTTTGCGCGCCGCTGACGCGGCGGCTGCGGGGATCGGCGAGAAACCATCGGTGTTCTGGATCACCAGCCCGCCCTCGAAGTTTTCGTCGACCACGGAGGCAACCGAGCTCTTCAGACCCGCGGCGAAGACGGTGACGAAGGCGACCAGGGCAAGCCCGATCATCAATGCCGCCGCGGTGACCGCGGTGCGGCTTGGATTGCGCTGTGAGTTCTCGCGGGCGAGGCGACCGGTGAGCCAGCGCAACCGTTCCAGCGGCCACCCCGCGACAGCCGCCAGCGGCGGCACCAGCCGCGGGCTGAAGATCGAGACGCCGAGGACGATGGCGACCGCGCCGGCCCCCATCAGGCCGGCGGCTGCTCCCGCCTCGGCATTGCCGAAGAGGCCGATCAGGAGCATTGCCAGGCCACCGAGCCCGAGCAGGATCGAGAGGCCCGTGTAGAGCAGTTTGCGGCGGCTACTCGCGGGTTGCGTAAACGCGTGCAGGGCGGCGATCGGCGGCACCCGGGTAGAGCGCAGCGCTGGGATCAGCGAGGAGACGGAGGTAACTACGACGCCGACGAGCAAGGAGACGACGACCGTGCGCGACTTCAGCACCAGCGCGGTGGTCGGCAGGTCGACCCCGAAGGCTTTGAGGAGGGCGTTCAGCACCAGCGCGATGACGAAGCCGCCGGCGACTCCGATCGCCGCCCCAACCAGACCCACGGCAACGGCCTCGATCATCACCGAGGAAAGGATCTGCGGGCGCGACGCCCCGAGCGTGCGCAGCATGCCGAACTCGGTTACCCGCTGGGCGACGGTGATCGAGAAGGTGTTGAAGATCAGGAAAGAGCCAACGAAGACGGCGATGAAACCGAAGATCAGCAGGAAGGTCTGGAGAAAGCCGAGGTCGTCGCGGATTTCTTCCGAGCCGCGATCGGCGTTTTCCTTCGCGGTCTCAACCCGAACCGAGGCAGGCATGACGCGCTCGATTCGCCGTTTCAGCGCCTCCGTGGAAACGGCGTCCCGGGCCGCGACCGAGATCTGATCGAAGCGGCCCTGCTTGTGGGTGATCCGCTGCGCCACCGGTAGCGTCACCTGGGCGATGCTGGCCCCACCGAAGGAGGCGTTGCCGAGCTGGGTGAAGCCGACCAGGCGGAAGGACTCGGCGCTTCCCTGGCCGACGATCTTCAGCTCTTCGCCCAGCTTCAGCCCCGCGTCTTCGGCGGCCGCCTTGTCGATAGAGGTTTCGGTCGGACCCCGTGGCCGATGGCCCTCGACGTAGTTGAGCGACTCGAGTGCGGCAGGCTGGGTCGAAGAGATGAACTTGGGGGCGAATTTGGCGCCGACGGCGTCGCCGGCAGAGTCGAAGAAGCCGCCGGGAGTGAAAATCGCGCCGGCGGCCAGCCTCACGCCGGGGGTTCTCTCCACTTTCGGCAGCAGAGAAGCGGAGATCGTCGGGATTTCGCCGTTTTCCTGCTCGACCGGGTTCTTGGCGGTAACGACGACACTGGTCCCCTTCAGCGACTCGCTGAAGATCTCGTCGAAGGCGGCGAAGATCGTGTCGGTGAGGATGTAGGAGCCGGCGACGAAGGCGACGCCGATCACCACCGCGAAGGTCGTCGCCATCGCGCGCACCTTGCGCGCCCAGAGGCTCTTGACGGCGAGGGCGGTCAAGATGCGCCGGGCGGCGGTCCGTCGCTCTCAATCCGCCCGTCGCGGAGGGTGATCAGGCGATCGGCGTGAGCGGCGGCGGCGGGATCGTGGGTGACCATGATCACCGTCTGGCCGAACTCGTCGACCGCCTGGCGCAGGAGGCTCAGCACGTCGGCGCTGGCCTTCGAGTCGAGGTTGCCGGTCGGCTCGTCGGCGAAGACGACGGCCGGTTTGGAGACCAGAGCACGGGCGACGGCGACCCGTTGCTGCTGACCGCCAGAGAGCTCCGAGGGCCGGTGGGTGCGGCGATCCGCAAGTCCGACGGTGCGGATCAGCTGCTCCAGCCACTGCGTGTCCGGCTTGCGGCCGGCGATCGAGAGCGGCAGGACCAGATTCTCCTCGGCGGTGAGGACCGGCAGCAGATTGAAGAACTGAAAGACGAAGCCGAGCTTGTCGCGGCGCAGCTTGGTCAGTGCCGCGTCGTCGAGGTCGGTGATCTCCTCTCCGTCGAGGGAGACCGTGCCCGAGGTCGGCTTGTCGAGCCCGGCGAGGATGTGCATCAGGGTCGACTTGCCGGAGCCCGAGGGCCCCATGATCGCCGTGAAGCGCCCCCGCTCGAAGCCGGTGCTGACGCCGACCAGCGCGTCGACCGCCGCCTCGCCCTCGCCGTAGCGACGCGATACATCGGTTGCGGTGACCACCTGACCGTTCATCTGGCTCATGGGTCGCACCGTATCGAGATGAATGATCAACCGGGCTGAAGCGGCGACCGGTGCATAGATAGCCTGCGCCGGGTGGCGCTGGCAGACGATTTCGACGGCTTTCTGGTCGACCTCGACGGGGTCGTCTGGATCGGGCGGGAGATGGTGCCCGGCGCCGTCGAGGCGTTGCAGGCCCTGCTGAACGGGGGCAAGGAGATCGTCTTCATCACCAACAACCCCGGCAAGCCAGCGACCGCCTATGTGGAGCGGCTGCGGGACGCCGGGGTCGCCGTCGGCGACGACCGGGTCGTCACCGCCGGCGAAGCGACCGCGCGGCTCGCCGCTGGCAGCCCCCGAGCCGACGACGGCGCCTTTGTGATCGGCGCCCCCGCCTTCAAGGAGACGGTCGTTGGGACAGGGATCCCCGTCCTGGACAACGAGGAGGGCCGTGGCGCGGGCGTCGTCGTCGTCTCCGGGCATCGCGGCTTCGACTACGAGGAGCTGCTGACCGCGACCTTGGCGCTACAGGGCGGCGCCGCCCTCTTCGCGACCAGCCGCGACCCGAACTTGCCGATGCCGGGGGGTGCCTGGCCCGGCACGGGCGCGATCCTGGCCGCGGTGGAGACGGCGAGCAGGGCGAGAGCCGAGATCGGCGGCAAGCCCGAGCCCCACCTCTTCGAGATGGCCCGCGGGCGGATCGCCGCGGCGCGACGGGTGGCGATGGTCGGCGACCGGGTCTCCTCCGACGTGGAGGGAGGCCGGCGAGCGGGACTGGAGACGATCCTGGTGCTGAGCGGCGCGACCTCGCGCGAGGAGGCTGAAGGTGCCGAGCCTCGTCCCGATCGCACGCTCGACGATCTCGCCGGCCTGGCGAAGCCATGAGCACCGCGACGGCGCCGCGGCCCGCGGTCCACCGGCCGGGCGCCGCCTTTGCCGGTGTCTTCGCCGTCACCTTCTGCGGCCTGGTCGCCGTCGGGGCGGTGCTGCCGGTGCTGCCGCGCTACGTGCATGGCCCGCTCGACGGGGGCAACGTCGCCGTCGGCATCGTGATCGGCTCCTACGCGGTAACCGGGCTCCTCCTGCGCCCCTTCGCCGGCCGCCTCGCCGACCGGCGAGGCCGCAAGTCGACCGTCCTGCTCGGCTCGGCGATCGTCGCCGGTGCCGGCTTCCTCTATCTGCTGCCGTTCGGGATACCGGGGCTGATCGGGGCGCGGCTGCTGCTCGGCGCCGGGGAGGGGACCGTCTTCACCGCCGGCTCCGCCTGGATCGTCGACATCGCCCCGCCGGAGCGGCGCGGCCGCGTGATCGGCCTCTACGGCCTCGCGGTCTGGGCCGGCCTCAGCGTCGGTCCGCTGGTCGGCGAGCTGCTCCTGCACGCCTCCGGCTACACGCTGGTCTGGCTCTTCGCCGGCGCCGCGCCCCTGGTCGGCGCGCTGATAGCGCTGCGCCTGCCCGACCCGTTTCACCCTAAGCCGGCTGACGACGAGCATCACCCGCTGATCGCGCGCGAGGCGTTGCGGCCGGGCACCGCCCTCGCCCTCGCCTCGCTCGGCTACGCGACCGTGGCGTCCTTCGTCGTCCTCCACCTCGATGAGAGGGGAGTCGGCCATGGCGCCGTCGTCTTCGGTGTGTTCGCGACGATGGTCGTCCTCACCCGGCTGGTGGGCGGCGACCTTCCCGACCGCGTCGGGCCAGTCCGGGTGGCCACCGCGGCGGCGGCCGTGGAGGCAATCGGCTTGACGACGATGGGGCTCGCGCACAGCCTCGGCGTCGCGATCGCCGGGGCGCTGGCGATGGGGGCCGCGTTCTCGCTGCTCTACCCATCGCTGTCGCTGATCGTCGTCGGCCGCGTCCCTGAGACGCGCCGGGGTGCGGCGCTGGGCACCTTCACCGCCTTCTTCGACGCGGGGATCGGCTTCGGCGCGCCGCTGGCCGGCGTCGCCGCTGCGCTGGGCGGCTACGAGAGCGCCTTCCTCTTCGCCGCCGTCATCGCCCTGGTGGCGATGGCGACGATCGCCTTCGCCATCTCCAGCCGCCGCACCCTTGCTCGCTGGCGCCGGACGTGCCGGTGATTGAAGGCCCATATGGGTGCTCGATCACCGGCACGCCCCGGCGGGGACGGGGGTGGGCTCGGTGCTCGGGGCGTCAGCTGCGTTCGGCGATGAGGAGCGCCTGGGCAGCGCGGCCGATCCGGCCGCGCTCGTCGGAGAGGACCGACTCGGCGGTCCCGATCCCGTTCGGCTGCGGCAGCGTGACCGCGTCGACGCAGACCCACTCGCCCTCGGGCATGCGCTCGAGGTGGACGCTGAGATCGACGTTGATGAAGAGGTAGCGACTCCAGTCGAGCACCGCGCTGATTCCGTTGCCAACGTCGGCCGCGACCAGGGTCCGCTGCAACGGAGTCGGCTCCTCGCCAGCGACCAGCGGATGGCGCATCCGCATCCAGACCGTCGCGGGACCCGGTTCGAGAAAGCCACCGCCAACCGAGCGCCATTCCATCGCCGTGTGGTAGCCGACGTCCTGGCCGGTCGAGAAGAACTCGGGTTTGCCGCCCTCCTCCGGCCCGGGCGGCGGCTCCGGCGTAGTGAGCACGTCGTCGGGAATCTCAAGCTCCGCCGTCCGGATCCGCCAAGCCCGCGCCTTCATCAGCTCCCCTTCCTCGCCGGAGAGGGTCGCCTCGATCATCTGCACACTTCGCCCCGGCCGCACCACCTCAGCCTCAACCCGAACCGGCCCAATAGGCACCGGCCTCAAAACCTCGAAGGTGACCCGAGCCACCTGAAACCCCTCCGCCCCATCGACCAGCTCGATCTCCCTACCAAGCAACGCGGAGGGCGGTCCAGCATGCTGCGCACCTGGGTCCCAAGGACCCCGCGTCAACTCGGTGGCCACGAACCCATCACCAGCTACCTCGTAAAAGGCTTCTTGCACGGTGGCGCATCGTATGGGGCCAGGGGGAATCGCCTCGACAGTGCCTCGCGAAGCGAACTCAGGCAGCTGGCGAGGCGATTCCCCCTGGCCTCTACGCTGTGCACATGGAGAAAGTGAAGAAGTCAGACGAGCAGTGGCGCGAGCAGCTGACGCCCGAGCAGTACGAGGTGACCCGCAAGGCCGGCACCGAGCGCGCCTTCACGGGGCCGTACGTGGACGAGAAGGGCGAGGGGATGTACCGCTGCGTCTGTTGCGGCACCGAGCTGTTCTCCTCGGACACCAAGTTCGACTCCGGCACGGGCTGGCCCAGCTTCACCGAGCCGGTCAACCTCGAGCACGTCGAGCTGCGCCCCGACAACAGCCTGATGCGGCGCACCGAGGTCGTCTGCAAGCACTGCGACGCCCACCTGGGCCACGTCTTCGAGGACGGTCCGGGGCCGAACGGCCAGCGCTACTGCATCAACGGCTGCGCACTGCAGCTCGATAAGACCTAAGCCCGCCCCCGGACGCGATAGCGGAGGAGGCGGCGCTTTGTCTATTTGACGCCGCCGCCAGCACCCAGGTAGCTGAAGCGCACGGCGAGGGCGACCGCCTCGGTGCGGGTGTCGACCTCGAGCTTGGCGATCGCGTTGCGGACGTGGGTGTGGACGGTCGCCGGGCTGAGGCCGAGCCGCTCGGCGATCTCTTTCACCCGCAGTCCCTCGGCGAGCAGCTCGAGGATCTGCCGCTCGCGGGGAGAGAGGTCGAGCAGTTTCTCGACCTCGGATGGCTTGCCGCCGGCGAAGTCGCCGCCAAGGAAGGTGCCACCGCCGGTGACGGCTTTGACGGCGCGGGCGATGTCCTCGGCGGGGGCCGACTTCAGCACGTAGCCCGATGCGCCGGCCCGCAGGGCGAGCGCCAGAAGGTCAGGCTGAGCATGTGCGGTGAAGATGATGACTTTGGTCCGCGGCCGAACTTTGAGCACGTCCTTGGTCGCCTCGATCCCGTCGCGTTTGGGCAGCTCGACGTCGATGATCAGAACGTCGGGCTCGAGGTCTTTGACCACGTCGACGACATCGCGCCCGTTCGAAGCCTCGCCGACGATCTGCAGCGCGTTCGAGTTCGCCATCCGCGCTTTGATCGCGTCGCGGACGATCTCGTGGTCATCGCAAAGGACGACTCGCTTGGCCTCCCGCACGCTCGCGTTCATGACGAGGGCTCACGCTCCACTCGCGGCACTAAAAACCAGGTATGCCCGCTTGCTCGCTCCGCGCTCATAGCGCTGAAATCCTCTCAGGCGAGCCGTATGAATGCAAAGTTTTAGGTAGCGTGAACCCGCCGTCCCGGTCCTGCCTGTTCTCTATCAGTGCGATCATCGTTCGTCCGACGGCTACGGCCGTCCCGTTCAGCGTGTGCAGTGGCTGAGCTGATTCGTTATCGGCGGGTCGGTACCGAGAATTGAGCCGACGAGCCTGGTAATCGGTGGTATTCGAGCACGAGGTCAGCTCCCGGTAGCGGTCCTGACTCGGGATCCACGCCTCGCAGTCGTACTTCTTCGCCGCCGGTGCACCGAGATCGCCGACGGCGACGTTGACGACCCGGTAGGGAATCTCCAGCTCACCGAGGATGCGCTCCTCGATCGCCAGCAGCCGTTCGTGCTCGGCAGCAGACTGCGAGGGCTCGACGAACGAGAACATCTCGACCTTGTCGAACTGATGGACGCGGAAGATGCCGCGCGTGTCGCGGCCAGCGGCGCCGGCCTCACGGCGAAAGCAAGTCGAGAAGCCGGCATAGCGCAGCGGCAGCTGCGCCCGGTCGAGGATCTGATCGGCGTGCAGAGCCGCGAGCGAGACCTCCGAGGTGCCGACCAGGAACAGCTCGTCCTTCGGCACTTCGTAGATCTGGTCGCGATCGCCCGGCAGGAAGCCGGTCCCGTAGAGCGCCTCCTCGCGGACCAGGACCGGGGGCACCACCGGCTCATGACCCTCGCCGCGAACCAACTCGAGCGCGAAGCGGACCAGCGCCAGCTCGAGCAGGACCAGGTCGCCCTTCAGATAGGCGAAGCGGGAGCCGGAGAGTCGCGCCGCGGACTCCATGTCGATCAGGCCCAGCTCGGTGCCGATATCGAGGTGGTCGCGCGGCTCGAAATCGAAGCTTGGCCGGGTCCCGACCTCGCGCAGGACTACGGCGTCCTCCTCGGTCATTCCGTCGGGGGCGTCTGGATCGGGCAGGTTTGGCAGGGCCGCCGCCAGACGTTCGAGCTCGGCCTCGACCTTCTCCAGCTCGGCCTTTCCGCGCTCGATCCTCTCCTTCAGTCCCTGCACGGCCTCCATCTGCTCCGCCGCGTCCTCGCCCTGCTGCTTCGCCTGCCCGATCCCCTTCGAGAGCGTCTTACGCTCGGCCTGGGCGCCCTCGATCTCGGGCAGCAGCTCGCGGCGGCGAGCGTCCAGCGAGAGCAGCTCGTCGACCTGCTCGGCGGCGCCACGTCGGGCCAGCGCCGCCTTGACCCGCTCGGGGTCGGAGCGGATCAGCTTCAGGTCAAGCATCGGAGAGGGATGCTAGGGCGAGGGCTCGCCGGGGCGTGGTGCTTCTTCGGCTTCGCTGCCCGCGTACTTGGCGACGAAGCGTGCCAGCACTTCGGCGTCTTTGCCGACCACGATGTTCTGCGGCATGATCGCGCCGGAGAAGCCTCCGTTCTGAATCGCGAAGAGAGCATCGTCATAGGTCTCGGTTCGCTGGTCGAGGTTCGGCCCCTGCGTGCGCACGCTGCGATTCCCGGTGCCCTGGGTGCCGGCGACGCTCAGCGTGTGGCAGCCGGAGCAGTGGGTGGCAAAGAGGACGGCCCCGTTGTAGTTGGGATCGTCCTTGGAGACCGAGATGCCCTCCTCGCCGAAGCCGCAGGCGGCGAGGGCGAGCGAGGCCACGACGGCCAGAGCTATGGCTGAGACAGGTCGCACGCGGCGAGGATCATATTGTCTGGTCCAGCGATGAGTCCGCCCGACCCCGCCAGCTTCCGCACCGCGATGGGGATGCTGCCCACGGGCGTCACCGTTGTCGCCGCCGCGGGGCCGGACGGACCCGCGGGCGCAACCGCCAACGCCGTCTGCTCACTCTCGATCGAGCCGATGCTGATGCTGGCCTGCCTCGACCGCGGCTCGCGCACCCTGCTCGCGGTGCAGGCGGCCAACCGCTTCGGCATCAGCGTCCTGCATGCCGGCCAGGAGCCGATCGCGCGCTCCTTCGCCACCAAGGCGCCGGTGGCCGACAAGTGGGAGGGCGTCGCCTGGAGCGAGCGCGACGGCATCCCGGCGATCGACGACGCCCTCGCCTTCGTCTCCTGCGACCTGCGCGACGTGATCGCCGGCGGCGACCACGTGATCGTCACCGGAGAGGTCACCGCACTGGAGACGAGCGAGGGAGACCCCCTCGTCTTCCACGACGGCGAGTACCGGCCGCTGGGCGCTCAGCCCTGAGCGCCTCGGTGGCAGACGGCCTCGACGTTGTTGCCGTCCGGGTCGAGGACGAAGGCGCCGTAGTAGCCGGGGTGGTAGACCGGCCGCAGACCGGGGGCGCCGTTGTCGGTGCCACCCGCGGCCAGGGCGGCGGCGTGGAAGGCGTCGACCTCCTCGACCGTGCGAACGCCGAAGGCGACGTGAGCGCCGCTGACCGCCGGCCGGCCGCGCCCATAGATCCAGAAGAACGCTTCGGCCCATGCTCGGTCTCCTTGCCGAAGCCCGCGGCGCCCTCGAACTCCATCAGCAGCCCGATCGCGAGCGGCTCGAGGACACCTTCGTAGAAGGCCTTGCTGCGCTCGAAATCGCTGGCCTCGATCCCCACGTGGTCGAGCATGCGCTGCAGATTACCCGTGCGACACTGGAACGATGGACGCCCGCTTCCAGGAGCCCGGCTGGTTCACGAAGCACGTCTTCAACCGGCTGGTCGCGATGCTGACCAGGCTCGGGATCAGCGTCGCGGGTTCGAGGGTCCTCGAAGTGAGAGGACGCAAGAGCGGCGAGTGGCGGCAAACGCCCGTCAACCTGCTGACCGTCGAGGGCGATCGCTATCTGGTCGCGCCGCGCGGGCACACGCAATGGGTGCGCAACCTGCGAGCCAGTGGTGAGGGACGCCTGGTCGTGGGTCGGCGAATCGAGAACTTCACCGCGGCTGAGCTCGACGACGACGAGAAGCCGGCGCTGCTGCGCGCCTACCTCGAGAAGTGGAAGTGGGAGGTTGGCGCCTTCTTCGGGGGAGTCGGACCGGATGCGCCGGACCCCGAGCTGCGCCGCATCGCGCCCGATCATCCGATCTTCCGCATCTCAACGTAACCTTCCGAATCGATGGAGGCGACCACTGCCCCGCGCGAGCAATGGACGTTCGCCCAGTGGGGGATCGTCGTGCTGGCGACGCTGCAGCTAGCGTGGGCCGTCGCCGGACTGATCGCCGAGCCGAGCTTCTCGATCGCCGACGACGCGCCGACGGCTCGCGTTCTCGGTGTCGACTTCAACGGCGTCCACGCGCTTTCCGGCTTCCTGCTCTTCCTGCCCGCCTACTACTTCGCGCTGCGGCCGAAGTGGGCGCTCTACTACGCGATTTACGCTGCCGGTGCGCTGATCGCGACCGGCGTTTGGGCCGCCTTCGACACCCAGCCCGCCTGGGTCTTCACCTTTCCCAACAACGGCGCCGACGCGATCCTCCATCTCACCACCGGCGTCCTCTTCGGTCTCATCGCTCTGGTCCAGATCGCCCAGGATCGTCGCCCGGCGTAGCGCAGACAGGCGCGATCTCGGGTCCGCGCTTGCCCAGAAACCTCGAATACGAAACGTTTCTCAACCTTTTCCGCGATAGAGTGCGGGTACGGGCGGAGTGCCCGTATGGGGAGGGAAAGGTATTACGACGTATCAGAAGGTTTTCAGGCAGGGAAGAAGGCTACGGAGAGTCGCGGGCGCCGGGCTGGTCACATTCCTGCTCGCCCTGACGCCGCCCGTCGTTGCCCCCCGGCATGTCATCGCCGTCGATACGCCGCTCGAAATCGACCAACCCTTCCTTCCTCCTTCGGCGGAGAGCTCGAGCGACACCAGCGTCGTGATCGGCCTGACCGTTGCCCGAACGAACCCGGTGAGCCCGACCTTCGACCTGCGCGGCAGAAGCATCGACCGCAGGAAGCCGGGAGAGTACGAAGTCGGTACCCATGTCTCGCGCATCCCCTGCCCGGGCGAATACCGCTTCCGCTCCGGCACGGAGGACACCAGCAACGGAAACAGCTCGTCCTATAGCGCTCTGCTCAGGCTCTTCAGCCCCTCGACTCAGCCCGCCGACGCACGCTGCGGAGGCAGGCCCCCTGCCATTCCCGGCCGCATGAGCATCCGCTTGCAGGATCAGGTCGACACGCTCTTCCTGGTCAAAGGCGGCCGGTCCAACGCCGGCGCGTTCGAAGGGCACCTGTCCCTCTCCTCCCTTCCGGAGTGCGACAAGACCTACACGCTGAAAGCCACCCTGAACCTGACCGACTGGAGCCGCAGCGCCGAGTTCAAGGTGAGGGCGATCGAGCTCAAATCGACCCTTCAAGGAAGGACCATCGAAGACAGGCAATGCTGAGCAAGCGTCGCTCGCGAGTCGCGATCGGGCGTCTGCTCCTGGCAGTCGGCCTGCTGAGCGTCGTACTCGCCGCGGGTGGAGAGGCCGTCCGGCAGCTTCAACCCCACGTCGAGGTCGACGTCTCCAACGTAGACGGCACCGTGCAAGTCGCCGTCGAGTGCGAGCAAGCCGCGGAGATCACAACCGGCGAGGCCCAAGTGCTGGACCTGGGCCGGATGTCAGCCGATACCCGCGTTTTCGTCAGCGTGCTGAGCTCCAATCAGCACCCTGCCTGGAAGATCGAGGTGCG
The DNA here is from genome assembly GCA_044867645.1 of Solirubrobacterales bacterium. Classification (GTDB taxonomy): domain Bacteria; phylum Actinomycetota; class Thermoleophilia; order Solirubrobacterales; family 70-9; genus VRUE01. The sequence continues at coordinate 10,938 of JBIOVI010000023.1, read as the reverse complement.
CAGCAACGGGGGCAGCGTCTTCGGGGAAAAGCGGGGGCACGCAAAGACGCTGCTGGCGCCGCTGGCGGAAGCCGACGCGATCGTGTTCGCCAAGGCGTTCACCGCCGGGGGCGACAAGCTCGGCTCGATCGGTTGTCAAGACGTCGGAGTGATCTCGAAGAGCGACGTCCCTCGATACTTGCCGTCTCCCGACGAGCGGGGAACGGCGGAGGTGGGGGAGGAAAAGTCCCCGTTTCAGCCACGGCACTTCCCCTACGACGAGATCGACACGGTCGGCCGCTGGTCGCTGGTCCCGCTGGCCGTCCTCGGCATCGTGCTGACGATCGCGATCGGCCCGACCCGCCGGCTAATCCGGTCGCACTGGCAATGGGCCAGCGGTGCGCTCGCCTTTCTCGCCACCATGGCCGGCGCCTTCTTCGGCGTCCTTGGCGCAACCGCGCTGATCACGACCCTGACGGTGGGCGGAACGCTCCTGCTCTTCGCCGTGGCGCTGCTGCTCATGCGGCCGGCCCTATGGGAGCGCTTAGAACGCGCTGCTGGTTCCGGCAGCCCTCAAGCCTAGGAAGAGGATGACGCCACAGCTGACGGCCATGATGCCCATCTCACGGCGGACGATGGCGATGGCGAGGGATTGCTGGTCGCTCGCCGAGAGCGCTTCGAAGTCGATGTCGCCGAGCTCGCGCTGAGCGGCGCCGGCCCGGGCGCCCTCGGCGATGAAGGAGACCACGAGAGGAAAGATGCCGTAGAGGTAGTGCAGGTCGTCGTTCGGTTCGTGGCCGGTGAAGACGAGCAGGCCGCCGAGAAGGGCCTGGACGAAGACCGAGACCTGGGCCGCCCGCAGCAGGTACCAGAAGGGGACCGAGGAACGATCGCGGAACCAGGCGATGCCTCCCACGGCCCCCGCCGCGAGGTTGAGAACGATCAGCGCACAGCCGACGACGAGGTGGACCTCCGCCATTCGCCTATTTCCGCCTGAAAGGGTCGGGATTCGGCTTCCTGATGCGGAAAATCACTATGTAGCAACTTGTCACAAGGTGGGTGTATAACAGCGGTTGCACGCAGGTAGCCTGGGTCGTCGGCCCGGCGGCAGACCAGCGCAGCACCCCCTTTCATGCTGAAGAGCTACCTCCCGATACTCGTCTTCGCCCTGCTCGGCCTCGGCGTGGGCGGCGCCTTCGTCATGCTCAACCACGTGATCGGCCCGACGCGGCCGCGGAAGCCGACGGCGGCGAGCCGCCGCCAGGGCGAGCCTTACGAGTCGGGCATCCCGGTCGAGCCGGCAAAGGGACTGCGCCTCGGGATCGGCTTCTACCTGATCGCGATGCTCTTCATCCTCTTCGACATCGAGGTCGTCTTCCTCTACCCGATCGGGGTGATCCTCAAGGACGCCGACAGCCTCTTCGTGCTCGGCGAGCTGGCCGTCTTTGTCGTCCTGCTGCTGGTCGCCTTCGTCTACGTCTGGCGGAAGGGGGCACTGGATTGGAGGTAGAGCGACAGACGATGCGCGACAGGCAGCTGCGCGCCCGCGACATGCTGCGCGGCGACCTCGAGGGCGAGGAGCTGGAGCGCTATGTCGAGGAAAAAGTGGTGATGACCAACTTCGAGAAGTTGCTCGGCTGGGCGCGGGCCAACTCGTGCTTCCCGCTCACCTTCGGACTCGCCTGCTGCGCGATCGAGGCACCGATCTCGCTGGTCACCGCCCGCTATGACCTCGCCCGCTTTGGCGCCGAGGCGCTGCGTGCCTCGCCCCGGCAGGCGGACATGATCATCCTCTCGGGCCGGGTCTCGATCAAGATGGCGCCGGTCGTCCGCCGCCTCTACGACCAGATGCTGGAGCCCAAGTGGGCGATCTCGATGGGCGCCTGCTCCTCGAGCGGCGGCATGTTCTCCAACTACGCCGTGGTCCAGGGCGCGGACAAGTTCATGCCGATCGACCTCCACATACCTGGCTGTCCACCGCGCCCCGAGGCGGTGCTCTACGGCTTCACCAAACTGCAGCGCAAGATCATGGGCAACCCGGATCAGGGCTGGCGCCAGCGCTACAACGCCGCCGGCACCGAGGAGTGGGCGCGCGGCGGCCCACGCAGCGAACCCAGCGCCGAGGCGGCCGCGGCGTACGAGGAAGCACGAGGGTTGGTCCATGCCTGACGCCCCTGGACTGGAGCTAATCCGGGGAGAGATCGAGCAGAATCACCCCAACGCGGTTCTCGATACCAGCTTCGACCGCGGCCAACCAGCGCTGGTCGTCGACCCAACCCAGATCCTCGCTGTGCTCGCCTGGTTGCGCGACGCGCCCGGCCAGGGCTACCGCTTCCTCTCCAGCCTGCACGCCGCCGACTACCTACCAGCTCAACCTCGCTTCGCAGTTCACTACGAGCTCCTCAACAGGGATCGAGTCGAGCGCCTCCGTGTAAAAGCGATGCTGGCCGATCCGGCTGTGGCTGTCGCGGAATCGGGGGGGCCTGCGGGCGGTGCAGTGGCTCCGTTCTCGACCCCCCCGATCCCACGCCAACCACAGAGGAACGGACAGGAGGGACGAGCTGACGCGCTGCCCGAAATCGATTCCTGTGTGGAGCTGTTCCCGACCGCTGAGTTCCAGGAGCGGGAGGCTTATGACTTCTTCGGGATCGTCTTCAAGGGACATCCGGACTTGACGCGGATCCTGCTGCCGGAGGACTACGTCGGCTGGCCGCAGCGGAGGGATTTCCCCGTTGGAGGAGAGCCGGTGACGTTCACGTACAACGAGCGCAACTATGGCTGAGGCGGCGATCGACACCCAGACCGAGGTGATGACGATCAACATCGGGCCTCACCACCCGGCTACCCACGGTGTGTTGCGGCTGGTTGTGGATTTGGACGGGGAGATCGTCAGGGACCTGAAGCCGGTGATCGGCTACGTCCATACCGGGATCGAAAAGTCCTGCGAGGACAAGAGCTACTGGAAGGTCATCCCCTTCGTCGAGCGTATGGACTACGTCTCCTACTTCTTCCAGATGGAGGCCTTTTGCGGTGCGGTCGAGCGGCTGGTCGGCCTCGAGATCCCTCCCCGCGCCAAGTACCTGCGAACGATCTTCCTCGAGCTGAACCGGATCCACTCGCACTTGGTCTGGCTGGGGACGACGGCGCTCGACCTCGGCGCGATCTCGATGCTCTGGTACTGCTTCCGCGAGCGCGACAAGATCCTCGACCTGTTCGAGATGGCGACCGGGCAGCGGATGCACACCCGCTACTTCCAAGTCGGCGGGGTGATCGAGGACATCCCACGCGGCTTCGAGGCCAAGCTGCGCGATTTTGTCGCCGAGATGCCGATCCGAGTGGGCCAGTACCAGGACCTGCTCGACCGCAACGAGGTCTTCCTCTCGCGGACCAAGGGGACCGGGATCGTTCCCCGCGAGCGGCTGCTGGAGCTGGGTGTGACGGGGCCGCTGCTGCGCGCCGCCGGCGAGCCCTGGGACCTGCGCAAGGCCTTCGACTACCTCGCCTACCCGGAGATGGACTTCAAGGTCCCGGTCGGCACCGTCGGCGACAACTACGACCGCTACCGGGTCCGGGTGGCGGAGATGGTCGAGTCGACGCGAATCGTCGAGCAGGCGCTCGACGCGCTGCCCGAGGGCCCCTTCATCTCCGACGACCGCAAGTACGTGCTGCCGCCGCGCTCGGAGCTCTCGACCTCGATGGAGTCGCTGATCCACCACTTCAAGCTGGTCACCGAGGGCTACCGGGTCGAGGCCGGCGAGGTCTACTACGCGATCGAGTCGCCGCGTGGCGAGTTGGGCTGCTTTGTCCTCGCCGACGGCTCCTCGAAGCCGGCGCGGGTCCACCTGCGCGACCCCTCCTTCGTCAACCTGCAGGCCTTCAAGGACATGTCGGTCGACAGCTATGTCGCCGACATGATCTGCAGCCTCGGCATGTTGGATCCGATCCTTGGGGGGGTCGATCGATGAAGGGTCATGGCGCCGGCCCGCGGGTCCTGTCGCGGGGGAACCAACCCCGGCTCACCCGCCGGGGATGGCACCCCCGCACCACCCACGGGAGAAACGTCAATGGTTGACTTCCCGGTCGACCCGGCCGTAAGTAAGGGTCGGGTTCCAGACCGCTCTCCTGAGCAGATTCCTGAGCTCCATGAGGTGGATTGTCCTCCTGAGCTGCGCGAGCGGATCGAAACCCTGATGTCGCGCTACCCCGACCGCCACTCGGTCTCGATCCCGGCGCTGTGGGCGGTGCAGCGGCTCTACGGCTGGTGCACCCCGGACGGAATCCGGCAGGCGGCGGCGGCGATGCGGGTGACGCCCGCCTACCTGGAGTCGGTGGCGAGCTTCTACGACCTGCTCCACACCGAGCCGGTCGGCAGCCACAAAGTGGCCGTCTGCACCAACATCAGCTGCTGGATGCGCGGCGGCGACGAGCTGCTCGACGCCTTCCGTAGCGCTTGCGAGGACCAGGACGATGTGTTCGTCACCGGCTTCGAGTGCCTGGGCGCCTGCGACATCGCGCCGATGGCCTCCATCGACGAGCGCTACTTCGGCCCACTGGAGCCCAGTGAGGCGAGGAGCGCGATCGACCAGCTGCTCGCGGGCAAAGACGTACTGCCCGGCAAGGCGCTGGCGAGGCGGCCGCTTGCCGGCGACGCTGGCGCGAACGGAGGCGGCGATGCCTGAGACGCGCCTCCTGCTCGAGCACGCCGAGGACCCGGCGCTGCGCACCATCGACGGCTACAAGGGCTACGGCGGCTACGCGACGCTGGAGAAGGCCTACCGCGAGCTGGAGGCCGAGGAGATCCTCAAGGAGCTCGAAGAGTCCGGCCTGCGCGGCCGTGGCGGCGCCGGCTTCTCGATGGGCAAAAAGGCATCCTTCCTGCCGCGCGGCGACATGCAGAAGTACCTCTGCTGCAACGCGGACGAGTCCGAGCCGGGGGCCTTCAAGGACCGCGAGCTGATGCAGCGCAACCCGCACCAGCTGATCGAGGGGATCGCGATCGCCGCGATCGCCGCCGACGCCGGCCACGCGTTCATCTTCATTCGCGGCGAGTACGACCTGCAGGCCGACATCCTCGACGCCGCCGTCGCCGAAGCCTACGAGGCGGGCTACCTGGGCAAGGACATCCTCGGCAGCCGGCGCGACCTCGAGCTGATCGTCCACCGCGGCGCCGGCGCCTACATCTGCGGCGAGGAGACGGCGCTGCTCGACGCGCTCGAGGGCAAGCGGGGAAACCCGCGGCTGAAGCCGCCCTTCCCCGCCGTGCAGGGCCTCTACGGCGGACCGACCCTGATCAACAACGTCGAGACCCTCGCCAACGTGCCCCGGATCGTCGCCCACGGGGCGGAGTGGTTCCGCGGCTTCGGCACCGAGCAGTCGCCGGGCACCAAGGTGGTCTCTGTCTCCGGCTGCGTGCGGCGACCCGGCAACTACGAGGTCGAGCTGGGAATCCCAACCCGCGAGCTGATCTACGAACTGGCCGGCGGCCCGCTCGAGGGACACAAGGTCAAGGCCTTCTATCCCGGCGGCTCCTCCTCCCCCGTCCTCGCCGCCGAGGAGGGCCTCGACCTGCCCTACTCCTTCGAGGCGATGGCCGAGGCGGGTTCGATGCTCGGCTCGGGCTCGATCATCGTCGCCGACGACAGCGTCTCGATCCCGCACATGGCGCTGCGCACGGCTCGCTTCTACCACCACGAGTCCTGCGGCAAGTGCACGCCGTGCAGGGAGGGCACCAACTGGACGGTGAAGATGCTGGAGCGGGTGGTGCGCGGCGAGGCGACGCCGATGGACCTCGACATCGTCGCCTCGGTGCAGGAGAACATCATCGGCCACTGCCTCTGCGTTCTCGGCGACTCGATGGCGATGCCGGTCGGGGCGATGGTGCGCAAGTTCCGCGACGAGTTCGAGGACGTCATAAACGCCGCCTCCTCTGCTCCCGCAGAGGCGAAGGAATCGGATATGGATTCGCCTGTGCTCCCGCGTCCGGGGGCGGCGGGTGCCCTATCGGGGGCGGCATGAGTAGAGACGTGACGATCGTGATCGACGGCCGCGAGGTCGGCGCGACCGAGGGCGAGATGCTGCACGACGCGGCGAAGCGCGGCGACGTCGAGATCCCGGTCTTCTGTTACGAGCCCAAACTCGGCGACCCGGTCGGCGCCTGCCGCATGTGCCTGGTCGAGATCGAGGGGATCCCGAAACTGCAGACGTCCTGCTCGACCCCGGTCCGCGACGGGATGGTCGTCCACACTCGCACCGACCAGGTCAAACACGCGCAGAGCGCCGTGGTCGAGTTCCTGCTCGTCAACCACCCGCTCGACTGCCCCGTCTGCGACAAAGGGGGCGAGTGCCCGCTGCAGGACATCTCGATGGGCTGGGGGCCTGGCAAGAGCCGCATGACCGATCAGAAGAGGCACTTCGAGAAGCCGATCGAGCTCTCCCCCCTGGTCGCGATCGACCGCGAGCGCTGCATCCTCTGCTACCGCTGCGTCCGCTTCAGCCAGGAGGTATCCGAGGACTCCCAGCTGCAGCTTCTGGAGCGCGGCGACCGCACCTTCGTCGGCACCTTCGACGACCGCCCCTACGTCGACCCCTTCCACGGCAACATCACCGACCTCTGCCCGGTCGGGGCGCTGACCAGCTACACCTACCGCTTCCGCGCCCGGCCCTGGGACATCGAGCAAGCGGGCTCGGTCTGCACGCTCTGCCCGAGCCAGTGCAACGTCAGCTTCACCGTGCGCGACGAGCAGGTGAAGCGGGTGATCGCTCGCGACAACCCCGACGTCGACGACGGCTGGCTCTGCGACCGCGGCCGCTACGGCTTCGAGATGTTCGCCGCGGAGGAGCGGGTCAGCGGACCGCGCCTGCGCGGCGGCCCTATCTCGTGGGACGAGGCGATCGCCAAAGCCGCCGCGGGGCTGAAGACCGGCGGGGGCACGGCGGCGGCGATCGTCGGCGACGCCTCCAACGAGGAGGGCTACCTGGTCCAGCGCATCATGCGCGAGGCGCTCGACTCGCCGCACGTCGAGTCGCGCATCTCCGGCGGCCCGAGCCGCGGCACGCTGCTGTGCCTCGCCCAACCCGACGTCTCGGCCCGGGTCCGCGACCTCGACGAGGCCGACGCGATCCTCGTCGTCGGCTCCGACCCGCTGCATAGCTCACCGATCCTCGACCTGCGGATCCGCAAGGCGATGCGCCGCAACGGCGCCAAGCTGGCACTCGCCACCGACCGCCCGACGACGCTCGACGGCGGCGCCCAGGCAGTCACCCGCTACGCCCCCGGCGGCGCCACCGCCTTCCTCGCCGAGCTCTCGGCCTCCCTGCGCCTCGGCAGCGAGAGCGGCAGCGCCTCTTCAGTGGCCGATGTGCTCAAGGACGCCGAGCGGATCGTGATCCTCTGGGGCGAGCGCATCGGCCGCGAGGGCGAGGAAGCGACGGCCGCCATGCTCGACGTAGCCACCGCCCTCGACCTGGCCGGCAAGGACGGCAGCGGCCTACTCGAGATCCCCGACGTAACCAACGCCCGTGGCCTGCGCGAGGCCGGCTGCCTCCCAGATGCCGGCCCGGGCTTCTCCGAGGTTCCCGCGGGCAAGAGCACCGAGCAGATCCGCGAGGCCCTCGAGTCCGGCGAGCTGAAGACCCTCCTCCTCTTCGGCGCAGATCCGCTGCGCGACTTCCCGGACACGGAAGCTTGGAAGCGAGCGTTGGCGGCAGCAGACCACCTTGTCGTCTTCTCGACCTTCGAGAACGCGACCACGGCCATGGCCGACGTCGTCTTTCCCCTGGAGACTCACGCAGAGAAAGACGGAACCATCGCCCATCCCGATGGACGACTGCAGCGGGTAAGGCCAAGTGCTTCTCGCCCCGGCGAGATCCGCCCCAACTGGGGCGTCCTTGCGGAGCTGGCCCTGGCTCTTGGGCATGACACTGGTGTGACCTCCCAGCCCTCGGCGCTCGCAGCGCTAGCCGATGCGGTCCCCTTCTACGCGGGTATCGACGATGCAGAGATTGCAGGCAGGGGAGTGCGCTGGCAGGACCGCGACGCGGCATCAGCCCTTCCCAGCTCCGACGCCGTAACCGTCTCGGAGGGGGCGTCGGGTGCAGGGTCCCCAGGAACTCCCCGCGAAAGCGGGCCTGGGGACCCTGTGCCCGGCGCCCACCCCTCGGCGAGTAACGGCGGATCGCTCGTCCTCGGGACCTACCGAGATCTCTGGGCCGGCCCGATCACCGAGCTGAATCCGCCGCTGAAGTTCCTGCAGCCGCAGCAGCGGGTGGAGCTTTCGTTGTCCGATGCCGAGCGCTTGCAGCTGAGCAGCGGTGACGAGGTCAACGTCTCGCAAAATGGCACGACCGTCCGCGCGCGGGTGACGATTCGGGAGCGGGTGCAGCAGGGTGTTTGCTTCCTGATCGAGGGAACTGCTGAGGACAACGCGAACGGGTTGCTCAACGGCTCGCCGGTCAGCGTGACGATCGAGAAAGCCGCCAGCTGATGCTGCCCCTCGCCGACACCCAGTTCGTCGAAGCGACCTGGATCATGATCGTCAAGTCGCTGGTGATCTTCGCGGTGATCTTCGGCATCCTGCCGCTGATGACGGTCCTGGAGCGCAAGCTGATCGGCCGCTTCCAGCATCGCTACGGGCCCAACCGGGTGGGACCCTTCGGCATCCTGCAACCGCTTGCCGACGTCGGCAAGCTACTCGGCAAGGAGTCGTTCCGGCCCGACAACGCGATCCGCACGCTGTTCGTGCTCGGGCCGCTGCTGCCGGTCCTCTCCGGCGTCCTCGCCCTGGCGATCATCCCCTGGGGCAATGTCCAGGACGGCGTCGGCCTCTACGGGATCGACGTCCCGATCGGCATCCTCTACTTCTTCGCCGTCGGCTCGATCGCCTTCTACGGGGTCCTGCTCGGTGGCTGGTCCTCCGGCTCCAAATACAGCCTGCTCGGCGCGATGCGCGGCGCTGCCCAGCTGATCTCCTACGAGGTGGCGATGGGACTGGCGCTGCTCGGCGCGATCATCATGGGTGGCTCGCTCTCGCTGGTCGACCTGGTCGAGGCGCAGGGGGCGATCTGGTTCATCGTGCCCCAGTTCGTCGGCTTCCTGATCTTCATGCTGGCCGGTTTCGCCGAGACCAACCGCACCCCGTTCGACATGCCGGAGGCCGACGCCGAACTCGTGCAGGGTTTCATGACCGAGTACGGCGGGATGCGCTTCGGCAGCTTCCTCCTGGTCGAATACATGGAGATCCTGGTCGTGTCCGGGATCGCCGCGGCGGTCTTCCTCGGCGGCTGGATGGGGCCGGGACCGGGCTGGCTCGACCCGATCTGGATGCTGGCCAAGATCATGGGCCTGATCCTCGTCTTCATCTGGGTGCGGGCGACGCTGCCGCGGCTGCGCTACGACCAGTTGATGAGCCTCGGCTGGAAGGTGCTGCTGCCGCTGGCGACGCTGAACGTCCTCGTCACCGCGGTCCTGGTGGTGGTCACGTGAGTGAGTTCCCCTATCTCAAGGACCAGGACGTGGTCGAGGTCCAGCGGGGGCCGGAGCCGGGCGGGGTCGGCGGTGCCTACCGTGCCTTCGGCGAGACCCTGCGCGGGCTGAAGACGACGATGGCGCGGCTGATCGAGGGTCCGCTGACGATCCAGTATCCGGAGGAGAAGACGCCCGTCTACCCGCGCTTCCGGGGCCGTCACAAACTTCACAAGTTCGAGGACACCGGGCTGGAGAAGTGCGTCGGCTGCTCGCTCTGCGCCGCCGCCTGCCCGGCCGATTGCATCCGCGTCGTCGCCGCCGAGAACATCCCCGGCGAGCGGGTCTCGGCCGGCGAGCGCTACGCCGCGGTCTACGAGATCAACCTCTCGCGCTGCATCTTCTGCGGCTACTGCGAGATCGCCTGCCCCTTTGACGCGATCACGATGGGCCACGACTACGAGATGGCCGACTACGACCGCGAGAACCTGATCTTCACCAAGGAGATGCTGCTCGCCGAGCCGCTCGAGCGGACGCCGCTGAAAGCCGAGGGCGAATGAGCGTCGGTCTAGGCCGGGTCGGGACGCACCAGGACCGTGTCCGCAACCGGGATGACCTCGTCGGCGGGAAGACCCGCGCGGCTCGCGTGCTCCCGAACGGCATCGGCGCTCGATGCCCGATAGACGCAGACCGTGCCGACGGTGCCGTCGTCCTCCGCGAGGACGTAGCTGCGGATCCAGCTGATGTCATCGGACATCTCCTCATCGCCGACCTGCCTGGATCGCTCCGCGGCCTGCTCGAGCTCCGCCGGACTCTGCCAACCGTGCCGCCTGAGGATCACGTAAGTGTCCATTCCTTCTCCTCCTTCGCGTGGGGCGAGTGTGGTTCCACACAACCACACCCCGGTTGCATCGTCAATCCGAGTTGGAGCGCCAGCTGATGGAAGAGGTCCTTTTCTTCCTTGCGGCGCTGGGGGCGCTCGGCGGCGCGATTGGCGTAATCGCCCTGCGCAATCCCTTCTACGGCGTGCTGGCCCTGATCGTCCATCTCTTCTCGCTCGCCGTCCTCTTTTTGCTGCTCAGCGCGGCCTTCGTCGCCGCCGCGCAGGTGGTCGTCTACGCCGGCGCCGTGATGGTCCTCTACGTCTTCGTCGTCGCCTACGTCGGCGGCGGCGAGGAGTCGGCCTGGGAGCCGATTCCCGGCCAGCGCTTCCTCGCCCCGCTGCTGGGCATCGCGCTCTTCGTCGAGCTGGCGATCGCCGTGCTCAGCTCCTCCCTGCTGGCGCTCGGCAACGACGGACCCGACGTCAAGGCCGGCTTCGGCGACCCGGCCGCAATCGGCTACCTACTGCTGGAAAAGTTCCTCGTCCCCTTCGAGGCATCGTCGATCCTGCTGCTGCTCGCAGCGGTAGGGGCAATCGTCCTCGCCGACAAGAGAAAGGTCGCTGTCGAGGGCGCACCGGCACCGGCCTCGGCGGGAACTCCTCGCGAACGCGAGCC
>JBIOVI010000022.1:0-13277 GCA_044867645.1 Solirubrobacterales bacterium | reverse complement strand
AGGAAGACGATCAGGAAGCTGACCAGGGTCGGCTCGTCCCAGACCCACCAGTGGCCCCAGGAAGCCTTGGCCCAGATCGAGCCGGTGATCAGCACGGCAACGCCGAAGATCACCGACATGTGGATCGAGACATAGGAGTAGGCGTCCCAGCGCGAGTTGCCGCTGCGCAGGTGGAGGATCGCGAAGACCCCGCCGACGACGAAGCCGACCAGCGCGACGATCGCCAGCGGCACGTGCAGGTAGAAGATCTTCTGGATGAAGCCCTGGTCGGCGTCGAGCGGCGCGTAAAAGAAGACCAGCGAGAGCGACACGACGAGTGCCGCGACGGTCGCGATCGAGAGTGGTCTCAGGCCTTTGCCGTACATGCGTTTGGCGCGGTCGGAGGCGGCGGCGCCTCAGTCCTCCAGCAGGAAGTCGAATACCGCGTATCCGACGAGGAGGAAGATCAAATCGTATAGGCCGAGCACCCCAAGCCAGGTGCCGAAGCGGTGGTAACCGGGACCGCCCAGCGCCAGCAGCGGCTCGCTGGCACCGGTCGCCGCGATCATCAGCGGCACCACCAGCGGCAGCAGGACGAGCGGCGCCAGCAGGTCGCGAGCGCGCGAGTTGACCGCCATCGAGGAGATCAGGGTCCCGGTCGCGGCAAGGCCGAGGTCGGCGAGGACGAGGACGAGAGCGAGCGGCGGCAGCGCCGCGGCCGAGTCGAGGAAGAAGACGGCGAAGACCGGCACGACGATCAGCTCCAGCACCAGCAGGTAGGCGAGCAGCGCGGCCGCCTTGGCGGCGAAGAGCGCGGTGCGGTCGATCGGCGCGAGCCGGATCGCGTCGAAGCCGCCCTCCTCGCGCTCGGCGACGAAGAGGCGGTTGATGCCGAGGATCGCCGCGAACAACAGCGTCGCCCACAGCACCCCGGCGGCGAGGCTGCCCGAGAGGGCCTTACGGTCGAGCCCGAAGCGGAAGATGACGAAGGTGGTGACCGCGAAGAGCGCCATCGCGGGCAGCGATTGCAGGGTGCGGAGCTCGGCGCGCAGGTCCTTGCCAAGGATCGCCGTGAAGGCGAGGCGGGAGGGAGTCATGCGACCGCCACCGCCGACTCGCCGACGCCAAGCGTCAGCACCTGGTCGGACTCGGCGCGAAAGCGCTCCGGGTCGTGGCTGACTAACACCCGGGTGCGGTCGGGCGAAGCTGCGATCAGCTGCCCCACCAGCTCGCGTCCCTCGGCGTCGAGGTTCGAGTCGGGCTCGTCGAGCAGCAGCAGGTCGGGTTCGTGCAGGACGCAGCGGCACGCGGCAAGCCGCTGCCTCATCCCGGCGGATAGCTCCGCAACCCGATCGCCGGCGCGCTGCTCCATACCAACGGCCGCAAGCAGCGCCGAGATCCGCGCCTCGGCAATCTTGGGTGCGATCCCATGCAAGCGGGAGTGGAAGCGAAGGTTCTCCCGGCCGCTGAGGTCTCGGTAGAGGAGGGCGTCGTGGCCGAGCAGGCCGATCTTGCCGCGGACCTTCCAGGCGTCGCCGGGGAGAACGGCGCCGAAAACCCTCGCTTCGCCGCCGCTCGGCCGCAGCAGGGTGGCGAGGATGCGCAGCAGGGTCGTCTTGCCGGCGCCGTTGGGCCCCAGCACCAAGAGCGATTCCCCTCGCTGAAGCGAAAGGTCAACGCCGACGAGGGCGGCACGTTCGCCGAAATCCCGTCGCAGGCTACGCAGCTCGATCGCCGTGCTCACGGCGAGGAGGTCAGCCGCGCTTCTTCAACGTGCGCAGGCCGACCTTCAGCAGGGGACCGGCGCCCTCGCGCAGGGCCTGGGTGCGCATCGCGCCCTTGCCGTAGAGCAGCTTTGCCGAGGCGCGCACCGCTTCGCCCAAAGTCTGGTCGTAGGGATGCCACCAGAAGTCGCGCGTGAGGCCTGGCTCCCAGGCGTTCATCTTGACGTTGACGCACTCGTAGAAGCCGAATTTGGAGTGCGAGCGACCGACGCCGGAGTCCTTGACGCCGCCCCAGGCGCACTGGCAGGCGCCGTGGCTGAAGGAGTGGTCGTTGACCCAGACCATCCCCGATTCGATCCGGCGTGCGATCCGCGCCCCCTTCTGGCGGTCCTTGGTCCAGACCGAGGCGCCGAGGCCGAACTCGGAGTCGTTGGCGAGTTCGATCGCCTCTTGCTCGGAGTCGACGACGACGATCGGCAGCACCGGGCCGAAGACCTCCTCGCGCATGATCCGCATCTCGTGCGTTACTCCGGTCAGCACGGTCGGGGCGACGAACTTGCCGGAGAGGCCGGCGACGTCGGTCGGCCCGCCGCAGAGCTTGGTCGCACCGGAGGCGACCGCGTCCTCGATCAGATCGACGACGATCGCGTACTGCCCGTCGGAGGTCATCGGGCCGATCTCGGTCTCCCACTCGAGCGGGTTGCCGAGCCGCAACTGCCGCGTCTCGCGGACGACGCCCTCGACGAAGCGGTCGGCGATCTCGCGGACGACGTAGACGCGCTCGATCCCCGAGCAGGTCTGGCCGGCGTTGGCGAAGCCGCCCCAGACGGCACCTGAGATCGCGTTGCCGAGGTCGGCGTCGGCGCAGACGATCATCGGGTCCTTGCCGCCGAGCTCGAGCACCGAGCCCTTCAGCTGCTGGGCGCAGACCTCGCCGACCACCCGGCCGACGTCAACTGAACCGGTGAAGAAGATCTTGCTGGCGCTGGAGCGGGCCAGCGCGTCGCCGACCGCGCCGCCGCCGTGGACGACGCGGACCAGGCCCTCGGGCAGGCCGCCCTTCTCGAAGACCCGGCGGATCGCCTCGCCCAGCAGCGGCGTCAGGCTGGCCGGCTTGAGGACGACGCCGTTGCCCGCCATCAGCGCGATCGCCACCTCGCCGAAGGGGATCGACCAGGGGTAGTTCCAGGGCGCGATCACGCCGACGACACCCATCGGCTCGTAGGTGAAGCGGCCTTTCTTGCTCGCCAGGAAGGCCTGCGACATCCGCACCTTCTCGTCGGCGAGGATCTTCGGGCCGGCCTTGGCGCACCAGTGCAGCGCGTCGACGGTTGGCAGCAGCTCCATCGTGTAGGCCTCGGCGCGAGGCTTGCCTTGCTCGTTTACGAGCAGCTCGGCGATCTGGTCGATGTCGTCGAGCAGGGCGTCGGCGGCGCGGCGCATGTAGCGCGCCCGGTCATCGAGGCTGAGCTCGGCCCAGGCGGGCTGGATGCGGGCGACGTCGTCGACGACTGCCTGGACTTCATCCGGGGTGATGGTTGCCACCGATCCGACCAACTCGCCGGTGGCTGGGTTGAAGGACTCGAGCGTGGACTGGGCGGTTTGGGGCTGCGTGGCGATCTCCATGGTGGCGATTGTAGGCGGTGTGGGGGGAGTCGGGGGCGGTGTCGGGGGTGCCCATCATCGCCTGCGGCGGTGAAATCTGCTGCCGCTTCGCGGCGGGAATCGCTCAGCCGTGGCCGCTTCGCGAGGCACCGCCGAGATCTCCCCCGGCTCCCAGCGGCACCCCCACTGTCCGCGAGAGCTGAGGCTTCAGCGCCGGCCTCTTCCATGTTCATACTCACCTAACGGTGCCCGATCGGCTCTTTGGAAGCGACGAGGAACGCCCAGCTGAGGCGGTGGCTACCGATGCACCTCTGGCCGTGCGGATGCGGCCGCGGTCGCTCGATGAGCTGGTGGGGCAGGAGCATGTGCTTGGGGAGGGATCGGCGCTGAGGACCGCAATTGAGTCGGGGCATCCGCACTCGGCGATCCTGTACGGGCCGCCGGGGTCTGGGAAGACGACGCTTGCTCGGGTTGCGGCGTCGCGGGCCGATGGGGCTTTTGAGGAGGAGTCCGCCGTCAATGCTGGGAAAGCCGAGATCCGCGGGGTGATCGAGCGGGCCCGAGAGCGGCGCCGTGACTCCGGGCGGCCGACGATCTTGTTCTTGGACGAGATCCATCGCTTCAACAAGGCCCAGCAGGACGCGCTATTGCCTGCGGTGGAGGAGGGGCTGCTGACGCTGATCGGGGCGACCACCGAGAACCCCTACTTCGAGGTCAACTCCGCCTTGCTCTCGCGCTGCCAGATCTACGAGTTGCAGCCGCTCACCGCTGAGCAGGTCGAGGAGTTGCTGCGGCGGGCGCTTGCGGATCCCGAGCACGGGCTCGCCGACCCGCCGCCGGTCGAGGACGCCGCCCTGGCGATGCTGGCGCATCGCTCCGGCGGCGACGCCCGCGTCGCCCTCTCGGCTCTGGAGCGCGCTGTCGCGCGCGCATCCGACTTTGACCACGCTGGGGTGGGGTCAAAGTCGGATGCGATTGACGTCGCCGCCATCGAGGACGCTTTGCAGCGCAAGGCGCTCGACTACGACCGCGCGGGCGACCGTCACTACGACTTCGTCTCGGCCTGGATCAAGGCGACCCGCGGTTCCGACGTCGATGCCTCCCTCTACTACCTGGCGGTGATGCTGGAGGGAGGTGAGGACCCGCGCTTCATCGCCCGCCGCATGGTCATCCTGGCTTCCGAGGACGTCGGCAACGCCGATCCGCAGGCGCTGCTCGTGGCGGACGCTGCCGCCCGCGCCGTCGACCGGGTCGGTCTGCCCGAGTGCGCGCTCAACCTCGCCCAGGCCGCCGTCTACCTGGCGCTCGCGCCGAAGTCCAACGCCTCCTACAAAGCGCTGGGACGAGCTCGTGGGGAGGTTCGGGAGAACGGAGCCAAGACCCCGCCCGACTATCTCCGCGACGCCCACTACCCGGGGGCGGGGGTGCTCGGCCGCGGCGACGGTTATCGCTACGCCCACGACGAGCCGGGAGGCGTCAGCGACCAGCCGCTGATGCCAGCGGGTTTGGAGGACCTGCGCTTCTACGACCCCACCGACCGCGGCTTTGAGGCGGAGCTTGGACGGCGCCTCGAGGCGCTCCGCAAGAGGTTCTCGGGTGGCCGCGCAGGCAGCTAGCCGCAGGCGCAACTTCTCCATAGACGCCGTGTTTCAAAGGTCGGCTTTCCAAGCTAGAGCCAGGGAGAGCCGACACACCGACCGGAGGCCTGGACTGGGGGCCTCCGGTCGGGAATAAAGGGGAATCAGGGGGGATCCGACGACCGCGCTCGCAATTGCGCGGTCGTCGGGCGTGGACGAGGCCAGGGCGACCTCCGGCCTCGTCTATCGTCCGACCATGGCTTCGGAGAAGCTGCGACTTGGGGGTATGGCGCTACGCAACGGCTTGCTGATCCACGGGCCGACCCACTGGGCAGCTGCTGTGCGCGACAGCGACGGCGAGGTTCAGGTCGCCTCGGAGCGCAAACCGGAGTTGGCGCCGAAGCTGGCGGGGCGTCTCCCGGGTTTGCGAGGACCGCTGAAACTGCTCGAGGCACTGGCCGTGCTGCCGCTGGTGCGCCGGCGCCTGCCGGCGGCGAGGCTGCCCTTTGAGGACTGGCGGGTGGTCGCGGCGATCGGCACGACTCTGGTCGCGACCGCGGCACTGCGTCGCAGGTTGGCGAGCTCCGCCCTGCGCGAGGGCCTGGTGCAGACGATTGGAGCGGTGCCGGCCGTGGTCGCGTTGACCGACCGCGATCTGGCCGCCTACCACGGGGTCGAGCACAAGGCGATCGCCGCTTACGAGCAGGGGGTCGAGGACCCGGCTACGGTGCCCAAGGAGCATGACCGCTGCGGCTCCAACCTGATCGCGCCGATGATGCTGCTCTCGGCGGGCGGCACCGTGATGCTGGAGCGGCTGGTGGAGCGACCGAGCCCCCTGGCACGCGCCGCCGTCGGGCTGGGCGGCGCCTCGCTCGCGGTCGAGATGTTCGCCTGGAGTGACCGCAATCACGGCGCTCCCCTGGCCGAGGCGTTCCACACGCCGGGACGCGAGATCCAGCGCCGGCTCGCAACTAAGGAGCCGACTCCCGATCAGCTGCAGGTGGGGATCGCGGCTCTGGCCGAGATCCTCCGGGTCGAGCGCCCGGCGTCCGCCGAGGGCGAGCCACCTCCCGCAACGTAGACTGCCGCCGCATGTTCGGCAAGATCGACCACATCGGCGTTGCAGTCGAGGACATCGACACGGCACTCGATCTCTATGCCAAGACCTTCGAGATGACCGTTGCCCACCGTGAGACGGTCGAGTCGCAGGGGGTGGAGGCGGTGCTGCTCGACGTCGGCGACGGACACGTCGAGCTGATGCGCCCACTCGCCCCGGACACGCCGATCGGCAAGTTCCTCGATCGCAAGGGCCCGAAGCTGCACCACGTCGCTTACGCCGTGGACGACATCGATGCCACGCTGGAGAAGCTTTCAGACGCCGGCCTCGAGCTGATCGACAGCAAGGCGCGGGTGGGCATTCGCGGAAGCAGGGTGGCGTTCATCCAGCCGCGCTCGACCGGCGGTGTGCTGACCGAGATCGTCGAACCAAGCGGAGAGGAGCACTGATGGCGGACGCGCAGAAGGTGGAGATCGGCTTCGAGGGCGGCCAGGTCGTCCCGGTCCGGCTTACCGAAGACGAGCTGAAGGACCTTCGCAAGCAGGTGGAGAAGGGCGGTTGGCACGACGTTAAGACCGAGGATGGCGTCCTCTCCGTCTACCTCGGCAAGGTCGCCTTTTTGCGCATCGACTCGGGCGAGCACCGGGTCGGCTTCGGGCTCAACCGGTCGGACTGATGCGAGCCCGCAGCTTGCTCGGCGCGGCTGGGGTGGCAACCCTCGCTGCGGCTCTGTGGTGGCGCAAGAATCCCTCGGCCTGCCCCTACGGTCAGCGCTTCTGGGTCGAAGCCCCGCACCCAGTCATCACCCGCGACCGGCTGCGCGAGGTTCTGCTCCCGCAGCCCGGCGAGCGGCTCCTGGAGATCGGCCCGGGTGTCGGCTACTACACGCTCGATATGGCGGTTTGGCTGGATGAAGGCGGCCAAGACGAGGCGTCCGAGGCTGGGGTGGTTGAGATCTTCGACCTCCAGCAGGAGTTTCTCGATCACGTCATGCGCCGTGCCGCCGAGCGAGGCCTGACCAACGTTGTCCCCACCCAGGGCGACGCCACCGCCCTTCCCTACGAGGACGACTCGATGGACGCGGTGGTGCTGACGGCCGTTCTGGGCGAGATCCCGGACCCGGTGGCCGCCCTGCGCGAGATTCGCCGCGTCCTCAAGCCGGGTGGGCGCCTGGTGGTCGGCGAGCTGTTTGGCGACCCCCACTTCACCACCCTCGGCTCGCTCAAGCGTCAGGCCGCCGAAGCGGGCCTTGTCTACGACAGCCATTCCGGCAACTGGTTCGCCTACTTTGCCCGCCTGTCCCCCGCCTGAGCGGTTGGGCGGGGCCTAGTACCGCGGGTGGCAGTGGCTAGTAACGCGGCGGCGGTTCGCGCCGTTCTTCGGCGACCGGCGGTGCCGCACGCCGTTCTTCGGCAATTGCTTCGCGCCGCCTCAGCCGATCCGACCAGATCGCCTCTTGGAAGAAAGAGAGCAGAAGCCCGACCGCGCCGGCGATCATCAGGATCAGCCCAACCGTGTCGATGCTGACGCCCTCGAGATGAAGGTTGGTCGCGTAGCGAAGGATCGCCCCCACCGCTATGAGGAAGATTGCGCCGGCGATCGTCACGACCTCGCTACTACCCTGCCCGCGCCGGGGCCAAACTGGCAGCGAGGGCACCAGTAAGTGCGGCGATTGGCTTCTCCCTGCCCCCGTGCGACGATCGTGGCACCGCAAGACGGACAGGGCCGGCCTGCGCGCCCGTAGACCGCGGGCTTGGGGCGGTCGCCGACGACCGAGGTCTGCATCAAGCGCCGCGCGGCAGCCAGGATCTCTTCCAGATCGCTATTGGCGTGCTCGCCGACCGAGCGCCACGGATCGACTCTAGCGGCGAAGCAGGCCTCGCTCTTGAAGATGTTGCCGATGCCGGCGACCAGGCGCTGGTCGAGCAGCGCATCGCCGAGTTGGCGATTCGGAACCGCCTGAAGTGAACGAACGGCGTCCGCGAGATCGAGCTCTGGCGCCAGGATGTCCGGCCCCAATCGCCCCAGGATTGGGTCACCGCGCAGCTGGGATGCGGGGAGCAGCCTCAAGGTCGGCCCTCCGAACTGCACCGCTTCGAGCCTCGAGCCGATCAGCGTCACCCAGGCGGATGAGGCCGGCTTCCGCCAACGCTCTCCGCGCCGGTAGATCTGCCAGGAGCCGTTCATGCCGAGATGGCTGTGAAGCACAACCTGGTCGAAGTGGAGAAGCAGGTGCTTGCCCCGCGCTTCGACCCGATCTAGCCGCCGACCGTCGAGACGCTCGACGCCGGCCGCCCGGCCGCGGCCGTTACCGGCCTTGACGGCCAGCTTCTCGCCGCCGATCGCCTCCTCGATCCGCCGCGCGGCGCGGAGAATCGTGTCGCCCTCTGCCATCGCTCAAAGCATCGCGAACGGCTTGGGCACCGGGGCGGGCTCGGAGACCGCCCCGGTGCCGCCGCCGCTTGCTACCGGCCTTTTTTATTACCGCAGGCCGGGATGTTGAGTCGCAGGTTGTTTTTCTTAAGTCGCCTGCTGTTCTGGGCTTTCAGGTTGAGGAAGCCGTTGGTCGGTCTCGAGCAGAGGCTGCGCGAGTTGACCAGCAGGCCCTTGCCGCCGCCCTTCATGGTGAGGGTGAACTTGCTCACCGCGACGTCCGGGGTGGTTGGGAACACCGTCTTGAGGCGGCCGTGCTCGGAGCTGATCACGCCGCGCAACCGGATGTTGACCTGGCCCTTCAGGTCGACCAGCAGATCCGGCAGTTCGTGTTCGGACGAGGTCAAGTAGACCGGCCCCGCCAACTTTTCGTCGAGCAACGGCGAGGTCGCCTTGGCGTTGCCGTAGATCGAGTTCTTCGGGCACTGGTTAGCCGCCAGCTGAACTTTCGTGCAGATGGTTTTGATGTGTGCCTGATCGAGGATCGTCGCCCGCGGCAGGATGAACGCCGCCCGCCGCAGATTGGCATCGCCTTTACGGGCTTCGAGGATCGCCCGGAACTTCGGATTGTCGGCGCGCTGCGTTTGGCCTTTGCCACCGAGGATGCGGGCGAAGAACTTCGGTTTGAACTGGAGTGCTTTGCATTCGCTCGCCCTGAACGCGCTCGCCGCTTTCGTCTCGAACCAGCTCGCCGGGTTTGCCGGGTTGCCGCCGCCGCCGAAGATCGACGAGCGGACCGAGAACGGTTCGCGACAGGTCGTCGGATTGAGCGTGAACTCGTTGCGGTTGATCGCGATATCGATCGACCGCAGGTCGAGCTTTACGCCCCCGAATATGTACGGGATCGGATCCGAGACGGCGTGGACTTCGGCCGTTTCGGGGTCGACGAACACCGCGGCCCGGACCACGACGGTGCCGAGGTCATAGGGTCCGGCGACCGCTGGGGTCGCGAAGACCATGCTGAGCGGGGCGCCTTTGTAGGGCCCGGCCATATAGACGTTGCCTTTGGTGTTGAACGGGGCTGGCCCGGACCCCGCGGCGATGTCGACCGTGCCGAGCAGACTGCTGCTCGGGCAGCTCGGTTTCGCGATCTCGGCCGCACCCGACTGGGCGCTGGCCGCGTCGATGCTCTCCTGCGGGCAGTACGCGACGCCTTTCAGCTTGGCGACCATGCCGGGCGGCAGCGTCGCTTCCACTTTGCGGATCTCCTGGGCGCCGTCGGGCCGCGTGATGTGCAGCTCGAACGGACTGAAGGCTCCAGCTTTCGACTGCAGCGTTCCCGCGCGGTAGGTCGGGCTGAACGGGCGCTCTGCGAGGGTTTTCGGGCAGGGCCCGCCGCCCGGGGCCGTGTTGAGGGTGAACTGCGGGTTGCCGCTGGTGGGCGGCACTTCTTCGTTCGGCCTCGACCATGGGGTGAACAAGGCGGTCGTAGTGTGCGGCCCGCAGGTGTCGGGAGACGTCAGTGCTCCCCTCGCCCCTCCGTCGACATGGACTTTGAACGAGTTGAACGGGGCCTGCGGGTTTTCCGGCACGACGACGGTCAGCTGACCGGTGTCGAGGTTCGGGAACACATGTCCGACCAGGCGTACGTTGACGCCGTAGCGCGTGTTGAACGCGTGGATGAAGACCCGGAACTGATTGCCCGATTTCGGTTCCTGGCTGAGTGGCTGGGCGACGTAGACGTCACCGCCCAGGGGCTGGTCGAGAGCGTTGGTCTCGACCTCGACCGAACCGATCCGCGATGAGCCCGGGCATTCGATCGGGTCATCGGTGCCCTTCTTGTACTGGGCGTCCGTGCACGGCGTCAGTCCGTTCGCGAGCGAGGGGTTGAGGCCGGCGCCTTCCGGCAGCGTCACCTTCGCGGTCAGCAGGTGCGAGTTGGCGACCGGTTCGAGGGGTTTGAGCTGGTCCGGCATCTGCACATCGACGGTGGCCGGTTCCGGAGAGTCGGTAGCGCCGCTGGACGACGCGTCGAGGTCCACGTTGAACGGAACCGTGTCGCAGCCGCTGGCCCCGACTTTCGTCGTGTAACTGGCGGCGTCTTCAGCTCCTTCCTGCGATTTGACGGTGAGGATTGAGGTCTGCCCGCCGGCGCAGTTGCTCGGCATCGTCAGGTAGTTTTCGCTGAAGCCGGGGGTGAAGTTGCCGTTGAAGACGAGGCGGGATCCGACGATCGGCGGGTGTGCTGGGGTTCCATCGGGTGCGTGGATGTCGCTGATCGTGAACCTGACGTGCTGATCTCCCGGATCGAGGTCCCCGACGATGATCGTCGGTTCACCGGGGGCGCTGGTCGGGAATCCGACCATTGACGGGACCCCGTCGAAGGACACCAGGTTGTAGACGGGGAGTTTCACCCGCAGGTTTTTGCAGGGAACTGGGCCGGGTTCAAGGCATGGAGGCGCCTGCGTGGCGACCGTGAGGTAGTTGAAGCCGACGAGAGACGCGTTAGAGCAGGTCGGAGGTACTGCGCTCAGTTCCGCAACCGTGCACTTGACCGGCGTGGCCTCGGGGTTCACTCCAAGGCCTTCAGGGGTGTCGACAACGATTTCTTTAACGAATTTGTCCGGGAAGCCTTCGGTTGCGGGCATCGTCAACGTGTTCAAGGTGAAATCGGTGATGCCGAAAGGTGGGTGGCCGGCGGCCTGGGTATACAGTTTTTCCGGGGTTGCGTCAGTGCACTGACCCGGGTCTTTCGCTATTGGAAACGGGGCTTCAATCGCCCCTCCGAGACCGGGGACCAGCGGGGTGTCGACGTTTTCTTTGCACGTCAGCGCTTCCCATTTCGCGATTCCAAAAGTGGCCTGGGCGCTGGATGCTCCAAATGCGAGTACGACAAACGCGGCGGTGAGCGCTAGCAGCCCAAGTGGGCCTCGCGAACCTCTCATATGGGACTCTCCTCAAAAGACGGGTTTCAAAGTAACTACCCGCCTCCCGCAGTTAAAAACGGTACACCACGGAGCTCTCGGACTCCAGTCGGGATAACTACGGAATGGCCAGAGAGGTCCAGAGGCGGTCCTCCATCGTGGCTACGCGGTTGGCCGCTTTGTCTATCTCCCGCCAGAGATCCGGGTCGGGATCGTCATGCTCGCTGGCCGTGCGAAAGGCCTCTGCCAGCTCGGTCCAGGCGGCGGCCGCGTCCGCGGCCAGCGATGCCTCCGGCCGCCCCGCTTCTTCGAGAAAACGCGAGTACATCAGGCGGAAAGCGCCGCCGCCGGTGCCGCGCCGCTCGATCACCTGGTAGCCGAAGCGGGCGCACCACTGCCAGTCCTGGGCGACCTCGGGCCAGGAGCCGGCCTCGGTGGCAAGCCGGCGCACCGCGTCGAGGCCGGAGAAGTCACGGAACTCCGGTTCCACCATCGCCGTGGCGGCGCGCTCGATCGCCGCCGGGATCGCCTCGCGCAACCGCGCGGGCGAGACCTCGCCCGAGGCGGTGAACATGTGGCCGGCGAGCGGATATGCGGGGTGCTCGCTGTGGCGAGCCTTGTCGAGGCTCTCGAGCCGGGTCGTCTGCAGCTCCTCGAAGGCGGTGTCGGAGAGGTGCGCCATCTCCTCGTCGTAGCCGGCGAGGACGACGGCGTGGCCGGGGAAGTGGGCCGAGTTGCCGTAGTGGTCGAGGTAGTAGAGGTCGGTGAGGAGGAGGACGGGGTTGCCCGCGTCGACTTCGGCACGGGCGGCTTCCCAGGCGCCGCCGTCGCCCGGCTCGAAGGTGCGCAGCTCGAGCGCCGCCCCGGTCAGCTCGCCGAAGGTCTCCTCGAGCCGCGCGGTGCGGCCGTTGAACCAGCGAGTCGGCGATGCCTGTTCCAAGGCGACGTAGTAGAAGCACGCCCCCGCGCCGAGGCCGAAGGCCATCTCCTCGCTGATCTCGATGCCGTGGAAGCCGAGCAGGTTGCGGAGCGCGGTCGAGCCGCAGTGATTGCCGGGTGTGTGGACATAGCCGGGGACTGATGGCATCGGCAAGCGGATTATCCTGCCCCGCCGTGGAGACCGCCGATCTCAGACTGCTGCGCGCGATGCGGACCCGTGGGCACTCGCCCGCGGTTGAGCGCGCCGCGAAGGCGCTCGGCAGGACCGGCAACAACGGGACGCTCTGGGTGGCAATTGGCGTGCTGCTGGCGTTGCTCGATCCCTCGCAGCGCGAAGCCTGGCTGATCTGCGCGGCGCTGGCCCCGGTCGCGATCGGCTTCAACTACGTCGTCAAGCTGATCGTCAGGCGCCCAAGGCCGGAGCTGGAGGGCCTGCCGCCGCTCGGTGGCGCACCCAGCACGCTGAGCTTTCCCTCCGCCCACGCCACTTCTTCGTTCGCCGTCGCCACGGCGATGACCCGAGTCGAGCCGATCGCCGCCCTCGCTTTCCTGCTCGCCGCCGCCCTCGCCCTGGGGCGTCCCTACCTCGGGATGCACTACCCATCGGATGTCGTCGCAGGCGCACTGCTTGGCACTCTCCTGGGACTGTTGGTTCCGCTTTCGCTATGAACGGCAAGGAAGCCGCCCCCGGACGCGGGAGTGGGGGACCATCCATATCTGATTCTTTGGTCCCCTACGGGAGCAGAGGAGGCGGCGCCTGATGAAGGTCGGAATCGTCGGCTTGCCCAACGCCGGCAAGTCGACGCTCTTCAATGCCCTGACCAAGGGCGGCGCGCAGACCGGCGACTACCCGTTCACGACGATCGAGCCGAACGTGGCGATCGCCCAGGTGCCCGACGAGCGGCTGGAGAAGGTCGGGGAGACGGTGCGCAGCTCCGAGCTGGTGCCGGCGACGATCTCCTTCCACGACATCGCCGGTCTCGTCAAAGGGGCCTCCGAAGGGGAGGGGCTCGGCAACCAGTTCCTGGCCTCGATCAGGGAGACCGACGCGATCTGCCATGTGGTGCGCTGCCACACCGAATCCGACGTCCCGCATCCC
>JBIOVI010000021.1:0-4091 GCA_044867645.1 Solirubrobacterales bacterium | reverse complement strand
CCGGCGGGTGAGCCGGAGGCCCACCGCCGACACCACCCGCGGGAGAGGCGCTTACGCCCCGATGCGTTCGCGGGAGTCCTGCTCGCGAGGCCGCGGCTGCAAGCGGACCGGGGATGAGGAGAGGGCTTGGACTCGGAGGTCGCTCCAGGTCAGGCCCTCGCGGACCAGGGCCGGTAGGCCCAGGGCCACGGCGGTGGCGATCTCGACCGCCTGCAGGATCACGCCGTAGGCGAGGGCGTCGGCGGTGCTGATCCCGAAGCCGGTGTGGAGGACGCTGATCACGGCAAGCTGGAAGACGCCGATGTTCGAAGGGGTGGCGGGGACGACCGCGGTTACGTTGACCGCAAAGAGGACAGCGGCGGCGGCACCGATCCCGGCCTGGTCGCTCAACCCGAGTGCCGCCAGCAGCGCCCAACAGGCGGCCAGCTGGATCGCCCAGGCACCGAGCTGCGCGGCGCTGGCGACTATCCCTCGACGCGGGTCCCGGAACACGGCCAATCCAGCGCGGACCTGCAGCAGCGCGCGATGCAGGGCCGCGCCGATCCGTGCGAAGCGGCCGTTGCCGTTGCGGCGCATCAGCATCGGGGCAACCAGCACGACAACGAGCAGCGCCAGGGGCACAAAGCTGAAAACGAACAGCTTCTGGGTGCTGGAGTGGAAGAGGTCGGTGCTGGAGACGATGATCGTGCCGAGCAGCGCCAGGGCGACGATGTTGAGCAGGGTCTGCGAGACAAGGGTCCCGAGCAGCACCGGAAAGGTCTCGCGCATGCGGCCGATGCGCCGCGCCAGGGTCATCGCCCTGGCCGGCTCGCCGAGTCGCGCCGGCAGCGTCGCCGACATCAGCACGCCGATCATCGTCGCCGAGGTCACGTCCCGGCGGCGCACCGGCCGGTTGGGCAGCGCCGCGCGCACGATTCCGTACCAGGAGGCAGCGCGGAAGAAAAGCGAGAGGCCCATCAGCGCACAGGCGATCAGGACCCAGGTGAGGTCGGAACGAACGATGCTGGAGAGCACGTTGTCGACCCCGATCTTCTGCGCCGCCAGCGCGGTCAGGCCAACCCCGAGCACCCCCGCGACGCCAAGGCCGGCTCGCCGGGCGACGCGCCGCCGCCTGCTTCCACTTTGGGCCAGGGGTGGGTCGAGCGAGGGCAGCCGTCGCGGTGGACTGGGCGGGCCACCGTCGGCCGGGCGAACTCCCGCCCAGTGAGCGGCCCGCTCGAGCGCGGTCGCCGGTGCCGGCGCCTCGATCGCGCGTTCGTAGACCTGGCTGACCCGGTCGGCGACGCGGGGCCAGGCGTAGCGCTCGGCGCTCTGGCGCGCCGCCTCGCCCATCGCCGCCAGCCGCGCCGGCTCATGGTGGGCCCGCTGCAGCTCCTCGGCGAGGCGCTGTGGATCGCCGGGCGGGACGAGCACCCCGTCGAGGCCGTCGGTGACGACGTCGCTGTAGCCGGCTATCGCCGAGGCGATGGCGGGGGTGCCGGCGGCGAAGGCCTCGGTAAGGACCATGCCGAAGCTCTCGCCGGATAGCGAGGGGGCGCAGAGCAGGTCGGCCCCGTGCAGGGACGTCCACAGGTCCTCGCCGGAGACTCGCCCGCGCACGTCGATCCAGCGCATCGTCTCGGGATCGGCGAGGTAGCGGAGCACGTCGTCGCGCTCGGCCCCGATCACTGTGAGGCGGCTGGGCACGTGCTCGACCAGCGCTTCGAACGCCGTCAGCAGGACAGGCAGGCCCTTGCGCTCCTCGGGGCGGCCGACGAACAGCACCCGCAGCTCCCCGCTCGGTGGCTTGGGCGTCCTCGGTGCCGCATCGACGTCGACGCCGTTGGGAACGACCTCATAGTGACCGCCATACCAGCGCCGGCCGGTCCAGGCGGCTGCCTCGGAAACGGCGATCCGGGCCGAGAGCCGGTTGAAGACCCGCCTGGCGCCGAGTGCCGAGGCGATGTGATTGGGGATCGCCTTGGTCGAGTAGGCGTGGAAGGTCCCGACCGCGGGCGCGCGGGTCCCGAGTGCGGCGTTCCAGCCGACCAGCGGCACGATCGGCTCGTGGATGTGAACCACGTCGTAGCGACCCTGGCGGAGCTCGCGGCGGGGGGCGATGACGCCACCGGCCGGGAAGGGGGCGAGATTGGAGACGGCGCCGTTGGCTGAGAATCCCGCCGTGCGCCCCATCGGCACCAGATAATCGGGAATCTCTCGCGACTCCGCGGGGGCGCGGTGCAGCGCCCGGCTGAGCCGGTCGGGAGGATCGAACGGTGCGAGCACACGCACGTGATGGCCGCGGCCGAGGAACTCCTCGGCAAGAGCCTCAACGTGCCGGTTCACGCCGCCCTGGTAGCTCCAGGAATATGGCGAGACGAGAGCAATGCGCACGAAGCGTTAAGGGTAATGGATGCTCCGGCCTCGCCCCTGACGAGGCGACTAGAGCTGGGTGGCGACCAGACCGAGGATGGCCACGATCATGCCGCCGCCAATGCCGCCCCCGACTTGGATGATCGTTCGCTGAAGGGCGCCGATTTCGGTGCGCAGCTCGCGGATGTCGTTGTCGACCCGATCGAAGCGCTGGTCCATCCGCTGGGATAGATCGTCGAGACGGTCGTCCGTCCAGCTCTGCCTCATCGCCTCCATACCTCCAGCCTAGGGAGAAATTCCGCGCGCGTGGGAAACAGAAGTGTGACTTTTTGTCATAGTAGACGATTGTCTGACCGGACGTTCGCTCTCCGCCCAGGCGAAGCCGACGAAGACGAGTAGGTAGGCGGTGCCGATCTCGAGCAGGAGGGCGCCGGAGTCGTTGGCGAGCGTCCCCACCAGCGTCGCGGCGAGGGCGCCGGACAACCCGGCGCGCATCGCCGGGCGACCGCGCAGCCAGGCGGAGATCAGGTCGCGCCGCGCGACCGCCAAAGCCGCCACGGCGAGGATCAGGGGCAGGAAGACGAAGACGATCGGGCGGGTGAAACTGTGCGAAGAGAGCTGCAGGCGGCGCTGGGCGACGTCGGCGAGGTCGCCCAGTCCTCCCGCATCCAGCACCGAGCGGGTCAGGTGGGCGTTGGCACCGCTGAGCAGGTCGGCAAGTGCCAGCAACGCCAGCACCGCCAGCGGCGCGGCGACGACCAGCAGAGCGGTTCGCCGACGGCGCGCAGCGACCGTCGCCGCCGCCACGGCGGCGCCGACCGGAAGGACGATGGCGGCACCGACGTCGGCGCCGAAGCGCCCGGCCGCGAAGACGACCGCGAAGAGCAGGCCGGCGAGAAGGAAGGCGACCGCGGAGCGAGGGGCGGGCAGCCGCGGAGCGAAGCCGGTCAGCGCCGCCCCGGCGCCAGCCACGACCAGAACCGCGAGGAGCGCCTCCAACTCGTTGCCGATCCCGTAGAAACGCACTCCGAGCCCGGGATTGGGGCCCAGCAGAGAGAGCGAGGTGAGCGGCGAGCCGGCGACGACGTCGATCGCATAGGCGAGCACGGTGGCGCCGCTCGCGACGGCGAGCGCCTGGTAGCCACGCAGGGCGGCCAGGGTCAGCAGCGCCAGCAGCGGCGCCCCGACGATCGTCAGCACCTGTTCGACGACCTGACCGGGCTCCAGCGCGGCGCCGAGCAGGAGTAGCAACGGCAGGTAGACGATGCTGAGCCCGAGCAGCCCGATGCCCCCCTGCGCCAGGCGACCGCGCGAAGCGGCGGCCGCGAGTGCGAACGCCGCGAGCCAGATCGCCAGCCCCAACCCGATCACCGGGCCGCGCCGCTCCGAGATCACGCTCAAGCGGTCGGCGAGCGATTCCACCGCCGCCGCGTCGACCGACCCCTCGGAGCGGATCGGCTGCCCCGACACCTGGGACGGAATCGACAATCCGAAGCGGTACAAGATCGTCGGAGCGATGTCGGTCGTGAGCACGTAGCCGTCCATCCGGGTGCTGCCGGAGCTGAGGTTTCCACCGAAACCCCGCCCTGCGATGCCGATCGCCAGCGCCTCGTTCTTGGCCGGCGGCGGGCGCTCGATCGCGACTAGCAGGTCCTTGTCGCGCAGATTTCCCACCAGGGACGAAAGCTGCTCGAAGCTCGAACTTCGAACTTCGAAGAGTTGGGGGGGGTGGGGGGGGG